>JAEWSG010000056.1 GCA_023398495.1 Bacillota bacterium
GTTATTAAAACGACCCTCCTAACGTATGTAGTTCAGCTAATTTTAGGACTTTCCCACCTGAAGCAGGGTTATCCACTACATCCGCCAACATTGGTTCATTTGCATTCCGTTCCAATAACCACCATCGCCTTCCTTCAGACCCTTTCGTCACCGAAAACGCCCTTGCCTACAGCTTGTCTTCCCATTAGCTAGGTGACAGGTTTTCTTTCAAACCATCGGCTCGGCAACATGCCTCGCGAACTCCAGACAAGCATTCAAACATGCCTGTGCTAACCCTACAGCACCCCATGCAGTACTGTATCGTCCATGTACCAGTCCATGATTTGCTACTAGTGACAATCCAAAACCAAGTTTTCCAACTAACTGGTTTGCAGGTATTCTGCAATTCTCCAACTTTAACTCTGCCAGCATTGAACCTCTGAATCCCAACAATCCTGTTATAGGCTTGCTTGAAAAACCTGGAGTGTTTCTTTCAACTAAAAAAGCCCCAACTTTACCGTCACAATGAGCAAAGATCATAATAAGATCAGCATTTTGTCCAAAAGTTATCCACTTTTTACTACCGTTGATCACATATTCAGAGCCCTCTAATTTAACTGTTGTATTAATATTTTTTATATCACTTCCAATGTCAGGCTCAGTTATGGCAAATGCTGCTGTTAATTCACCGGAACTAAGCCGTGGGAGCCATTTCTCTTTCTGCTCTTTTGTACCCCAACGAAGAATAGAAGAAGAAACCATTCCTTGAACTCCTATCATATTACGTACATTAGCACAGCCCCTGCCTATCTCTTCATTGAATAAACCATATGTTATATTGTCCATATCGGATCCGCCGAACTCGGAAGGCAATTCCGCCCCCCAATATCCTTTATCAATCATTTTCTGTATAATAGATTTAGGCATATATTCTTCCTGATCAAATTGCCCTGCTACAGGTACAATTTCAGCATCAACAAAAGCTTTAAATTCCTCCTGTTTCTCTTTCTGTTGATTTGTTAGTTCAAGGTTGTTAACTGACATATGTGTGCCCCCCTCAAAAAATTTTTATTTGAACACTAAAGGATCTTCAAGCTGTTCAGATTGTTCCATTCTAATAAATACCTTTTTTTACTTTTCCTTTAATTATATAACTTCCAAATAACCAAAGTGCAAATACCCAAATAAACAGATAAATAAGCTCGCCTGGAAATTCAAGAATGCTCTTCCCTTTTTCAATCCCGTCACTCATTGTCATAAATGCCTTTTGAGGAATAATCCCAAGAAGAATATTGAGAACTTTATTTGCGGCTGAAAAGGAAACCATGCAACCCGCTAATAAAGAAGTCACAATCGCAATTCCACTTGCTGTAAGTGTGATGTTCTGCTTAAGGACAGAAGAAATAAACAACCCGAACCCAGTTGACAAAAGACTTAGAATTCCAACCAACAATGCCAGCATTCCAAGGCTAAATCCCATATTGACTGAAAAACATTCTTTTGTAATAACAACAGCCAAATAGGTTGGTATATAAACCCACAAAAAGGTAAATACTCCTTGAGCGAAAATATACTGATTTTCACTAACCGGCGCTGTTAATATCCTCCCGAAGGTTTTCAGGGTTTTATCTTCCGGATAAAGGATTGTTAAGGCTACCCCCTGCATTAGAACAATCATAAGAATAAATCCCAAAACTTTTGTACCCAATCCTCTTTCTCTTTCCTGACTTTCATAGTTATCAGGACTTTTCCCTTTATTGAAAAAGTCTTCTATTATCTGTTTATCTGATTTGCTTTTTATTACAGTCGTTACTATATATTCTCCATTATTTTTTTCTACGGTAGCATCATAGTAACCAAACAAAAGATCAGACACTTCAGGTTTTTTACTCATCACTTTGATATCAAATTTATCGTTTTCAGGGAAACTTTGTACATCAATACTTGCCACATCTTCTGTAATCAAAGCAATTTTTGTTTTCATACTTTCTCTTCCCGACAATAACACCGCAGTAAAAATCATTATAGGTATAATAATGATTGCAATTACAAATATCTCCTTCTTCAACAAAATCCTGTCCATTTTGTTTTTTAATAATGGGATAAAATTCATCATAAATAGTCCTCCGGCTTAAAAATTATCTGACATACTGAAATACAAACAATTGAAAGTATAAGTAAGCTTGCTATAACTGGAACATATAAGCTGAAGTTGTTGTCATAAATAATTTGAAACGCACATAGGGTCACCCACTTGACCGGAGACATATTGGAAACCGCCTCCATAACTTTACCAAAATGCCCAAGTGGAATAAATATACCGCTAAATAATATTAAGACTAATGACACCATAGGCATAATTGCATTTGCTTTTTCTTCACTTTTTGCAAAGCAGCATACCATTGTACCAATGCTACAGCCAAAAAATATAAGCACGTTGAAAAGCAATAAAATATATAGAATTCTGTTGCCCCCAAAATTACAATGGAAAACATAACTTTCTATTAAAGTCAGCAAACTATATGAAATGGCTGCAAAAATAAAAGTAGATAGCAATTTTGACAAATATATTTCTGTTTTGGAAACCGGTGCATAAGAAATCCTAAGATTCGGTCTTTTTACATTTGCTTCCATAAATGTATTTGTAACTGTCATGGAAATAAGTATTCCTCCTAAAATCATGGTTGTGACCCCATAATAATCATAGGAACTTATATTTCCCCCTCCAAAACGACTGTGTGTAATTATACCAAATCCCCACCACAAAATTAAAGGAAAGATTGTATTTATAATTACAAGCATTGGTGTTCTTAAAATGTTTAAAAAATCAAATTTCAGAATCCTGAAAAAGTTCATACAGCTCCTCCTAATCTCTCAGCGTTCTTCCTGTCAACTCCAGGAAGGTAGTTTCCAGGGACGCTTCGGTTCTGCTCATATTCTCAATTTTACATTGATTTGTAGTAATTACCATAATTATTTCATTGAGATTGTCCTTTAACTTCTCAGTACTTATTTCAATAGTATTGTCTTCAGATATTTTGACTTTTTTTACACCACTGATTTTACTGAATTGCTCTTCTTTCAGATTAGATAGATTCTGAACATTGAATGAATAGGTCACCTCATCATTTACTATTTTGTTTAACTCTTCTTTTGTTCCTTCTGCGATAACCTTTCCTTCATTTAAAATAATAATCCTGTCAGAAATAGCCTCTACCTCTTCCATATAGTGTGTGGAGTAGATAACCGTTGCACCTTTCTGTTTCAGAATTTTTATTGATTCGAGTATATGGTTTCTCGACTGAGGGTCAATTCCAACTGTAGGCTCATCCATGATAATAATCTGAGGCTGATGCACTATACCGCAAGCAATGTTTAACCTTCTTTTCATTCCGCCTGAAAAAGTTTTTGGTTTTTGGTCTTTTTTATCATAAAGGCCCACCAGTTCCAGAGCTTCTCTGACCTTATCCTGTAGTTGCTTTCCTTTAATGTTATACAAGCTTGCAAAAAAACTCACATTTTTTTCAGCACTTATTTCTTCATAAATGGCTATCTCCTGTGGAACGACTCCAATTCCATATTTGATGTTTCTGACATCTTTTTTCAAATCATATCCTAATATTGTTATTTCACCTTTATCTGCCGACAATAAAGTAGCCAGAATATTTATAATTGTACTCTTACCCGCACCATTAGGCCCTAAAAAGCCCAGAATTTCTCCTTTTTTAACAGCAAAGCTGATTCCATCTACTGCTTTCTTTGTATCATAACTTTTTTCCAGATTTTTTACTACAACAACATTCTCCATTTTGACCTCCCCGTTAATAATAAAAATATACTCGCTATTTCTTCCATAAAATCCGATTAAACAAAATTATGCTTCAAAGCTAAGGTAAGTGGAAGCAGTTTCATCAAGAATCTGTTGAAGCCACCTATTCTGCTCCTCACTATTCATCCTTTTTGCTTCAAAAATAAACTTCAGTAAGTAGATTATATTTCTCTTAACCTCTTTCGAATAAATAATTCTACCACTATCAAGCTCATTACTTATATCAATAAGTTTTTGGTAGTTGCCTACAACCCCATTATTATACATTTCCTGGTCAAAATTTAAATTAGGAGTTGAAACAGCAGCTATAATGCTTTTTGAAATCAGTGAAGTTTTACTTTTACTAAAATTATCACCTTTTAATAATTCAAAGAGAGCTTCTCTTTCTTCTCTTACTCCGAAGCAAACAGTTTTCATAGACTTTTTATTCTTTATTATGTTCTCAAATATATTCCTGGCACTAAAATCTATCACCAACTGAACATTTTTGCTTTCAAAGTAATCAATTATGTCCTGCCACCTGACGGGATTTATCAGATGCATTAATAAGTTCTCTTTCAAATCCTGTATTTTTTCATAGGGCTTTCCTGTATAATTTGACATAACAGAATATCTTAACTCTCCAGAAACCACCATTTCTAATGCTTCTTTCAATTTCTCAATTCCACTTTCCATAACAGGGCAATGAAATGGTGCACTGTTAAATAAAGGCGATACTGAACCGTTTTCTTTATGTATTATTCTTTCCGTCTCTTCAACAGCTTCCTGAATACCGGAAATAGCCGTTTGGGTCGGAGAATTGTAACACGAAACATAGACTTTCCTGCCATCTTTTTGCTGTTGCCTGCAAATGCTCTTAACCAAAGCCGCATCAACATTGTCAACAATTGTCATTCCTCCGCCGGTAGCTCTCTGCACCTCTTTACTTATTTCATTTCTTATCCTGACCAATTCCAATGCATCCGAAAGCTTGATTGCACCTGCACATACTAATGCAGTAAATTCTCCCAAGCTGTGTCCTGCACAGAATTGCGGTGTCAAACCTGTTTCACTCACAAAAACGCGAAATGCAGCTACACCAAAAGCTACAATGGCTATATATGAGTTTTCCGGCCGTGCCAATGCTGTAAGCGGTCCCTTAAAACATAATTCTTTTAAGTTTATACCTGTTACGCACTCAGCCTCATCGATTGTTTCCCTGACAATCTCGTACTCATCATATAAAGATTTATACATTCCTACAAATTGACTGTCTGAACCGGGAAAAACTACAGCTATTTTTTGCATATACGAAAATTGTATGTTATAACCTTACGTTATTCATAACTCTCCTTCCCCTAAAAATCACCACAGACATAAAACACTTCAGTATTCTGGTTTTACTTTGATTCGATTAAGGTAACTATTGAATTGACATCTTTAAAATTATCCAAATCCAAATCTTCACTTTGAATACTGACTCCAAATTCACTTTCAACAAACATAACCAACTGCATTACAAATAACGAGTTTACCAGACCAGTTTCAAAAATATTTACTGAATCATCAAAGTCCTTTCCTCCAACAAATCTTCCTATAAACTTTTTCACTATATCCCTTTTTTCCATGTTAATCTTCTCCTTTATTATTAAATTATTATGCAATAACACTTTTATCTTTTAGTTGATTTAACACACAAGCCAGCATTTCTTTTGAATAATCGTGGATAAAAAAATGACCGCCACTAAAATGATAAACATTAAATTCTTTTGTTGTATACCGTCTCCATCCATTGATGTCTTCTTTATCCAAATCGTCTTCAACTCCGTTAAAAATAGTTATGCCGCATTCAAACGCTTTTTCCGGCTCTTGGTAAGTACACGTTTCTATCAATTTATAATCATTTCTTAATATTGGAACAAAAACATCTAACATGTCTTCATTTTCAAATTACGCATAATTTCCTAAATTTATACAAATTCATTATAATTATTCCATGTCCTGCTATAATTTTCATCATTAATCCAATATATCCTTGCAAATTCCAATATATCCTTGCAAATTATTGCAGACAAAAAGGGCTATCACACTAATTGGTTAGTGCAATAGCCCCTTTTTTAATATTGCTATTAGCTTTCAGCAGGGAAAGCAGATATCTTACCTAAGAGAAACATTCTCATAAGTGCGAAGTCTATGGAATTGATTTTTTCATCTGCATTTACGTCTGCTGCTTTTGCACCATGAATATATTCAAAGCTTTTCTCAATTCTTAAAATGTATTTTCTCAACAAGCCAAAATCAATTGAATCTACTGTACCATTCCCATTTATATCTCCGTATGCAAAAGTTTGAGATGATTTCTTTACAATACTCATATTTTCTAAATTAACAACTGTCCCCTTGATACTGCCGCCAAGACTAAACGCAAGGGCACAGTTTGAGTCATTTTCAGTGGCTGTAAAACTACCTTCGAAATGTTGAAGTTCACTTGTCATATTTATTTCTTCCGAATAATATGGTGTCCAAGGTGCATAGTTTTTTTGAATAGCTAATGGTACAGTAAGTTCATCATTGCATTTATAATCAAAGGATAATACATATTTTGCTCCCTCTTCCAGCATAAAACCAGTAACACATGCCTGTGCCCAACTTTGACCACCTTCTTCAAACGATACAGAAATCCCTGTGTTTGGTAAAATCTCATAACTTGAGCATCCAAATGCCAGATTTGAACTTAATTCCGCCAAATTAGAATCAGCAGATAATTCCTTGCCATCTTCTTTTACAAAAATTCCATTTATAAAATCTTCACCATTAATATTTTCTGTCAACCAGTTTACACGCTTTGACAACCAATTGCTAAGATACGTATAATGATCTTTATATGTTGGGAGAGCAACTATTTCTTCTGGTGAGATATTTGTTTGTTTCCCTAGTATGTCCCATTTCTCAAAGTTTCTGCAATAGGACTGATAATTTGATTCAGCTTCATTGATAACTGTGTTTGGAATGTCATTAAACTCATCCTGAAGTTCATTCCAACGTTCTATTACCAATTCACGGAACCATTTACTTGAAAGTGCTTGGCAAAACCATGGATTAGAGTTTGCATTGACATTTAAGACATGATACGGATTAAATCCTGCCCATGAATCAAATCCCTTTACACAATTTGCATTTCCCATGGCAAGGTCAAAATCCCACATAGGACCGAAGCAGAGTTTTCCGTCAACGTCCTTGTAGATATAGAAACTATCCCAACCGGCATCAACATTCTTTACAATTTCGTTGCCGATATAAATATCAACTAATGAATCTAAATCTATGTATTTTTCCACCTCATCCTTGTCGCCGCTTTTGATGGCATTATAGGATTCTTCAATATAGTTTGATATATAGGAAATCTGCTGTTCTTTTATTGATTCGGTTGCAGACAAATCACTTTTAATTGCATAAGATGCTGTATCAACATTAAACTTATTCTCCCCGTCATATCTGGTCATTTCGAGAAGATATCCGTTTTTTTCAATTTCATCCGGTTCTTCTTCAACTGCCACACGGCTTTTATTAATATTATTATCCTCACAAAGCAGATAAACCCCCTGATATTCACCGTCTAGATACAATTCTACAGAACGGCAGTTTGGTGAATAAGCCATACCAGTTAGTTTTTCCGCAAAACGATAAGCAGTAAGGTTTCTTAAAAGGGAATGATCGGAATGGTTAGCAATTAAAAGCCATGGCTTTCCTTTGTCATCACCGATATTTAACAAGTTTTGCTTGTCTTCAAATTTAATTTTGTAGCTTTTCTTTTCTGCATACATTGAACTGCTTCCGCGTAGTTTTATTGTCGTATCCATGTCAGTCATTTCATAAATACCTTTATCATTAATTATACTGATTTGAGCTCCGGTATAATCTTCTCCGGAAATCATTTCACTTCCTGAAACAGAATTAATTGAAATAACAGGCATTTCAAATTGATTATACTCTGTCTCTTCAGATACCACCTCCGTTGTACTGCCTATTTCTGATGCAAATGCATTTCCATTGAAATTCCACCCTGTAATACCTGTTGTGAGAACAGAAACTATTAATGATGTCGCAAGAACTGACAATTTCTTTTTCATAATGTACCCCTCCCTCAAATTATTTATGATATATTTATTTTTTATAAACCCTTGTGATATGAAACGTTTGCAGTTATTATTCTCTGTAGAATTTCACTACCGGAATCGTTGACTGGAAAAAGAACTAAAATCATCTGTATTATATAATTTGTGCTTAATTTTGAGTAGTGTAAAAATGTTAGATTAACTATAAAATTTACAGTTTTTTGTCTATGCGCTCTAAAAGCTAGTGCTTTTGAACATAAATCATTTCTAGAAATGATTTATGCAAAATGCACATCCTATGTTTTTTGCTGATTAACATTATGAAAAACCAGAAATTTGTAATGTTAAAAAGCACGAGGCACTAATAACTTTTAAGGCTGCCACAAATTTAAATAAATACAGGTCAAAAACTTTATAGCCTCTATAGTTTTTACTCAAATAAAGCAGATCTTTTGCCGATAAATGAGAAAGTGGGAAAAATATATTAAGAGGATTGAGAACATATGGATTATTCTAAAGGTAAAATCAAAGCATTAATAGATAGAATAATTGAAGAACGATCACAAGGAGATCCATTACTTAACCGTGTTGCCAAAGCAAAAATGTGTATGAAAGGGATTTTTCCGGATACCTATTCTGAAGACACCTATGATGACGAAGCTGTAATAGTTAAACTTCTTGATCTTGCAAAAGACTTGAAAATCAAGGTATATGCCAGTGAGGTTATGACCTCAAATCCACTTTACAAAAAAACACTAAATTCTCAAATCCCAAACATTACCAGCAGCCATAACGGCATTAAGACTGTATTTACCACAAGAAGTAGCGTATCGGAAGCAGTACAAGATTTAAAATACCAACTTCGGGATTTTGAATTCAATACTTTGCTCTTCTTCTCTTCATCATGCTATAACCCAGACGAACTTGCAAAACAAATGCATGAAGACTTTAAACCTAAGCATGTATTTGGGGGAACAACGGCAGGAGAAATCATTAACGGTAAAGCGTTGAGAAATTCCATTGTAGCAATGGCATTTAGCTCAAATGTTATTGAAGATGTAAGTGTCCAGATTATCGAAAACATAAATGAAAATATAGATGTAAACAAGGCTTTTTTGGCTTTTGAGGAACATTATAGAGAACCGGCTCTGAAAATGGATTTTAAAAAGTACCTTGGTTTAATTTTTATTGATGGAATCAGCCAATGTGAAGAAAAAGTATTGGACAAGGTTGGGGATAAAACTAACGTCTTATTTGTTGGCGGTTCTGTTGCAGACGACCTGAAGGGGTATAAGGCATATGTTTTTTCAAACGGAAAAGCTTATACCAATGCTGCCATGATTGCATTGGTAAAACCCAAAGTAGGATTTTCGGTATTAAAAACACAAAGCTTCAACGTATTGCCCAAAACCCTTACAGCTACAAAAGTAGATGAGGACAAAAGAGAAGTTATAGAGTTTAACGGTAAACCTGCTGTTTTAGCATATGCAGAAGTTCTTGGTGTTCCACCTTCAGAGATAACCAGATACTTTAACACAAATCCCTTTGGTTTAATTCTCGATGGTGAAATATTCGTCCGGAACCCGAACTTTATGATAGAAGACAGGCTTACCCTCTATTGCGGAATATCTGAGGGAACAGAGCTTCACATTCTTGAAAGTACAGACATTGTAGCAGACACGCGAAAAGCATTTGAAGCCAAAAAGAAGGAAATGAAAAGCATTTCTGCACTTATCGATTTTCACTGCTGTTTCCGATTTTTAAATCTTGAACAAAAGAATGCAAGCGATGAATACGGGAAAATATTCGGTGATGTTCCGAACATAGGCTTCGCAACACTAGGAGAATCATACATAGGACACTTGAACCAGACATCGGTAATAGTACTTTTTGAATAAGGGATAACGAAAAAACAACATCAAATCCCCGTATTTTGAAAACATTATCAAATCAAGCTTTTTCGTTATCCATAGTAGTAACTTATATTTTAGATATCCTGAACTTGGCTGCAATATACTCCACCTTATTTTGGGAGGTCAGTTAATTGCATAAAAATAATTCTAAACCTTCAAACAAGTCTATAATACCCGACCTTTTCATTTTTGTTCTGATGAAATGGTTTCTTTATGCACTTATTGCACTCCTTGTTAAAAATCAAATCCAACTTATTGGAGCCTTTATTATTTTTTGCACTATAGATTTCATTCTAGACCTCAATTCAAAAAAGCACCTAAAGAAGATATGCGAAAATTACGAACTGGAAATAAAAGAAAAAGAGCAGCAAATTGAAACTCAAAACGAAGAATATAAACGCCAAAACGAACAGACTAATCTTTATCTTGAAGAAATAGCTGTGTTCGCCGATGAAAAAAACAAGTTTGTGCAGGAGATAGAAAAATCCCAAAAAGAATTACTAAAAAAGGAAAACTCTATCCGGGCATTATTAAACAACTCTGCACAAGGCTTCTTGGCATTTGAAAGCAATCTTCTGATAAATGAAGAGTATAGTAGTGAATGTATCAGAATATTTGGTGAAGACATTACAAACAGTTTCTTTCCCTCCTTGCTTTACCCTCATGATGAAGAAGAACAAAACCTTATTGCTTTAATACTGAAGGATATATTCACTGAAAAAGAAAGCTTCAGAAAGGATGTATTTATATCCCTACTGCCTAAAGAAACTGTTATTAATAATAAAAATATAAAAATTGATTATAAACCAATTAGTATTAAGGATATAAATTCAGTTAAAAATAACGAAAATGAGATGGTTATGGTTATCTTAACAGATATCACCGAGAGTAGAAAATTAGAAGGTCTCATGGAATCAGAAAAAAACACACTTAAAATGATTGTAAAAGTACTCACAAGCCGCTCAGATTTCATGGATTGTCTGAATGATTATTATATTTTCTGCAATTCAATAAAGGCTCAACAGGCAGAAACATCAGATATTTCAATCGATGATAAAATATACTCATTTTACATAGAAATCCATAAATTCAAAGGATCTTTCAGCCAACTTTCATTGATACATACTCCTAAAAAACTTCATGATATTGAGACGATGGTAAATAACATTATTAACAAAAAAGATAAGCACATGCAGTTCGCCCTGTTCATTAAAGACATAAACTTAAACGAGTTGATAGATGATGATATTGGCATCTTAAAGAAATTTCTTGGTCAGAACTTTTTTAATAGCGAAGAAACAATACTTATTGATAGGAAAAGTATCAAAAAAATCGAACAGAAAATGCTGACAATTTTAAAACCGGATGATTGCAAACTCCTGCTTCCTGAATTGAGATTGTTGAGGTACATTAAAGCTAAAGAATTAGTTCAGAAATATGCAGAATATATTGAGAGAATCTCTTTTGACTATGAAAAAAGTGTTAATCCCCTGGTGGTTGAAGGCGGAGAATTTTTAATTGACCCTGAAAAATACCATGCCTTTTCCCAATCGCTGATTCAGGTTTTCAGGAATTGTGTAGCCCATGGGATAGAGTCTGCTGATGAAAGGATTATAGCAGGCAAAAGTGAATTTGCAAACATAACCAGTAAAATTACTCTCAAGAACAATCTGATGGAAATTGTAATAAGTGATGACGGAAGAGGAATTGAAACAAAAAAGGTTTTACGTAATGCAATAAAAAAAGGAATAATCAGCAGTAAAGAAAATCTTACTGAGGATGATATTGTCTCCCTAATATTCAATGACGGTTTTTCAACCTCCTCTTATGCTACGAATCTTTGTGGAAGAGGTGTAGGTCTCTCTTCCCTTAAAAAAGAAGTAGAGGCCTTAGGCGGATATATAGAAATAAATTCAACAAAAAATAAAGGCACAACTTTTATTATTAATCTCCCTTACGAAACAATTGATAACGCACCAGTTGTTAGTTTTACAGACTATTAGCCAGTGTATTTTTGTGATATGTAAGATATTTCTGTTCTATAGATAACGTACACTAAAGTTAAACTTATATAACATCCAAACGTTATCTAATTTAGATGAAAAACGTCCTTTAATTATAGTTTTAGAGTTTTTCATCTATATATAAATTACGAAAATGATTAGGCATTTGAAAATTTGATTTTCGTGATATTATGTTAAGGAAATTGAAGTGCGATGTAAAATCTTTATCGCGTTCAATATATATGAGGTGATAAAATGCCAGAAAAAATCGTTAACGTAGGTATACTTACCCCCTTTCTTGAAGGCTATTACTTTGGAGGTCTGATTAAAAGCATCCATAATGTCACTAAAAAACTTGGGTGTAGACTCTTTGTAATACAAAGCATTTTTCATAAACAACCCTCGGATATTTCAGATTTCAGTTATCCTCTTGCTCTCAACAATATAGATGGCTGGATTGTATTGCCCCAAGCAGTTGAAGATAGCTTTATTAGTGTCCTCCTTAATGAAAACAAGCCAATTGTTTTGGTTTCGCGTGAAATAAATAATAGTAACTGCCACTATATTGTACCGGATAATTTTAACAGTACAAAACAAGCTACTGAGCATATGATAGAACACGGTCATAAAGACTTAGCCTTTGTAGGATGTTTCAGAATTGCTGATGTACGCGAACGCTTTGACGGGTATTTAGCTGCTCTTGAAGAGCATGGTTTAAAATTCAAACCCCAACTGGTTTTTGATGTTTCCAATGCCATGCAGGCAGGAGGGCGGGAAGCAGTATCACAAATTATAGATAGCAAATCCCCATGCACAGCTATTTTAGCCAGCACAGATACAAATGCATTAGGTATCTTAGAAGCACTAAAAAATGCAGGATATCTGATACCTGAGGATATGGCCGTTTTTGGCCATGACGATAACGAATTTTCAAAGACAACAAATCCTCCTCTCTCTACAATTCGCCAAAATATAGACGAAGTAGGAAGAACAGCTGTAAAATGTCTTTTAAAGCAAATAGTTGAAGATACAATTAATCCTGAAACTATTTATGTTAATTCCCAACTTATCATAAGGCAATCCTGCGGATGCAGTCAGAACACACAACACCCGAGCTATGCTCCGAAACAAAACAAGTCCGGTTCTGCAAATCAAAAGAACTACAAGCCCTTAATAAAAACCATTATAAACAGTTATAAAATACTAAATAATATAGCAAAATCCAGTTACAATGATATCAAAAGGCTGTCTTGGCTCAATCTTACCGCTTATAGATGGGGCTGTCTGGGTTTATGGTCTAATACCTCTGATTCACTTGTAATCGAACAGTTTTATGATAAAAAAAATAATATTGCAACCAAAAAGGAAATAAAATGCTCTATTAGAGATTTTCCACCGGAGGAATTTCTTCCTGATGCATCCAGCTTCGGCGTAGACGATGTAATATGGCTTCACCCTATTTATACAAAATCAACTAAATTGGGCATAATTGCCCTGATTGGTTCCATCAGCAAGTCATATCAACTAACAAATTGTGATACTGTCACCCACTATTTTGATCTTTTGGCATCTGCACTTGAACATGAGTTACAGAAAATTTCATTTCAAGGAATTGAAGCCTCAGAAACAGTCACTAATGCCAGTCAGTTTTCAATAAAACATCATAAAGACTTTTTCATACAAAAGCATATGCTTGAAACTTTTCTTGAAGATTTTAGTGTCCTTCGGGAAATTTCAAGTGATTCCTTTTTTGACAATGACAATCTACTTTATGATATTTTTAAGAAAATCGAGAAAAAAGCAATATCAATTCTATCACCAGTTGAATGCAATGTATTCCTTATCGAACTGAGAAAACTTAAGCAGAAGAATATCAAACAACTTTTTAAGCACTTTTCTGAATACTCTTTAGTCTATTCTGACAGTATCTACAAACAACTACTGCCCTTTGAAATACAGTCTGACGATATATTTGTAGACCCTGACATTTATAATGATTTTTGTAAATCTCTTGTCCATGTTTTTACAAGTATGCTTAACTACAGTTTAGAATGCCCGGGTGAGCGTTTGGAAAAGGGAAAAACTGAATATGGAACTATTGTCTGCAAAGCAAGCTTAAACAACAATAACATTTACATGGAATTATATGATGACGGAAAAGGCCTTGATCCAACTAATATTCCTGCATTAGATGCTGTTCTAACTGAGTGTTCCAAACTTGGCGGGAAATTCGAAGTAGAATCTGAAAAAGATACAGGAACAACTTTCCACATCACCCTCCCATACCAAAAGACGGCTATTTGCAAAACACTAACTGCAATAAATATATTTGATCCTGTAATAAAGAAAACAGCTGACTTATTTGTAAATGATTACGGTCTTAAACCGATTGCTACAAATTCCTTTAAACCGAAGAAGTCAAAAAACATTCCAATTAAAGATATTACAACAACGTTGAATATTAAAGGGATACTAAACTGTAAACTTGCACTATCCGTCAACGAAAGTTTAGGTAGAAGTATTGCAAAAAAATTTATATTTGAGGAATTAACGCCTGAAAATGAGTTGATTTATGCCGAATCAGTCCTGTGTGAGTGCATAAATATTATTATGGGCAACTCAATCCAGTCCATAGATGAAGATTTAGAATCACTATTATCCGTAGAAACACCCTTGACAATACATTCACAAAATTGCCTTATACGGTCTCCCGACTGTGAAATGTGGGTATTCAATATGGATTTTGAGGAAGGAGAACTAACCTTAGGTTTTATATACCGCATTGATATAGATGACAATATGGTAATAGAGTAATAATTAATTCTGTTACGAGGCACTAGTTTTTTGATATTCAACTTTCTTAAATAAGCATGAAAGGATGGTATTATGGCAAAAATATTAGTTGTTGACGACTCAGAAGTCATGAGAAGAAATCTAAAGCATATACTCATTGAGGGCGGACACACGGTTGTAGGCGAAGCTTCTAACGGTAATGAGGCTGTTGAAATGAATGAAGAACTTGTACCCGATCTTATAACTATGGACTTATCAATGCCAGGGCTTGATGGTATTACACTGGTAAAGATTATTATGAACAAATATCCTGATTCTAAGATTATTGTTATTACTGCACTTAGTCAAAAAAGTCTTATTTATGAAGCAATAAAAAATGGTGCGAAACATTACATAATGAAACCCATAGACAAGTCGAAAGTTCTAAACACCATTAATGATACACTGAATGCATAAAGTTATTAAATATTATAAAGGGGCATTGAACCACGATTCTTAATCGTTGGTGCAATAGCCCCTTTTTACATCTTTAAAATACAATTCTTCAGGTTAATTCTTTATATTTTTTATAAGACAGGTTAAGTAAAGCTTTATCCTGGCTGTAAGTAACCATATTTAAAGCATCTTCAATATTATAGAAACCTCCATCCACAAACTTTTCCTTTTCTGAAATATTAAATTTATCAGATTCTGCATTCATAATAAACCATGTAATTTTGTTACAAATTGGTTTTTGCCTTGTAACAGAATAGAATTCGTAACTTGTATCTCCAGCAACTGAAACAATATAGGCTATTATTCCGCCTTCATCCAAAACTCTTTTTTGAGCAACCTCAGCAGGAAGTTCTCCATTACGCATTACGCCTTTTGGAAATACCCATTCATCTTTTTCGTTTTTCAACAAAAATACTTTGCCCCCAAAAAAAACGATACCACCAGCACAATTTCTTACTATCATAAATTGTAGCCTCCTTTTTTAGTTTTGGATTATAAGATTTTTCTTAGCACTCATAACGTATTGATTTAACGCTGTATAAGTATAAATCATTGTCAATTTGAGCTCTTATAATATCCCCTGGTTTTTTCAGCATCAATTCGCTGCCAAGTGCCGAAATATAAGACAATTCATTTTCAGAGCCGTTTGAATCATATGGCGATATAATTTTATAAACCTTTGTGCCATAGTTATTTAAATCTTCAAGTTCTACGACACTTCCAATAATAACATAGGGTAAAAAATTAAGTGTTTTCAGTTTTTCACTATTCGGTTTATCTACAATTTGAACTGATCTTACCAACTCATCAAGTTTATGTGTGTAACTGTCCAAAAAGTGTGTGAATTTTTCACGCGTGTCTGATGAATTATCATAAAACTCATTTACTATCTCGTCTTTTCTTTCTTCAATTCCAACTAAATGACTTAATATAGCGTTGTAAACATATCCAGTCAACTCAATGCCGGAATGCACTTTTTTATCCCACCTCCCCCTCATGTTTTATGTAAAACCACACACCAGAATACATTAAATGGAAATCATTTAAAATAGCACGAAAGGCATTTTCCCAAGATAAACTAGGAAAATGCCTGCCTCACAAAATAATTATATCACAGCTTACAACCATTGTCAACTCTGGATGCACCTAGCATTTCAGCCTTCTACATCACAAAAACGTTTTTACATAAGAGGTGCAAAAATTTTTAAAACAGAGCCTACAAAAGCGTTATACCACTTAAAATCTTTATAATCCTCAAGTCTTATCTCTTTGCAAACTTCTAAAGTGTTTAGAAAATCATCCCGGATATCCCTTAAGGGAGTACATTTATACATCCAAACACCACATTCATAATGCATAAAAAAGCTTCTATAATCCATATTTATCGTCCCAACCACACCATACTCATCATCTGCAACAAGGGTTTTTGCATGTATAAATCCGGGAGTATATTCATAGATTTTTACACCACTTTCCATTAGTACCTTATAGTTTAGTTTTGTAACCGCGTGCACATACCATTTGTCTGCACAATGCGGTGTAATTATTCGAACGTCTATCCCGCCCTTTGCAGCTGAAGTTAAAGTTTTTGTCATATCATGATCGATAATTAGATATGGAGTGGTTATAAAGACATAACGCTTCGCTTTATTTATTAAGTTTTTATATACTATTTCACCAACATGCTCATCGTCTAATGGACTATCTGAAAAAGGCTGATAATAACCTGTTGCAATATTCTCCCTATCTGGACGGATTTTAGCCTTAAACCTGTTTAGCTCCTCATCAACACCTCTTAAGTATTCCCATAAAGTTAGAAACATAACTGTCATACTCCATACTGCTTCTCCCTTAATCATAATTGCAGCATCTTTCCAATGTCCGTGTTTAGCAATTCCATTAATATATTCATCAGACAGGTTTATTCCCCCTGTAAACCCGGTATGTCCGTCAATTATTGTAATTTTTCTGTGATCCCTGTTATTAAGTCTGACGTGCAAAACAGGAATCATAGGATTAAATACACAACATTTTATCCCCATCTTTTCAAGCTTTTTATTATAATTATAGGGTAAAGTAAGAATACAACCAGCATCATCGTATATTATGCGAACATCCACACCTTCTTTGACCTTGTCACTGAGAATATCCAATATACTATTCCACATTACTCCTTCCTGAATTATAAAATATTCCATAAATATATAATGTTTTGCTTTTTTCAGTTCTTCCTTAAGTCTCTCAAATTTCATTTCTCCAATAGCAAGATACTCACCGGTCGTATTACAATATGGAGGATAATGAGCATTATTCTGAATATACCTTGACTGTGTCGAGGCATGTTCGCTTTGAGCAACAATTTCGTTTAATACACCCTTTTGAGGCTTCAAAAACTTAAAAATTTTAGTTTCGGCTGATTTCATCTTAAGCTTTTCCCGCTTACTCAACCTTTTGCCTCCAAAGAAAATGTAAAACAATCCTCCAAAAATGGGAAACAAAAGTATCGGAATAATCCATGCAATCTTGTATGACGGATTACTTCTGTCATTTATTATCCACAAAACTGCAATAATACTGGCTAATACACTTACCCAGTAAAAGTGCACAAAGTAATTATTGAATTTTAAGACAACCCCTATTAATACGGCTAATTGTAATGCTATCGCAACAGATATCAGAACAACCCTCCGATATAGAAACTGTATAATAACTTTCATTCCAGGCCCTCATCCCTATAAATTGTTCAAACAATTATTTTGAGCGTTGACACAGTTTTATCCGGCATAATATTGCCTCCTCCCGCATGTTCAAGAATTCAATTCCGTTGTGCGGCACTAGTGCTTTTGCCTAAGGGGCTAATACATCCATAAGCAGCCTTAATTTTGTTTCAAGTGAACCGGGTATGAACTCATGTCCAAAATATCTGTATACAGATATATCTTTTACACATTTCAGATGGTTATAAACCGCAAAAACTGTAGAAGGCGGAGTAATTTCATCTACAAGCCCTGTACAAATCAAAGTACGGCATCTGATACGGGGTGCCAGATTCATATTATCAATATAGGAAAGTGTCTTTTTCACTTGAATTTCGATTTCAGGCTTTGAATTTCTTCTCAAAAATTCATTAATTTCGAGATATGGTCCCTGAGGTGTAATATCAATTGCACGTTCAAAATTCGAGAGGTAAGGCATTTCAGCAACTGCAACCGCAGGTATTTCCGAAAGTGCCGCCGTTGCCAGTGTCAACGCACCTCCCTGACTCCCACCTGTTACACCAATTCTGGACTCATCCACTTCCGGCAATGATGCCAGAACCTCTACTGCACGAACTGCATCTAAATATACTGCTCTGTAGTAGTACTCCTCTGGCTTTAAAATACCCTTAGTCATCCATCCTGCTGCAAATCCCGTTGATGAAATTACATTGTCAACACTGTGTCCCTGTTGACCGCGTACCAACATATTCATGGTTGCGTAACCATTCAATGCCCAATTTACAACGTCATTTACACAGCCTTCAAAAGCCCAGTTATAACCGTGAAATAGAACAAGTCCTGGATGTAAACCTGCACTCTCAGGTATTGCAAGCCATCCTTCAATATTTGCACTTTCAAACCCCAGATATGAAACCCTGAATACCTTCACACCCTTAACAGGATAATCATAGGGTTCGAGTTCATATTTAACCGGAACAACTGCCAACTGACTAAGACTTTTACTCCAAAATTCATCAAAGTCCGGCTCCCGTGTAAGATCGGGCTTATACTCTTTTAAAGCCTCAAGAGGCATATCATATGGTTGAGCCATTTTATCTTTCTCCTTTTATGTATTTTCTCCTTTTTTTAAGGAGTATTTGTAGAATCTTTCTTCAATATTACTGCTCTTTTTATTTTATCTGCTCCAAATCTCTCGCGTATTAAGTCAAAAGTTTTTTCAAGCTTCTCTTCTTTTTCAATGTTTTCTTCAGTATTATTATCCATATTAAATATTGATATCTGTTCTGCTTCATCTTCAGAAATATTACCTAATGATATTCCCAACAACCTTACGGGACGTGAGAAATCCCAGTTATCTTCCAACAGCTTTGCACCTGCCTCAAAGATTTCCTTTGTTAAATATGTACGTTTCACTGATTTTTGTCTGGTTATGGTCTTAAAATCTTCGTATCTAATGGTTATTGATACAGTTTTCCCTTTGCAATTCTGTTTTCTTGCTTCAGTCCCGACCTCTTCAGCCAATCCCAAAATAACTGTTTTAGCGTACTCGATATCTGTAATATTCTCCGGAAGTGTAGTAGTTCTGCTTACAGATTTACTCTTACTTACGGGATTTTCTTCAACCACACATTCATCAATACCATTTGCCAGTTGATAAATCTCTTCACCATATTTTCCAAACTTCCTGATAAGGAAGTTCAAATCGCATCTTGCAATATCTCCAATTTTATATATCCCTATACCTGTAAGGCTTTTTTCTGTCTGTTTGCCGATACCATACATTTCTCTCACTGGAAGTGGCCATAACTTTTCTCTAACATCCTTTTTCCACAACTCAGTTATACCAAGAGGTTTTTTGAGTTCCGATGCCATTTTCGCAAGAAACTTATTCTCTGAAATGCCAATTGAACACCAAAGATCCAGTTCATTCATTATTTCTTTCATAATTTTTTCAGCAGACTTTACAGGCTTGCCAAATAACGCTTCACACCCAGTCATATCCAACCATGCTTCATCAATACTGTTTTGTTGAACTACTGGAGAATATCTCGAAAGGATATTCATAACTTTTCTTGAATTATCTTCATAAAGGCTATGATGTGGTGGTACTAGAATTAAATCAGGACAAAGCTTCCTCGCTTCATGAATAAGCATTGTCGTCTTTACTCCGTAACTCCTCGCTTCATAGTTGGCAGCCAGAATTATTCCCGTCCGCTTTTTTGGATCACCCGCAACTGCGGCCGGCTTACCCTTTAATTCCAAATTTTGTGCCATCTCACAACCTATAAAAAAGGCATTCATATCTACAAGAAAAATAACTCTTTTCATAACCTATACTTTTCTGCTCTGAGCTGGATTAATATCAGGATCTGTATATATGTCAAACTCATCTCTACTTTTTGTTGAAAACTCAGATACAACAGCACCTTCAGGCCCTGCCTGAAACCAATGAAGAGTATCCGGTGCAAGTGTGTACTGTTCTCCAGGCTTCAGTTCAATCTCGTGCCATACAGTAAAAAACTTTTCCCTTCCTTTTGGTGCAACAGCTTTAGGTTTATTCACCTGAATACCTGGTACATATAAAAATACCTTTCCCCACCTACATCTGAAGGTTTCTTCCTTACCCGACTCATTGCCCACTGGCGGGTGTCTGTGTTCCGGACAAGTCTGACCAGGGAAGAGAATCAATTCCTTAGCACAGCATCTATCGGTATTAACGTAAACTATAAGTTCAAGACCAATTCTATCAATTTCACCCAAACCGTATTCTGCCACTTCCATGCTATTCTTTTCGTTTTCTGTAATAACTATTCCGGCTTTGTCAAGGTACTCTAATGCCTTTTCACAAGCCTCTTTGTATAATTCCTTTGATAACATGTTCATCTCCTCCTTAAGCCCGCATTAATTAGGTGATTTCAATTATCAATATTATAACAGAAAAAAAATATATTTTCCTTAGGAATAACAAAAAAACAACTTCCAAAAAAAGCAGCCATACGGATATAAATCCATATGGCTGCTTTATTATACATAGCTTATTAAGGTATAACGAAAAAATAACATCCTATTCTCATATTTTAAAACATTATTAGTCAAGTTTTTTCGTTATCTAGAATAGGAACTCATATTTTAATCGTACCCAACTTAGAAGCTATCTTTAATTCCAAGCAGTACCTGCCTCATAATTCCAAAATCAATGGAATTCTGTAATCCATTACCATCAACGTCAGCAGCCTGAAGCTGTTCTTTTGTCAATGTTTTCGTTCCAAGCAAGTACATTCTCAGGTGTCCGAAATCAATTGAATTAAAGCTTCCATTTCCATCAATATCACCTTTTACTACACTTGAAGTAGGCGTTGGTGAAACTGGAGGAGTTTTGGCCGGCGTAGCTGACACTGAAGGTGTTGTTCCGTCAGGCTCTGTTCCGAATATTAATGTATCTCCTTGATACACGGTAATTGTTGTAGTCTTCTCAGGTGTAGAACCTTTTACAAGTCCCTTGTAAGAAGGGTCATTTGTAGGATCCCATTTTGATCCTGCAGGTGCTGTTAAGCGAAGTTGGAGTTCTGCTGCAAATTCAGACTGTCCACCTGGATAGATGTTTGTTCCATCTTCATACTTAACTTCAACATAATAGATATCACCTTTATAAGGTTTAAGCTGTGAAACTGTTGCTTTCATGTTAGTTTCCATGTAGTTATTTCCAACCACTACGCTACTTGGAGCTACTCCTTCGGAGAGATCAACATAGTAACGGTATGAAAGATCTTTGACAAGTCTTGCAGGCCATGCTGAACGGTTATTCAACAACAACTTGAGTGCCATGTCATTTCCTGAGCCTCCGGTTACTGCACCTTCCACAAAAAACTCGTCATCTTTTACTTCAGGTGCAGGGAAGTTTGCAACCTTAGTTCCGCCGTATTTTGCGTACATGCCGCAAAGTATACCTACGAAACCGGCATTATAGTCTGTAGCAACTTCGTTTGCAACATAATCTTTAATACTATCGTTGTATTCTCCGGAAGAACTTGGTCCACCAACTAAAGCTCCATAAAGAATGTGTCTATGGTTTTTTGGGAACTCCAACTGGTCGGTCCATGAACCGTGAGCTGTTCTATGGTGAGGATGCTCCGGTGGATTTGTGCCAAATCCGCATACGTAGCTCCTGCCACTGCTGCCAAGTGCATAATCGACCTGAGCCTTGGCAAAACTACTGTATCTGGTTTTTAATGTAGCGTCAGATATAAAATCTGCATATACATTAGCAAGGAATGCAGTAGTAGTTGCATATCTTAAACAACCCCATTGATCTAACCATGCAAGATCTCCGACGTATTTAATTTTCTTTCCGTTATAGCCAACTGACCACCAGTCAAGGTGAGTTTTGACAAAGTTATTATATTCCGGCTTGTTTGTTACTTTTGCAAGCATTAACATAGCTCCGTAGTGAACATCATCCCAACAGTGAGCCCATGAATATTTCATATCAGGTAATTGATCTTCTGTATTTTGAAGTGCAACAAGTGATTCTGCCTTTTGAAGGTAAGTATCGTCATCTGTTGCTATATGGAGCCAGATAGCTGCCCACATAAGTTCATCCTGCCAACCACTCCAGGAATTATAGAAATTTTTTGCTGCTTCATAACCTGCATCGCTTCTTGTTGCATCAGAGAGTGCGAAAAGGCTTTTAGCGTGTTTAAGGTATGTACTATTGTCAAGAACTATTGAACCAATTGCAAGAGCAGCTGCCATCTGAGCTGTAACACAAGTAGGTTTTCCGGTATACGAGGGTCTCGTCATTTCTTTCTCAACGCATTCAACCGGTCCCCACCAAGCGTGGTCTCTAGTTCCGTCACCCACTTGATATACTACACTTGTACCCTTGTCACAAGCAACAAGGTAATCCAATACAAACTTGAGGTTATTTTCGAGATGAACTCTTTGTCCTGATGATTCAATTTCATCACCATACTCATACAATGCCCATCCAAGCATTGATGCTGAATATGACATAGGCAGGTTAAACTTGACATGATCACCTGCATCATACCAACCACCTAACACATCGTCATTCATCGTTGCATCCCCACGCCACTCAACACGGTTCCAATCAGGTAGTGGACCTGCCTGCTGAGCCTCATAGAAATAAATAGCCTTCTGAAGGGCTTCAGCATAGTTATAACTCCCAGCTGCTGACACGTTATTCATTGGCAGTGCCATAGCCAGAAGCATAGCTAATGAGAGTAAAAAGCATACTGTCTTTTTCACTTAACATTCCTCCTCGTAAAAAATTAATTAAACTACCCTTAATTAAATTTAAATATATAAAATATATTCGAGGAAAAAGTTTTTTTTAGTTCCTTTTTTTATATATATTTTTTGGCTTCTATAAAATTTTTATAGTTTTTTATAAATTCCTATACTTCAAAGAAATTAAAGTGCACTGTAAAATCTTTATCGGGTTCAATATAGCTTATCAGCTTGATTTTTCCAAAACAAGCACCGTCTTTGTTCTCTCTGCATTTCTCAGGGCATTCATATAACCATCAACATCTTTTTCTGACTTGTAATGTTTAAGTGCATCTGTATACATATCAAGTGCATCCTCATAATATTTCATATTATTATCAATTTCAGCAATATCAAAAAATATATTACCCATATCAACTTTAACCTGTCCATGTTGCCCCTGCAAATCTTCAAGCTTCAGGATCTCTTCAAACTCCTTTACTGCTTTTAACATATTGTTCTTTTTATCCTCGTGTTTTGACATTTCCATATAACAAACACCTTTTGCACGCTTTATCCAACCATATATATGAGGATGTTCAGAATATCCAAACTTTCTCTCAACCTTATCAAATTCAGCTAAAGCATCAGAAAATCTCATATTGTCAATGAGTTGACTTGCATTTTCCATTACCTTTAATACCATTCTTACAGGAAATTCATATGTATAACTGTACAACTCATGTGCAGCAGCAATTATTCCTAGAGATACGAGCAACTGGGTAATAATATTGATATGCATTTCATTAATAAACAAGACATTTGTGACAAACGAATTGATCAAAGAATATAGAACGAAAACAACTCCTTCAACAAATACCAAAAATCCTATAAACCAAAGAACTTTTGGTTTATAGTAAATGTAGGACTTAAACAAAGTCTTCTTTGCAAAAATATTTGCAAAACCTATTAATGCACTTAGTGCAAACAATCCCACTCCATTCCAGATGTTTTCTAAGTTAACCACCTTACCAACAGGTACTCTGGTTAACAAGTAATTTGCAGAGAGCAGCATTAAAATAGCTGCAAAGCAAAATAAGCCGGGCTTCCTTTTCACGAATACTCCTCCTAAAAGCACACCTGTGCCAATCAAAATTAAATTTAGGAATTATGGACTATCTGGAATGATTAAAGAAATGGTAAACCGCAATTATACTACAAATGTTCTATAGATGAAAAACTTATAAACTATCTCTTCAACAATAAATACAACAATCAATTTAATTAGATTATCAACACCAAAATTCCCCTAAAATATATATTCTTTATATAACCTAATTATAACACTGATTCGTATAAAAATAAAGATTAACAAAAGAAGAAATGAATCATTTTTATTTTTATCTGTTGTCATTTGTAATCTTTCTAAATTCCATTGAGTACATAAAGAAAGAAAATAATGTAGAGAAAACTGCTATTAAAACAAATATGTTAATAAGTACATTGGTATATGTATTTCTCATTCTCTCTAACTGCAGAACTATTGTCATAACAATAGCAAGTGAAAAAATTACGGTTGTCATCTTTCCGTACCAATTTGCCTGAACTACGAAATTAACCCTTTTATATAAGAGTATGCTTCCTAATATCATAAAGATTTCCTTAGCTAAAACTATTATTAATACCGGCATGGGTATTACACCTTGTATGCTGAGTATGGCCAAAGCTGTCAATTGCATGAGTTTGTCTGCTAAAGGATCTGCCAGCTTTCCAAACGGAGTTACCAAATTAAACTTCCTTGCAATTACACCATCAAGTATATCGGTAGCACACGCTGCAACAAATAATATGGCAGCTGCAACAAACTGTTCATTGTATAAGTAATATCCAAAAAAAGGAACCAAACAGAATCTTACCAAAGTTAGAATATTAGGAATATTCACTTATTCACCACCTATTATATATTATTTAATCCTAAAAAACTAATTCGCAACGTTTGACATCAGCTCAAAAATATCGGGTGCGTGTTTTTTCATATTCAAAGGTTTAAGCTCCTTATTCGTCCACGCATGCATGGTTTCACCAAAGTTTATTAGTACATTATCACTTTTATTATACACTTCATAATAAAACGTAATCCTCGTATAAGAAACTTCTTTGATTATTGTAGTGATGGTTAACTTATCTTCATACCTTGCAGCACCTTTGTAATTACTTTTTAGTTCCAGCAGAGGAAGTAAATATCCCCTCTTTTCAATTTCAGAATACGACATACCAATGCCTTTAATATAATCGGTCCTGGCCGCTTCGTACCAAACGGGATAGTTTGAATGATGAACTATCCCCATTTGGTCTGTTTCAGCATATCTTACAACAATCTCAGTTCTAGAAGTATACATAATCTTCACCTTTAATTTGCCCAAAATATCAGAAATAATAAGTAAAATCGCAAAAACAGTGCTTTCTTTACAATTACAAATTTCTATTTATTACAAGGATAATATTTTGCTTAACTCTATTAATTCCTCTGGCAAAGCCTTCTTCATTTCAAGCGCTTCATTCAGGTCAATATCTGTAACAACACTGTTTTTTAGTGATATCACCCTGTTCTGTCCACCTGCTTTTAATACCTCGACCGCCTTAAGTCCCATCATACTGGCCATGACCCTGTCCTGAACTGTCGGGCTGCCTCCTCGCTGTATGTGTCCAAGTATCGTAGCCCTAGCTTCAATGCCGGTTTTTTCTGAGATTTCCTTTGCTATTTCTATAGCTTTCCCCTCAACACCTTCAGCAACGATAACTGTGTAGTTCTTTTTACCCCTATTGCGTCCTTCTATTATAGGCTTTAATACATCCTTATCAAGGTCAAATGGCTTTTCCGGCAGAATAACAGCCTCAGCGCCTCCGGATATACTTACATTTACTGCAATATAACCCGCATGCCTTCCCATAACTTCAAGAACACTGCATCTTTCATGTGAATATGCGGTATCTCTTATTTTGTCAATTGCATCCTGAACGGTATTTAATGCAGTATCATAACCTATTGTATAATCGGTACACGCTATATCATTGTCAATTGTACCAGGTATTCCAATAACATTCATTCCAAGGTTACTAATATCTCTGGCTCCTTTATAAGACCCATCACCACCAATAACAACCAACGCATCTATGCCAAAAACCTTCGCCATTGCCATAGCTTTATTAAGTCCTTCTTCAGTCTTAAACTGCGGAGATCTTGCCGTCTGAAGTATTGTTCCTCCTCTTTGGATTATATCTCCTACAGATCTTGCCGTCATTTCCTCTATATCACCATGAATCAAACCGTCATAGCCTTTTCTTATTCCCATAACCTTCATTCCATAATAAAGACCAGATCTTACTACAGCCCTAATGGCAGCATTCATGCCCGGTGCATCTCCGCCACTGGTCAGCACTCCAATTGTCTTAACAACGCTCACTATTATTCCTCCTTATAGCATTAAACCCGTGTCAATAATAACTAACACGGGATAATCCATCATAATAATATTCATATAAACCAAATACTCAATTTAATATCCCTTTTCAATAATCACACTATGTGCTTCTTCAACTTCTGCTTCCGGCACAAGCACTTCATAGTAATTATCATTATTTTCATGGTTCTTGCTGATTGGCCTTAACTTAACCAAAATACCTTCATTAGTCAGTAAATCCTGCATTGAAGTGGCGATTTCCTTGCTTTGTGCCATATACACCACTGTCCACATATAAACACGCCCCTTTTTGTTTTAGGTGATTGCTGAAAACTTTTATAAGCAGCATTTCAAAACTTTATTTTATGGAGCTTGTTCCATAAAATATTGAGCATTTTTTTTGAAATACCCCTATTCACCTGAAAGAATTTCTCCATGACGACATAATACTTTAGCTTTACCTCTTATTTTTATCGCAGAAGTATTCTCAGTAAACTGGGCTATAAGTAATTCACCCTTATCGAGTTTCTCAGTGTGATGGAATTTTGTATCCCGGCCTCTGGTAAGGCCAATTATATTCACACCATTTTCTTCAGCTCTTATTATAATATAGTCTCCTGATACTTTTTCATTTTCCCAATCCAAATAAAACCACCTCGTCATAACTATATATTAATTCAAATCAAAAATCAATACGAATTTTAGATAAAGCATATATATAGATAACCAGTACTAAAGTTACAGATTTATATCACGCTATTATTTATTATCGTACTTTTTAAAATTTTTTTAACATTTTTTTTAACATTTTTTTAAACGACCTTTACATTATCTTCTCCAAGCCTTTGTTTAAGTTCTGACAGTACACTGTCATTTAACGCTACCCAATAATCCTTTTCCAGCACCTTTCCCTTCTTTTCCAGATCATCGAACAGACAGACAGGAGTATTGCCATTAAAATACTTTAACAGTGCCAATACTGACTCAATTTTGTCTTCCTCAATATTTGGGTTAACTCTTAAATAAATTTTATGAACGTGCATTTTTTTTAATGGATTAATCTCCTCACATATTATTTTAGGCTGCTCCTCTTCCTTAATACTTATTCTGCCTTTTATAAGTACTATATTTTCTTCGCATATAAATTTCGAATACTTTTCCAGTATTGTCGGGAATACTATAACTTCCATAGTCCCATACAAATCTTCCAAAGTCAAAAAAGCCATTAAATTATTGTTTCTTGTAGTTTTGGTTTTCTTAGTAGTAATTATTCCTCCTACAAAAACATTCATTCCATCATTTATATTTTTTACATCATCAAGAGAATAAGCGTCTTCACTCTGGTTTGGTTCTGTATTCAGCTCGGAACTGAATAATGTTACCATTTTGTTTATCTCTTCCTCAAATTCACTTAAAGGGTGTCCTGAAATATATAGCCCTAACATTTCTTTTTCCATAGATAAAAGAACTTTATTAGGATATTCATTTATGTCCGGGTATATGTCTTCCTCTTCGTATAGGCTTATCTCTTCATTGTTAACATTATTACCGACACCCATTGAAAATTCAAACAACGACATTTGTCCGTCCATATTCCTCTTCTTAATCTGCGCAATGCCCTCGAGCATTTTTTCATAAACCGCAATGAGTTTTGACCTGTAAATTTCCATAGAATCAAAAGCTCCACTCTTTATAAGGCTTTCAATACATCTTTTATTTACATCCTTACCATCAATCCTGTCGCAAAAATCTCTGAAAGACCTGTAGTTTCCATTCGTTTTTCTTATTTCAATAACCGATCTTACAGCACCTTCACCCACGTTCTTGACTGCTGCCAGCCCGAATCGTATTTTGCCGTTTACTACAGTAAACTTCATCTGACTTTCATTAATATCCGGCGGAAGCACTTCAATCCTTAATGCTTTACATTCATGAACATACTGTGATATTTTATCACTGCTGCCTAAAAAACTGTTAAGAAGTGCAGCCATAAACTCAACCGGATAATAACACTTTAGCCAAGCTGTCTGATAGGCCACTACAGCGTATGCAGCCGCATGGGACTTATTGAAAGCATAGCTTGCAAAATCCATCATCTCATCAAAAATCTTATTTGCAACTATTTCATCCACACCGTTTCTGATACATCCCATTACTATAATATTTCCGTTTTCATCATCTATACCATAAATGAAATTTTTTCTTTCCTGCTCCATAACACTTACTTTCTTTTTCGACATTGCACGTCTTACAAGGTCAGACCTTCCCATTGAGTAGCCGCCAAGTTCCCGAACAATCTGCATAACCTGTTCCTGATATACCATGCATCCATAAGTCACGTTTAAGATATTTTCAAGAAGAGGGTGGTCATATTTTACATCTGCCAGTTTGTTCTTATATTTAAGGTATCTTGGTATCTGATCCATTGGTCCCGGGCGGTACAGAGATATTCCGGCAATAATATCTTCAAGGGATGTTGGCTGAAGTTCTTTCATAAATTGTGTCATTCCGGCACTCTCAAGCTGAAAAACTCCTGAAGTCTTTCCTTCACCAATAATTTTAAATACATTCGGGTCATTCATTTCAAGTCTGTCAATATCAACCTTTACATCATAATTTTCATATACAAGCTCAACTGCATCCCTTATAACTGTCAGTGTCCTAAGCCCTAAAAAGTCCATCTTCAGAAGTCCCATTTCTTCCAACTGTCCCATTGGGAATTGGGTTGTTATACTCTCATCGTTTTTCTGAAGTGGCACATAATTTGTGATGGGTTCTTTTGAAATAACCACACCTGCAGCATGTGTAGAAGCATGCCTTGGCATACCTTCTAAAAGTTTTGCTGTATCTATAAGTTCTTTTATTCTGCCATCCTGCTCATACTTGGATTTTAGCTCCGGATTCATCTCCAATGCCTTACCTATATTCATACCTGGCTGCATCGGAATCATTTTAGCTACTGCATCAACCTCGTTATATGCTATATCCAGAGCTCTTCCCACATCTCTAATTGCTGCTCTTGCTGCCATGGTTCCAAAAGTTATTATCTGTGCTACCCTGTCTTCTCCATACTTTCTTACTACATAGTCAATTACTTCCTGTCTTCTTTCGAAACAAAAGTCTATGTCTATATCAGGCATAGAAACCCTTTCAGGGTTTAAAAAGCGTTCAAAAAGGAGGTTGTATTTTAAGGGATCTATGTTGGTTATTCCCAGACAGTAAGAAACAAGACTTCCTGCAGCTGATCCTCTTCCCGGACCTACAGGTATGCCGTTATCCTTTGCGTACCTGATAAAGTCGCCCACTATAAGAAAATAGTCTACATATCCCATCTGGTTGATAACCGACAACTCATACTCCAATCTTTCAACCTTGTCCTGGATGCATTCTCCGTATAATCTTTCCAAACCATCATAGCACAACTCTTTTAGATATTCATAAGCACCCTTGTTACCAGGGATGCTAAAAGCAGGTAAATGGAGTTTACCAAATTCCAGCTCAACATTGCACCTCTCACCTATTCTGACAGTATTTTCAATAGCCTCTGGAAGGTTTACAAAAACACCGGCCATCTCTTCCTGTGATTTGACATAGAAGTCTTCGGTTGAAAATCTCATCCTGTCTTCGTCATTTATATTCTTTCCAGTCTGTATGCAAAGCAATATTTCATGAGCTCTTGCATCTTCCTTTCTCAGATAATGGGCGTCATTAGTGGCAACAAGGGGAATTCCGGTTTCCTTCGACAACTTTACAAGCTGGCTATTTACAAGCTTTTGTTCTTCTATACCGTTACTCTGTAATTCAAGATAGAAATTATCTTTACCGAAAATATCCCTGTACCTATGAGCAACTTTTTTTGCCAGTTCAAAATCGTTTTTAAGCAATGCCTTAGGCACATCACCTGAGAGACATGCACTTAAGGCAATCAAGCCTTCGCTATAACGTTCGAGAACCTCATAATCAATTCTCGGTTTATAGTAAAATCCCTCGGTGAAGCCTATGGATACAAGCTTCATCAGATTTTTATAGCCTCGATTGTCCTTGGCTAGAAGCACTAAATGTCCCGGATCGGAATCCAAAACACCCTGCTTATCATTCCTGGTTCTTCTAGCCGTATACACCTCACAGCCAAGAATAGGTTTTATACCCTTGCTGACTGCTTCTTTGTAAAAATCAACAACCCCATACATTACACCATGATCTGTAATGGCAATGCTGTCCATACCCAATTCTTTTGTCCTTGCTATAAGGTCTTTTATTCTGTTTGCTCCATCAAGCAAGCTATATTCGGTATGAACATGCAAGTGAACAAAGTTTCCCAACTCTCATCATCCTCTATATTAAGGGGGTTATTTCTTATCCCCCAACTCTCAATTTTTTAAATCATTATAACATATCGCAGCGGAAGCTTCAATCGGAGCAGTAGGAAAATAAAACAGACCATAAGCATTGAGAAAACTCATTGCATATGATCTGTATGTATTCGTCAATCTTTGAGATCTGTAGAGTAAAAACTTCTATTCAAATAATAGATTTTCAACTACTCCCAACACGTTTGACTGTACCAGCTCAAGTTTGTTCGCTGCAGCTTCCATTCCATTATCGGTTACACCATAGTATACCTTAATTTTGGGCTCAGTCCCTGATGGTCTGATACAGAACCATGACTTTCCATCCTGCATTTCATAATATAAAACATCGGATTCAGGCAAATCAATAATTTCCCTTTTACCAGTAGTTATTTCGTGCCTCTCACCTTTTTGGTAGTCTCTTACAGCTGATGCTTCAATACTTCCGAACTTTGTAATCTCATCTTCTCTCATCTTACTTAAGGCGGATTTTATTTTATCTATACCTTCCTTGCCTTTAAGAGTATATGACTTAATACCTTCGATAGTATATCCATATTTATTTAATAGTTCTATCAAACCGTCATACAGCGACATATCCCTTGATTTATAGTAAGCAGCCATTTCAGCAATCAGCATGGATGCAACAACAGCATCCTTATCCCTTACTGAAGTTCCGGCTAAATACCCATAACTTTCTTCAAAGCCAAATAAGTATTTCTTATCTCCGTTTTCATCAAGCAGTTTTATCTGTTCACCGATAAATTTGAAACCGGTCAACACTTCTATCAATTCAACGCCATATTCCCTGGCAATTTCCCTTGAAAGCTCGGTAGTTACAATAGTTTTAACTACAAACCCATTAGTCGGAAGAGAACCTTTTTCCTTTTTCTGCGACAAAATATATTCAAGCAACAGGCAACCTGTCTGATTTCCGGTAAGCGTAACATATTCACCTTCTTTATTTCTGACAACAACCCCAACTCTATCACTGTCAGGATCTGTTCCAATAATAAGATCAACGTTTTCATTTCTTGCCAGCTCTATTGCAAGAGTAAAAGCCTCTTTTTCTTCAGGATTCGGAGATTTTATAGTCGAGAACTCCTTATCAGGAAGCTCCTGTTCTTTAACCACCAATACATTCTTAAATCCCATCTCGTCAAGAATTCTTCTGACAGGTTTATTTCCCGAACCATGCAAAGGAGTATACACAATTTTAAAATTCTCACCAACACTTTTTGCAAGATCTGGATTTACAGAAAGGCTCTTAAGCATTGATATATAAGCATCATCCACTTCTTTACCAATAATCTTTAAAAGTCCTTTTTCAATAGCTTCATCCTTATCCATAAAGGTAACACTTGTTATATCCACTATTTTGTCCATAAATCCAAGAACCTGGTTTGATTCCTCTAAAGGAAGTTGGCCCCCATCTTCACCGTATACCTTATATCCATTATATTCCTTAGGATTATGGCTTGCAGTAATAACAATACCCGCTGCTGCTTTAAAATACCTTACAGCAAATGACAGTTCTGGAGTAGGTCTCAATTCATCAAACAAATATGCCTTTATTCCATTGCCTGTAAATACTTTTGCAGATTCAAGTGCAAATTCCGGTGACATGTTTCTTGAATCATATGCTATAACAATACCTTTTGCCGCTGCTCCTATGCTATTCACAAAATCTGCCAAGCCCTGTGATGCCCTTCTGACTGTATAGATATTCATTCTGTTTGTGCCTGCTCCAATTATTCCTCTCAACCCGCCAGTACCAAAATCAAGATATTTATAAAATCTATCTTCAATTTCCTTCGGATCATCCTTTATCTTTTGTAGTTCATCTCGTGTTTGCTCATCAAAGTAATCATTTCCCAACCAAAATTTAAATACAGTATTGCTAGACATAAACTCTTCTCCTCTTTTATTCTTTATTGCACTAATTATCAATTGATTTAATAATTAATAATATAATTAATATTTTTCAGTAACTAGTATACCATATTTAGCCGTTATTACAACTGTAATCAATAAAAAAACTGAATTCTGAATTCTATGGTTCTAAATTATTGCGGCTGTGCCGCTGTATGTTTTATCGATAAAAAGTTTGCAATGTTTTTAACATTTCGGGTATAACATCTCCGATGGAGCTTTATTAACTTTGTGATGCTGAATATAGGTGCCTTACCTTCTTTCTTTGGCCTGCTTCCGATATCCATTGTCATGCCCATCGATTCCATATATTGCCCCTGAAGCCACCTCAAAATCAGCACTAGCAGTATCAACAAAATAATGGGACAAGGTACCTGTCCCCTTGTCCCATCTGTCCCCTTGTCCCATCAGACTTTGAATATATTTATCGTAGCTTCAAGATCAGCTGACAGCACATTAAGATTGTCCGAAAGTCCAGCAAGGTGTTTTATAAGATTAACCTGATCATCCATTGATACTGATATTCCCTGGACATTATCCTTTGTCTTTTCAGTACTTTCTGTTAATTTATTCATAAATTCAGTAATATTTATCCTGGCACTCTCAATATCATGTATAGAAATTTCAATATCTCTCATCTGGTTGAATATACTGTCCATAAACTCTACAATATTATCCAGCTTACCGATAGTGTCATTTACAGAATTGTCATGTTCTCCCATTACCGAATCAGATGCCTTGATAAACTCTCCTGTCAACTGTACAGTACTACTGATATTTTTCAGCTTATTTTCTATATAGTTAACAGAATCATTAGATTGTTCAGCCAATGTTCTTATCTCAGAGGCAACTATACTAAAACTTCTGCCGGCTTCACCAGCCCGTGCAGCTTCAATAGCAGCGTTTAACGCAAGAAGATTGGTCTGATTTGCAATTCCTCTGATAAAACCGGTAATCTTTGAAATTTCTGACGACTCAGCTTTTAACGTTTCAGTTAGTTTACCAAACTCTGATACTGTCTTTTTGACTTCGCTTGCATTTATCAAAAGCTTATTTACTGACTTTTTACCCTCTTCACTCAACTCTTTTGCCCCTGCAACAATTTTGCTCACATTGCCAAAATCTTCTGTAACCACTTGAATCTGATCCGATAATTGATTAGCAACCTTTGCACTAACCCCTATCTCACACATTTGGGAGTTAACAACATTTTTGACCTCGGTTAGCATTGCAGAGAATCGCTCAATTGAGCCGTAGCTTTCCTGGCAGCTACATGCTACAGATTTTGATGAATCTACTGCAACGCACGATGCCTCTTTTATACCAGCAATCATCTGCTTTAAATTATTTACCATATCCCCAAAACTCAATGCAAGATTACCAATTTCATCTTTCCTGTCAATATCGCATTTAACTTCAAGATCTCCTTTTTTGATTTTATCCATCAGCCCTGTGAGAACATTTATACCGACTGATATGTCCTTTGCGATAAAAGTGGAGATTACTATACCGACAAACAGGCATAGCAATCCAATAAGTATTATTTGCCGGGATGCTAAATTTATATTCTCAGTTATTTTACTAATAGGTGTCAAAGATATCATTGTCCAATTTACAGGCGTCCCTTCAATCCTCCTGATATGGTAGTACGCAACAAGCATACGCTTTCCATTAACTTTAAAGTCATCTCCCACTACCTCACCAAAATTCACATATTGTTGGTTATCTGAATTGGCTTCAATCAGTTTTTTTGCTCTATCCTTCACTGTTTCATAGATTTGTTCGGTAATATATCCGTCCCTTTCATTAAGACTATTTCTTAATTCCTCATCAACTTTTTTTATCTCCCCTAATTTAAACAGTGGCTTATCAAGTATTTTATCTGTATGTGTCAAATTCATCTTACCCGTAAATTCTGCCAAGGTTTTTCCATTTTTATCGATTTTGTTGACTTCATTAAGCAACAAGCCATTTTCTTCAATATTATCAGGATTAAGCACAACATTACCTAATTCACCCAGAATTAGAAAGTTACCCTCGTAAGGAAGTTGGGTATCTTTAATAATATTATTCAAAGACGACTCCTTGATGCTTACCTGAAGAACTCCAACACTCTTATTTAAGCTGGTAGCTGTATATATGGATTTAAATAATGAGACAGCTCGTTTTTCATTTACTTTTCTTTCATAAACAATATCTGTAATATGTGTGTCAAGCCACATCGAACCTTTTTTATTACCCTGAAACTCTTTAAAGCCTATTGTTTGAGTATAGGGCTTGGCAATATCTATAAAGTTCCCATAGCCTGCTACAACACCATTACCTTTTGTATCAGTAGCAATTATGTCCATTATATCATTCCGACTTCCATACAAAGTGGATATAAGTGGTTCTATTTTACTTATCAATCTTGTCCTTACTTCATCATCTTCACTTTCATTAACTTGTCCAATCAAAGATGATATGGTCTCTTCCCTCGACACATACATTCCAAACCTGTCAATTTCACCTAATGTAGCTTCCAGACCTTTACCAGTCTTTTGGAGTAGCTCATAAGTATCTTTTTCCGCTTGTTTTATTATGGTTTTTGATACCATTCTTAAAGACAAAATAATGATAAGGGAAACTGAGCAGATAATTATTAGACCAATTGACAAACTCAGCTTAATACCGATTTTAGTCTTTCCAAAACTAAAAAAATTGACTACTCTGCTAATAAGGTTTTTTTCACTATTCGATCTGTTTTTATCTATTTTTTTAAGCCTTTTTGCCACCATACTCATTTCCCTCCAATTTTTACTATTTTATGTGCATAATATATCGTATTCTTTTTGTTTTTTCTAAAGTATTTTATTATTAAATAAAATAGCTTATAATAATAAAAAAACGTTATGGAAGTGATATTATGGAGCAAAGTAAAATTAACAGGATTAACGAATTATCAAGAAAATCAAAATCAACAGGACTTACACCGGAAGAAAAAAAAGAACAGGTAATGCTAAGAAGTGAATACATCAATGAGTTTAGGAAAAGCTTAAAATCAACACTTGATACAATTGTTTTAGTTGATGAACAAGGAAACAAAATACCTTTAAAAGAAAAAGAAAAAAACATACCCTCAGAGTAGGAACTCAAATATTTGTTGTTCCGTAGTGCGGTTTATAGCTTTACTAATTTAAAAAAGTGTAAAATATTAAGTTTTTAGGTGAAATAATTCCTATTCACTTGATAAAATACCTAAACATCCTCAAGGTCGGTTTGTTCCGGAAAATTCCCGAATTTCAATGTTTTTAAGGTTGTGCAATATATGTTATAATAAAAATGTAATACATTCTACCTCCCTTAAACCTATGGTATAAGGAGATAAATAGACTTATGAAACAAGGCACAATCGTTGAAAGATGATGTCGCAAAGCTATGGGTCTAAGTCAAGTGTAAATCCTTGATATGATCGCCAGGTTGCCATTAAAAGTTCTGTTTATACTCTTTAAATAAATTGGGAAATAGGTCTTATTAATTTCCTTATACCGCTTTTTTATTTTAGTAATTGATATTTATTTTATAAAAACGAGTTGTGCAATTTTTACACAACCCGTTTTTTAATGCCTAATAAAGTGTATTTCTTTCTGGAATCAATAAAGTCTACCTAACTTTTTTATTTCATCATTTGGTAAATGTATAAATTACCTTTATAATCACAGGCCCAATCAGAACAGAGAAAATTGTAGGAAAAATAAACAAAACCATAGGAATCAGCATTTTTACCGGGGCTTTCATTGCTTTTTCCTTAGCTCTTTGTCTCCTTTTCTCACGCATCTGTTCAGACTGGAGTCTCAACACATTACCAATGCTGACACCAAGCTGGTCTGCCTGAATTATTGATCCTACAAAGGTTGTAAGATCGTGAATCCCAACTCTTTCTGCCATATCCTTAAGGGCATCTCTCTTTTGTTTTCCCACTTTCATTTCCTGCAGAACATTTTCAAATTCATCTGCAACAGGCCCGGGCATCTTGTCAATAACTTTTGCCAATGCTCCGTCAAATCCCAGTCCGGCTTCGACACTTACAGTCAACAAATCCAACACATCTGGAAGAGAATTAAGAATCTTCTTTTGCCTTTGAGCTATTTGCTTATTTAACACAAGATTGGGAAACAATAATCCCAAACAGATCTCAGTTATCCCTATAAAAAATATACTTCTAATATCCAATCCCAGATAGTAGCATATCCCTGCCGTTATAAACGGTAAAATCACCACTATTATAACCTGCATGTTTATCCAGTCTTTCATGGACAAATTAAAGGGGTTACCTGCCTTTATTACTTTCTTTTCAAAAGCAGCCTTAAACTCTTTTGGAGTAATTTTTAATATAACTCTGCTTATATCATCGAGTATAGGTCGAACAACTCTCACAAATAACGGCTGGTTCAACTCGCTTTCCAAGGTCTTCATATCTTCCTTTGAAATTCTGTCCAGCCTTATGCTTACTACTTTTTTATTTCTGTAGAAAACACCTACAAAAGCATAGAATATTAAATATGATGAAATAAAAATTGAAGCCACAAGTAAATATATTGTCATATCCTAACACCTCACACCTCAATATTAACTACTCTGCTAATAAAATATATCCCTATTATTTCCATAAATATCGAAAATCCAAGAATTCCAAGTCCTATAGGGTCAGTAAATAAAACCATTATATGGTCTTTGTTTATAAGAAATAATATTAATCCTAACGCTGGTGGCAATAAGGAGATTATTAATCCTGACATTCTTCCCTGTGCCGTTACAGTTTTAACTTCTCCCTTTATTCTGATCCTTTCTCTGATTGTCGTAGAAATATTGTCTAAGACCTCAGAGAGATTTCCACCAACCTGTCTTTGAATCAAAACAGCAGTTACAACCAGTTCAAGGTCATCACTGATTACTCTGCTAACTAAATTCTCAAGTGCTTTCTCTGTTGTTGTACCAAAATTCACTTCCTTCTGAAGTTGGGTAAACTCTTCAGCCATCGGGCCTGTCATTTCCTTGCTTACAATATCTACAGCCTGAAAGAAACTATATCCTGCTTTTAGTGAATTTGAAATAAGCACAATTGCGTCATTGAGTTGATCATTTAAAACTTTAATACGCTTCTTTATCTTTATTTTAAGATACAGAGACGGTAATATCCATCCTGCAATTCCGCCAACTATAGCAATTATTACAGCAAAAGGAGATGTACTTGACAAAACAAACATAAAAGTCCCCAGTGCAAAAAAGAGTATAATACTTACAGTTATGTACTCTTCCGGCTTCAACAAAATATGTGCCCGCTGGAGTTCAAGCTGTATCTTTTTCTTATAGCCGTCAAGGGATTTAGCATCCTTAACTCCTCTTGCAATTAAGCCCAAACCCGCTTTATATTCCTTATGCTTACTCCTCTTCTTCCCTTCTGCTCCTGTTTCTATTGAATTTGTATAACTGTTTAAACGCATAATAGGAGTTTGCTTGCCTATAAGAAATTTTAATATCTGATAGACAAAAAGGAAAACACTCAGGAATGCTGATATCAGAATAAAGTTCATCATCTAAAAGTCCCTTCCTCTCAAATTGGTAATGTTATAAAACATTAGTGCTGATTTACAAAATAAAATTCTAGAATTTAATTTTGTTAATCAGCAAAAACCATAGGATGTGCATTTTGCATAGGTAATTTGAGAACACACTACTAGGCAGTAAATAAATCAGACGGAAGCATTATACCAGCCTTTTCAAACTTCTCCATAAATTTGGGCTTTATGCCTGTAGGTACTATATCACCAACTAATCTGCCTCTCTCATCTTTTCCGGACTGCTTGTAAACAAATATATCCTGCATAGTAATTATGTCACCTTCCATTCCTGTAACTTCAGAAATATGTGTAATCTTTCTGCTACCGTCTTTTAGCCTTGACTGCTGAACAATAATATCAACCGCCGATGCTATCTGCTCCCTTATAGCCTTAACCGGAAGATCCATACCTGCCATCAACACCATAGTTTCAAGCCTCGCAAGCATATCTCGGGGTGTATTGGCATGGCCTGTGGTAAGAGAACCGTCATGTCCTGTGTTCATGGCCTGTAGCATATCAAGTGCCTCTCCACTTCTGACCTCCCCTACAACTATCCTATCAGGCCTCATTCTCAGTGAGTTTCTTACAAGATCTCTAATTGCAATAGCACCTTTACCTTCTATATTGGGCGGCCTCGTTTCAAGTCTTAACACATGTTCCTGTCCAAGCTGAATTTCAGCAGCATCTTCTATGGTTACAATTCTCTCATCCTCGGGAATAAAGGAAGAAATAACGTTCAAGGTTGTTGTTTTACCACTTCCGGTTCCTCCTGAAACAACAATATTCAGTCTTGCCTCAACACAAGCCTTTAAAAACATTGCAACATTAGGAGTTATTGTCCCGAAGTTTATCAGATCCTTTACAGTATAAGGTTTTTCAGAAAACTTTCTTATAGTTATGCTTGGGCCATCTAAAGCAAGTGGAGGAATTATTACGTTAACACGGGACCCGTTTGGAAGTCTTGCGTCTACCATTGGAGAGCTTTCATCAATTCTTCTTCCTAGCGGAGCAACAATCTTTTCAATAACATGCATAACATGCTGGTCATCTTTAAATTTCACATCCGACAGCACCAGTTTCCCCTTCTTTTCAACATATACCTGTTTTGGCCCGTTTACCATTATTTCAGAAACTGTCGGATCGTGAATCAGGGGGTTTATGGGACCAAATCCAATGGTTTCGTCTATTACTTCCGAAAGAATTTTCTGACGTTCATTTTTTGTAATATATGAGCTTTCCTCATTTAAAATATTCTCAACTATTCCGGATATTTGTTCTTCTAATATTTCATCTCCATTAGGACCTAGATCCTTAAGGGAATCGCTTTTAATTTCTTCAATAATTTTGCTGTGTATCTTCGCTTTAATGGCTGCATAAGGGTCTTCCTGAGCAACCTGTGTCTTTTTTATCTTCTGAGCTTTATTATCAACAACTTCAACGCTTTTTTCCTTTTGAATCCTTTCAAGAAGTGACATTTTAATACCTCCGCTCCATTATCACCTTAGGGATAACGAAAAATTTACTTCCTATTTTCATATTTTGAAAATGTTATTAAATCATCTTTTTCGTTATCCAGAGTTGGAAATTATATTTTTGCCATACCTTATATTCCAAACAACTTCTTTACGGTACTTTTTTCCTTTTCAGGAGTTTCCTTATCTGCAATAAGATCATTCATAATATTTGTAACTGCTTTTGCCACTTTTGTTTCAGTCCTTGTCATCACAAACGGAAATCCCTTATTTGCAGAAGTAATTACTGTCTGGCTATCTTCGGGTATAAATGCCCATATCTGATGCTTTAATGTGTTCTCAAAATCCTTATACTTAATGCCAAATTGCTCTGATGCCTTGTTCAGGATTATATTTATTTTCTCCTTTGGATAATGCAGTGTCTCCATTACATCAAGTCCTGCTTTAACATTCTTTATCGTAGGTAGATCCAAAGTAGAAAGCATAAGAATTTTGTCTGACATATCCAGAGCCTGGAGAACTGTTTCGTGAAAACTTGCTGATGTATCAACAATTATGTAATGATAATGTTCTTTAAGTGTGTTGAGTATTTTTTCAACATGGGAAGAGGTTATGTATTCTGCATATTCAGGCTTAATTGGTGCAGGAAGTAACCTTACACCTGAGAAATGGGTTACCAGATAATCTTCCACAACATCACTGTCGAGTTGGTTAATCTCCTTAATAATATCGCTGATTGTATTTTTTACCGATGCATTGAGCATTATTGCAACATCACCAAACTGCAGATCCAGATCCACAAGTGCAACCCTTTTTTTTGTTGTCCTTGCCAAACTTACAGCCAGGTTTGAAGCTAGTGTTGTTTTACCAACTCCGCCTTTAGTTGAAAATACAGTAATTATTTTTGATTTCACTTCTTCCTTGACCTTTGTTACATTTGATCTCTGTCTCCTCTGCGACTCAACATCATAAGTTTTAAGTATGGTTGTTATCAAATCGTCACTGGAAAAAGGTTTGTTCAAAAAATCTCTTGCACCTGCTGACATAGCCTTCCTCAAGTATTCGCTCTCTCCCTGAACGGACATTATTATAACTGCCGTTTCAGGAACACTCATGGAAATTTCCTCAGTTGCCTTTATTCCATCCATTACCGGCATGTTTATATCCATCAAAACCACATCCGGTCTCGATTCCTTTACAATAAAGATAGCTTCTTCACCATTTTCCGCTTCACCGATAATTTCTATACGTTTTTCAAAAGACAGAAGTGTTTTTACATTATTTCTGGTTTCTTCGGTGTCATCAACTATTACAACTTTTATCTTTTCCATATTATTCTCCTCCATCTACTGTTTTGGTACAACTATTACACCCTTGCTACTTACTACATCATCTTTAATCACACCGTCACCTGATATAATTTTATCATCACCTATGCTTCTTAAGGTCATCCTTATGGAACCGAACTCAGACACAAAAGTCAGCTTTTCTGCATCCTTTGGGGTAACCGCAAGTGTTACCGTTTTTGGAAGTTCCATATCTTTACCTTCCTCTATTACCATGTTCTGCCCTAAAGCCAGCACCTGAACATTCTGTATAACCGTTTCAGATTTACCCAAACTTATTATTGTATTTTGGCCTATATCTTGATTTTCTAATGGAAAACTTGCTATTATATCTACAAAATCACCAGGTCTGATAAGATTTGCTACCTCAATCTGCTCATTAACGTTTACGCTTATAGCTCTCATATCCTCAGGTACCTTATATGCCAATGTAAAATTATCTTCCTGAACCAGCCTTCTCATCAGAATCTGCTCTCCTTCAATAACACTATCCTTAAGCCGCTTACCTATGATATCAGCCTGAACCAGAACCGCATCCGGATTAACATACTCTTTAGTAACCCGCGTTTTCTTAATATCAGCCTCAGCAATTTCGTGTTTTTCAGGCATTGTTTTAGCTGCAACATAAACATCAATATACTCTACAATATCAGGTTTTACAGTTGCATCCTTAATGTATAGAAATACTAACGCTGTTGTAAATAGTGCCAATATTATTGAAATTACTACTACCCTCTTATTTACTGATTCCATACTGTCCCTCCTTAGGCATAAGTGAAATATAGGTTCCCTACCAGTGTTTTAGCCTGACACCAAGAAGTCCGAAATCCGCAATACCATCACTGGTAATTGAGTTAACCGTATATTTTATAAATCTTCCCTTAATTTCAATCCCCTTATCCTTTTCCTCACTCATACTTACATCTTCGATGAAGAATGCTGTAAACCCCATAACAATCATAGAATTCTCACTTGATTTACCACCAATATCTACTACCGGTAAAATAATTATCCTTGAACAAGCATTATCATAATTATCATAAGTACACGGAGGTTGCCTTTTACACTTTTCAATTAATTTATTAATACTTTCATTTCCATCCTTAAAATCACTTTGAGATAATTCATATATTCGTTCTCCGGTGTTAACCGCCTTATTAAATCCATATAATATACCTGTTGCAAAGTTCCCACTCCCTATATTTACAGGTATTAATCTCAGGTAATTTGAATATTCGGTTTTTTGAAAGGCTTTATCACCTGCTGTTGACAGACAATACTCCTTTCCATATTTAATTTCAGTTTTTGGAATTGCAAACGGTCTTATTCCTTTATAGGATGTTACATTGGAAACTTTTGCTGTGACCCTTGAATTTATTTTTTTATCGTTAAAGCCTATGAATTTTAAAAAAATATAGTCGAGTTTTCTTTCTATGTTTATAGACATTTCTCTGTTATTGTCGGACACATTTATATCAAGCTTTGTTATATTACTGATGCTTTTAGCTGCATTTTCATTTATAACCTTTATGCATTCACTTTTATCTGCTATCAGAGCTGTAGCTCCCATTTGGGCAATTCTATCTACTACCCTATCCAGTTTATACCGTTCAATTGCAATATAGCCTATATCCGTTACAATTGCAGACAAAAGAATAATAATTACAGTGGAACACACAAAAATAACTGAAGTACTGCCGTTCCTGTTTCTCAATAGCTTTATAAGCATTACTCCCTTCCCCATAACTCATCCCTCACTATTCCATCCTCATTATCGTTTTTGCTTCAAGCTGCATTGGATTTGGTATTATTGATGATATAACCGGTGTAAGCAATGCATTGTCATATTTAATGGTTACAATTACTTCATCACCTTTTTTCCGCAATGCCTGACCAGGATAGATAGAAGTAGAAAGCTTTGATCCATCCAGGCTAGATGTCATGTTTGAGACCATTATTGTAATTTCAGCATCCGTTGCACCGACAGCTGCATTTCTTGCTGCTTCTCTTGAAGCATTTGTTATAACCAGATAGTTGTTAAACATCAAACCAAAATCAATTATACCTGTTAATATAAGGATTATTATCGGAAGTATAAGTGCTGTTTCTACAATTGATTGACCTTTTTGACCATACAGCCTCGCTTTCCTTAACATAAAGTACACAACCTTTCACCTTATAAAAGAACAATATCTTCTAAAAGTTTGTTAAAAAACTTTTTAAGAAGATTTGTATAATTTCCTAAAAAGCTACCCTACCTGAAACCAAGTAGGGCAGCTAAGTCCAGTAGATATTATGGAGCTGTTATGCTATCAGCAACACCAGAGAATAAGGTTGCAATTTTGGGCCCTAAAACTATTAATGCTGCTATACATGCTACCGCTATAAGTGAAATTATCAAACCGTATTCAACCATACCCTGCCCTTTTTTGTTTCCTACCAGTGCCTTTAGATAATCAAAATACATCCTCATAATTAAAATTCCACCTTTCACTTTTTTATTTATTTATTCAAATACATTTTTATTTAAAATTTATGGAGCTGTTATATTATCGGCTACACCCGAGAATAGAGTTGCAATTTTAGGACCTAAAACTATCAACGCTGCTATACATGCTACCGCTATCAGTGAAATTATCAAGCCGTATTCAACCATACCCTGCCCTTTTTTGTTTCCTACCAGTGCCTTTAGATAATCAAAATACATTCTCATCATTAAAATTCCACCTTTCACTTTTTTAGTTTGATTTTAAAAATTTCCTCCAATGCTCCTTATCTATAGTTAAAACAAACTCATGAAGTAATTGTAGAAATTGACCACTGATGTACCTAATAAGCCAAGAGTTGCGAATGCAGCCATCGCTATGAAGATTATTATGAATGCATATTCGACGAGTCCCTGTCCTTTCTGCTTCTTAACCGATCTAATGAATTCCTTTATAGCGTTCATGGTTCTTTAAAACCCCCTTGCTACAAGGTTTGTTGTAACCTTATATTCTTATTATAAAAGCTTTGCAGCTAATATTCTATCCATCGCACGCCCCCATTTCATTAGCCTAATGTACCTATAAAACAAATAGGAAACACGCCTCTCAATGGCCTTACTACCCAAATCAGAAAACATATGTCCATTAATCGTAATGGGACAAAGGGACAGGTGGGACAAAGGGACAGGTACATCGTCCCACCAGGGACAATTGGACAGGTATCGTCCCACTGCTGCTAGTTGGGGCTGATAACTCTATTCTGTCAGTATTATTTTCTGCCAGATTGCATTGGATATTAATTTGTTAAAATTAACCAACTTGATAATTCTTCGCCGCGTCTATAGAACAGAATGTAGAATAAAGGGAACTTCCACTGTTCAATGGGTTTGTTTTTTGATAATACCAATTCACTTTCTTAAGACAAAAGAAAAACCTTCCTGTTACCATTAGTAACGGAAGGTCTTTATCTTCATCTTAATTGTCATTATGAAGCTTTACTATTAATTTGTCATATTATGTTTAAAAGCATAAATAGCTGCCTGTGTTCTATCTGATACGTTCAATTTTCTGAATATATTGGATACGTGGTTCTTAACTGTCTTTTCGCTTATGTATAAACGTTTTGCTATCTCCTTATTTATCATACCTTCAGCTATCAGCTCAAGTACTTCAACTTCTCTGGCTGTCAGGTTGCTCTCCTCACTTTTACTTTTATCATGAAGTGTAATTTTATTAAACTCTTTTACAAGCTCTCTTGTCATATTAGCCTGTATATAAGATTGTCCCCTGTTCACACTTCTTATTGCCTCAACCAGAACACCCGGCTCCGCATCTTTTAGCACATATCCTTCTGCACCCATCTGAAGTGTTTTAAAAAGGTACTCCCTATCTTCATGAATAGTCAAAACAATTATCTTTGATGGAATATTATCATCTTTCATTTCCTTAATTGCCTGCAAGCCATTCATACCAGGCATATTTATATCCATCAATATAACGTCAGGACTACACTCTTTGGCAAGTTTTATAGCTTCCTCACCATTTGGTGCCTGAGCAATAACAGCCATATCATTTTCCAACTCAAGTATTTGCTTAAGTCCCTGCCTTACCATAGTATGATCATCAGCAATCAGAACTCGTATCTTATCCATTTGAGACCTCCTCGTCCGGAATTAAGGGTACAGAAATGCTTAATTTAGTGCCTTTACCTACTGTAGAATTAATCTCAAAATTGCCATTTAAGAGTTCAACTCTCTCTCTCATGCTATAAAGCCCAAAGCCACTGCTTATGTCTTCTTTTCTGACTTTTAGATCATTCATATTAAACCCCTTGCCATCATCATAAATGTATAGTTTTAGTTCTTTTTCCAAAAACTCAAGATTTATTGAAACGCTTCTCGCCTTGGCATGCTTTCTGATATTGCTGATAGCTTCCTGTACAAGCCTGAAAACTGTCAGTGATATCACCGGTCGTATATCTTCGCAAGCCCCACGGGTTTTAAAAGTCACTTCTGTCTTTGATTCTTCCTGATAAGTGATAATATATCTTTGAAGTGTCGGAACCAAACCTAAATCATCTAAAGACATAGGCCTTAAATTGTATATAATTTTTCGTATGTCCTGAAGCGTATCCCGAACTACTGACTTTAGATTTTTAAGCTCATCCTTTGCTTTTACGGGCTCGGCCTCTACCAAACGTTCACATATCTCAGCCTTTAAAACAATATTGGACATCGATTGTGCAGGACCATCATGTATCTCTCTTGCAACACGCTGCCTTTCTTCTTCCTGAGCTTGTATTATTCTCAAGCCCATTATCTGTTTCTGCTGCAAATCTTCAAGCTGAAGAGTTACTTGCTGAAGGTCTCCTGTAAGACATCCTAAAGATATTCCAATATTTGCGATAAGTTTATCTGCCTTTTCAGCCGTCCTTATGGAATCCTTTAATCTGATTTCCAATTCATTTCGTCTCTTTATTATAAACTGTTCCTGTTCACGTTTAACTGCCAGTTCCAATCTAAGATTATCCGCTTTTTCATATGCCTGTCTTGTTTCCTCTTCTGTGTATTTATCGTAATTTTTGCTTACTAACATTAGTTGTTTCTTGCTGGCTTTCAATTGATTTTCCAAAAGTTCAACATTTTCAATAAGTAATATGGTTTGTGCCTTCAGGTCTTTTAGCTCCTGTTCAAGTTTTCCGCATTCTTTTCTGGCATTTTCTGCTATGTCAAACAACTCAACTTTGCTATTATTTATGGCTTCAATAGTTTTCTTTATGATTTTATCCAAATTAGCTACATCTACCTTATAGTTAGCCACTTTGATACCTCTCCACTTGTTTGACATATTATCTGTTGTATAATAATAAATTCTTTTTCATAATTCTATATCGAACATTTTTGACTTTTTTTTATAGTTTTTCACAAAAAAATATCACAAAATGTACTGCATGTTTTTAAAATATGCTTCACAAAAACGAAGTGGGTATAAGTTTATTTCTTGCTTAATAGAATAAACTTAAAGGAAAACTTAAATTTAAAGGTGAAATATGAATCTTTATTCTTTGATAATTGCAAGCTTTATTCTCTTGGTCATTTTCTACAATAAGAAGTCGGTCAGGATTATTCACTTAAGGTCTCTATTTCTTCCCCTGATGTGTATTACCTTTATCCTTATGCTGATAATTTTTTCTCACACCGCAGTTGAATCAGCCTCGAAGGGCCTACACCTGTGGCTGAACGTCGTATTTCCATCATTGTTTCCCTTTTTTGTCGCATCGGAAATCCTTAATCGCACAGGATTCATAAAATCAGTAGGCATACTGCTTGAGCCTATTATGCGGCCGCTTTTTAATGTTCCGGGCTGTGGTTCTTTTGCTCTTGCTATGGGTGTAACAAGTGGTTATCCTGTTTAGTGGGTGCATAGGTGAAATTGGGTAAAATAGCGAATTTGAAGGTTTCGAGAAATATAAAATAAGATAATAAAGACCGTTTTCAGATATGTGTTATTCTACTTTCATTCATCTTTCAAAAATTATAATCTAAAATTTCATACATCCCTGAGCTATAATCCCAAGTTCTGCCCTGGATGTATGAACAACATAAAGCTCCTTTTCCCTGTGTTTCCTGTGAAGTTTAACATATTCCAGCATAGCTCTATTATTATCATACCGAAAGGTTTCAATGACTGTAATATTAATCAATATTCTTTCATCGCCCTCAGTTCGTGCTTCAATAGCCTCAATAATCAGCCATTGATCAGGATAAGCCTTTTTGATATCTTCCCAAATCATAGTACACAGCCTCATCTTATAATTAATATCATCACACAAAAACGCTCTACTAACCTTCCGGTGTAGATAATATAAAATTGTTCAGATCCATCATGGCGTGGCATGCTGTAAGTAAATCCAGTCCAATAATCGCTTCAAGTTCAATACCATAATCCATAGCTCCAACCTGAATATAAAACTCAAACATTTCAGTACCATCAAGTTTTATTATGTCAATTTTCTTTTCAATTACAGATTCTGACCCTCCAACACCTTGAACGGAATTAATAACATCTGTAGGCTCGGGCTTTAATTCAAGAACATCTGCTATATCTTTTGATATAACTGATGATGCAGAACCTGTGTCAACTAAAGCATTTTTTAGCACAACAGTATTGTTTTTATGAGTTAGTGTAACCTCAGTATAAATAAGACCTTCCTTTAATATTATGTTTGTCATTACAGTCTTACCCCCATCCACTTCTTAACGCCAATATTAAGCTTTTCATTAGAAGTGTGGTAAATATAATACTCTCTTTCCTTATGAACTTTATGCATCTCAATATACTTTTCAAATGCCTTGTTTCCATCATCATCAAAGCTGCCGATGACATCCATGTGCTCGACAATTCTTTTTTCACCTTCTGTGTGTGCCTCTACAGCCTCTATAAGTACCCATTGCTCAGGGTAAGCCTTCTTAACATCTTCCCATGTCATATAATCATCCCCTCGTTCGTAGTTTTGAACTTAATGCTATTATAGCATAAAATATATAATACTTATATTTTTACTGCCAAAGTGAACACTATTCTTACGAAACTTCACAGTCAATCGAAAGCTCTTCAATAGGAAATCTGAATACAATCTTTTTCAACTTTTTATCTTCTGTAAACAGTATCTCCTTTATCAATGAGCGTATCCATCTCTTTTTATCATTCATATCTGCTTTCTCAAAAATTGGCAAGAAATTTTGCAGGTGCTCCACTATCTGCTCATCAGATATTCTTGCTCCTATAGTCCTTGTACGGCTTACAAATTCATCCTTTCTTTTCTTAAGCACCTCAAGTTCCGCTGATACCTGATTTATCCTTTCAATAAACAGGCTCTTGTCTATTCCCTTTTCCTCAAACAATGAAAAGTATCTGTATTTCTTTTCTTCCAGTGAATCAATCTCCGCCTGAATATTGGCAATAGCATTCTGGAGTGGTTCATATTCAGTTTCTTTCTTACTACGGGCATTATTTATCATGTTAAGAGTATTTTTTTTAGTTTTTGTTACTTCTCTTATCTTTTCCAAAACTATTTTTTCTATATTATTTGCAGAAATAGTAATCCCTTTACAACCAGTTTTGCCATAACGATGATACGTAAGGCACTGATAATACCGATATCCTCTCGAACCACGCATTACCATACTTCCACCACAATACGGGCATCGCAAAAGCCCAACAAGGAAATAGTCATTGCTGCCCTTTATGTTTTTTATGCATTCAGGTGTGTTCTCCAACTTTGCCTGAACCTTATAAAAGGTATCCTTATCAATGATAGCCTGATGTATTCCATCAACCTCAAAATAATTATCGCCTTTAATATTATGTTGAACATCATGTCGTAATTTCCCAATATAAATCGGGTTTTTCAATATATCCTCTACTGTATCTCCCGCCCAAAGTTTTCCTTTTCGGGTTCTATAACCTTCTGAATTGAGCAAAACAGCAATCTTTTTATATCCAACATCTGGCATTGTGCTCGATATTTCAAACATTCTTTTTACAATATGAGCCTCTTCCTCTATAACTTGTAACTCTTTATTTATACTTTTGTAACCAAAGGCTATCCTACCAATGGTTTTACCCATGCTTAATCTTTGCTTAAGTCCTAATTTAACATTTTCTACAATAGTATTTCTTTCAAATTCCCCGATAGAGCCAAGAATCTGCATTGTCATCCTTCCTGTTGGGGTAAAAGTATCAAAATGCTCAGAATAGCTTATAAAAGCCACATTCTTTTGTTCCAACCAGTCAACTAAAACCAGTAGATCTTTTAGATTACGGGCTAATCTGTTGGTTTTCCATACAAGGACCACATCAAATAAGTTATTCTCTGCATGCTTAAGCAATTCTTGTAGTCCACTGCGGTTTTCCATGGATTTGCCTGAGATCCCCAAATCCTTATATACTTTATATACTGTCATATTGTAGAGTTTACAATACTGTGACAAAACTTCAATTTGTGCCGGAATTGAATACCCTTCCTTAGCTTGCTCTTCAGTGCTTACTCTGACATATATTGCTGCTGTTTGATTGCTTTTTTTGCTATCCATAGACTTAATCACCCTGGAATACATTTTGTTATGTATATTTTTATTACTTTAATTTAGCTGTTATACTATTCTCTTTGGAATGTTTGTAAAATCTTTGAACAAATTAAAGAATGAGATTTTACAAAGTACTAGGACAAATAATATAGAAAATATACTGTATAAAAGTGTTCTCAATAACAGGGTTGGTGTCAATATGGCTGAAATTATTAACAACAATTGGACAATAGAAGAAAAAATAGCCTTTGAAGCCTGGTTGAAAATTTCAATAGAAATGATAGAAAAATACTGTGTATCTGAAGAAAATCAGGAGAACACCTCTAATCTCCCTAATATATAAATCGTGAAAAATCTCCTCCTTGGCTTTTGTTATTTGTAATTATTGCCAAGAAGGAGATTTTGTCACTTATTAGTGCATTCATTTATTACTTCAATCACTTTGGATACTTCTACATTATTCTCAAATATCTTATTATCAGTAGATTTAACCTTTGCTTTGGTAAAATCAATTTCATTATTCAGGAAATCAACATCCGATAATTCAATATGTGCTTCATATGGGTTTAATGTACAATATGGAGCACCAGGAGTATTCTTTGTAAAATCTTTCAAAAATAACAAACGATACTTACTTCCTTCTTTAAGATCTTTTTTATTATTAGCATCTTCATACTTTATGCCCTCGTACACACCACCAAAATCTTTCAATTCTATAATTTTATCTAACTTCACATTCCCTTTTAATACTTTCTTGACTTTTATGTCCGAAAATGTACAAATTTCAAAAGCCCCTAATCTATCAATTTCTTCCTTAGTAAATCTAGTATCATTTGGGTAAATTTTTACTGTTTCCTTATATGGCTTCTTGACCTCACCAATTATAATCAGATCAGCTGCCGTAACTAAAGATTCTAATTCTGAATATCTCATCCAATCCAATATAGACGTTACTGTTTTTATATTCTCATTTGAACTTGCAATACTCTTTGAGTCTCCTCCTAAATACGTAAAAGATGCTATTGAAATTGCTAGTACCACAAATGTTATAAGTAATGTCAAACTAAACTTCTTCATGAACATACCTCCTTCAAATCAATATCAATTACATATTATTTAATTTACATATTATTCTATCAAATATAATCAAAACATACAATAAAATCATTTACACTAAAAAGGATTACCGAGTGGTTATCCTGTAGGTGCAAAACTTACTGCAAGCATGCGTGAAGAGAAACTTCTTACCAAAGCGGAAGCAGAACGACTTCTTGCTTTCACCAACAACTCAGGCCCACTTTTCATAATTGGTGCAGTAGCTGTGGGCATGTTCAACAGTCCTAGAATAGGGTTTATCCTGTTGTCCTGCCACATTTTAGCAAGCCTTACAGTTGGAATTCTGTTCAGATTCTATGGCAATCGCAAAGACCGCATTAAAAGCATTGTATCAGACAAAGTATTCAACAGATTTAAAAAAGAGCTGATAAATACCCGACCGGTGAACATAGGAGAAGTATTAGGTGACTCGATAAGGAACTCAATAAATACTATGCTTGCCATCGGAGGTTTTATCATTTTATTCTCAGTAATTATTAATCTTCTGCTCGAAACAGGCGCCATAAACTATATAGCAACATTATTTGCCGGGTTTCTTTCACTAATCGGAATTTCAAGAGATATAGTTGCACCAATTTTAAGTGGTTTTTTCGAAATTACAACTGGTATAAATATGGTAAGTAAGGTCGAAGGGATTTCTTTTGCACAGCAGCTCGCAGCAGTTAGCTTGATTCTTGGTTGGGCAGGTTTGTCAGTTCATTTCCAGGTCTACAGCATAATCTCAAAAACCGATATAAGTATAAAACCCTACCTGTTTGGTAAATTTATCCAAGGGGTTATTGCCGCCATTTATATATCCGTTTTCATGAAACTCTCCACTATAGTTCAATTAAAGAGTCAGAGTGTCTTCGGATATTTTACATATTCATCCGACTGGACATGGTTTAACTACATGCTCAATTCAATCAGAAATATGTCCTATTCACTTATTATTCTTATAGTAATTGGAGTAATATCATTTGTAATAAAGAGACGCAAAAATCACATATATTGAACGCGATAAAGATTTTACATCGTGCTTCAATTTCCTTGATTTATTATCGTGAAAATTCAATTTGTCTATGTAAAATCATTTTCACGATTTATATATTGAACATTTTAGGAATGAGGGCAGACCTTTAAGAAACGAGTCACAAAGAAAAAACGCTACTAAACTGCAAAATAAAAACATACTATGAAAACTCCACTTCATAACTATATCTACAGATAGGTCGCTTTTAAAACATGCTCTTTAAGAATAGCTGCTGTGTGAAAAATAGTATGTAATATTTTGCCAAACCAGAAAACTTAAACAGATTACTTTACTTCTTCCCTGTTTACCTTTATTACTTCAAGTGTTTCTTCGAGTATTTCCTGTACCTTGGCAAGTACATTATCCGCATATTCTTTAGTGCCAAGTCTTATTTCCCTGGCATTTTTCTGAGCATTTGAAACTATTTCATTCGATTGCTCATAAGCTTGTTTTGTAATCTCATGCTCGTCAACAAGAGACGCAATTTTGTTTTCAGCATCCTTTACAATATTATTGGCTTCTTTCTGGGCTTCTAAAAGAATCTTCTGTCTTTCTTCCTTAACCCATTTTGCCTGTTTGATATCATCAGGAAGCTTAAGTCTCATTTCCTTGATAATCTCAAGTATTTCTTCCCTGTCAACCATGCATTTACCGGAAAACGGTACACTTACACTTTTTTCTACAACATCTTCCAAAGTCTCAAGTATCGAAAGTATCTCCATTAAAACCCCTCCCAGGATTTTGAACTATATACTGAATTTTTTAATAACTTCTTCCTTTATACAATCGGGTACCAATCCATCTATTTTTCCTTTATTCCTTGCAAGTTCTTTTACTGAACTCGAACTTAAAAAGGAATAATTTATATTGGACATCATAAAAAGCGTCTCTATTTCAGGGTCCAGATTCTTGTTTAGTAATGCCATCTGGAGCTCATATTCAAAATCTGAAACTGCTCTTAGTCCTTTTATAATAACCGTTGCCCTTTTCTTAACCATAAAATCTATCAACAGACCTGAAAAACTGTCAATTTCAACATTAGGAATATCCACTATTGCACATCTTAGTAGACTTACCCTCTCCTCCAACGTAAAGGACGGATTTTTGCTACTGTTTACCAATACTGCTACTATAAGCTTGTCGCACAAGCTTGCAGCTCTCTTAATTATATCAACATGCCCGTTGGTAACGGGATCAAAACTGCCCGGATAAACATATACGCTCAACTGTTCATACACTTCCTCTGTTCTTAGACCCGTATGCTCTAAAAAAAATATTGTTACCAAGCACTAATTTTCTTCGTGTCTGTAAAATGATATTAAAGTATCTCCATATTTCTGCTGTCTGAAGTTTTTAAGATTCCCGACATTATCAGGAACAGTATCATTAACATCATGCTCTGCAACTATTAATGTATCCGGCTTCATAATATCAACACCGGCAATACACTTTAGTGTCTCATCTACAAGTCCCTTACCATAGGGTGGATCTAAAAAAATTATATCAAATTTGTCACCCTTTTGTGAAAGCTTGATTAAGGCACTACACACATCAGCTACCATTACTTCCGCCTTATCAAAAAGTTTTGTATGGATAAGGTTTTCTTTGATTATTTGAAAACAATCATGGCTTCTGTCAACAAACACCGCTGATCTTGAACCTCTGCTTAACGCTTCAATCCCCAGATTTCCTGTACCTGCAAACAAATCCAGTACATCAGTGTCAAAAATAACAGCCGCTATAATATTAAAAATCGATCCCTTAACCTTATCTGAAGTAGGCCTGGTCAAGTCGCTTTTCAATGTTTTAAGTTTGTGTCCCCTAGCCTCTCCTGATATAACTCTTAGTATAACCATTCCTCCAATTTCAAAAAACTTACATTGCAGTATCTAAAATATGACCTAATGATATTTTATCTTATCATATATAATTGTCAACCACAATAAGGGTTTTAATTCATTGTTATAATATAAAGTTTTTAATATTTGAAGGTTATTTATTTTTAAGCTGCTTTCTATCAAGTTTACCTACAGGCGTATAAGGCATATTATCAATAAATTCTATCTCTTTCGGAATTTGAAATCTTGCAACTTTTGAACGTAGCCATTCTATTATTTCTTCTTTTGTAACGGACGAATCTTTTGCCGGCACAATAAAAACCTTTAGTCGCTGTCCAAATGCTTCATCCTTAATCCCGACAACTGCTGCGTCCTCTACTTGGGGGTGAGTAGTAAGAATCTGTTCTACTTCAAAAGGATAAACATTTTCACCTGCTGAAACAATCATATCGTCCACTCTTCCGCACAAATAAAAGTAACCGTTTTCATCTTTATAGCCCATATCGCCAGTTTCAATCCAGGATTTAGCTCCATTTTTCATAGACCATCTGTTTTTTATGCAGAACTGTCCTATTTCACCTGCTTTAACTTCGGATTTATTATCATCTAATACCTTTAACCTGACCCCGTCTATTTTCTTTCCAATGGTTTTAGTTGAATATTTCAAATCCTGTGGTGTGGCTATTATATTCAAACCTGCTTCTGACGTTCCATACAGGTTGTATAATACATAACCCAATTTACTGAAAGTCTCCTCAGCAAGCTTCGGATTAAGCTCTGCACCTCCTGAAGCAATGCACGCAAGTGATTTTAAGTCATCAGGATTACTTTTGAGCATTTTATATAGCATTAATGGCACTATTGTTACCACTTCAACATTATTCTGACGAATGAGTGTACATGCCTTATCAGCATTAAATTTCTTATTTACTATAATTTTTTTACCTAATGCTATGAATAAAAATAATACCGCCACTCCATATCCATGATACATAGGAGTAGCAATATAAGCGGTATTATAATCTATAAGCTTAAGTCTGGTAACCATGCTTATAAAAGGGTTAAGGAAGTTAAACACAGAAGATTTGTGTGCTGCTGCCTTTGAATTTCCTGTAGTTGTACCCCCTGTGAGTATTACAATTTTACCAAAGGATATGCCGTGCTTTTTTGCTTTTTTATTGACCTCTGAATACGCTAAGTTGTTTATTGCAGGTAAATTGTCATGATAGCTTAAGACCTTGTTCTTAGTATAGTTCGAATCTTCAATAAATGAACTTAACTCATAGTCATATACAAGAAAATCGAAAGCATAATGCTTCAATAAATTATTAAACTGGTCCTTACTCATTTCGACGTTTAGAAAATATAAATCGGCTCCAAGAGAAGATAAAGCAAAAATTGATTTAACCAAAGAAGCATGATTTCTACATAAAAAGCCTACTTTTTGGCCGCTTTTGAGTTGATATTTTTCCTTCATTATGATCGAAAGCTTTTCCGATTGTTTCAATAATTGATTATAAGTTAAAGTCTCATTATCATCCACCAAGGCATCTTTATCGCCATGTATCCGCTCTGCAAAGCCTAGAAGTCCCATAACATTTATACCATATTTGAAAATAGCTGAAAGTAAGCTGAACAATCCAAAAGGAGAAAGCAATCTTATTTTGTAAAGAACATATATGAGTTTAAACATTCCTTTTCCCCCTTTCTTTTAAAACAGCTGGAGCAGCCGATTCCCAAATTCCTCGCAGTAAAACTGACCCAAGTTGTACAAAAATCAGCCACCAGGGCTTATAATAGCGTCTTTTAGTATACATCGACCTGCATATAATCCTTGCAACATGATCCGGACGCATTGCAGGTGCTTTATTATATGCTTTTGTTGGAAGTATCATTGGTGTTTTGACCAGCGGAAGATATATTGATGTAGTTGATATTCCCATGGCATTAAGCTCAGGAGCTGATGATCTGAGCCAGATATCAAAAGCAGATTTTGATGCTTGATAAGCAGCCCAATAAGGTATAGGTTGTAGTAAAACGTTTATCGTTGAAATATTGATAAAATGCCCCTTCTTTTTTGCAAGGTTCGGAATGGTTGATAACATTAACTGAACCGGTGCAAAATAATTAATAGCCATAGTTCGTGTGAAATCGTGATACCTGTCCAACGAGTTGTTAATTGGTCTCATTATTGATTTTCCAGCATTACTTACTATATAGTCCAAGCCATCAGGCAATTGATGAATAAAGGTCAACAATGCCTCCATATCTTCGGCTTTTCTTAAATCTGCTGGAAAAATACTTACTCTGGCAGTTTTCTGTTCTATATCACTTTTAATTGCCAAAAGCTTTTCCTCTCTTCTTGCAACCAAAATCATATGGATATTCATGTCAGCCAGCATATATGCCAGGTGTTCTCCTATACCGGAACTCGCTCCGGTTATGAGAACAGTTTTTCCCTTGAGCTCAACTGCCAACTTCTTTTTATTCATGTAAGAAGGTGGATACAATATGTTTTCCAAAAAACTATATTTGTGCATAATCTCCCTTTCCATAGCTGGTTGAAAAAGTATAAACCAAAAATGAATTTCTAAATTATAGTAAGTATTCTCTATAAAAGAAAAAATTCCTTTTGTAATCAAGTAATTTCCTTGACATCAGGATTTCTTTAGAAAAGATGCTATTTTTGATAATTTGAAGCTGTATGATTAGCGGAATTGCGGGGGGAATGGAATTAATTTGAGAGTTGTGCCGGTTGTTTTAGTGTCAAACATCTCCATTGCAAGACCTTCGCAGAAAATCAGTAGGATGCCATTCGGCAGACAGATGAACGATATTTTGCTGCGCAAAAATCGTACCTCGTCCTGATAATTTTTCGCCGCGTCTATGGGACCTCCTGTCCCAAGACGCTAAAAATGCCATC
>JAEWSG010000121.1 GCA_023398495.1 Bacillota bacterium
TAGAGCCTGTAAATACTCCTCGGGGTCGAGCAAAACTCGCTTCGCTCAAACAATGCTCTCCCTTTCCTCGTCGCATTAACAGGCTCTACAACTTGCTTCACAATGTTTCTTCCATATTTTTCTTCACTAAACTTACATGCACACCAATTCCTCTGTATATAGCACCCAAACGAAAAACATCCTTTAATTTTAGTTTTAGAGTTTTTCATCTATAATTTATATCATAATTTCAATAATAAAAAAATACCAAACACAACATTTGTTCAAGAAAATCAATTTTACTTACGTCTTTCTCGACTCTTTGTCAATCTTGAAAAACCATCATTTATCTTTGAAACTCTATCTTCATTAGTCAGCACAACCAGATAATCGCCAGATTGGATAATGGTGTCGCCTTTAGGAATAATCTCATGTCCCCCGCGTTTAACAGCAACCAGAAGACAGTGTGCCGGCCATTTTACCATTTTAATCTCTTTTCCGTCCAGTATCGAACCCATACAAATTGCAAACTCTAGAATTGCCTTGCGCGAAGTGCTGCCAACCTTGATATCCGGGTTCTGTTTATGGAGTACTCTTTCGAGCAACGACTCATATATAGGCTTTGAACCAAAAAGATCCGCAACAATATAAGCAGTGATTGAAACCATTGCAATGGGAAGAAGTTGATTAAAAGAACCTGTCATTTCTGTAATAAGTATTGTTCCTGTAATTGGTGCTCTGACAATTGCAGTAAAGTAACCTGCCATTGAAAAAATAATAAAAGTCCCAATAATGCTACTGTCAAAGTGAAACAAATGCACCAATCCATATCCATAGACACTTCCAATTAATGCTCCAATAGAAAGCAAGGGCAGGAAAATCCCTCCAGGAGCACCAGAACCATAACTTATCATGGTAAATAAAAATTTTGAAACAAAAATAATAAGAAGAAATGCTAATGTTATATTATGTGTATTTATAATGGATTGTATAAGATCATGTCCTCCTCCTAAAACCTGAGGCAAAAAAAATCCTAATGGTACTGAAAGAAATAAAGGAATCAATATCCAATATTCCCTTGGCAACCATTTTAACTTCAAGTACAAATCCTGTGTCTTGATCAGCACCTTATTGAATATAACCCCTGACACACCTAATATAGCACCCAATATAATCAAGTAAAAATAATATCTAAGAGGTAAAACTGACAAACTTTTCAAATCAAAAACCGGCTCTAATCCAAAAAAACCACTAGATACATAATTTGCCGACAAAGCAGCCGATACAGATGAAAGTAATACCAGTGGCGAAAAATTCTTATGTACTTCTTCAAGAGCAAACATTACACCTGCCAATGGTGCATTAAATGCGGCAGCAAGACCGGCACTAGCCCCACTTGTGATAAGATATTTTTCTTCTAGCTTAATTCTTTTAAACACTCTACTGAAGCCTTGTCCAACAACAGACCCCAGTTGAACAGATGGACCTTCCCTTCCGAGAGAAAGTCCCGAACCTATAGACAAAACTCCTCCTATAAATTTCCCCACTATTACTTTCCACCAACTCATCTTTAATTTTCCAAGGAGAACACCTTCAACTTGAGGAATACCACTGCCACTGATCATTGGTTCATACTTAACCAGCTTTCCAACCGCTATGGCAATTAATATCAAAACCCCAGCCCAGACAGGGATTAAATGTGGATATGTACTTATAGTTTTATAAACTTTAGTAAGGATTTCCATCGCCATTTCAAGTGAATACCTATATAATACTACCAAAAAACCAGCGATAACACCGACTGCAATTCCTTCAAATACAAGCTTTAACCTAAAACTATGCCAATGAAATAAAGTGTTGTAAGTACTATGTCTGTTTACTTTGTTCACGCTAAACCCATCACCTTTGCCTCTGATTAATTTCTCAATCAATTATATATTATGTGAACAGGTGTTGCAAGTTTTGAATAAGTTTCGGGTGCATATTTAATAGTGCACCATATTATGGAAAGGACATTTTGTAGAGGCTATAGAGAATGTAAACGAAGCGAATGAATAGTCCAATCACTTTTCTTCACAAAGCGAGTTTGATTCGACCCGTAGCGAGTTTTACATTCTCTCAGTTCAGGTTGCATGGCCAAGCAGTACAGCTCAGCGGAACGACCAGCCTTGAACTTTAGTCCTTTCCATAATATGGTGCACGGAAATTAAATACACCCATAAGTTTCGGATGTATATTATTTAAGCTTTTTTACCCATATATTCATATCTTCAAACTTTCCGCATATATGACAATTATTTACCAATCTGCCACAATAATTGTAATTTAGGTTTGATAAGGACTTATTTATTCCAAGATTTATAGCCCTAGAAAGGCTGTACAGTGTTTTAAAACCATTGCTTCTAAGTTCCTGCTCTAAAGCATAAATCAGATTTGGTAAAATGCCCCTCCCTCTGTGTTCGGGATATGTTGCACAATCTGTTATTTCAGCATTCATATTCAATTTATCCATATCAGCCGATGCAATACTTATTATCTTTTCATTTTCAACTGCAACCTTAAATAAAATATTATCACTCATCACCTTTCGCAAATAATCACTGCTAAAGACCGGTGACGGGTATGTTTCAAACACTTTTGAAAAAAGCTTTATCATTTGTGGGATATCGCTTGAAACAGCAGTCCTGATTAAATAAGCATTGTTTTTTGTCATGGCTTTTTTCTTATTATCTATGACACATTGGTAAAGAAGTTTATCTTCTTCCTCCTTATGAATTGATATCTCACGTTTATCATCTATAAAATATGAAACACATAATGCGTCTTCACCATTAAAAAAACCATTAATAACTCCTTCAATCTTAAATTTGCAGTTTCTAAAACCTTTTAGAAGCTTTATACCGCAGTTGGCAATGACTTTTCCCAGATTCTCACTTCTGGCCAGGTCTAGAATATTCATTATAATATCTTCTGAAACACTGGAAGTATCCATAATTTTCAGTCTCTCATTAGTATAATCTACAAACACCTTAACACCCTTTATTTCGGTATAATAGCTTTCTATACACTTAAGCTCTGCTTGTTTCATGGTTATCCTCCCTTCTGTTCACCCTGATATTACTTCTAGGCACTAGACATACCCTTTCTTCACGATACAATTTTTCAAGTCCGTGGTATTCATTGCTTTTGTATTTATCACAAAGACCACAATTATTGCACTGATGTGTCTTATCTTCTGGTTCAGTATATGTGCATATTACTCCTTCGAAATTTCTTAAAATTACTTTTTCACTTGACTGTGAAACAAGGTATTGCGGATTCAACGGAATTTTACCGCCACCACCAGGTGCATCAATAACAAAGGTTGGAACTGCAAATCCTGAAGTATGACCTCTAAGCATTTCAACAATCTCAATGCCGACTGACACCGGAGTCCTGAAGTGCTCAATCCCCTCCGAAAGGTCGCATTGATATAGGTAGTATGGCCTTACTCTATTTTTTACAAGCGATTGTACAAGGCTTTTCATTATATACGGACAATCATTAATTCCTTTCAAAAGTACTGATTGATTTCCAAGCGGAATACCAGCATCAGCCAACATTGAACATGCCTTAACAGCTTCTCTGGTAAGCTCATTAGGATGATTAAAATGAGTATTTATCCAGATAGGATGATACTTTTTCAGCATGTTGCAAAGGTCCTGTGTTATTCTCTGGGGCATCACAACAGGTGCTCTTGTACCAATTCTTATTATTTCTACATGTTCAATTGCTCTTAATCTTTCAAGAATATACTCAAGATGATTGTCCGAAATACATAACGCATCACCACCGGAAATCAAAACATCACGAATTTCCATTGTGCCCCTGATATATTCTAAAGCCCTCTCTATATTATGAATTGAAAGCTCTTTATCGTCATGCCCTGCAAATCTTCTTCTTGTGCAATGACGGCAGTACATTGCACACTGGTCTGTAATAAGCCAAAGTGCCCTGTCAGGATATCTGTGCGTCAATCCCGGAACAGGTGAATCCTTTGTTTCATGTAGCGGATCTCTACTATCACATCTTGAAATTTGAGCTTCATACATTGTAGGAACAGCCTGCTTTCTTACAGGACAATTGCTATCTTCCGGGTTCATCAGCATAGCATAATAAGGTGTAATGGCCATCCTTAACTTTGTAAGACATAATTTTATTCCCTCTCGTTCTTCATCAGACAAAGTTATTACCTGTTCCAACTCTTCTACTGTAGTTATTCTATTTGTAAACTGCCATTTCCAATCCTCCCATTGTTCTTTGGTTATATCCTTCCATAATTCAATTTTACGATAATCTCTATTCATATCAGATCTCCTCTCTATAATATGGCCAATAAACTCTCCACAAAAAAAACTGTGGGAGCTCTTGCAATGTATCCCTCGTATCGAATAATAAAAAGAAGCATGAAAATATCTGCAGGGAGTCTCTAACAATAAGTGCCCCGAAATAGAAATTATTTCTAAATCTAGCGGAGCACTTTTATAGGAAGTGCATTTTTACACTTTTAAAGCACTAAAAATTTGTTATGTCAGATAGCACCGTGTTTTACAACAGATGCTAAAGAGCTTTTATTTCACTATCATTCAAGTAATCTGCATAGCGTTTCTTAAATGATTTGGTGTCTTCATGAATATAGTCATTTAATACTTTCTTGAGGTTAAGTACATCGTTCATTTCAAAGTATCCGCTCTTTCCTTTAATAAATCTGACCGCACGAAGTGCTCCAAGTGCAAATGCTCTCCTGGAAAAGGATTCGTGTGAGATTTCAATCTTATCATCTTCACCAATAATCATCACATCATGTTTTCCGACAACCCCGCCTGCTCTTACTGCTGTTATCGGCACTTGAATATCCGAATTCATATTACCGGAATATACAAGTCCTTTTTCTATTTCTACAGCAATCTTCTTGGCTGTACCGGAAGGGGCATCCTTTTTATTCTTGTGGTGGATTTCAGTAATTTGAAAGTCATAATTATTAAGAATATTTGCAGCCAAATTTGTAAGCAGCATAAGTACATTTACCCCTAGAGTTATGTTTGGTGCATACACAATGCCATTTCTGTACTTTCTGGCAAGTACTAAAAGCCTCCTTAAACCAATTTTTGAAAATCCGGTGGTACCTATTACAATGTTCACTTTCATTTTAGAGAAAATTTTTGCATTTCTTGCAGCTGCCTCTGGGCTTGAAAAGTCAACTACTACATCCGGCCGATTTTTGAAAATAATCTTTTCCAGATTGTCAGAACCTTCAATAGTAATACCTGTGACCTCGTTGCCGAGTACTTCCCCTAAATCCTTTCCTTTTTTATCACTAGAGGGACTACATATAGCCGATACTAATTTTATATCATCCTGTTCTAATAATACCTTAGCGATTTCCTTGCCGGTCTTTCCAAGTCCTGAAATACATACTCTAATCATCGATTACCCTCCATTCACTTTTTTACTAAAAAACAAAATTCTATAAAAAATTAATGTTCTCAAAATTATCTATATTGAACGCAATAAAGATTTTAAATCGCACTTCAATTTCCTTGATTTATTATCATAAATAATCAATTTGTCCTCGTAAAATCATTTTCACGATTTACCTAGGTAGAAAAGAGAAATTAAAAAACGCTACCAGTATTTCACCGTAGCGTCAAAGAAAAGAGTATACTTAACAAAGTACATCTATCACCTTCTCTTTCAACGCTTGCGAGATTAGCTGACGGATTCGGGTTGAAAGTTAACCCTACCAAGGATATACCTTGGACTCACCCCTAAATTGGTTCTCCCGTTCCATTACTGGATTCAGCGTAAGTATTAAATTATATTTAATTTTACAATTTACTTACTGTACTTTTTAAACAAATCATCCAAAGCTTCACGCAGTAAAAATGCTTCGGTCTTTTCAGTCTCTTTGGATAACTCTGAAAGCCTGTCAACCTGTGTCTTTGTAAAGTAGCTAGACTTTAAAACCATGCTTTCCGCTTCAGATAAACACACCTTGTTTTTACCTAACTTTTTAGCTCTAAACATTGCACTATCGGCAACCCTGAACAGTTCTACAGCATTTTTAGCATCCCTTGGAAAACTTGCAATTCCACAGCTTATAGTTATATATACGTTCTCTGTCTTGTTTTTATCACTCAAAGTGAATGTATTGTCAGAAAGATATCGTCTTATTTCTTCCATCTCCATAAAACTTCTTTCGGCACCTTTCTTCGCAAGGAGAATATTAAACTCATCACCATGCCTGGTCATAACGTCTTCAGGTGCAATATTTTGTACAAACACAGAAATCAGCTTCTTAACAACTTCATCTCCAATTGGATATCCATATATCTTATTTATATTTTCAAAATTATCAACATCCGCTACAGCAATGCTAAAAGGCCCATCACCACTAGATATTAATTCTTGAACACTTGCAATGAATTTTTCTTTAGTCACAAGGTTGTACTCCATAGACACTTCCTCCCGTATATAACAGCATATCAAATTTATATATATATGTCAATATAAATATAACATTTTACTACTACCACTTTATTACACAACCACATAAAACAATAATTATTTCCAAATTCCAAAGTAAAGTTTGTATAAAAAATTTTAATAAAATCACCCATTGACATAAATTTAAACCTGTTGTATACTATAAAAGCGCCGAAGGGGAGTAGTTCAATGGTAGAGCAACGGTCTCCAAAACCGTAAGTTGCGTGTTCGAGTCGCGTCTCCCCTGCCAGAAGCAAAAAGCCTTGTTTCAAGCGTTATAGCTTGTAATGAGGTTTTTTTATATTTCCTGCTGTCTTCTTCATTTTTATTTTATTTAAATAGAAATCATGGCCATACCAGTGTCACCTAATAAACGGGCTATTAATATTCCTAATGTGACACCAGGTATCATAAATAACGTTATCTATATATGTTTGAAAGTTCAATGTTGATCTTTTCATCTATACCACTTTCTATTTTAGTATCTGTCTCACTATCACTAAAACACTCTTTATCTTTCAAAACCCTTACCGGTAGCAAAACACTAAATTTAGAACCAACACCCAAATTGCTTTCCACCCTAATATTTCCACCGTGCATTTCAACAAGTGATCTTACCAAAGACAAACCCATTCCTGTTCCTTCATGGTCCCCTGTCAATGAATTATCAACCTGTTCAAATCTTTCAAAAATAAGCTCAAGCTTGTCCTCCGGTATCCCGATCCCCGTATCCGAAACAGTTATAAGAACATTATGAGTTTGTCTGTGAACATTTACTTCAATATGTCCACCTTCTCTAGTACACTTTATTGCATTTGACAAGAGATTTAATAAAATCCTCTCTATTTTATCTATATCAAAAGCCATAATTAACTCTTCTTGGTCCGTATCAAACAAAAGACCAATTTTTCTATTCCTTGTATATTCAGAAACTGATGTTGTAACTTTCTCCACAACTCGTACAATATTATGATTTTCCAACCTGAGTTTGTCATAACCTGATTCTATTTTGGTTATTTCTAGCAGATTATTGACATTTTTCAGCAGTCTATATGAATTACTTTTCATTGATGCTATATATTGTAATATCTTTTCCTTTTCCAAAACTTGAGAAGACCCTGACTTATAGACAGATTCCATTATCTGAAGTGTACAAAGCATAACACTCAATGGCGTCCTAAACTCGTGGGAAAGATTTGCAAAATGTTGTGTCTTTGTCTTACTCATTTCAGTCACTTCTCTAAGAAGCCTGTCATTCTCAGCTACATTTCTTTTCATTTCTTCAAAGTGTTTTCTATGTGTAACATCTCTTATAACACTTAAAAATGCAAGCTTATCATCTATATTGTATTTTGTCGTAATAATCTCAAAACAAATTGACCCGTCATTGTTCAACATTTTTTGTTCAAAAACAATAGGGCAGTTATATCTTATAACTTCATCTAATTTCAACAAGTATGAGTTGCAGTTTAATTTATCAAATATTTTGTCTAAAGGTCTGCCTTCCACCTGTTCTTTATTCTTGTAACCAAAAAATCTTAAACCCGAATTATTTACAAACAAGACATTCTCCCTGTCATTCACAAAAACGGCATCGGGCAAAAAGTCCAAAAGTGACTTGTACCTCTCTTCACTTTTCCTAAGGAGGTCTTCAACTCTCAAGCACTCCTCAATCTCACTCCTTAGCTGATTATTGGTCAACTGAAGTTGAACTGTCTTTTGCTCTAATTCCTTATTTGTACGATCCAGTTCCTTTAACAATCTCATAATAGGTTCAGTCACAGCGTTCATTGAAACAGTATTGTAAATTATCAAATATGCCGAAAATCTAAGCAGATGTGCCAGTACATTTGCCACATCGTTTACCTGCCCACATGACACAAATAATACTTCTGAAAAAAGTTTTAAGGCCAGAAAAGAAAAAACAGAATTAAACACTGTATCACCAAATTTACTTTTCCGAATACACACAATTGTTAAAATCAAAATATATATAGATAGTGTAATATATTCGCTTGCTATCTTGAATACCGTTGGAACAGCATTGTCGTAAGCACACTTCGGAAATATCTTAAAATGCAAAATAGAAAACACAATAAAGGAAGTAAACATAAAATGCGAAACTGCAATAACTTTTATATTCTTCTTATTATTAATTATATTCAAAGGTAAAAATGATATTATCAGCAACGAAAAAATATCCAGATATTTTGCTCCAATAGAAATCTGAATGGCCAAATTATAGTTATTCCAAGGAAAAATATTAATACCTTTATATGAGAATACATGCATTATCTGAAATAGACTGATAGATAAAAACATTGTTGCCAAATACATATACAAACCATTTTTTAATATCTTGGAGCTATGGTATACAGCTACAGCAATTCCAATGCCAACAAATATTCCGACCAATTCCACTATTAAATGAAAAAAAGTGTAATTCACAACCCCTACATATAATGAAATCAAAACAATAGGTCCAACCAACAAAATTTTTTTTAAAAACCCTGTTGTTCCCTGAAGTTTTAATTTAATTTCGAATTCAGGCAATTTATCGTTTTCCTTAATAACTCCCATAGGCACCCCCGTATACTTAACATACGTAATTATACCAATTAGACTACATATTGTCTACTGGTGTCTATATCATAATTTTCATAAGAAAATGCAGGGCTAAAGAAAAGAAAGTTGCACGAATAATTTGATAATTATCAAAAAACAAAAAGTCAAGAACTAATTATAAATTCTTCTTCATAAAAAAGCAATCCTCAGCAAATAAGCCTTTCATGCGGTGCTTTCTCATTCCAAGCATATCCACAAAAGCTTCCAATCTTGTCACATAACCTTCTTCTCCAGTCATTTCATCAACAATCAGAGTCATAATGGGAATATCATACTTTTTCTGAACTTCCACAAGTGCACTTTGTGCAATTATTTCAGGCATACATGTAAAGGGATATATCTGGATAACACCATCGAACTTTCTTTTTGCACTTATTATTGAGGCTCCAACAGTTTGAATCCCATGCCCTCCTATATCATCGGTATTAAAACACTCCTTGCCTGCTTCATGGCTTCTGTTCTTAGTCTTGAAAGGTATAATATTCCTTATGAAATGGTCAAAAATCCAGTGACTGACGCTTAGGTTGTTGTAAACTTCAACTCCCATATTTCCAAGCTTTTTCTCCAACTCGAAATTAATACCGGGATGAGAAGCCGCATAAATCTCACCCACCATTGCAACCTTTAAAGGTTTAAATTTTCTATCTACTGGAATTCTGGCAAGCTCGGTTTTTGTTTTTCTTATTACATTAAGTACATTCTTATATCCCTTGACTTTTTGTACATTGCTATGGAATCTGGAGATGATCATGTCTGTCTGTCCTTTGTTTATCTCCCTGCACCTGGTATAAACCGCCGTCTTATTTAGCCTGTCAACAAGGAAGACCGTCCTGACAGCATATAATATTCCTTTTATTAAATCCAAGGTATTTTTATCTTTTGTCAAAGGAGCAATTTTCTCTAAAACTCCCTTAATTGTTATATTACTAGTTTCAAGACACACAAATTCAACATTATATTTCAGGTTTCTGACAATCTCGGATAGCAAGTCACCATAGTATCCAAACCTGCACTGACCGTTTCCACCACCAAAAAGTATAAAGTCTGCACCATTTTCCAGACCATAAATGAGATCTCCAAGTATAGTTTTAAAAGGCATACAAGCAAACTCCGGTGAATATATAACGCCCAGTTCCATAGTCTCTCTTGAGTTTAAAGGAGACATTACATATTCTATGCCTGCGGTATCCAGCAGCACCTTGATTGGTACATACATATTACCCATATGCGGAAATGTCATCTTCATATTAATCACCCTATCATATCCAGAAATGCTTCAAGTCTGGTGTCAAAACCAGCCTCTCCAGTGTGTTCATCAACTGTTAGTTTTAATAGCGGAAGGTTTCGGTATTGCGACTTTATCCGGCTTTCAATAAATTCTATAATAAAAGCATCCAATCCGCAGGCAAACGGTGTAAGGTATATCATTCCCTTAACCCGTTCATCCTTTGCATATGTAAAAGCACTGCCCAACAATTCAAACCCAATATCCCAAAAGGACTTCCCCTGATATGGGTATGCGTTTCTGCGTTTTGTTTCATGGTCAATATCACGTGGTGTGAAAACGTCTATATTTCTATGGATCAGCTTTTCTACGAGCCTCATATTCAGATAGCTGTCATAAATCATATAAGGATGGCCGAGTAAAGAAATTGCGACTTTACTGCCTGAACCGGATTTTTGATCCGTACTCCTTCCATTCTCCTCAATTATCACCTGAGCATATTTTGTACAAGCTTCATTAAATGCTTCCAAAACCTTTGCACGCTTTATACCAAATGTTTTAGCTATTACCTTTAGGCTTTCCGTCGTTTCATAAGGGTACGAATTCATATTTATTTTTACTTCCAATATTTTAACCTGCCTCCCCATATTTATTGAGGTCATATCGGGAAGTCCACACAACTTTGGACAAGTGTATTCATTCTTCCCTGTGCTGTGGTACCTGGGTATAAAAACATAATCAACCATGTCACTAAGACTTGCAACATGCCCATGAAATACCTTGACAGGCAGACAGGTTTCGTTGCTGCAATGTTTGACACCATCATCCATTACCTTCTTATTTGTATTCTGAGATATTATTACCTCAAATCCCAAACGCTTAAAAAAATCTTCCCACATAGCACTATGTTCATAATAATACATTCCCTTTGGTATTCCAATCGTTGCCATTATCCTACCCTCTTATCTGTTCTGAGTTCAATATAGTCTTTCATAATGTAATCTGTTCTAAGCCTCGCACGCCCTAGAAGTTAATTCTGTACGAGGCAATAGCACCCACTGAATAACATCTTTTGCATAAGGTGGAGTTTTACACCCTTAAGTTACCCTACATTCCAGATTACTTTCCATCTGCTATTTCTTCTTTGCATAGGCATCACTCACTAAAATACAGTGAATAAATTGGCAGGATAAGTTCTGCAATGGCTATCATCAAAATAACGACAGCACCTAGCCTGTTTTTCTTGTCCCAGGTCCACTTGCCATAACTTATAGTTTTTATAAATACCCATAACAATATTGCCAATATTATAATTGCATTAAACGCTTTCATTGTATATCCTTCTCTCCTGTGCTTTTGAACACAATTCATTTCTACAAATGAATTATGCAAAATGCACATACTATGTTTTTTTGCTGATTAACAAAATTAAATTCTAGAATTTTACTTTGTTAATCAGCACTAGTTACTTTTTGTCTCAGGAACTGACTTCAAAATAAGTCCCGGTCTCCTTATTTTCACATCAACTTTAACGTCAAAAGTCGATTCCTTATACTTGGTAAGCCAGTCATACTCCTCCCATTCCTTCCAAGTCAGAAACTTGCTCTTCATTTTAAGTCCAAAGCCGTTAGTGTCGGTTCCAAACTGCTTGCAGTTCTTTTCGAGATACCTTAACATACCTTTCTTCAAAAACTCCTCTGTAGAGTTTTCCAGCTTTTTCAGATTATCTTTGCTCTCATAGTTTATACCGCTTTGAATTGACAAAATATCGGCTTCAAGTATAACTTTTGCACATAGTTCAGGCTTATCACCAATAATATTAACCTTCTTTTCTGTTTTTCTGCTTATTTTTATATTAAGCACAATAAATTTATCTTTTTCAATAGGATCAGGCATTGTAAAAAATGCAGAGTTGAAAGTACCCTCAATCATAAGATGATATGTTGTCTCATCGCCATCAAGTTCTCCAACCATTTTACCTCCGTCAAAAACCGCTAATCCCATTATCTCAACCTTAAGATCTCCTGTTTTTGTAAGTTCACCAGCCCTGAAATCGCCCTCTAAAGGCACTTCTCTTCCCTTTTCCTTGTATGTTGAACCATTCAGGTCAAAATCATCGGTGGATTCAAACCTATTTACACCAGCAAGAACTGCAACCGGTTGAACAGCCGTACTTTTTGATTTGTGATAAAACTCAATCATCTGTGAATCAGCTGTAAACCCGGTATACTTGTAAGCACTCAGTAATAGTTCGTAGTATTTGGCAGGATTTGTCTCAAGACTTGGCTTAACTGCATTTATAAACTTTTCTGCCGGATCTCTCGATACTATAACATGCATACTAGGCCTAAACTCCCTATTTCTTATCATCGCATGCAAATATCTGGTAATACCTTCTTTTGCCAATTCTTCGGAAAAAATAATCGCTTTTACATGAGAAAGATTTATCTGCTTACTTATAAAGGTATTTAGCATATTAAGCCCTGAATATACAGTTGGAGTATCTACCGTAACAACAGATACACTCTTCTCTCCATCGCCTCCACCTCCACCTTCTCCTCCACCTATAGCAATCGGCAGTGCCAGTTGGAGAGTCATCCTCAATTCATTAGTAACTCCTTTATCAAATCCTAATGCAACAGGGTAAGCCAAATCGTCAAGCTCCCTTCTGTCATAGCATCCTGTGAGCATTGAGAATTGCAGGCAAATAAGCAGAACTAAAGTTATATACCTATATTTTTTCATATCTTTTTCCACCTTCTTTATTCCTTTTAACCAACTTTGCCAATAACAAAACAGCTATAGGGACACCAAAAGTAACTAACCAGGAGTACTGTCTGTAAATCTCTGTTTCAAGGCCGACGCTGGCCATGAGGCTATCGGGTATAAGACATAAGGTAAATAAAACTATTGCTATGGGTAAAATCAAAGGTCTGTAGTATTCAAGCTTGAACGTTCTTTTTATTATATATACAATAAAAAACAAACCTACACTCAAGTAAATAAGTGCTGCCAAACACCATGTAAGCACAAATACAGACTCAATTCTTTGGAAAAATCTCCCGTAATTTACGTATCTAGCTAAATGTAAATAAGGCAATACATTTTCAGTAGAAACAGGATAAGGCACTACCAATAAATAAATTAAAGCCCCCACAGTCAGAATAATTCCTGCGAGTATTAAACTCATATATCCTATAGCTTTAAAATCTTTGCTTTTTCCTATAAACGGAGACATAAAATACAATGTACTAATACCCGAAAATAACGAAATCTGCGGAATAGCACCAACAAAAATTCTGTATGGTCCACTGCCCAGTATAGGAAGCAATTTCTCTACTTCAAAGTATTTGACATTTCCAAGTATAACAATAATAAAACCAATAGTAACAATCGGAACAACAATAGAACCCATTCGCACAATAGCTTCAAGTCCTAAATATGAAGCTATAATCATACCTATTAGAAAAAATACGAGTACAAAGCTTATCGGCGACTGAACAAGAGCAAATATTTTTACATCCTCGCCAAACGTCCTTAAAATAATCGGTACAATAAAAAAATAATTTGTCAAGAAAACCAGTCCTACTAATATGCGTCCAAAAGTTCCTCCAGCAATCTGCGCAACGTCAAGTATATCCTTTCCTTCAAAGCTATTGTATAACTTAGAAATAATAGAAAAAAGTATTATTGAAAGGATTAATACATATAAAGGTATCATCCAGCCTGCTGTTCCTCCCGCATTAGCCATTCTCCGCGGAAACCCAAGAAAAAGCTGTACCGACATTAGATTTATAAGGATGCAAATTGCTTCTATTCTTCCAAAACGTGTTTTTTCCAAATGCTTAACCCTCCTGTCCGCTTAATATTCTCAATTTTTATTATCATCTTCCGACCACTGCCTGCTGATTTTAGGCTGTTTATATTCGTCCTTCACATTGAGGTAATCAGGCCTTGTTTCCTGTTTCCATATAGGGTACCTTAGAATCTGATCTGCAAAGCCATCCTTTGTAACAGGCCCTATTGGTGCCATAAACGGAACACCAAAGGATTTGGCAGCCGTAAACCATACCCCCTGTAAAAAAAGCCCGAAGGTAATTCCAAGAAATCCTGCAGCTGACCCAAGGAAAATGTACCCAAATCGAAGTAGCCGGTAAGCATATCCAAGACTGAAATTAGGAATTGCAAAAGATCCTATGCCTGTAACCGCAACAATTATAATCAGAATAGGACTGACAATATTTGCTGCAACAGCAGCCTGTCCTAAGATTAAACCTCCGATTATACCAAGAGTGGGTCCTATAGGTCCCGGTATCCTTACACCAGCTTCTCTTATAAGTTCGAAGGCAAATTCCATTATAAGAATTTCTACAATCGATGGAAAAGGAACCCTCTCCCGAGAAGCTTCAATAGCAAATAAAAGGTCTGTCGGGATCATCTCCTGATGGAAATTTGTTATTGCAACATACAGTCCAGGAAGCAACAGCGACATGGCAATAGCGAACATTCTGATTATCCTTATAAGATTTGCATATGGAAACCTTATATATGAATCCTCTGATGAATGAAAAAGATCAATATTTGTAGTTGGCATTACCAGTACAAAAGGACTTCCCTGCACAACAACGGCTACCTTACCCTCGGTCAGCATGGCTGCAACCCTGTCAGGCCTCTCTGTGGCTATAATCTGGGGTACAGCCATATAGGAATTGTCTTCGAGCAATTGTTCAAGTTCTCCCGAATCAAAAATGTAATCTATCTTGATACCCTTTAGCCGTCTGCGTACTTCATTCACTAAAGAGTCATTTGCAATATCCTTTATATACATAAGGGAACAGGGCGTCTTACTACGCCTGCCTATACTTATATTTTCTGCTACCAGATCTTCATCCTTCAGAATCTTTCTAATGAGCGCAGTGTTGGTTCTCAATATTTCATTAAACCCTTCCTGCGGTCCCCTTATAACCATTTCTGTATTCGGCCGGCTTACGCCTCTATTCTGCCAGCCCTTAACATCAGCTGTAAAGGCTGTTGTTATACCATCAATAAAAATTCCGCAGCCTCCAAAGTTTACGTCATCTACTACTTTACTCAACTCGTCTAAAATTTTTAGCTGGTTATGTGCTATCAGATGGTTTCTGACAAACAGACCGATTTCATCTTCTCTACCCTTTATTTCAATATTTGACAATAGCATTAATGGCTGCAAAATAGCTAAATCGATTATATTTCTGTCAACCATTCCATCAATAAAAATCATGCATGCTGGAATAGACTTATCTTTAACCACAATATCAAACTCTCTTAATACGATGTCTCCATTATCAGGTATCGTATATTTTTTCTTAAGATAGACTATATTGTCAGAGAGCTTATTGCTCACTTTTGTAATTTCACTTACGCTTTTTGTTTTCTCCTCATCTCCACCTGGTGTGCTTTGACCTTTTTGATCATTGTTACCACTGTCGCCACCAACGAAAGTCACTGGTGCAAATTGAGTTTTTATTCCTCGCTTTTTTGAACCTGACCCGTCTTTTTTTTCATGAGAATTTCCACCTTTATTCTCTTCTGTCTTCTCATCCGCTTTTTCAGCGTTGTTAACATTATTCCGGTTATCTGAAGATCCGCCTTCATTTTCTTTTAGTATAAACTTTTCCATCTTTTTAGGCTCTTTGAAGGCAAACCAATCTTTTAGGGTTTTTTTAATATCTGCCAAGAAATCCTCTCCTTAACTAATAACTTTTATGTATATTGAACGCGATAAAGATTTTGCATCGTGCTTCAATTCCCTTAGCACTAGTTATATTATGGTTTTATATCCAGATAAATATTCAAAAAAAAAACACAGCCGATAAAGTTATTAGAATTCAAACTTTATCGGCCATGTATTAGAAACCGGAATAAAAGCACTGATTATAACATTTAAACTTTAATTTCCATCACTTACAAGATACTTTGTAAGGGGTGAGTCTAAAGGAAGCACTAATGTTTTATCACCTTTAAGAGATTTCTTCATTGCTTCAAGGGATCTGATAAACTCATAGAACTCCATTTTATCACCGGAGTAAGCATCTGCAAGAATTTTTATATGTTCCGCTTCTCCTTCTCCTAAAAGTTCCTGTTCTTTTGCCTTTGCTTCAGAAATCATTATATTAACCTGTTTATCAACCTCGTTTTTTATTTTTTGTGCTTCATAGTTGCCTTCTGCTACGTATTGTTCAGCGATTTTTTCTCTTTCTGAAATCATTCTTTTAAATACCGCTTCTTCATTTTCAGGCGGCAAGTCAAATCTTTTTATTTCAAAATCCTTCACTTCAATACCATATCGCTTCATCTGATTGGAAACTTCCTCAGATACAGCGTCATTTAATGCTCCCCTTCCGGAAAGCTCTTCATTTATTATGCTGCTTTGTTCTAATGTTCCCATTGTATTTTTAACTGCATTATACACCGCTGCATCTATTCTTTTTTCTGCTTCCGATACTAAACTGACAGTTTTATAGAACTCAAGAGGATCAGTAATTTGCCAGATCACATAATTGTCAATAACCATTGCCTTTTTGTCTTTTGTAAGAACATTTGAAGGCTGCAGATCATATACAATTTTCTTCTTTGGAAGAATAAACTTGCTGTCCACAAAGGGCATCTTAAAATACAAGCCTGCTGAACTTTTAGTATCAATTATCTTTCCAAACCTTTTTATACATGCATATTCATCTTCATTTACTATATAGGCACTGGTAAACAACACCATAAGAGCTACAAACGCTGCTAAAGCTATTAACACCTTTTTCATATCAGTTGCCCCCCTTACTATCAAATGGCTTAAGCGGTAAAATCTTCTGGATTCCCCCAGAATTGTCCTCAATATAAACAGTTATACCCGGAAGTATTTCTTCCATAGCTTCAAGGTAAAGTCGTTTTTTTGTTATTTCCTTGTAGTTTTTATATTCTTCATACATCTTCTGAAATTTCACAACCTGACCCTTTGCTTCATTTATCTTTTTTTCTCTCTGCGATTCTGCATTTTTGATAATTTTGTCAGCTTCAGCCTGTGCTTTAGGGAGCTCTGAGTTTTTATACTTGTTTGCCTCATTTAGTGCTGTTTCTTTACTTTGTTTTGAGTTTTCAACATTTTTAAATGCCTGATTTACCTCTTCGGTAGGAGGATCAGAATCCTGAATTTTTACATCGATTACTTGTACACCAATATCGTAATATTCAAGACTGCCCATAAGTTTTTCCTTTATATCGCTTTCTATTGCAGCTTTTCCACTGGTCAGTACATCATCAATTGTTGTAGCACCCACAACAGTTCTTGCAGCACTAAGACTTGAATTACGCAGTATTTTCTCTGGTTCAACAGCTGCAAACAAATACTTCTTCGGATCAGAAATCTTCCACTCAATAAAAAAGTCAATTTTGATAATGTTAAAATCACCGGTAATCATTTTTGACTCCTCATCAATTGATACATAGTTTCCATCTTCTTTTTCTCTGTATCCCAATTCAAGTTTCTGAGTTCTTTGCACAGGCACCTTTATGACCGACTGTATGGGATCCGGCAATTTAAAATGCATACCTGCACCTTCAATAGCGGTTACCCTACCAAATGTAAGGACAACTGCCTGCTGCTGATCATTTACAGTATAGGTTGAATTAAATGAAGCTATCAATATAATCATAATCACAATTGCTAGCACAACAACCTTATAAGGTATTTTAGCCGGTTTCTTCTTTGGCTTGATGTCTACTACTTCCATTTCTTATTACCCCCTTGTTTATTTAAGTTAAGAATTATTCTTACTTATACTTATAATCCTATTCTACATTGAATATATAAATCCTTTTTTTAATATTACTTGGGACAAAGGGACAGGGACAGGTACCTTGTCCCATTATTTTATTGATACTGCTAGTGCTGATTAACACAAAAAAGGTGCTTACAGCTAATCTGTAAGCACCTTTTTTGTCTAGAGGGAAATGCCATCCACCTTGCCGTCCCCCATTTTTACCAGGTAAACATCGTAATAACCCGTACCCAGCTTATTTGCAAAAGCTCTGTCAAATACTGCAAAATCGAATCTGTTCTTTCCTTTAATTGCACTGCCTGTATCCATCGCTACTGCGTATCCCAATCCCTTTATATAGAAAACTGTGCCAAACGGCCAGTACTTTTTATCTATTGCTATTGATACTCCAGGTATTATAGGTTTTCCTGAGTTTGTAATTCCCAAGTCATTTCCACATTCTGAACTGCAAGGTGTATAGGCTGTTCCAAGAAATTTTCCTAAATACTCACCACGTTCTACCGATCCTCTGGAACTTAAGCCGTCAAATTGAGTAAAGCTTTGAGGCCTTATACCTACAGAAGCAGCCTTTTTCAACGTATTTTGCAACTCAATGTTATCTTGTGACAACTCCTTGTTTTTATCCTCAAGCTCCTTATTCTTTTCCATAAGTTCGTAATTTCTATCCTTAATTTCTTGGAGCTGGGCAGCTATTTGCTGATTCTGTGTTGCTACCTTTTTTAATTCATCTTCTAATAAGCTGTACTCATGCGTCATGGTATTGTTTTCAGATACCAGTTTACTGTTTTCCGAAGTGACCGTCTTGATTCTTAAAAATGTATCTTCATACTTATCTCTGGTATCTTTGAACCAACTGTACAATACATAATTATTAACTCCAAGAGACACAGCAACAACAAAAATAATATATGCTACCAATATAAGTGTTTTCTTGTATTTCTTTTGAGTTTTTAACCTCAGAGGCTCACTCAGTGGTGCCTCATCGCGTAACATAGTAATTTCCTCCCTTAATATATTATTGTTCAATTTTAATTATCAACAATTTTTTCATGTTTTATACATGAAAAAAGTATTTATTTTTTATTTACAAATCTAAATGCTTATGCTATAATAAGAATTCGTTATCGGGGTGTAGCTCAGTTTGGCTAGAGTGCTTGCTTGGGGTGCAAGAGGTCGCGTGTTCAAGTCACGTCACTCCGACCAACATAGAAATGATGTGTCCTTGAAACTTTAGTGTTTCAGGGATTTTTTGTTTTAATTTGATATTAAGACACTTGGAATATATTGCCTCTACAAAATAAAAAAACACAGGTTTTGGCCTGTGCTTAAGGGGTGCATATTATTTTCAACTCCATATTCTACACATGATATTGAAATACTTTTAATATTTCACTCTATTTTTAGCTGCTTCCTCTACCCACAACTCAATCAACTTTTTACTAAAAACATAATGATCTCCAAGTTTAACATAAGGTAAATCTTTAAATCTATTCGTTTCAATTGCAAATTCTAATTCTTGAAACTCCATACCTAAATATTTTGCTGCTTCATAAAGTTGTAATACATCTTTTTGCTCTAATTCTAAATTGCTCGGAAAAGATACATGGCTTGATGGCACATAAAAATTACTGTCTAGTAAATTGCTTCCTTTTAGAATATTAGCCCCGATTATACACGAAGCTCCAATTATTATACTACCAATAGCAATACCTATTTTATCCATATTATCCCCCATATAAATATAATAATTCTATCTTTAACCAGTATAGCAAAATATATCTATATTGAAAATAGAGGAAATAAGAAAAAGACCATCTATACATACCATAACAAAAAACACAGGTTACCCTGTGCACTTTATTATTTAGGCTTATTTTAATTTATATCTACATAGTTAAGGCTTTTCTTATATCTATTTATTATCGTTTGTAGATTTTCAGATTGCTCACTCTCAATTTCATGGTCTCTAACCATACTTACAAGTACTCCCTCACTTTTTAACAGCAAACTATCTCCGTCCAATTGATATTCATATTTGACTTTTATATGTTTGGCATTAAGTTCTATATATTTGTCAGAAATTTTATACAATCGCGGTTCATTAGGTAAAAACGAGGTATCAACGTTATTTAATTTCCTATCCAGGAAAAAGTAAAACATATCGCTGTTGCTTTTAAATAACAAGTACGAATCATTGTCATTTTCACCAAAAATACTAACTTGACCTGACACCTTAGAATTCTCTGTCGTTGAAGTACCTTTAATAGAATCGGCACTTTCAACCTTCCAGACCCCTGCTAAACTGTCCCGGACAGCTGGGTCAACTTCTTTCTCAGTTTCTTCTTCGATAATAACCGGTGTTACCATTTTAGTGGGAGCAGCTGTAATTTGACTAGTCTTTGTTACTTCAGGGTCGTTGCTGCTGCAACCCGAAATGGATAATAAAGCTACCAAACCTGTTACAACAAAACAAAATTTGCTTAATTGATTCATCCATCAACCTCCACCGGTTTATTTAAGCCAAAGCTTATTGTCTTTTATCTCTGTAGTAAAATTTAAATCTGATATTTTTATGTACGTGGAATTGCTATATTCAATTATTGAACTACTAAGCTTAAGTTTGTCGCTGCCTTCCTGTTTTGGCAACGTAAATTCACCCTTGCCGGGTATTTTAATGTAATAATTTTGTGCATCTGAAGTTGTACAGCTTTCAAATTTTGAAAACTCAATATAATATTCACTGTCATTTATTATATACTTTACAGGCTTATCCCCTAAGTCAATATAATCCGACTTCATTGCCAAACTTCCGTTGGTGATTGCGTCTTCCTCAGTAGCATCATTATTTTTAATTGTAGTCAATTCTGCTGTTCTGGTTTCCTGATTCCAGTAAAGCTCAGCATCTATTGCTTCTGTTGTCTTTCTAAGGCTTAAATAAGTAGTTCCATTTAAGTTTAACATAGGGTATTCTTTATCTTGCAAGCTCTTGCCATTTACTGTGATATCATACGTTATAGGCTTTAGAATGTATTCTTGCGCCACCGCTCCGACCGTCCCTGTTATAAGACTTCCTAATATTAAACCTATTACGAATTTTTTCATAATATCTAACACCTTCCAATAGCTTTTTACTTTATTATACCATATAATTATCTTTTCCGGACAATCTATATTGAATGCGATAAAGATTTTACATCGTGCTTCAATTCCCTTAGTACAATATCATGAAAATAAAATTAAAAAGATAATAAAAAAGATTATTTTTTATGCACCTCTAAAGAAAAAATGAATAGTATATATTATTCTAAAAACTTCGTGGAGGTATTAAATATGTCAGACGGTCTCAAAAATATCTTTGGTGACAACAGCGAAATCTTGTTCTTTATCCTTGTTTTCTTAATATTGTTTTTTAACGGAAAAAGCTACGACTGCTAAAAACCCAAAAATCTTTCTCTTCAATAGCTGACGTACATATGGGAACATTCGAATATTCGGATGTTCCCATAAACTTTTATTGAGCTTAAATTTTTTGACCCTAGTGCTTTTTAATATTACAAATTTCTGGTTTTTCATAATGTTAAAAAGCACTTCATCTGTTTGTGCCTCGCATACTCTAGAAATCAATTCTGTTACGAGGCACTATTAATCCATAACCGAAAAACCTGAATTATATAAACATACCAACAATAGATGGGTGTATATTATTTCTTCACATTTATTAAATGCACCCCACATAGAAGTGCATTTTGCACGACAATAATCGAGAAGGTTCTAATGCCCTTCTCGATTATTGTTAAGATACTGCTTTTTTGCATTCAAAGGTGCGTACTGTAACTGACACAGGGAGCAGATAAGTATTAATTGTCCTATAGCAATTTTACGAATTAGTTTACCATACAACAAACTTTTAGATATATTGTTCCGCACCTTCAAATGTCAATAGTTTTGCTTTTGCCGTAAAAACTAACAATCTGCAACTCCTGCTACTGGTCCATATGGCTTACAGAAGAACAGTAATAAGAACAGGATAATGAACCATAAAATTTCGTCGTTATCAAATATACCGCCTACATAACCTTTACCCATTATTGAATCATCCTTTCACTTTATTAGTTTCTTTACAATAGCATAATATTCATTGGCAGATTATCTTGTTACAAATACAGATATAATTTTCATATTAATTTTGTTATCGTGATTAAATTTATAAACAAATTATAACATTTGTTTTAGGAAGCTTTACTTCTAAATAAATGTCTGCTAATATACAACTACACAAATGTGGTTGCTTTTTTCTTTTTCAACTCTTATTTCCAGGCAACCATATTATTTATTTTTTGGGGGTGTATTAATTAATGTATCAAAGAACGCAGAGATTAACTGTTATAATTGTCGCACTAGTTCTAACAACATCAATATTTTCTTCCGCTTTTGCACAAGAATTAGTCTCTAAAACCCATTGGGCTCAGGAAAAAATGAAAAAATGGTCGGATCTAGGCATCATAAAAGGATCTGGTTCCGGGGATTTAAGACCTGATGACAATATCACAAGAGCTGAGGTTGCAACAATAATCAATAACGTTTTCGGTTTCATTTCAAAATCATCTACGCAGTTTATCGATGTAACTCAAAGTGCATGGTATAAAGATGAATTGTTAAAAGCCAGAGAAGCCGATTACTACAATGGATATACAGGTAACATTTCAAACGCTGGTTCAAAAATTACCAGAGAAGATGCTACCGTAATGCTTTCAAAGGTATTTTGCCTTGACACCTCGGCTGAAATTGATTCTTCGAGTTCTTTTAAAGATGCTAAAAACATTTCTAAATATGCACTTTCTGCAGTAAATATGCTTTCTGGCGAGGGAATTATCAAGGGATATTCCGATGGGAATTTTCTTCCGAAATCTTACATAACCAGAGCTGAATTCATTACTATTATGGATAATCTCGCAAAAGTATTATGTAATGCACCGGGTAAATATGGGCCCATGAATGTTTCCGGTCATGTAGTAATCAATCAGCCTTCGGTAGAATTAGAAGATATGATCATAGATGGCAACTTGTATCTAACTGAGGGTATAGGAAGCGGCACTGTTAACCTTAATAAGGTAGATATAACCCATACCGCATATATTTCAGGGGGTACAGGTATTATAAAAATCATTAACTCAAAATTAAATCAGGTTGAAATCTATATAAAAAATGCAACTGCCAATCTATATTTAGGTGGCAATTCAACAATCGGTACTCTTTCTGTTAAAAGCCCTACACAAATTCAAGTTGAACCGGACGTAAAAGCAACACTTGAAATTACTTCTGATGGTGTTATGATAAACGGCCAAGAAGTAAAAAAGGGCAATGCAATAATTCATAATGGAAAAATTACTCAGAATATAAGTGAAACAGACTCCGAAATCCCTGCAGTAGCTCCAACAACTACTCCTGCAAACACTCCAGTTACCACATCAACCAAAAGCAATTCAAACAGTTCTGGAAATACAGGGAATTCAAATAACGGTATAAATAAAACAGCAAAACCAACTTCAACTTTGACACCTACTCCAACTTCGATTCCCACTTCAACTTCGTCTCCTACTCCAACTTCGACTCCTACTTCAACTTCCACCCCTACTTTAACTCCAACTTTGACACCTGCTTCAACTCCTACAAAAACAGTGTCACCAACAGTTACTGTTTCAAAAGCCGAACTTGTAGACGTTACAGTTGATAACCTTAAAGAAGTTGTTCTTAATTTCGACAAACCACTTCCGTATATAGACGAAGCTGAAAATGAAAACAATTATTCGGCATCAGATGAATTCTTTTCAGATGACAATTGTGTGATAAACGCAGAACTGTCACCAGACAAAAAATCTGTTACATTACTTCTTAAATATGCTCTTACCCAGCAGGATGATATATTGGTAACAGTCAAGTCAGAAATCGGATTAAAGAAAGATACGACAATCAGTGCTGACTATATAGAGGATACTTTAGCACCAACGGTAACACATGTATCAATATCAGGTGATTCCTTGCTGAAATTAACATTTAATGAACCGGTACAGAATTCAAATATTCTATCAAATTACACTATTGATGGGGAGACGTTTGAAGCGTCACAGCCTGCATTGTCTGATAACGGCAAAACAGTTACCTTGTATCTGACTGAACGTTTACCTATCGGTACTCATACTCTGATTGTTGGAAGTGAGATATACGACTATGCACACTTTAGTATTGATAATATGGAAACAGAATTTATAGTTGTCAACGACACAATAGCACCAACAGGTATTTTAGTAAGTGCCGATCAAACAAAAGTAGTAATAAGATTCAGCAAAGAGATCGAGTTTACAGATATGGATAATATCTCTACCAATACTGATGCTGTAATAGAAGCCCTAGAGCTTTTTGATGACGACAGAACGCTTGCTCTTTATTTCAGCACTGAAGCACCTTTGCCAGAATCCGGCGGTATGTTAACCATAAAAAATCTTACTGATTATAATGGAAATGTGATTGATTTTGAGATAATTGTAATTCCAACATAACTACTTATGCCTGTTTTATTCCTAAATTTAATAAAGGATTTGTTAAGTGTAACTAAATTTACCTTTAACAAATCCTTCTTTTTTATAGAGCTGACTTGCTATTCTTAGCAGATTGTGCCTCGCATGCTTTATAAGTTAATCTGTTACGAGGCACCAGTCCATTTCACTCTGCTTTTTTCAATATAAAGGTATTCAATTGTAGAAGTTCACCATATTATTACTAGAACTAAGACCCCCAATGCACTACTTACTGATAGTATATAAGACTATCGTAATAAATAATGCTGTTAAGACATCGCAAATCATACTAACAGCAGTTCTTTTCATCAACTTCCCTCCAAAATTTTTCTATCTTTGAAACAGGATTACTTAGTTTTATTTCGGCAAAATCATTTAACCAGTTTACATTGAAATTTCATATGATTTTTCAAGTTAAATGGGTGCATGTAGTTTATGTGAAGAAAAATGTGGAAGAAACATTGTGAAGCAAGTTCTAGAGCCTGTTAATGCGACGAGGAAAGGGAGAGCATTGTCTGAGCGAAGCGAGTTTTGCTCGACCCCGAGGAGTATTTACAGGCTCTGGACTGCGGAACTTGAGTTTCTGGAATATTTTTCTTCATATTTATTACATATACCCAAGTTAAATTATATTATTGATAAGCATCGTCAGTTGTTGTATAATATATATACAGTTCAATTATCCATCTTGGTTCTACTTTAAGACTTTTCCGTTACTTTTTATTTATGATATATTTTATTCGACACACATACGCTAAAGGAGGAAACCAGATGAGGAAATATAGATCAATGCTACGTTTAGTACCGATTGTTTCATTGGTATTTTTATTTTGTTCATGTGCATCATCAGGAGATGCTTCAGGTTATGAAAATAAGTTAATAACTGGTCAAAACCATTCAAATATTAATAGCGAAAAAACAGCATCCGAACCAATACTCTCTGGCGTAAGTTCTGCCAAAACAGTAACCTATGATTTCGAAGATTCACTAAATAGTTGGAAGGTTTCGACATGGGAAAACGAGATTCATGGAGAGCTCGCTTTCACAAAGGCCCTTATAAGCACTAATCAAAAAAGCTCAGGAACATCATCTGTAGCCCTAGCCTGTGATTTCAAAGGCGTCCTTAGCAACTCCAGATATGCACAAGGTGTATTCAAAATTGACCTTGATCAACCTGTTAATTTAAAGGGAAAAACATTGTCTGCCAATATTTACATACCTGAAGAATTGGTAGCTCCGCAATTTAAAGCAAGCTCATATGGCTTCAAGATTTTTATTAAAACAGGAATTGATTATACTTGGAGTGATGGTGGCTTTAATGACATCGCGAACGACCTCAAAGCTGGCTGGAACCAAATTACTTTTTCCCCTGTTGGCGTTAATGAATCCCAAACCTATGAACTTGGTATACAGATGACAAAAGGAGACACTTCTGCTGATTGGAGCGGAACAATATATATTGACGAAATTTCGTATTGATACTGCATATAAAATCATTATTTTAAATTAACTGATAAGACACTTTAAGGTGTCTATTTTTTTTTGGATAGAATTAGTGTGTTTTAATATTTATATATTCTGTTTTTCTAAGATAAAAGCATATATGTTATAATAGACTAAGGAATAATGAAAAACAACGTCCCATTGGCATACACTTTTTTAAGGAGGATAACTATGGCAAAATCTTTAATTTTTAGGTTGAAGGATAAAGAATATCCTTTTTCACCTATTAAGATTGAAAGAAAAAAGCTTTATGGATGGACAGAAACAATTGCCTTAGATGATGAAGGCAATGAGTGCAAACTTGTAAGTATGGATGAATCCGGTACCGTTATAATACCAAAAGGAAATATGGCCCTTGGTGTGCTGAATAATAGTTTTGAGTGGGTTGACAGATCAGAAACAATAGCTGTAGATGAAGAAGGTAATGAAGTTGAGCCTTTTCCCTCAAGCTTTTCAGAACCCATTGAGCTGATTGACAAGGCAACTCCGGAAGAACTTCTGAATCATAGCATAAGTACAGTTTACCAGTTAGATGAAGAAGACATATGTGATGAACTAAAAAAAGAAATATCCAGTGGAACTATATTCACATTTACTTTCAACTATAAAGACGGTTATGAGACAAAGCCCGCCTTTTTGGTGGAGAGTGAAAACAAGCTCTTTATGCTTGTGGGAAACCTAATCGAATTTTCGTATGTTGGTCTTGATGAACAGAGTTACATAGATGAGTTAGAAACTGATGATGAAGAATTGTCTGATGAGCTTGACATTGACTTTAGCATGATGTAGGAGGGGTCTTTATGAGAATGCTTAATATTTCAAACGAAAAAAAGAGAGATGCTGCTGTCGGTATGGAAAACAAAAAGACAGAAAGCAAAATATATTTTACTTTAAAGGACGGTTCTCCTAAAAAGAATGTTAGAATTCTTAAAGGTTCTCTCTCTGTTGAACTTGACACCTTGGTCAATAATTTCGGAGACTTGCATAAGGTTGGTGAAGCAATAATTGATAGTGACCCTGAGATTGATTTTCAAAATACAGGAAAAATTGTTGCCGCTACAAAGAAGCTTTACTTAAATTCACAAAACCGTATTGCATATAGGGTTAACCTCATTGAGGTGGTAAAAAACTCTGACGGAACAGAAAAAGAAAGAAAAGAACTTCAAAAGACCGAAGCAAATATATTGAGTGAAATACCTCTTAAATGGACCGGGGCTAAAATTCCTAAAGAAAAGGCCATAAGAAAGTTTGCTTTCTCTCTTAAGTACCAGATCAAACATGTAAACGGTCTTACGTATGACTTTTTGTACGACATGGCTAAAACCTTACAGGAAAGCAACTCTCTGATGCTTGTGGGCGGCGGCAAAAAAGGTACCGACCCCATAGTTTTGACTGGTGGAGGTACTCCTTACAGAGGCTTCCTTGAAGGCAGGGTTAAAGACGATAAATACTGTCTCATTCTACATCTCACAAATCTGGAACTAAAGGAGTTGGGACAATGAAACTATATACAGAGAAATTAAATAAAGCCAAAGGCTATTTTGAAGGAAGACTAGAGGCCGTAGATACTGTAACCTCTAAAATTGCTGCAAATTATAAAAAGAGGGTATGCAAAAGTTTCATTGCCATATCGCCTGATCAAATAGATACAAAAATCAGCGGGGATGACTTTTATATAACCAAAAAACTGGACGGCGAAATGAATGTGATATTTTTTGACGGTTCAAATGCCTTTATAATCAATACAGGCGGAAAAGTAAGAACAGGAATTCCTTGTATTGAGGAAGCCTGAAAATCCTAAAAAGTGCAGGCTTAAAAAGTGCAGTTATTCCAGCTGAATTATATGTGGAAGAAAAAGATGGCAGGACAAGAGTTTTTGACGTGCTTTCAGCACTATCTAAAGAAAACATCATAGAAACCCTTAATCTTGCACCCTTTGACCTTCTAGAAATTGATGACCAGCCATTCACATCGGATAGTTTTGAACAAACTTATCAAAAACTTTCCGGGCTCTTTTCTTCTTCTCAAAAAGTAAAGCCAGTTCCATTTCGCAAGCTCTCCTCCAGAAGCGAAATAAAAGAGCTGTTTGATGACTGGGTTGTGGCCCAAAAGGCTGAAGGACTTGTAATAAGAAGTAACCTCCCTCTTATATATAAACTTAAACCCAAACACAACATGGATGTTGTTGTAATAGGGTACACTGAAGCTTCAGGTGAATTGAAAGGCCAGATAAGAACCTTGCTCCTGGCAATGATGACAAGTGAAAACTGCTATCAGATTGTCGGAAAGACAGGAAACGGCTTTACCGATAATGAAAGAAAGGATTTTTATGAAAAACTTTCTAAAATGCATATTGATTCGGAATATATAGAAACAGATTCAAATCACGTGGCCTTTCACATGATAAAGCCCGAAATGGTTATTGAAATAAGTATTAACGATATACTTACCGATGCTAATACAAACGGCATTACCAACCATGTTCTTGAAGTATCGGATAATAAATACACGCTACTAAATACAACTCCGGGAATTAGTTTTATCTATCCGATGTTTGAAAGAATCAGAACTGACAAACAGGCATGTGTCGAGCATGTTCGTTTTTCTCAGGTCAGTGACCTGGTGTACATCCCGGATTTGGACAGTTGTAATTCTTTTGAACTTCCACAAAGTGAAGTACTCCTCAGGGAGGTTTACAAAAAAGAGGTCAAGGATAAACTAATGGTTATCAAATTCCTTGTTTGGAAAACCAACAAGGAACATATTGACGAAAATTATCCCGCTTACGTGATGCATTATACCAATTTCAGTTCTGATAGAAAAGAGCCTTTGCAAAGGGAAGTAAGAATATCCAATAACAGGGATCAGATTTTAGCAATTGCCCAAGATTATATTGAAAGTAATGTTAAGAAAGGCTGGGTAAAAGTGCAGTGACTAACTTTACACTGATTTTTTAATACACTTTTTAATAAAAAAACTGGTAGAGGTTCTCCCCTACCAGTTCTTTCTATTTTCTTAGCGTACTGTATCTGTAAAGTCAAAATCACCTAGTCCGTTCCCTGCATAATCTAAAATAGTTGGTGTAGAACCCGCAAAGAATATTACCTGAACTCTTTCGTCAGTATAGTCTTCTCTTTCTATAACAATTTTAAATCTTGCTTTCTTTTCATCCACATCAGTTGACAAAACATCTCTATCGTCTGCATCGTAGTAGTATATTTTTACTGGTACTGTTCGTCCGTCAGCCTTAACCCTGAACTGAGCCATATCATTTGCATTAATTATTTCATTGTCTCTGAGCCTAAGGTTTTCAGATAATTCAACGTATATAACTGTGCCTACACCAGCTTCATACTCTGATGATGCTATCGAAGTTGCAACCGGCTTAAAGTCTTCACTAACTCTTAACGCAGAATCCAAAGTCAATTTCTGCTTAAAAGTATTCATAGTATCGATATCATCTTGATCTTCAAGATGTAAATACAATTCTCTACCATTAAAAGTTCCATTAGTCTCAATATCCGCGTTCACAGTCAATTCGATTTCATTCTTCTCAGAATCATAGTTTGCATCCCAGGCATCAATAACAACATCATTACCTGATTGGTCTCTACCAGCTATAATATAGAAATCATCAGGGTTTAAAGTATTCTCATCTATAGACCCCCTAATTCCAACTACTATTGTGTTTTTATCAGTTACAACAGCTGTGTTAATTCTAGGAGCACTTTGGTTTTCAGTTCTAAAATCCGAATTGTTAACACTGACTGCTGACATCTCGTTTCCTTTAACATCTTCAACTGATTCCACCTGTAAGCGTGAAATATTTCTGACCAATACTATCTCATCATCATCATAATCATCACCAAATGGGAAAGTAATGCACACAGTTTGATCATCTGACAACAGATCTACATCCATAGTATCTTTATTTAATTTATTTGCTACATTGCTTACAAAATAATAATAATTCAAATGATTTGTTGCTGTATCCTTATCTACATCTTCATTAAACTTAACAAAAATCTGATTTTCATGTTCATTAATGTAAACACTAGATACACTAGGTGGAGTTCTGTCATCAACACTTACAGTTATTTCTTTCTTTAATATCTCATTTTTTAGTGGATTTAAGTCTGTCACTTCACTGATTACCAAATCGTATTTACCCGACTCAAAAGCCTTACCATCTTCTCTTTTAAGCACAAGTTTGGTCTTTACGTATTCATCATCATCATCTTTATAATAAGCAGCACTTGTTAAATTCACTACCTTGTCATCATCGTCTGTCATTTTGAATTTACCATATTTAGAGAACACTTCTTCGGAAAACTCCAATACAATTTCCTTCTGGTTTTCTATAGCATACCCAACAAATTCTGGTCTTTTGACATCATAGGACGGAGTTACCATAAGTTCGATATCAACTGAATTTCCACTAAAGTCTGTCACATCATCAATTTCAATTTTTCCGCCTGCTGCCGGCAATGCATTCTCAATGTCAAAATAAACTGTAAGGGTTTTTTTATCGTCTGCAAAATCTATTCCTTCAATTCTGGAACCTGTATTGGTATGAACTTTTTTCAATTCCGGTGCCTGAACTTCTTCATTGAAAGCTACCACAACTTTTATCTGAGTTGCACTTTTAATGACAGCTGAAGGTGCTTTTTTATCTTCAGTAACTGTAAATTCTTCATCGTTGTCTTCAATACTAAAACCAGCATAATCACTTATTTTGTCTTTCACAGTCAGTTTATGAGTACCGGATGATAAAGTCCTTGTCAATTGAAATATCACTGTTTTTGCATTTTCTAATAACTCAGGTTGTGAAGAACCGAATAATTTACCGTCAATCATATAATTTGAAATGGTTGAAGCATTTTGTACCGGCTCACTGAAAGTCACTTTTAAAAGTGCATTTCCCACTGCTTCTACTTCTACAATTGAAGGAACAGTTATATCCTTTACGCTGTCTATAGTCCATTCAGTATCATCGTTTAGTCCAACAGCTTTATCAATAGTTATCTCAACTTTATCTTGTTGATGGAGTGCATTTTTCAAAAGCAACGCCACTGTCATCCTATCCTCTGAAAGTTCAGCGTTTAAAACAGAGTTATTTTCCACATCATAATTATTCTTATTTTTTGCTTCTTCCTCATTCTCTATAGGTCCGTTAAACTTTACTATTAATTCTTTAAGGCTTGGAGCAGAGACACTTCTAACACTTAATTCATCAGGCAAAACTATAACTTTTACTTTAGCAGTAATTGAGGTACCTGATATTGTACCTGATATTGTCTGTTCACCTGCTTTTGATGTATCAACTCTCGGCCAACTAATATTTACATCCTCGGTGGTTCCATCATCATAATTTGCTTTAACAGTAGAAGGTAGTTTTGGAGCCGATCCAATTTCAACTTCAACATCTTTAATAGATGCTACAGATACTATATCGGCATAAGGAAAACCAGCGTCTTTAGCCATCTGTCTCGTAATATCACCATTTTTAACCAATACCCTTATGAGCTCTTCGCCATTGGACTTATACTTTGCTTGAAGTGCTCCGTATGAAATACCCACCAGATAATCTTTGATTAATCCTGCATCACTGTTGAAAGTGTTAGCTTGTACGCTTGTCAAACCTCCTACATCACTTAATTTTGTTGCTGCTCTATCATATTGGAAATCGCCGTCATAACCCAGCTGTTGAAGAATAAGCGAACAATAGGCTTTACCATTTAATGGATTTGTAGGTCTGAAAGTTGAATCTTCCGAATAACCTTTTACATATCCTTTTTCAACTGCATATGCCACTTGCCTTTTTGACCATGTTGCAATATTTCCGGCATCCCTGAATTTTGAAAGTATCCTGTCTGCCCTTTCATATGTATAAGCTTTTGCTTCATCCTCCTGACCGAACATTCTAAGAAGCATAACAACTCCGGTTTGTCTGTCTAATCCTGCTTCTAAATCCGGATCAAAATATGTTTCGTTTACTCCTTTGTACAAGCCAAGTTTGTACAAAGCACTCGCTTCATTTTCATAAACGAATGTTTTTGCTGACACAGGCACTATAGCTATAGATGCACTCATAGCAGTTGCTACTAATGCCGACAGAATCTTATTAAAATTCTTCATTATCTCCAACCTTCCTTCTCTTTTATTTGTAGCTCACTATACAGGTTTCCTTAACAACCTTCCTGTACATAAAAGCTTCTACTAATTAATAAGTTTATCACAGCTATATATTTTATCAAGTAGGAAAAAATTTTTTCTACAGAACAGTTAACTAAAAACAAAATACACATCTTATGTTTTTTGCTGATTAACAGAATTAACTTTTAGTGCACCTACATATTTATAATCAAATCATTATGTATACCATAGAATATTCACCAGGTCATATCATTATTGATATCTTTAATTTCCGTTGTCACTGAAATCCATTATACTATAAAAAAACATTATGTCACATTATACCCCTATATATAAATCTTCATTTGGTATTGGTCTTTTCCTTTTTTTCACAATAATTATGGTAATGACAACAATAACCACAGCTATGACTAAAAACACACCTACAACAATACTAAATTTTCTTACAGCAATTTTACTTGAAACTCTTGATCTATAGGTTTTTACTTCCTCATCATCGGGCTTAAATTCCAAACTCTTATCAAATGCCATTATTGCTTCTTCAAGCATTCCTTTTTTTTCTAAGGTCAACCCTTTAATAGTATATATATTGTAATCCTCAAGATTCTTTTCTATAGCTTTGTTACAGCATTCCAGTGCCTCATCATATCTTAAAAGGCTTAATAATGCACTGCTTTTATTTAGATAACCCTCGTAACATTCTGAATCCAATTCTAATGCCTTTTCACTGTATGAAAGTGCTTCATCAAACTTTGAAAGTCCCCCCATTGCAATTGCCATATTTGAATAAATCAGAGTTAAAACATCAGGATCATTTGATTCATATTCGAGTGCTTTATTTAGATTATCAATAGCTTCATGAAATTTGCACTTCCCAATTAGTGCACCTCCCATATTTATATAGACATTTTGATAAAAATCTACGTCTCTGGATCCAAGCTCTAATGCCTTTTGACACGTCTCTATTGCTTCATCGTCTCTTTTTAGTTTCTGTAGCGAACCAGCTTGGGAAACATAAATTGTGGCATTGTTTGGTTCAATCTCAATAGCCTTCTCAAAGGCTACAAGGGACTCTTCGTATTTTTTCTCCTTATATAAAGCGTTTCCTTTATTAACGTATGGTAAAGCAGACTTAGGATTTAGCTCAATGGCTTTTTCTGCTGCTGTAAGAGCCTCTTTATACCTTTTCATTCTATATAAAGTAGCTGATTTATTTGTATAAATATTAGATTCAATATCAGGTTTTTGAGGAATATTTAATTCTGATGCTTTATTACAACACTCAATTGACTCTTCATATCTTTTTTCCCTTAGCAGAAAGCTTGATTTATTAACATATGCTTCAACACAATTAGGTATAATTTCAATAGCTTTATCACACATATTAATTGCTTCATCATATTTTTTCTGAAAAGATAGTGCATACCCCATTGCTATGTAAGCATTTGCGTTCATGCTATCCAATTCCAAAGCTTTCTTATTTGCTTCTATCGATTCTTCAATTTTACCGAGTTCAGTCAAAGTAGTGCCTTTGGTTGAATAAACCAAAGAAAGAATTTTCTTGTCATTAGGCTTACTCTCAATCACCTTATCAGATATCTCTATCACTTCATCATAGTGCTTCAATGTTAATAAATTGAAAGCCTTTATTACATATCCTTCTGTATCTTTGGGATATTTTTTTATGTATTGATCTATTGCCTCAAGAGCTTCGTTTGCTTTTTGCATATACATCAAACAAGTTACTTTATTTATGTAAGCATCTTTAAACTTTGAATTCAACTTTATTGCACGATCATATTGAACTACTGCTTCGTCGTATCTTCCCAGGTTATAAAGTCCTACAGCTTTATTATAGTAAAACTCTGGAATTTTGGGATTGGCCTCAATAGCTTTATCGTAGCTTTTTATTGCTTCCTCATATTTTCCCGAATCCAACAGAGAGTTTCCCTCTTTAAAATGCTCCATTGATGTAGCTGCAAACGCTACAATAGATAAAATAGAAATATGTGCAAGAACCAAAACCAGTACTGTAAATACTTTTATTATTCTTTTCATAATTTTACTCCTAAAACTAATAATACATAATTTTGTGCTTTCGAGCTAATTATACCATAGGCTATAATTAGTAATCAACAAAGAGAAATAATCAAAATGCTCTAGAATACCTTTTCGGTTACCAATATGTGAATTTCTCGGGAGATTCTTTTACTTCTATTATCACATCATTAAGATTAACCCACGCATAGTCATCCACCTCATCAGGGTATATAAGGATTTCTTAATCAGACTCTCCAACAAAAACATGGTCAATATGCCATGGATTTTGCATTGATGAGAATGAAACTTCTAGGACAAAAGTAAATGAATTAGAGAGCCAATATTTACAGAAAATTTTAAGTAACCCGCACCTTAAATTAAAGGTTGCGGGTTTTGTTTTTATTCTACAGTCGTCAACTTCAGAAATAATTCATAAGTAGCTATAATTAGAAATCAATCCGGCTTGTAATATAACCACTTACATGCCACTTTTCACCTTCAGAGTAGAATTTGAAATACTCACCTACAGGTTGATCTATTCCATATACCTTACCAGGTATTTCCTTTGCAACATATTCTCCATTCTTTTTAATATTGAATGTACCAACAATTGAATACATGTCACTTGTTTTAACTTCGTTCAGTTCAAACTCATAAGTAGCTTTTTTATCGCCTTCTCCAACAGTAACCTTCGAGTTGAAAAATGCCTTGCCTGTATTTTCATACCAACTTATGGTTGTGCACCCCGTTGCATTTTGGAAACTACTTGCGGAAGGGTCTGAAAGATAAATCGCTTTATCTGAAATAACTGTATGTACTTTTGATGACATGGTCGGAGTAGGCTCCGGTGTAACAATAACTTTATAGGATACCACATTAAAGATCGGTGGATAAATTGTCAGAGGACTAACCGTTCCTGTTACTTCAATTTTTTGTCCATCATAGTTTTCCAAACCTTTAGTATTACCCTGAAGTACAAAAGGATATTTTTCAGTCTTTAACTCGAATTTATACGGTGAAGCTAGTTTTATGTTAGGAAGAGGTTCAATTTTCGTAACAGTTAGAATCCCCTGATATACTTCATAGACTGGTTGTGGTACTTCTTCAACTATAACTTTTACTTTGAAGTTTTTTGCAGAAGGTACGGATTCCCATGGTCTTGAATAGGACAAGTACATCACTGCTGTTCCGGTATTTACTGCCTTGAACGTCCATACTTCTTTTCCACCCGCACCATCAATTATTTCATCATTAGAATCTGGTATGTATTCATATCCTGTCACAAGAAGAATATTTTCATCAGGTTTCTCATCAAAATTCCATTTGAAACCTGTGCTAGGGTTGCTTTCTAACATGAGCTTTACTTCATCTCCCTTTTTTACATAAACATACCCAGCGTTATCTTTTTCAGTAATGACAATAGCACCAGGCTCAGAGGTTGGAGTTTGGGTTGGAGTTGGAGTAGGCCTTGCTTCTTCAATCACCCTGTATGAAATCACACTAAACAGAGGATATTCTGTAGGTAAAAGAGTATAAACGTAATCTCCTGTTACCTCAATTAACTTTTCTGCGTCATTTTCCATTCCTTTAGTTGAACCCATAAGCTCATAAACTGTTCTTTCAGTTTTAAGAAGGAATCTTGGTTTATCAGGATCAATATTATTAAGGTACCCCTTAAGTACAGTATACTTTGGTACAGGAGTTATTGGTACTACTTTGGGAGAAAGTAATGACACTGGTGTAGCAGGTGCTACATCAGGAGTAGGTGTTGATACTGGTAAAGGCTTGGATTCTTTACTGATTTTATGAGCTTTAACATAAAAAAATTGAATCCCCTGAGGTCCTCTGTAAGCATAACCTTTTATACTGGTACTTAATCCAATGTATTTTTCCAAGCCACCTGTCTTACCACTTAAAATGTAAATATTCTCTTTGGTTTTTAAAGCAAGCAATTCGTTTTTAAAAGGCATTCCAGGGTTTACTTTAGTTATTTCTCCGGTAATTGTAACTGCCTTATTTTTGTTTTTTAAAACCTCTTCTGATCTTGCTCCCACAACACTAAATCCGGAAAATACAGTCACCAACAACGTCAAGGAAATAAAAAGTACCAAAAGCTTTTTCATAACCACTCCTCCTTTAAAAAATTAATTTTAGATCAGACATACTACATAGTAGTCTGTTTCCATTATATTTCATTATTTATTATGATTCAATTTTTTATTGTAAAATTTTGCTTATGTTACTGATTTTCCTCCATGTTGCTTTCGCTCTCAATGATATCCAGCAAGCTTATGTAATTGTTTCATACCTTTCACCTTACACCTCTCTGATTTACGAGCTCGGAAGTAATATTTCATTCATTACTTAGTTCAGTTCTGTAACATCAGACAGTGGAGTCATATTGGAGGTTTTAATATCTTTTCCATCCCAAAGAAATGTTCTCACTTTAAAGCCTTCTATATCGGCAGGAAGAACAATATCTGCACTTAACGACTGAGTTTTCTTATATTCTATTGCTGCAGTTTTAGTTGCTACAGATAGCATTGTATTATTTTTATCATATAATCCTACTACCAGCAGTACGTCTTTTGTACCGTTATAAGGAACACTGGAATTGTTGGTTACAATTACATTAGCAGTTAGCATTGAGTTTGGAACAAGTGAGGATGCTGAAAACTTTGTACTTGAATTAAACTCAAATTTTGAAGCAGGTTGTTCCCCATCCTTAACAATATACGCACCAGCCCAATCACCATGGTCGAAGTTTGTACCGTCTCCACCATCAGCAACAGCCAATTTAAGCTCCTTCACTCCTGTAATGTCTATATCAATTGTCTGTATAGGAGATGAACTTTTCACTATACCACTATCATATAGCTTTTCCCCATCACCCAACACCTGGAATATGACAGAACCTGAGCCAGCGGTATCATCATCTATACCTATATCTGAAACAAAGCGCTTGTATTGTCCATCCAAATTATACACTACCTGTGAGGGAGATTGGCATCCAAGTCCTTTTGCATATGAATTGCCTTTTATTGATATCGGAGCCCCATCATTTGCATTTCCGCCACCTGTACTCATATCCTTTTCAACAGGCCCCCATCCATTTTCAGCTTTAGTCCATTCCATATCACTAAGATAAACAGCACCAGTCGGAGGAGCAGGATAAATTGAATCACCTGTTACTTTTATCATAACCGAACCGTGTGAAGGAACAGCTTTAGCAGTGAAACCTGTATTGAAAGTTCCAAGATCCTTGTGCTCCCATAAATCACGTACAGTTACACCACTATCCTTGAGTCTTACATCACTCCATTTAACAGTTATGTCTGCTGCAGAGCCTCCCTTATTCACAAGCAGTATAGCTTTAGTCTTCCCATCAGTTCCCAATGGTTTACACCAAACTTCAAGATCTCCATTAGCAGAAATCTTTCTGCCTTGAATTCCCGCTGCATCCTGGTCAACAGCAATTACTTCCTTATTTGTAAGAATATCTATAGTTTCTTGATCCATTTTCCTCAAATCATTACCTGCAATCAATGGCGCAGCCATTATGCTCCAAAGACTGAAATGAGTTTTATATTCAGTAGTACTCATTCCGCCATTTCCCACTTCCATCATATCTGGATCATTCCAGTGACCAGGTCCGGCGTAGGATGCAGATTTGTTGTTAGTTTCGGCAATACTTATCATACTGCTCCAAGTGTCTGTAATATCACTGGTGGTCCTCCAAAGGTTACCATACTGAGCAACCCATGGACCGGGAAAATACCAGCAACAGATACTGAAAACTATAGGACGTCCGCTATTACGAAGCGCATCACTCATCTTCTTATAATCGCCCTCTAAATCATTTCCTATTATATTGCAATTATCATATTTTAGATAGTCAACCCCCCATGAAGCGAAAGTCTTTGCGTCCAACTCTTCGTATCCATAACTTCCACTTCCCGGTATATTGCAGCAGGTTGCACTACCACGATCTCCATATATCCCTAGCTTCAAACCCCTTTCATGAAGGTAATCAGCTAGTGCTTTAATGCCTCCTGGAAATCTTGTTGGATCTGCCCTCAGGACAGCATTTTCATCACGAGCTGGATTTGCCATCCACATATCATCAATATTTATGTACTCATACCCTGCTTCTCTCATTCCTGAACTAACCATTGCATCGGCAATTTCTTTAATTTTCGTCTCGTTTATGTCTCCCCCAAAACAGTTCCAACTACTCCATCCCATTGGTGGAGTGAGAGCAAGACCATTGTCTAATGCTAAAACTTTATTTGTATATGGATCAGTCTGGGTGAATACTGATGTTGTAAACACAGTAAATGCAAAAACAATTGCAAAAACTCGCCTTATAATTTGTTTATTATTCATTGGTTCTTTCATACATTCTCCCTCTTTTCATCAATTTAGGTTTTACTTTTTTGGAAATTCCTTTATGGTACCCAATAGATATTTTCTAAAATATCCAAAGTCTATAGAGTTTATAATATTATCTCCATTCAAATCTCCAGCCCGTAAATCATCTTCCGCCGGAAATTCTTTAATCATACCAAGAAGGTACATTCTCATATAACCAAAATCAATAGAGTTAACTCTTCCGTCTCCGTTCAAGTCACCAACTAACACCTCAGAGGCAGCAAAATTAAAAGTAGTCTTAACAGGTGAACTTAAAGCTGCTGAGCTGCATTCAACGGCATATAAACCGGAATTAGTATTTTTTATTACGTATTGGTAGTTTATTTGACCGTTATCACCTGTCAGAAACTGGTTTACATTGTCAATATTTCCAAGCGGATCAGTTACCCGAACTGTGACATTCTTATCAGAACCAATACTTAAGCTGCCTGTAACAGTAACAATTTTACTTGTAGTATTTACAGAAGCACTGATTGTATCGGCACCTACTGATGTAGATACAATCAAAATACCAGATAGCAAGATAAACACAAAAGTAAATAATACAAATGACCTCCATGCAACTTTTTTCTCTTTCATACATATTCCCCCACTTATTTATTTTTTAAAATTATTAAAGTTTAATAATAAATTACGCTATAAAACAGGCAAACGAATTCCAAAAAAGAATTCGTTGGATAGTAAAACTATAGAAAATTACTACAGGAAATGCTTAATTGGATACTTCATAGAAATACAAATACGTTTTTGAAATTTCACATTATTAAATAGCTTTTCCAACCTAATTTTATTTTATCATTTAACCTACCTGCTAGGGAAGCTATTTTTCCAAAACAGCACCTAAAAATCCCTTCTTTGCTTTGTTTCCTTGGTATTTTTTCATTTTAGTAAATTCCTTATTAGGTCTACATCTCAGTTCCTCAATTTTATGATGAGCTTCAATAGGGATAAGTGGAATATCCATTTTTTTATATCTTTCCAACAGCTCTTTTCCCTGCTCATATTCCTTTACCACTTCTTCGTAATACACTCGCAATGGTATAAAAGACTTCATCGTGATTGCTCCTTGACAAAAACATTTTTTATATTATTTCCAGCTTAGCCTAAATTATGCCTTCCTATCAATGCAACTATATCTTTATTTATTATACAAGCGTAGGCTTAATTAAAATTGTTTAAGTGTAGAAAGTAAATGCAGTATTAATGATTGAAATGGCAGTTTTGCAGGATTTTTATACTAATTTTATTACAAACAATTTGAGTCCTATTTTATATCTTTCGATTCAGGGACAAGACTTGAGTTAATGTCAACCCTTATTTTGTCCAATACATATGGAACTAGAGGAAACTCGATTTGTGGTTATGCGCATTTAGCATTTTCAGTCGAAAGTAAAGAAAATGTAAATGTTATGACTGAGCGGCTGAGAAATAGCGGATATACAATTGTGAGTGAGCCAAGAGTTACGGGGGATGGTTATTATGAAAGCTGCATCCTTGACCCAGACGGGAATTTGATTGAAATTACGGTATAATAAGAGCTCCAAATTTTAACCAGTGGATCTGCCTTTTTTTGACTACGTATGGTGTTACAGCACTTACATATTATATATTATATACAACATACAACATTAAATCTTACTCAAAAAAACGTAAAAAAAACACCTATTTTTAAGGTGTAAGGTGCTAATTAAATACTTTTGAAAAATCTACCCCAGTATTATTCACTTCATTATAAACTATAATTAGTTAGTTACTCAACTTTCCCACTTGAAAAATGGGCCTGAACATTGATAAATTAATACAAATATGTAATAAAGTATATAAAAACCCCACTTTCTTTGGTATAATAGAATTATCCAAAAACCACTAATACCAATGAAAAGAGGGATTTTTATGAATTCTATTATAACAGATAATTCAAACGCTGAACATGCTATTTCTTCCAAAATTGATAACTTTTTTGCTAAGTATTCAATTAGCAGGCTT
>JAEWSG010000212.1 GCA_023398495.1 Bacillota bacterium
TAGAGAATGTAAACGAAGCGAAGGAAAAGTCGAATCACTTTTCTTCGCGAAGCGAGTTTGATTCGACCCGTAGCGAGTTTTACATTCTCTTAGGCTCGAAGCTTTAGTCCTTGGAATAATATGGTGCTCGAAAAATAAATACACCCTGGAATTATTTGAATGCAGAAATACCTCTCAATCCTTTAAACCAAGATTACGCTTTTTCATTTCAACCCAATCAGTTAAGCGCTTATAATCCCTTGCTACGTATTTTGTATTTATATATATAGCATTATCAAAAAAACTAATCCTGTAGTAGTCCTCGCCGTATGAGTTGACTGAAAATATACCAAAACCCTTCTCGTCCTTTAGCAAACCACTCATGGAATAGTCCGCAACACCAATCCCTACACAAAGTATCAATATAAAAAGCATAAATGTCATAGCCAGCTTCATCCTGAAGTGACGAAGCTCTCTGAATCTCTGAACCCTGTTCATAATTATCTCCATTTAATATTTCTTAAGTATGCAAATATATAAATCACGAAAATGATTATACATAGGAAAATTTGATTTTCGTGATATTGTATTAAAGAAATTGAAGTGCGATGTAAAATCTTTATCGAACTCAATATATATTATTGCCTGAAAAAGTTTATTTATTATTTTACAACTTCATTTATTACCTCTGCCAGATATTTAACACTTTCAAGACACTCGCTCATTGTATTTCCATCTCCGCCTATTTCCACAATCACTGCCCCATTTGTAAGATGCTGGTTATACCTATTTGGGCTGATAAAGATAGGCCTTGTCAAACCAGGATATTTTTCATTCAATTTTTGTTGAAGAGTTATAGCAAATTTCATATTTTCTTTCCAGTTTGGATGTTTAAGTCCTGATGCGTTCGTACCCATTACAAACATTATTTTTGCAGTTTTCTTTCCATTTATATCTGTTACAACTCGTAGTTTTTCGCTTTTCAGAGCGTCTCTGTGAAGATCGATAACTATTTTTATTGAAGGATAACTTTTTAATATGTTGGTTGCCGTATTAAGTGACCTTCCATAAGCACCGGAAGTCCCTGAATAATCGTGTACTGTTGCATTATGTATTACTTCTATGCCGTATTCCTTCCTCAAGGTCTGTGCAAGTTCCTCCCCCACCCGTACAACATTCCAGCGGTTATCCTTTGTCCTGGTTGGAACTCCCTCCTTACCCAACTGGCTGATATCTTTTAAAAAGCTCTCCGTTGTATGGGTGTGGTAAATCAACACCTCCGGCCCTTTCTTACTAAAGTCCAGCTTCAAAGGATCTTTCATTATTTCTTTGATATCTATTTTTAATTTAGTTTCATTGTTAATAGCTATTTTACCGTATGAAACCGCATCATCATCAGTAAGGTCGCTCTCCTCGGATTCATCTATATATATGCTGCTTATTACCGGTTCCGCATATTGATCAGTCTCATCATCCTTTGCAATTTCCGAAAAATTAAACTGTTTAGGATTGCTGGCCTCCTTTTGTGTCAGAAGTTTTTGATAATCATTGTTATAATAGTTAAAAAATATTGGCGATTGAGCATTCAGAATTGTTATAGGACTATTCAAATCAAAATGAAATACATCATTGACAAGTCCTTTTATCTGCCCTGATAATGAACTGCTTGATGTTCCACTGTTGTAAATCGTATCTATTATGGGTAGAGAATTTTTTAACGCAGACCTGTAATTTTCCACATCAACGCTTGCAATAATTGCTTTGTCGGAACTGGAGAGAAGATTTCCACCAGCTATCCCAATTTTTACAGCAAGAGCAGCCCCAATCACTATCATTGTTATCTTTAGTGCTGATAAACCTATTGACCTTACTTTTTTGTACTTATACCTCTTCCTCATTTTGTCCTCCGTTTATGGATATATTCTCCTTATCCAATGTATTTTTTTATCCGTTAATTATAAATAATATTCTACTTAAACTTTTTTTATGACATCTATTGATTAACATTGTAAAAAAATATATAATATATATGTATCTCTTTTTGGAGTGGAATTATTTGCATACTCCAAGTAAGTAATCTATTTATGATAATTGACTAAAATGCTTGTTTTTAAACCACAACTTTGTAATCACTTAGTTTCTAATCGGGTTTATTTCCTTTATTAAAGCAACAAAATGATTTATACTCTTGTATTTTGTGTCGTTTAAGCAGAATTTAAGTCTATTGCTTTTGTTTTAGTTTCGCCTGTTATAAAATTAATTTTGTCTTGTGCTTATATATTCACTGAACAAATCTACAGATCTTAATCAATTAACTAAAAGGAGGATTAATAAGTATGTACGACTTTAAGACATTAAAGTGCTACAATTGCAAATCTGTAATCCTTAGTCTCTCTGAAACTGAAATTTCAAAACTTAACGGACTTAATTTCCAATGTGAATGCTGCGGACACCAAAATCGTTTGCAGGGTATGAAGTTCATGAAAAACGCAAACGATAATGACCCCTATCTGAACATTTTAAGTATTGACAATATTCTATTATTTCCAAACGCCTTGTAAGTACATAAAGTGTTTCAAAAAATTTAATTAGACATGAAATATGTAAAGTTGCACAAAGTTAACTTTTTCTACAGTTTGAGTTAATCCGCTGTAAACAAACTAATAAACTACGAAAATACTTATAGCTTTACATAAAAAAACTACTTTGGTGTTCCAAAGTAGTTTTCTATATTTCTATGTGTCTATCCAAAAAACATTTTGAACTTATTTCTAATTTTAGAAATACTTATATTGTCGTCTCCACTGTCTTCTTATTACCTACTACCGGATAGCTCTCCACTTCTTCAGACACACTTCTTTCATTGGTTTCAAAGTTTTTAAACGCCACCGACATCATGAGCTTTATCCTGTTTAACTGATTAACCTCGCTAGCTCCGGGATCATAGTCCACAGCAGTAATATTTGCCTTGGGATATCTGTTCTTAAGTTCCTTGATCATCCCCTTGCCTGTAACATGATTTGGAAGGCATGCAAAAGGCTGCATACAAACTATATTTTGGGCTCCACTGTTAATAAGCTCTATCATTTCAGCCGTCAAAAACCATCCTTCTCCTGTTTGATTACCTAAAGACAAAATCTGTGAAGCATAATCCGCAAGCTGATAAATATTACAAGGTGCATGGAAACGTTTACTCCTTTGAAGTGCCTTTCTCATATCTTTTCTATAAAATTCTATAAAGTCAATAGCAAAATTCTTTATTACTTTTGTCATTTTCCTGTCTGAAAGATACTTATGTTTAAAATTGCTATCGTAAGCACAGTAAAGAAGAAAATCAACCAAATATGGCATTACAG
>JAEWSG010000005.1 GCA_023398495.1 Bacillota bacterium
GCCTAATCCTTTCTTCAGATTCCAGTTCACACTGGACACCCTTGGCTTCGGCTGTATCCTTCCCACTGTCGGGTGGATTGGGGACTTTCACCCGTTAGAACGTGTGCTCACTGGGCACACCAAAAAACAAACACCCCGGCATATAGCCGGGGCATTTGTTAGGGGGTTAAAATGTATTTTGTGAGGTCATTTAAATTATTAACCGTTTATGGACTAAATATACCATACTATTATTTTTTTTATAAATAAATTTGAAATCTTGAACCCTGAGACTAATCTGTTATAATTAATAATAAATTTATTGTAAAAACTATAGATATTTAACACTAGTGTTTTTTGCTGATTAACAAAATATATTGTGTAAGGGTGATTAAATGAGTTCAGACAAAAAAAATCCAATGGAATCAACGGTTAAATCATTTATAAATGAGTATAAAAAATTCAATGAAAAAAACGCTATCGAGAAATTAAAAGATAGCATAAATAAAATAAGAACTTTTTATTCTCTAATTTTTAGGTATATAATAATTTCCTCACTGATTTTTGCTGCCATAGCAGTAGTAATATACTTTATATTCGATTCCGCAAAAGTTGCTATTACTTTTTTTATAACAAGCATACCGGTTATAATAGGAATAGGGTTATCAGGATTTCAGAAATCAGTCTCAAATCTTGTTACCGGCACAACAAAGATACTTGATTACATTTTGGAACTGGTTTCATTATATTATGAAGAACAGACAAAAAATGATAACAAAAACACCCCTTCCCTATTTTGTGTCGTTCAGGTAGTATTCTCAGATTTGATACTGCCTTTAATTACAGATTTAGTCAGTGGTATATTTTTCAGTAAGCTCATTATTTTTTCTATTTCAAAAGCAGTGCAAAAGTTATGCCAACGTTTGAAAAAATCTGATAAAGACAATTCTCCTAAAGAAATGTCTCACAGTTCACTTGATAAAAACCTCAATGAAAACAGTCTGGAAATGTTATCAAAAATAAATAAAATCAGAAATTTTACACTTGAAAAATCAAATAACTACTTAGCAAAGTTCAGAATGCTAATGGGCATACTATCATTTTTATGTATCGTTCTAGGCATTGCTGTTATAGCAATTGTCATTATTGTTTCAAATTTGATTATGCGATTTTTTTAATAAAAACTCCGGGGCATCGAGCCCCTACGTTTTAACCTCTTTCACTTCGTTCGAAAGAGGTTAAATAAAACACCCCGGTGTTTTATCCGGGGTGCTCATTAGGGGGTTAAAATGTATTTTGTGAGGTCATTTAAATTATTGACCGTTTATTCTAAAAATATAACATTATGATTTAAATATTTTTTAAATTTATAGCAAGTTTTCATTATTTTTATCGCTATATGCTTTTAGCAAATTGTAAATATTATCTAAATTTCTCTTATGTTCAAAATCAAACCACTCAACTTTTTCTTCTCTGACTACCTTCAAGATTTCAAATGCATCCTTTCCATTCCCAGCCTCAACGTCAACCGGTACATTGTATTCAAGGAGAAGTTTTACAATATCAGGATCACAATATCTTATAGCTATTATTATCGGCACATGATCTCCTTTCACAGGCAATGCTTTTACATCAAGTCCATTCTCAAGCAGAAATTTTACAGCATCTGTTTGCCGGGTTAATAACGCCCTTGTAAACATTGGGACAGCTTCCTCGTTATCAATACTTCCATTTTTAATAGCAATTTGCTTAATCATCTCAAAATTTCCATCATGGAATAAGGCAACTGCCATATCATACATCTCTTCGTATGTTATTTTTCCTCCTTTACGGGTAATATAATCAACCATTTCAGACTTATTACCAATCATAGCTGTTTTGAGTGCAAGTTTTAAATAATCTGCTCCAGGATACTTATTTATAAGAATATCCATAAGCTCGAAGTTTTCAAGATTGACTGCCATTCTAAAGAAAGATTCTATGCTGCCAATCTTATCTGCATCTGAATTTTCTATAGCAATTTTTAAAATTCTCTCTGCATCCTCCTTTTCTTCCTTGTTCCAGCTACCACTGTGCCCATTAAATATAAAGTTCCCCAAAGACAAGTCTGCACCTTTGTCTATAAGCTCACAGGCCAAAGAATAGTGTCCATGCTCAATCACTCTTTGCACAGGAGTCATTTTTGAGTTATTACCAACTCTATTTATATTTACGCCTTTGTCAATTAGCATATTTATAATATCGATGTTGTCTGTAGCTAACGCAGCATCAAAAACAGTACCCATCCTACCGGAAGTCTGTTCGTAATCAATATCTTCTACATTGTCAACGAGCACCTTAATAGCATCAATTTTTTGATAATCTATTGCAAAAAGCAAAGCTCTATGCACCAATTCCTTATCCTTGTTCTTTTCCAATTGGCTTTTAAGCTTTTCAATATTTTCAGAATTTACAGAACCAATTATATCTGTTGTAAAAGGGGAATAAACTATAGAGCCCGAAAGAGCAACAAAGTATAATACTGCTAAAACAATGGCAAACTTTTTCATATTCATCATCTCCTAATTTCACTTCTCTTATATCAATTAAATCTTCTTTGATCCGAGGTGCCTTATATTTATATAAACACTCAGGCAAACCGTCTATTATATATTTTGACAACCCGGCCTGTGAGGAAGTAAACCGGAACAGGAATTATAATACAGAATATAATTACAATATCCGGTCTGAAAGCAATCTCACCAGTTATCATTAAGAGTATTGTATGCATAAGAAACCCGGCATAAAACGCAATAATTGTTTTGTACAGCTTATTACAGCTTTCAACTGTCGTAATTCTTCCATTTAGTTCTAGTCTTGATTTTTCAAATAGCTTTGAAGAGATAATAAACATTAAAACAATAGTTGCTATATATAAAACAATTTTGATTAAAGTCCAATAAGGTATGTACTCTTCAGTTCCACCCATCTCACCTAGACCCGGAATATGAATTGATGACATATCGCCTATGACACTTAACCCCACAAAGCTCCTTATCATACCCAGAAGTTTCATAATAAAATAAAATGAATTTTTTATAAATGATGGTACAATATAGACTTTATCATAGCGGGTATAAATACCATCCAATAGATATATAAAAGTACTTGGAACAGCTGCAAACACCAAGCTTATTAAGCTCCCCACAAAAACTGTACCATTTATTGAATGAAGCATCAGAAAAAAGCCCAGTATAAAAAACAATACCAGCAGATTTACAATAAAATTGTACGTTATGTGCACAAAGTATTCTCCCCAAACATGATTAAGTATCAAAAGTATATTCTCAATAACATAAACAGAAAACCAGGCAAAAAAGATATTATAAAATCCTACCAACCATTTGCTCAATGTAATTTCCCTTCTATTAAAAGGCATACTTGCTGCAAAGGAGTAGCTTGCGGAATTTCTATCAAAGGAAAATAGAACTGAAGCCATAACCATTAATGTTAAAGATAAAATAATTGTTGCTCCAGATAGTTTATCAGAATCCATAAACTGATTAATGCTAAGCCTTCCATATTGGTTCCTCTGAAAAAATTCAGGAACATAAATCCATGATAGTTCTAAAATTAGTATCGGGATAAACCATTTTGAATATTTCCAATCCCTATAAAGAAGAGCTTTATTAATTAATTTTTTCAATCTTATTCCCCCTTGCCATAAGAATATACAAAAATTTCCTCAAGGCTTAAATCAATTTCCTCCACCAGAGTAGCTCCACAGGCCTTCAGTTTTTCTACAAATTCTTTCGAGTATTTCTTAGTTATAATGTAATATATACTTCCTACATTTTTCATATTGAGAATTTCTTCTCCCAATTCCCCTTTTGAGAATCCATTTGGAAATACCACTTGCAACTTTGTTACCTTTTGCTTGATGTCATCAACAGTTCCGTTATACTTTATTTCTCCGCTGTTTATAATTGCTATACTGTCACAGATTTGCTCCACGTCTGCAAGGTTGTGGGTCGATATCAAAACAGTGGTTTTCCTTTCAGCAACCTCTTCCAGTATAAGTTCAACAAATCTTCTTTTTGCAATAGGGTCTAGTCCGGAAGTAGGTTCATCCAATATCAGGTACTCAGGATTAATAGAAAGGGTTAGAGCCAGCATGAGTTTTGCCTTGATCCCCTTCGAAAGGCAGTTTACTCTTTTAGCCTTCGAAATTTCAAACATATTGTTTAATTGATCAAACCTTTTTTCATCAAATTTATCATGGGTTAATTTGTAAAATTTTATCAGATCACTAACCCTAAAGTTTTCATAGTAATGGCAAAAATCAGGAACATACCCTATTTTTCCTTTTACCTCCTTATTGTCAAATACAGGTGAATCATCAAAGGTTACCTGCCCACCATCAGCCTGCCAAACTCCCGTAAGGATCTTAATTAATGTTGTTTTGCCAGCACCATTTGGGCCAATAAGCCCAAATATTGAGCCTTCTCTTATACTAAGATTTATACCTTTAAGTATTTGGCTTTCGTCTATTTCTTTGGAGACCCCACAGATTTCAAGCATTCTATCACTACCTTTCCATCTCGTTATATATACCGTTTATAATTTCAGCCATTCTCTTTTTATCGATCCCCAAGTAATGACCTTCAATTACTGCATCCTTTAAGACTGCTACAAGCTTTTGGAGCCTATCTTCATCAACTTTAGGCGTATAGTTTTGCGACACAAAAGTCCCCTTACCGGAAATAGTTTCAATCAGTTTCTGACGTTCAAGCTCTGCATACGCTTTGCTTACAGTGTTCGGATTAATTGTAAGCGTTTTTGACAACTCTCTTATAGAAGGCATTTTTTCCCCTGGCTTTAGCCCTCCCATCATTATGCTTTCCTTTATTTTGTCAACCACCTGCTCAAAAATAGGTTTACTACTTCTAGCATCAATATTAATCATAACCGAATCAACTCATTTTCTGCGTATTAAGTGTACTATTTAACACAGTACACTTAATACGATATCACACCTTACAACTTTTGTCAATACAATTAAATTTTTCGGAATTTACATCCTATTTGTGAACAAGTTTTATAGGTAGAAAGACCTACAAAAACAAAAGAATTGATAGATTATATATATTGTTACTTTGCGTAAATTCTGGTATTATATATTTAAAATTCATAATCCATATCTTATAAATATAGAGAAAGGATTACAAATAATGTCAAGTTACCTTTACAGTGCAATAGAAATGTTAATTATGGAAAACGATTTTCTTCCAATAAAAGATGGCGATAACGGCGAATTTATAATTGACGAAAAGTATAGCATTCTAAAGAAGGTTACAGGTAATAAAATAAAGCTCCTTGAGATTTATAACAATGCTTCACTATCTCATGAAGATATAAAATCAATGTTGCTCTCTTATCCATACGAAATCGACGAATCGAAGACTACGAATATCGATGTATTCTATATAAAAGTATTCATCTTTTCTGAAATGCCACCTGAAACAATAATACGTGTTTTTAAAAATGCATATAATGAGAGAACCAGAAAAACAAACGATTTCGCATGCATGGCCTTATGTCAGAAAAAGAGGAATATATTCTTTTCTAAAGGAATTGTATATCCTAATCACATGATATACGATGCTTTTGCTAATTCCTTTGATGTGGCTGATAAAAACTCTGAATTTGATATTATAAAGATATTAGCAGAAAATGAGGCTAGGAACAAACCACAAATCATCGTTGAAAATGAAGGAATAAATACACTTGATACTTTCTCTTTCAATATAGTATATTTTTATATTATGGTTTTTATGTCAATAAGTCTTATTAATATTTTTACTGGTGGTTATATAAACTTTTTTGACAACAATCTGCTATTTCTAATAGTTAATTCGGTCTTTCTGTTAACCATAGGAATTTTGGTAGAGTACAATTTCGGGAGCAGAAAAGTAATGGCAATAATGCTGGTTGGAGGAATGTTTAGCACCATCTTCCTCGGTTATTTCATTTTATATTCCTTTATTATTCCTCTCATTGGAGCTTTAATTTATATGAGATATAGAATTCCAGAAACACTTAATAAGGCAAAATTCATAAAACCCATTCTTTTATTATATCTTTCATTTATAGTCAGCTATAGTCTATTTACTGGTAACGTATTTTATTTTATTCCAATAGCCGGAATAATACCAGGCTTTTGCACTTCTGGTATTTTAGGTTTCGATAGTGATATCGCAGATTCCAAAATGAAAAAGAATCTCTACACTATTCTTTTGATTTGTGTTTTGGTATTGTGTTTTAGGCAGCCTTTATTAATACTATTTAATTTACAACCGTAAATTTTGTACACATAAGTGTTATCTGCTCGCAGCTATGCATATAGGTATATTCGTCCGCAATTAAGCATTTGAGAAGAGCTTACTTTCGACCACCCTCAATTACTTGAATTTTGATATCATGCCGTTCTACTTTTTCAGATATGTTATCAACTTTTTGTTCAATGGTATCAAGCATTCTTTCATGCTGTTTATACCCATCAAATAAAGCTTCTAATTTCTTTCCATGGCCATTCTCAATTCGCAGCACATCTTTCTTCAGATCATCTAACTTTTCGGTTGTTTCTTTCCGAAACTCGGTAAACTCACTGTACATCCTATCAAGTAATCCGAACATTTTATCTTCCATCGTACTTACCTCCTGTACCTTGTGGCTAGATTATATCATATGACAAAAATTTGTTGAAGGCTTAATTATTATTTTTTATATTTACAATATGGAATAAAACCGGAAAGCCGCTGCCCTATAATTGGCAAAAGATTGGTACAACACGAATTTTAAAGCGGCTTCATTTCTGAAAGCCGCTTATTTTATGGCCTGCCTGAGACGACTCGAACGTCCGGCCAACGGATTAGAAGTCCGTTGCTCTATCCAACTGAGCTACAGGCAGATATATAAAGTTTTGTTGGAGCGGGTGATGGGAATCGAACCCACGCAATCAGCTTGGAAGGCTGATGTTCTACCATTGAACTACACCCGCATCAAAGTCAGATCAGATACGTTCCGTACCGCCGACTTTTTATATTATACAAACATCAAGATGTTTTGTCAACACCATTTTCAAAATTATTTTTTAGGATTATTCTCCATTTAATTGTAAAATTAAAATCCACCCCTAATTTTGTGTAAGTGGAATTTACTTTTACAAACCCAAGATAATGCCCACAGTAGATTTTACATTTACAAATGCATACTGTAATAAATAGTTCTAACACCCCGTTCAAACCCATGTAGTAGATTACTTGGAATTTGGGTTTGAGAGTGTCTTTGTGAGAAAGACGGGTACTCGCCGCCGTGCAAGTGCATATTATTCCAAGAACTAAGCTACAAGCCTAAGAGAATGTATAACTCGCTACGGGTCGAATCAAACTCGCTTCGCTCAAACAAGTGATTCGACTTATCCTCCGCTTCGTCTACATTCTCTAAGGCTCTTCGCAATGTTCTTTCCATAATATACACTTGCACTATTGTAGGTCGCACTTTCATTTTGAGGGTTTTTAGAAGAGCTTTAAAGGCTTATGATCTTTACGTGAATTCACATGGTACACTTTTACATTTCTTTTAAAACCCCTTATGTCTTCCACAATTCAAGAGTTTATTTTTTTAAAAAACAATGCACTTTCTTAAAAAATAAAAAAATGATGTTTTATTTATCACTACTTATATCAATGGAAAATTTAGCCTTTAAACTTAATACCTGAGTTACTTGCTTTGTTTTTTTAGCTCCTGAGAAAACAATCGAATTGCGATTAAGCTAGTGGAGACGATTGCCACGCTATAATTTTCGAGCGAGGGGACAAACTAGCGTTCAACTTGCTTCGCTTCCGTCGCCCCCTCGGTATCCTAAATTAAGCGTGGCAAAAAAAGAAAATCAAGGGAGGGTCCGAAAATTTTCTGCGAAGCGCTTTGAAAATTTTTGGATACCCTTGATTTTCTTTTTAGTCGGAACGGAAGGATGGCGTTGTTTTTTCGAAAAGCACTATGTTGCTTTATCAAGCTTGATATTTATTGTATTTTTAATAGTATGGTGTCTTTCTATGAAAGAAAGCAGGAGATATATTTATGTCAAAACATATGACCTTATCAGAAAGAAAAGACATTGAAATGCTATTAAAAGAAGGAAAATCCTTTAAAGAAATCGGAAGAAGTTTAGGTAAAGATTGTACTACGATTTCAAAAGAAGTTCGTCATCGTTTAATCGAACGCAAAAGCGGGGCATGGGGACAGGCTTACAATGCTTGTGTTCTTAGATTTGGCTGCAAAAAATCTTTGCTATGCAAAAATCTTAAATGCGAAATAAAGAAATGTGCCACTTGCAAAATCTGCAATAACTTTTGTGATAGCTTTAGTGAAGAAGTATGCAAAAAACTTGATAAACCACCATATGTATGCAATGGTTGTGAAACCTTGAAAAAATGTACGCTTCGCAAAAAGTTTTATATTGCAGCAGATGCTCAGGAAGAATATGAATATGTCCTTTCAGAGTCACGTACAGGCATTGCAATAAACGAAGATGAATTGAGTTGTTTAGATCAATTATTAACGCCGCTAATCCAAAATGGGCAATCCATACACCATATATGTGTGAATAATGCTGATAGCATCATGTACAGTGAAAAGACATTATACAACTACATCGATTCGGGACTAATTTCTGTTTCTAATGTTGATTTACCAAGAAAGGTAAAATATCGCCCTCGAAAAAAAGCAGGTTTGATTCACAAAGTTGATCGGAAATGTCGAATTGGTCGTACCTATAATGATTTTCATAACTTTATGGAAGAAAACAATTATCCGTTAGTTGTACAGATGGACTCTGTACTAGGAAAAAAAGGAGGTAAGGTTTTACTTACGTTACATTTTGTAAAAGCAGAATTTATGCTTGCCTTCTTAAGGGATACAAATGACTCCCAATCGGTAATCGATATTTTTGACAGACTGAATGAGCTTTTAGGTATTGATATGTTCCAAAAATTGTTTCCCGTTGTACTTACTGACAACGGAAGCGAATTTTCTAATCCTAGGCTTATAGAGTGTGACCGCACTACAGGAGAGATAAGAACAAATGTATTCTATTGTGACCCTTCTGCTTCTTTCCAAAAGGGGGCAGCTGAAAAGAACCACGAAGAAATAAGGAAAGTGCTTCCCAAAGGAACCTCTTTTGATAATTTAACACAAAAAGACATTAATCTTATGATGGATCATATTAATTCGTACAGCAGAGCGAATCTAAATGATAAAACGCCGTATGATACGTTTGAATTTATGTTTGGTAAAGAGGCAATAAAAAAACTGGGCTCAAAGCTCATTCCCGCTAATGATATTTGCTTAAAACCCAGTCTTTTAAAGATTTAAAAAAATCCAAACAGAAAGACACCATTTAACCAAATACTTCAAATATTAAGGGTGGATTTTATCTTTGCAAAAAAACGATAAAATTCACACGTTTATTTGCTGCACCTAAAAATTTGATTAAAATGGCCTTTTTGCTCTTATATTGTACCAAAAATAATGAAAAACAACAATTTACCCATATAAAAAATCCACACCTTTCAGAAAAAACACAAAATTTCCAAAAGGGGGTGGATTTTAATCTTACAAAGTGGATTTTACTTTTTCATTTAACCAGGATTATTCTCCTATTACGCCAACCGCTCTCTTAGCTCTGCAAGCATTAATTTAAGTGCTTTACCTCTATGGCTGATTTCGTGTTTTTGAGAGGGTTCCAATTGTGCCGCAGTTTTATCAAACTCAGGCACATAAAATAACGGATCATATCCAAAACCATTTTTACCCACAGGTTCAAGCCCTATTAATCCTTCAAATGTTCCTCTTACTGTAAAGCGACTACCATCAGGAAGTATTACCGCTATAGCACACACAAACCTTGCTTTCCTATTTTCAAAAGGTACATCCTTCAATATCTCAAGAAGTTTGTTATTCCTGTCGGCATCACTTGCCCCCTCTCCTGCAAACCTTGATGAATAAATGCCCGGGGCACCATTTAAAAAGTCGACTTCTAATCCTGAATCATCTGCCATGACCAATTCTCCAGTAATCTTATGCACTTCCTTTGCCTTTATTAAAGCATTTTCTTCAAAAGTGCTGCCGTACTCTTCTATATCGTCATTTATTCCTGCTTGTTCCATGGAGATAACCTTTAAGTTCATTTCACTTAAAATTTCTTCTATTTCGCTCAGCTTACCCTTGTTCCTGGTCGCTACTATAAACTTTTTCATCCTTTGTAACTCTCCCAATTTCATTTGATACCTGCCCTAAAACCTCTTTCTGAATATCAATCAGTTTTTTTACACCCTCTTCTGCCAGTCCCAGAAGTTTATTTAGCTGATCCCTGCTAAAGGGTGACTGTTCTCCTGTAGCTTGAACTTCAATAAATTCGCCGGAAGATGTCATAACTACATTCATATCTACAACAGCATTAGAATCCTCTTCATAGCACAAATCCAGTCTTTCTTCATCGCCAATTATTCCAACGCTTACAGCCGCAACAATATCAGTTATGGGTATCTTTTCAATCATCCCATCTTCAACAAGTTTCTTGCAGGCATCAACCAAAGCAACAAAACCACCGGTTATGGATGCTGTCCGTGTACCTCCGTCAGCCTGAATTATGTCACAATCAATTGTTATCATTCTCTCTCCGAGCACATTGAAATTCACTACAGATCTTAATGCCCTTCCTATAAGCCTTTGTATCTCACTGCTTCTTCCGTTGAGTTTTAATTTATTGATATCCCTCTGATTTCTAACGCCAGTAGCTCTCGGAAGCATTGAGTATTCTGCTGTAACCCAGCCTTCACCCGAATTTTTCTTAAAATTTGGAACCTTTTCTTCAACTGATGCAGTACAAATAACTTTTGTATCTCCCATTTCAATCAAAACAGAGCCCTCGGCATGTTTTATGTAATTCCTCGTTATCCTGACTTTCCTAAGGTCTGACTTTTCTCTTCCGTCAATTCTCAATATGTCCCCCAACCCTTCCGTGACAATTTTTTATTATAGATTATATACTATCTAAAACGAATACTGATTTCAAGCCGTTTTTTTAATTAATCTTTTGTTTTAGTTCACTTTGTTTATTCCTGATGGAATTGTCAAGCCCTCTGAAATTTCTGTACCTTCGGGAAGATGGTCTTTTTTTCCCTCTATAAGAATTCTTACTTTCTCAGCACCATTTACTTGTTTCATAGTGTAGAGAATCTGTTTTACAAGACCCTCTTCTCTTGCGTTTCCACCATAGTTTTTGATTTCTTTACTAAAATCCAAGGTTATCATTTTATCCTTTATACTCCAGTCGACAAGCTCCGTATTTTCAGGCATCTGGGTAAACAATCTTTCATCAGAAGGCTTCTTAGATAACCCTCTCACAATTGCCTCAGGAAGCTCATCTTTATCCACGCCGATGTATTCCATTGAAACAGGCACTAAAAAGTCATGTTCGTCATTTATAAGCTTAAACAGATATAAATCCAGCTTCATTACTTTACTTCCAGGATTAAGCTTTTCGGAATTTATAAGAATATTGTTCCTATCCAAAGTACCCGAAATATTACTCGTAAACTTTAATTTTCCCTTCTCGTATCCGTTTATCAGAATTTTAACTTTGGTTATTGTTTTAAATTCACTCAACGAATATACTATTCCGGCAACAATACTCCGCTCTTCAAGCTCAGTCTTATAATTAAGCAGATTATTATTAAAATCGACTACAGCCATACCATCTTTAATATTTATTCCCAGTATCTCAGTACCTTTCGGAAGTACAGGATATAAACCTAATGTCATTAAGGATTCTCTATTTTCATCATTGTCAATCATAGACCTTATAGCCGCTTTTGCAATACCTTCTTCTTCAGGAATGTCTCTTGTGACAGGTATTAAGGTACCTTCCGCATCTTTATAATAAGCAGTTATGGATATTGTACCTGTTGCTACTTTTTCGGTGCTTTTATCCGTCTGTCCGGTCTGAACATCATTTGTTTCATTCTCATTTATTTTCTTTTCATTTAATTGTCCTTCTTTTACCTCAGTGCTATCATTTGTATTCATATTGCCTGCTGAAATTTCATTCCCGGCATCTTCTGAATTTTGCTGTTCGTTAGATGTTTTTATACTTTTCAGACCTGATTGTACATCACCAATCTCTTCCAAAGGGTTTTTGCACCCTGTAAACATTACCATTCCTGCTACTAATAAAAAACACAAAAAATTCTTCATATCTGCTGCTCCTCACTGTAAAATTTTAGTATCACTGTAAGTATAGACAGATATGAAGAGTTTTATAATTTCCCGGTAAATTTTTCTTTAAGATTATTTATCTTTTATACCTTTTATTTATCATTATAACCATCTGGGTGTTTACTGTGCCATTCCCACGCAGTACTCACAATAGTCTCAAGATCATTCATTTTGGGCTGCCAATTAAGCTCCTTCTTTATTTTTTCAGAAGATGCAACCAGTATTGCAGGATCACCGGGACGTCTAGGAGCATCAACTGCTGTAATATTCTTTCCTGTGACCTTCCTTACGACTTCAACTACTTCTTTAACCGAAAATCCTTTTCCATTTCCAAGATTGTATATTTCGCTCTGGTCTCCCTTTCTAAGCTTCTGTAGTGCCAGACAATGTGCCTGTGCCAGATCCGAAACATGAATATAATCCCTTACACATGTTCCATCAGGGGTATTATAATCATTCCCAAACAATTTTATAGAATCTCGTTTTCCCATTGCAGCTTGGATAATAAGCGGAATAAGGTGGGATTCCGGACTGTGATCTTCCCCTATACTACCGCTGATATGTGCTCCACAAGCATTAAAATATCTGAGTATAACGTGCTTGATATCATATGCTCCATCCGACCATTTTAAAGCTTTCTCAACAGATAGCTTTGTTTCTCCGTACGGATTAGTTGGGAACGTCCTATCTGTTTCAAGTATGGGAATATTTTCAGGCTCTCCATAAGTAGCAGCGGTTGAAGAAAATACTACTTTCTTTACCCCTGCTTCCTTCATAGCTGTGAGCAGATTCAAAGTAACTGCTACATTATTATTATAATATTTCAATGGGTCTGAAACACTTTCGCCAACCTCAATATAAGCAGCAAAGTGTATAACAGCCTCAATATCATTGTGTAAAAATACATTCTTTATAAATTCCTTGTCCCTTAAATCTCCAACAATGAGCTTTCCTCCAAGGACAGCAGACTTGTGTCCTTTTTCAAGATTATCTACAATAATAACTTCTTCATTTCTTTCAAGAAGCTCCGCTACAGTATGACTTCCGATATAACCTGCTCCACCTGTTACAAGTACAGCCATTTTAACACAACCTTTCATTTATTCTATCTATATAAATCGTGAAAATGATTTTACAATGACAAATTGAATTTTCACGATAATAAATCAAGGAAACTGAAACGCGATGTAAAATCTTTATCGCGTTCAATATAGTTTACAGTTTCTCACTACTAATATTAGCACAAAAAAGCTACTAATACCAGTATTTGTGTAATCCTATTCTTTTCATAACACAAACAAAACAAGAGTGATTTTAACCACTCTTGTACATAATTCCAGCATTTCTCTAGTAGTAATAATTCTATTTAATTTCTTCAAGTGATTGAACAATCGCATCACATATTGCTTGTGCAGCTTTTTGTCTGAATGCTTCAGACTTCAGTTTTGCCAAATCCCCACTATTGGTTAAAAATGCAACTTCCGCAAGTGCTGCAGGCATTTTTGTAGCTTTTAGCACAACCAGATTTGGTCTTTCTACAATTCCTCTATCATACGTTCCAAGATCTGACACCATTTCCTTTTGAATCAACTGAGCAAACCTTTTACCTGTAAACCCACTACTATTTGTTCTGGATGGGTAATACAAAGTCTCAGTACCTTTAAACTTTGAGTGAAAGGCATTGTTGTGAATGCTTATAAATAAGGTTGCATTTAATTCGTTTGCAATATATGCCCTTTCGTACAGACCCACAAAGCTATCATCTTCTCTGGTCATATAGGTTTTGATATTCTTACTTTTAAGCAAAGTGTTTAGCCTCTTTGCTATATCAAGATTGAGATCTTTCTCGTATACTCCTCCATAAGATGCACCCGGGTCGCTTCCTCCATGACCTGCATCAATAACCACCAGCTGATCTTTTTTTGCAGCTTTTTTTATAAGAGTTATCGTAGTATTGTTCTCAGATTCCCGCGTAATTATTTCATAATTCAGTGCTTCCTTTGTGTTAAATATCAATGTAGTCTGCTTTGTTTCCTGATTAGTTTCTACTTTTAAATAATTTACAACACTATCATTTATATCCAAAATACCATTACCCATATTTGCAAGTTCGCTCGGAAATGTTACTGAATACTGCTTTCCTTCAAGGTCATATTTGTCAACAAACAGTCTCTTTAGATCCTCCCCACCTTCAGTGAGCTTAGCTTCGTTTAATGTGAAATATACCCTGTCGCCACTATTGCTATACACAATATTTTTATACGTCGGTCTTTGTATAGTAAGTACAATATTTTCATCTATATACTCAGCCTCATATTCCGGTTGTCCAATTAAATTAACAACAACTCTGGCAATATTCTCTTCAAATTGTGCAGATCTTATGGAACTGGCATTGATACTTTCAACTTCTATCTTCTGCTCTTTGCCTGCTTCATAATTGGGAATATCAACAACAATTCTGTCAGGTCCTGTAAGCCTCCATACCTTATAGTCCTTACAGTCTTTTGCCGATATTAAAATCTTGTCAACACCATTTACATAATTATGCTCAACTTCTATTGGCTCTTCACTTTTAGTATCGGTGGTATCAGGATTACCAACAGTTGCAGTCGGACTTGGCGTACCACTTACCGTTTGGCTTGGTGTTGGAAGCATTGTCGGAGTTGGTATTGTAATCACTGTCGGAGTTGGTGTTGTTATAATTGTTGGTATTGTTATAATTGTTGGTGTTGTTTTATTATTTGAAGCTGTTTCATCGTCATCTGTTTGCGAAACATCTTCATCAACGCTTGGAATTATATTTATTATAAGTGCTCCCGCTTCTTCAACAACAACATACTGGCACAGAGCAGACAACTGGATAATTACTCTTGATTGGGAAGAATTATTTACGCCAGCATACCTGATATTTTCTATCTGACTGCTATTGACATCTATCTTCTGTTCTGTAGCCGGTGCAGTTGAATTAGGGAAATCAACAATAATCCTGTTACGGTCGAGCTGCTTGATAATATTGTAATCAGAGTAATTGTTCAGAGACATTCTTACTTTCTCATGATTCTCTTCTGCTTTATAACTTACACTCAGATTGTTTCCTACAGGTACATTATCCCTATCTACCTCACCTCTGGATGTAGTTTCTGAAATTAAATCAATATTCTTTGCAACATATGCTGTAAGAATACCATTACTTTCAACAAGCTTATACTCAAGAGCTCCCTTTGTATCAATAACCAACCTTGCACCATTTGGGTCTTTCGCAGCATATCTTACCGACTTTATCAAAGCACTTCCTACATTCACAGTAGTCTGTTCTCTGGAGGCTATAGCTTTTGGAATATCAATTACTATTCTATCGGGTTCAGTAAGCTTAAACGCTTCGTAACCTGCATAATCCTTAACCCCTATTGCTATTACTTCGTAAACAGCTTTATTAATGTGCTTAACACTCAAATTATTGTCAACAGGCACATCAATATTAACTATAGGTAATTGATTACCGGGAGTTTCTGTGCTTGACGAAGGAACTTTTTCCTGTATGTTGAGTACCAATTGTTTCGAACTTTCTTTTACCTGATACTGCGGCTGGCCTTCCAGATCCAGAACCACACGTGCCATACCATCTTCAAACTGGCTGCATCTGATAGTTTTAAGCAGTTCATCATTTACAGTAATACTTTTCTTTTCACTAAGCATCTTTGTATTAGGGAAATCTACAACTATCCTGTCCGGCGAGGGAAGTCTCATTATTCTGTAATTCTGAAATTTATCCAGATCTATTGCTACACTTTGCCCATTTTTGCTCTTAATATAATTTATATTATTTAAGCTAGCGAGTTCACTCGTAGTTTTGCTGTTTATAGTGATTTCGCCCTTTTCACTACTAAATCCAACTTCCATATTTAGCTGTTCGCCAACAAAACGTGCAGGTACCATAGTCCTGTCATTAATTATCTTTGCAGGAACTTCCATTTTAACTTTGGTCCCATCAATTACTGCATTATAGTCATTTATCTTAAGCTCAACCTTAGACCCGTTATATGATACGGAAACCATCTGGCTTTTTGAATCCCAGGTTACTGTAGCTCCCAATTTTTCAAAAATTGCTCTGACAGGAACCAAAGACCGGTCATTAATAATTACTGGAGGGATATCGGTAGTAACAGTTTCATCATTTACTATAAGCTTGTATATATTCCCTGTATACTTATGTACTGCACCATCATATCTCAGTGCCAATTCCTGCCCGTATGCACTGATACCGGTAAAAATAAAAGTAAAAAGCATTAAATAAATACAGAATATTTTTTTCATATCGACACCCCATAAAAAATTTCTCTTTTGTGAAAATAAACAGATATAATGTTTTAGGCAAAACATACGTATAGCCTTTAATATTTATTGTTCGACATAGCTTGCGGATTTCCTGTCGTAATATAAGAAATGTAATAAATTTGTAATATGTGAGTTGTTATGAAAAAACACCTTAAAGATTCTTAGAACTATAGACAATTAATTATTGTTTTAGAGCACTTCAAATTATTACAATGCAAGAAATATAGAAATGTGTTAATTAAGAGAAATCAGATATTTGCTGCACAATAAACAAATTAGGGGTAACAAAAAAATAACATACTATTCTCATATCTTGAAAACATTATCAAATCAAGTTTTTGCGTTATTAAGAACAGAAGCTTATATTTTATTCGTACCTGAATTGAACACGATAAAGATTTTGCACCGTGCTTCAATTTCCTTGACTTATTATCGTTAAAATTCAATTTGTTATTGTAAAATAACTACAATGTTATTCCTACAGCGTTAACTAAAAAGTTCAATTTTTCACTGTTCAGATTTCTATTTATATCAATACCATCAATATCAAGCAATCCTACAGGATAAACCGGGATCTGAAGAGCCTGCTCCATATAGTCACTCAAACCTTTAAGCAAAGATCCTCCGCCGATTATGAATATCTTACCAACCTTAACTCCATAACATCTTGCTTCATAGAAAGTCAGACACATGTAAATCTGATTTATAAGCTTATCTACCATTTCCTTTAATGTTTTATAAACCTTGACATGCTCTTCCTGAGCATCAATAGCTGCCGGGACTGAAATGCCATACATCTTTTTCAATCTTTCAGCATCAATTATTGACTTTTTAGTAGCAGAAGCAATAACCTCATCCATATTGGAACTGCCTGTCAATATAACCTTGTTAAACTCAAGAATCCTATTTCTCAATATGTTTATTATGGTAGTTTCAGAACCGAAGTCAATAACCGCAAAAGCATCTTTATTTAATTCCTTATTAGGGCTAACATACTTAACGTTATCAATACTAACTTTTATATCTCTGTTAAAAAATTTTGCAGTACTGTTTGCCGGTATATCAACAGAAATAGGCTTTAAACCCAATTCAAAAAGAACATCAATGTAGCTGTTTATAATATTCTTCCTCACTGCAGTAACAAATATTTTTAGTTTATCAGCACCATTCTCTTTTAATTCCTGCAAAACCTTGTAGTCAATTTTATGCTCTTCAAGATTTATCGGCATATTTTTGACGATGGCATTGTTTACAACTCCATCAAGCTCATGACCTGGTACCTTGTCAACTAAAAACACACGAGATATTATACTCGTTCCTGACATAACAATCTTAGACTTCTTTACTTTCATATTATTTTCTCTAATTATCCTACTGATCTCGCTTGAAACTGCGTCAATATTTTTTATAACACCGTTTTTTATGCAATTTAGCGGAGTAGCAGCAATTCCAAAATTCTTTATATATACTTCGTTACTTCTATTTACTGCAACCTCCACAACCTTAATATTCCTGAAGCCTACATCGATGCTTAGATAATTATTTTTCATAAATGGAAACAGCATACATTTTAACTCCCTTACCCATAATCAAAACAGTGTAAAAAACATAATCTCCCATCTATAAAGTATCATATATTAGTAAAAAAATCAATGATTTTCGTACTAAATACGAACATTATAAAAACTGTTTAAATTGTTGTGCTACAAGAGTTACATAAACGATTGTTATCTCATTTTTTATTAATTTTTGTCTCAGAAAACGATACTATGCATCCACAATATTTCTCCCTATACAATCCCATTTCTAATGCTTCCTGCTGTCCCTCAACACCTATGAAGTAACAGTTTCACGCTATCTCTACCTTTTTACTTTATTCATATCTTAAACCAAAGTGGTCATATGCAAGTTTGGTTGCAACCCTTCCCCTTGGCGTTTTATTAATAAAACCCAACTGGAGCAGATACGGCTCATATACATCTTCAATGGTATTTGCCTCTTCGCCTGTAGTCGCAGCCAACGTGTCCAATCCAACAGGACCACCCGCAAATTTATCAATAATACTCATTAGAAGATTCCTGTCTACTCCATCTAACCCTATCGGGTCAATTTCAAGAGCTTCAAGACTCATTCTTGCTATCTCCTTGGTAATTAAGCCCTCTCCCTTCACCTGGGCAAAATCCCTCACCCTTTTTAATATCCTGTTTGCAATTCTCGGAGTACCCCTTGAGCGCCTTGCTATCTCTTCCGACGCATCGTTTTCTATTCCTATTGATAGTATTCCCGCAGACCTTTCAACTATTGATTTCAATTCCTTTGGGGTGTACATTTCAAGTTTATTAATGACTCCGAATCTGTCCCGTAAAGGTGATGTCAAAAGCCCGGCTCTAGTAGTTGCCCCTATCAGTGTAAACTTGGGTAAATCCAGTCTTATGGATCTCGCACTTGGACCTTTACCAATAATAATATCAAGAGCGTAATCCTCCATTGCAGGATACAGCACTTCCTCAACACTCCTGTTTAGCCTGTGTATTTCATCAATAAAAAGTACATCATAGTTTCCAAGATTGGTTAATATGGCAGCAAGATCACCAGGCTTTTCAATTGCAGGCCCGGATGTAATCCTTATGTTTACTCCCAGCTCTGAAGCTATTATACTTGCTAGTGTCGTTTTTCCCAGCCCTGGAGGACCATATAAAAGCACATGATCAAGTGCTTCATTTCTTTGCTTGGCAGCTTCTATAAATACGACCAGATTTTCCTTTACCTTTTTCTGACCAATATATTCACTTAACCTTCTTGGTCTAAGACTTAACTCATCAATATCTTCTTCATTTGCCTTGCATCCTATAATTCTGTCTTCCATATCTTTTCCTCCAAAACATATCACACAAACTATATCTTTAGCCTCTTGCAAGTCCTTTAAGTGCATTCTTTATAACAGCCTCAAGCTCCATGTCATCAGAATATACTGAAGCTACAGCCTTACCAGCCTCAGAAGCAGTGTACCCTAAAACAATCAGAGCACTTATTGCTTCAGATGCTCTTGAGTTATCTTTACCTATTACAGAACCTTCATCCTTCTCATTAAAGGATGCTCCTAAATCTGTTTTATCTATCTTATCCTTTAGTTCAAGTATTATCCTCTGTGCCATTTTGTTTCCAATTCCCGGAGCTTTGGTAAGCGACTTGAAGTCGTTAGTAATTACAGAAAGCCCGAATTTTGACGCAGACATGGAAGATATAACTGAAATAGCCGCTTTAGGTCCTACTCCTGAAACACCTAGAAGCAGTTCAAACATACCTAATTCTTCCTGAGTCATAAAGCCATAAAGGCTCATAATATCTTCTCTTACATGAAGGTGCGTAAAAATCTTTACTTCATTTCCTGCTGTGCCCACATTTTGAATTGTTGATAAGGAAGTATAAATCTTATATCCAACCCCATTGGCTTCAACAACAATGTATTCGTTATGTTTGTACTCAAGTTTTCCTCTAACATATGCAAACAAAATTTTCCCTCCGTTTTTTATAATGACATCAACAACAATAACCGTTCTTGATTAAAAATCAATTTTACCACTTCACAATTCAGCCTTTTGTCAGTCTTGACATTCTGTGTGAGTGCCCGTGACAAACTGCAATAGCAAGTGCATCTGCAACATCATCCGGTTTTGGTATCTGAGGCAGGTTTAGTATGATCTTGACCATTTGCTGTACCTGTGCCTTTTCAGCTCTTCCATAACCAACTACCGACTGCTTTACCTGAAGAGGGGTGTACTCAAAAACATCTAGTCCACTCTCAGCAGCAGCTAAAACTGCCACTCCCCTCCCATGACCTACTGTTAGAGCCGTCTTAATATTTTTGTTAAAAAACAGTTCCTCAATCGAAATTGCATCGGGCTTATGCCTACTGATTAATTCTTTAAGTGACAAATGTAGATGCAGCAACCTTTTTGGAAGCTCCATATTACTCTGTGTTGTAATTGCTCCATAATCAACCGTCGAAAATTTGTTCCCTTCATATTTTACTACACCATAACCGGTTATTGCAAACCCCGGATCAATTCCTAATATTATCATTTGTCCACATCCTTATATTACACCATGAATAATTATATGTTTTGTTGCATATTTATACATCTTATTGTATAATATATTCCATTATATTTATTAGAATAATATATAACCATAATTATTAAATATTCTAACATATTTGAGGAGGTAATAACATGAGTCAAAAAGAAAAAGTAATCCTGGCATACTCAGGAGGACTGGATACATCAATAATTATTCCCTGGCTGAAAGAAAACTATGACTACGAAGTAATTGCAATGGCAGCTGATGTTGGTCAAGGAGAAGAACTTGATCCGTTAAACGAGAAGGCTATCAAAACAGGTGCAAGCAAAATTTATATCGAAGATCTGAATGAAGTTTTTGTTAAGGATTTTATTTTTCCAACACTTAAGGCCGGAGCTGTCTACGAAGGCAAATACCTTTTAGGAACATCCTTTGCAAGACCGATAATTGCAAAAAGAATGGTTGAAATCGCTCAGAAAGAAGGAGCTACAGCTATATGTCACGGTGCAACCGGTAAAGGAAACGACCAGGTTAGATTTGAGCTTACTGTAAAAGCTTTAGCTCCGCACTTAAAAATAATAGCTCCATGGAGAATCTGGGATATCAAATCCAGAGAAGATGCTATTGAGTATGCTGAAGCAAGAAATATTCCAATCCCTGTTTCAAAAAAGGACAACTACAGTATGGACAGAAACCTGTGGCACTTAAGCCACGAAGGTTCAGATCTTGAGGATCCGTGGAACGAACCTCAATATGACAAACTTTTAAAACTTATGGTATCCCCTGAAAAAGCTCCGGACAAACCAACATATGTTGAAATATACTTTGAAAAAGGCATTCCTAAAAAGGTTAACGGAGTTGAATATAATCCCGTTGAGTTGATCGCTGTATTGAACAAAATTGGCGGAGAAAATGGCGTCGGTATTGTTGACATGGTTGAGAACAGGCTTGTTGGAATGAAATCAAGAGGCGTTTATGAAACTCCGGGTGGAACTATACTTTATGCTGCTCACAGAGAGCTTGAACTGCTATGCCTTGACAGGGATACTCTTCACTACAAGGATATAGTAGCTCAAAGGTTTGCAGAACTGGTATACTTCGGTCAATGGTATACACCACTTCGTGAAGCATTATCTGCATTTGTAGATGTTACACAGGAAACTGTCACAGGTACAGTCAGAATGAAACTCTACAAAGGTAATGTTATGAGTGCAGGTGCAAAATCTGATTATTCTCTTTATAGCGAAGAGCTTTCTACCTTTGGAAGAGACGCTGTATATAACCAGAAAGACGCTGAAGGATTTATCAATCTCTTCGGATTGCCTATGAAGGTTAATGCTCTTATGAAGGAACAAAATAAGAACAAATAAGGTGATAAAATGAAACTCTGGGGCGGTAGATTTGAAAAAAGCACAGACAAATCAGTGGATGATTTTAACTCATCAATAAGATTTGACAGTCGCATGTATAAACAGGATATACTTGGAAGTATTGCACATGCGAAAATGCTTGGTAATTGCAAAATAATTTCTCAGGAGGACTCGGATTTAATTCAGGCTACTCTAAAAGAAATTTTGAAAGATATAGAAAACGGTCAGGTTGAGTTTGAAATAGATGCAGAAGATATACATATGAATGTGGAAAAAATCCTGATTACAAGAATCGGCGATGTAGGCAAAAGGCTTCATACCGGCAGGAGCCGAAATGATCAGGTTGCACTCGATATCAGAATGTATCTTAGGGATGAAGTAAAAGAAATTAAACAAATGCTTGTTTCACTGGAAAACACTTTGATGGATATATCGGAAAAGAATATGGACGTCATACTTCCCGGATATACTCACCTTCAAAGGGCTCAACCTATTACCCTTGCACATCATATGATGGCATACTTCCAGATGTTCAAACGTGACTTAGGCAGACTTGATGACTGCTATAAAAGAATTAATGTTATGCCCCTGGGCTCTGGTGCACTAGCATCAACAACCTATCCTCTTAACAGGCAGATGGTGGCTGATGAACTGAACTTTAGTGAAATAACTGAAAATAGTCTTGACGGCGTAAGTGACAGAGATTTTGCTATTGAGCTTGCATCATGCCTCTCAATTATTATGATGCACCTTAGCAGATTCAGCGAAGAGTTGATTATGTGGTCTTCACATGAATTCGGCTTTGTGGAAATGGATGATGCTTACAGCACCGGAAGCAGCATAATGCCTCAGAAGAAGAATCCTGATGTAGCTGAGCTTGTAAGAGGCAAAACAGGAAGAGTATATGGAAGTCTTATTGGCCTACTGACAGTTATGAAATCTCTTCCTCTGGCATACAACAAAGATATGCAGGAGGACAAGGAATCCATCTTTGATGCAGTTGACACGGTTAAACTTTGTTTGCCTGTTTTTACCAACATGATAGCAACTATGAATATCAGGAAGGAAAACATGTACAAAGCAGCTCAAGGCGGCTTTACCAATGCAACTGACATAGCAGACTACCTTGTAAAGAAAGGGATACCTTTCAGAAATGCACATGAGATAATTGGAAAAATGGTGCTTTACTGCATAGGTAACAACAAAGCTATTGATGAGCTTACTATGGAAGAATTCAAAAGTTTTTCGGACTTAATAGAAGAGGATGTATATCGTGAAATAAGTCTGGAAAAGTGCGTATCTGGAAGAAATATTCCAGGTGGTCCTGCTAAGGAAAGGGTTATTGCAGCCATTCAAAGCGGCAGGGAATTCATATCCCACCAAAAGCTGTAAACAAAGTAGTAAGTTCCGCTGCGATAAATATATGAAGCAAAAATAAATTAACCACACAATATAAAAATTCTTGCCGGATATTCAGTGCTTGTTCATTAATCTGAATACTCCAGGCAAGAATTTCTTTATTACTAAGGTACGACTAAAATTCACCTTAGATGCCAAAGAATATCTATTGGCTTTTAATTTTCATGAAGGACAAACCTATTTTTCGTTTATCGATAGCTTTAAACTTACGTTTTCCTGTCTGAAGTCTACATCGATTTCCGAAAAGCTTACTCCTTTCTTTCTAAGACTCTGAATTATTTCTCCTCTTATCTTTGCAACTACATCATTATTATATGTGTTTTTCTCTTTTTTCTTAAAGAACATAACTATTACCTCACTTAACTTAATGTTGTTTTGAGGGATTTAGTGCCCTCATAAATATGATATATCATTTCCCTTTCAGTGTATAATATTTCCTTTCGTATCATGCTCTTGAATTAATTTTATTTTGAAGTATTTTTCGGTGCTACCAACCTCAAAACCTTATCTGCATTCAGACGTCCTCCCGATACAGTTACACCTGAAAGTGATTCTAAAGGATCTGCATTTCTCATTATCAGCATCTTTATGTGATTTGAAGATAATCCTGGAGCAATAGATTTTATAAGAGCCGCAGTACCCGATACATAAGGAGTTGCCATAGAAGTGCCACTAAGGACTTTATAACTGTTATTCGGATACGTACTGTATATATCCACGCCAGGAGCCCCTATATCTACTGATGCTACACCGTAATTTGAAAACTCAGCCTTCATATCCATGAAATCAGTTGCTGCAACTGTAAAGATGCTCGAGTAATTATAGGAAGCAGGATAAACTGGAAATTCATCAATGTTCTGGTATGTATTCCCCGCAGCCACTACACTTAAAACATTATTTAAATGAGCATTCATAAATGCTTCCTCCAAGCTTTCTGCAGATATCATCGCACCCCATGAGTTTGAAGTAATAGGAAATCCCATTTGTACAGCATAATTGATTGCTTCAGCCGCGTCAGACAGAGTCCCAGAGCCGGTAGGACCAAGAAATTTTAATGCAGCCAAGCTTACATTCCAATTCACACCTGTAATACCTTCCCTATTATTTCCGATAGCTCCAATTATTCCTGCAACATGTGTTCCATGACCATTTTCATCCATAGGGTCGTTATCCTCGCCGGCAAAATCCCAGCCATATACATCATCAATATATCCATTATCATCATCATCAAGCCCATTATCAGGTATTTCTCTCGGATTTCTCCATATATTATCTCTCAAGTCGGGATGGTTATAATCAATACCCGTATCTACAACACCTACAACAACACTATGGCTACCAGTAGCAATATCCCAGGCTTCAACTGCGTCAATATCACTGTCGGGTATTCCTCCGGTCAGAATTCTGCTATCTAGTCCCCATTGGGTGTAAAAATCCGGATCATTTGGAGTATCTGTAGAGAACACACTGTAGTCCGGCTCTGCATATTCTACAATGTCATACTTTTGGAGTTCTTCAATTGTATCTTTAATTGAGTCTGTGCTATTATAGTCATCAAAGCTTAGTAAGTATAAATTACCAGGTACATTCAGTTTTTTTCGTACCTTTTCTGAGTTTTCCATAAGAAATTCTGCAACTTCATTTTCCGAAGCACTGTTTCTAAACTTTACAATTATGTGATCTGCAACCATTGCATTGCTACTGGAAATCACATTACAAAGCTTACCGATTTCTGTGATTTCACAGATAATTGTATCTTCAACACGTATTAGCGGATACTTATCGTTTGTTTTTAAAAAAGTAATTTTTTTATATGAATTTTCTAGTAGCCCGTTTGTTTCCACGTCTACTGATAGTATTTCTGCATCTTTATAAAATGCAAGAACTGATTCTTTATCATTATGTACAGACACCTTAATACTTGTTGGTTCTACGGCATATATTCCATTTGATATAATTAACGGAAATATGAATATTAATACTATGAATAAAACGAGTTTTCTATTGTTCATAATTAACCCTCCTTTGTTGTCAATTTCTTGTGTAATAAATATATACCCCTTTTCATTTTTCATAAACAATTGTTGCTAATATTAAGATTTTATTATATTTGTTATATAATTCTGTTTACATTTAATCATATTTATGAATATAAAAATCCGCTATTCTTGTTATACAAAAGCAAAAGCACAATTCCAGACTATAGACTTATAGCTGTGAATTATGCTTTCTTCCATTAACATTCATTATAAGAGACACCAGAAGTATTATTCATCATATCTGTGTTTCAATATTAACATTACAATTTCACTTTCTTATCAAGTGCACGACCAAAACTATACCATGAATCCCGTAGCTTAAATCTCATGTTCTCATCAAGAGTCCTCTCAATTACATCATTCAAACTTCTCCTCATTTGAATATACTCCGAAAGGTTAAATTCAGAATTATCCAATAGTTTATCCATGTTCCCTATCCACTCATTCACATGTTCAGCACCAACAAATTCTTGAGAAATCTTTTTCTTCATATGGGAAATAACTAGTTTTACCGCTTTTCTTTTCGCAGCATCATCCGTTAGTATTCTCCCCTTAGCTTTACTGGAACGAAAATTAGAATCAACCTTTGTCATCTAAAACACTCCCTATCAATATACTGTTATAAAACAATGTACAAATAGAAATACATATCTATTATAATACAATATAGTAAATTTTGCAAATCAAAATACACATACGCGTTCATTTAACAAATATGAAGAAAAACCTGACAACTGCTTGTCATATTTGTTATATATTAAAAAGCACTGGCCTTTTTAAGCCAGTGCTAAATAATTCGGAGACAAGGGGACAGGAGACAAGGGCAGGGGAGACAAGGGGACAGGTACCTTGTCCCACTTTTTATTGATACTGCTATATAAATCACAAAAATAATTATTCATAGGAAAATTTTAATCAACATTAGTTTTTTCATTATCCAAAGCAGGAAACATTTTTATCATGCCTAATATACTATCAAACTCTTTCCCTGAAGTTTAGTGCTATCAACATTTTCTTCTTTAGATTTAGGTATAGTTACAGTCTCGGCATTACCATCACTAATATATTGACCTTCTCTTGTAAGGTTTTTAATCCACCATGCCAAATCAGCATCAACAGGTTTAATACCTGATGCCCTTACTCTATGAATGGAAAGTGGATTAAACAATTTACTGACCGGAGATAATGCTGGATCCCAGCCAACTTCCATTATCCCGAAATTCTCATATTTTGTCCCTTCATATTCACCTTTATGAACATATTGCTGTAAACTTTTCGAAGGAGCACCATAGGGTAGCGAAAAAGTGTACATATTGTATTGAGGTACTAATTCGTACATAGTCTTCTGATTAAGACCTATTTCCTTTTGAATGTGATTTGCATCTTTGGCTTCTTTAAGGTTTATATGAGTATAAGTGTGATTACCAATCTCAAAACCTTTGTCAACTAGATATTTTAATCTCTGCTCTAATGTGCCTTCACCATTGAAAGTACTATTTCCAAGATTTACATAGAAAGTACCTTCAACACCAAAATCAGGGTGCGTCTTGTTAAATTCTTCAATAATACCTACTGCTGAGTTTTTATTTGCAGCAAGGCTTCCTCCCTCATTTATAAGGTTAAATTGTCCTTGCGTGCCATCATCAAAAGTAAATATCATCGGTATACATCCTGGCGGTACGGAAATGTTGTTATTTAAATAATCAGTCATGCTGGTAAGCCTGTAACCTTTTTCATAAAGGCTGGGCAAAAGCTTCCTGAACTCGTCAAAAGTTGTAGTATATTCTCCATTGTCATATTTGGAGGGTGTAAAAGATTCCACAAAGTTGTGGAACATTACAACCATTATCTTACCAGATTCATCCGGTTTGACCACTTGAACGTCAATTGTGGGAGCTGGAGTAGCTTCAACCTTGTCAGGTGTTGGTGAAACAGCTGCATTTTCAGTTGGTACCGCAGAAGGTGGAGATGAAACACCTGGTTTTTTTACATCATCTAATTTGGAACTATTCGAACATCCTGACAGCATAAGGGATAATGTCAACATAATTACCGCAACACTTTTTGCAAGGCTAGCTCTAAATATAGAGGTCATCGTTATTCGCTCCATTCGTCTATGAGTATTTTAATAATAACCTATCCAAATCCTATAAGTCTTATTTGTTTAGAAATATGCTGCTAAATAAGATAAGGTTACTTTTTTCTTATGTAGTGTGGAACCTATCGAGAAGAAAAACTAAATTTAAGAGTAGCATCTATTCCTTGAAATGACTTAATAGAAACTTCTATTAAGAAATATAGATATGCTCCACACCACCAGCTTAAAGCTGTGAAATATACTAAATCAATTACAAATCTATTTGGTATTTTTCTTCTAATTCATAGGTTCCGATAATTTAATTATATCTATTCGTGCAAAAATTTCAAATGTAATTTTCACCTTAGTGCATTTTAACATTACCATTTTGAATTTTTCTGTAATGTTAAAATGCACTTCATCTATTTGTGGTCTTGGCCACATGTGCATTTTAACATTACGGTTTAAATTTCTTCATAATGTTAAAATGCACTTCATCACAAATTATTACCTACTTCTGAAACTCAATTTTTTTGTACGCATTCTTTTCCAGGATCAAATCGGAAATCTTTAAGTCCTCAAGGTATTCATTTATTTTCTGGTCATAGTCTGCTTTATTAAGCTCTTGTCCATTCTTGAAATTATATACCTTATCTTCATCACTAAAGTAATAAAATTCATCAGTTACGACCGAGCTGTTTCTAAAAACTGCATAGCCTTCATCACTGTTAAGCATATCTTTTCCAATCCCAAAATAACCATCTAATCCCATGAGGTTCATTATTGTAGGATTTATATCAATCTGACCGCCCGATTTTTCAATTACTCCGCTGTCTAGTCCTTTACAACGCATAAAAACTGGCACCTTCTGTAGTTTTGCCCAATTGAGCTTGCTGTCACTTCCGTTAAGGAGTTTAAATAAGTCGTCTCCCCCTTGTGCTTTAGGCAGTCCATGGTGATCCCCATAAATCACCAACAGGCTTTCATCATATAGTCCTTGCTCCTTAAGCTTTTCAATAAAGCGTCCAATAGCAGCATCCGCATAATTCTGAGCCTTCAGATAATTACCAAGATAAGTCTTTTCAAACTCTCCCACATCAAAAGTCTGTTTATCTTCAAAATATGAATACGGGTGATGGCTTGAAAGAGTTACAAGAAACGAGTAAAAAGGCTTGCTTTTATCAATCTTTTCTAAAGTCTGTCTGTAAAAAGAATCATCACTTAAGGCCCATCCTCCCCAGCCAATGAATTCATCCATTACAAGGTCATTCTGACTTATAAAATCATCAAACCCAATAGCTTTGTACATTTCTGTCCTGTTCCAAAAACTTGGAGAATAAGCATGAGCTGCATAGGAATTGTAACCCGATTCTTTCAACATTTTTGGCAGTGAGTAAAAGTCATTTGTTGCAAATCTGAAGTATGCCGTTCCTTCCTTAGCCGGGTATAAAGAATTATTTGTCATAAACTCCGCGTCCGAAGTGTTACCTCCTGCCACCTGCACATACATATTATCAAAATATACACTATCTTCCATCAATTTGTTCAGGTTAGGAGTAACTTCTTTCCCTCCAACTTTTAATCCGATAACAAACTGCTGTAGTGCTTCAACCTGTATTACAATTAAGTTTTTATCCTTTGCTATACCTGTATATTTACTACGGGTTGAATTTTTGCTCTTTTTATCTAAGTATCCTACTATATCCTGCCTTTCCTGACTGGTCAAGTTTTTATCCCTTAAGTTCTCAGCTATAAATTTCTTGGTATCAAAGTAATGAAAGTATCCTATGCCAAAATTCTTTACGATATAATTATTATCATAAATAGACATATCGTTTTGTCCTCTGGCTATTGTAAATGAAGCTACTCCAAGAGCAAAAGCCACCACCGAAACCAGTAACCTGTTTATAATAGAACTCTTAACCGCTTTCTTTCTAAAAATTATGGAAAATGCTAAAAACAGTGGCAAATCAAAAAAATACAAAATATCACTTTTTCTTAGCAAACTGACAATACTACCTCCAATAGAGCCTAAATATCTGGCATTAGATATTACAGGAACTGTAATAATTGTACTATAATAACGAAAATATACTGCGTCAGCAAATAATAACACGGACAAAAATACATTGGCTATAAGGAATAAAACTTTATTTCTCGAATAAAAAATGAATAAAATAGAAAACATAATTAAAATAAAACCTATACTTGATAAACCCATAAATATATTTATTTTAGATAAAAGGGGTTTGAAACTAATGTGGTTCTGGAACTGCATCAAAATGCCTTTACAAAAAACAGAACCTGCAAAAAATATAATATAAATAAGGTCAAGCAAATTGAATTGTTTTGTAATACCAGCAAACGGATTGGTTTTAATCCTTTCAAGTGTTATATTCATATAAAAACTCCTCACAAAAGATTTTAAATAGTAAATGAACTAAATATAAGCCTAAATCAATTTATAAAAAAAATCAAGTGAGTTTTATGGATAATTATTATTAGATAATTACAGGATTTATATTTTTCCACCACATTTTGGACAAAACAAATAGCCAGTGTCAACATTTAATTCCACAAAGCTTTCACAACTACTACAATACTTTTTCACTTCAAAACTATCGTCATCATACTTTTTTGAAGACTCCCCATCTATACTATCGAGAACCCTTTTAAATTTGTCTTTGTCTATTGGAGTTTTGATTATTGCACTAATTTTTTTACTGTCAAAATCACTAATATCAAGGGAATTACTTGAAGAAATGATACACTTTATATTTGGATACTGAATTTTTATGACAGATATAAGTTGGTCTCCATTAAGTTCCTTCATAACGTAATTTACAATTATAATATCAGGACAAAAATCATGAACAGCGACTAATGCATTATATTCATCACTAATATGAACTTCGTAATTCATTGAATTGAGTATATCCTTCATTATTTGATTTTGTAGCTTACTATCGTTAATTAATAGCACCTTTTTCATTATGCATTTTCTCCTATATCCAGTACTTTTTAATACAATAAAGATTTATCATTAACGTCTTCCCGGACAGACCTTTACACATATACCACACACAGAACCTCTGCCAATATGCTTAAAATTTGAATTCATATAATCACTGCATGCCTTTGCATCAATGATATCACTTCTGCTACATCCTTCAGACCATAATTTTCCAGACAAAGCCATAGCAGGGCAACCTTTTACACATATGTTACAGTCCCCGCAACGCTCAGCCACAACAGCATTATTGCACGGAATCTCCATATTTGTCAGTATAGTGCCTAATCTAACCCTTGGACCATATTGTAAGCTGATAAAAAGTCCGTTTTTTCCGACCCAACCCAAACCTGCCTTAACGGCCGCTGTTTTGTGGGGAAAAATCCCTGAATATTTATCTTTCACATCATTAACCGTTTGTGATGCCGGTACGGCTAGAACCTTGTACCCTCTTTCCTGTATCATTAGGAGAGTCCTGAGAGTAATCTGATCAATTAATGCATTAACCGCCCTATAGTGATGAAAATACGTGAATGTAGGTTTATCTGTTATCTCATCAATAATATAATCGGATAATCTTACTCCAATAGATATAGCATATTTGAGTTCTCTTAATTTTTCCGGAAGTTGATTAGACACATCAGAATATCCAACCATTGATGCACCTAGCTCCTTTAGCTTCCTCTCAATTTCATATATAAATTCCAAAGCTGCACCCTCTCATTTTATAAGCATTAAAAATCAATCGCTAATACCTTACAAAATCTCACATTATATATTAGCATAATTAGCACTCATTTAAAAGCAACAGAATTTTTCCAAAAGCATTACGGGCAATATAGCTAATAATAATAAAACTATGGTATAATACTTAGCAGTATATACTTGACATGGCGGAGGTATCCTATGGGTGTAATAAATAACAGAGAACTTGCTGAAAATAAGCTTATTCTTCTTTATATTATTGATGTAGCAAACATGCCAATAAGCAATTTGCAAATAACAAAGATAATTCTGGAAAACCAATTTATGAATTATTTTATGTTTCAACAGTTTTTAAATGAGTTATGCGAAGTTGAATATCTGGCTTCTGAAATCATAGATAATAAAACCTTTTATTCAATAACAGCATCGGGCAAACAAACACTGAGCTACTTTATAAGCCATATTCCAATTGGTGTGAAAAACCGTATTGATAATAGTATTACAGAAATAAGAAAAAGAATTAAAAATGAAACTTTAGTTAAAGCAGATTATACACCTGAAAGTGAAAATGAGTTTTTAGTTAAATGTCAGGTACATGAAGATAATTTTTCTCTTATTGATCTTGAAATATCTGTTGGTACTAAAAGCGATTGTCATACCATTTGCGAAAACTGGAAAAAGCACTCAAGTCAAATATATAGCGAAATACTTGAAAGTTTAATAAGAAGAAGAGAATAAACTCTTTTTCTTATTAAGGGATAACGAAAAAATAACATCCCATTTTCATATTTTGAAAACATTATTAAGTCAAGTTTTTTCGTTATCCAGAGTAGGAACTTATATTTTAGTCGTACCAAACATAAAACCATACTTAATCTATCGGTTATGGCAGTACCAAAACTTTATTTTCTTTTGATTCCTTATATAAAACAAATTTATTTCCAATAACCTGAACTACTTCCGAACCGGTAAGGTTCGCAGCTTCATCACATACTTCCCTTGTGTCTTCCACCGAGTTTTTTAGCACTGAAACTTTTATCAGCTCTCTAGCTTCAAGAGCGTCATTAAACTGTTTCACCATATTATCGTTAATTCCGCCTTTACCCACCTGAAATATCGGGTCGATATTGTTGGCCAAACTTCTTAAATAACTACGTTGTTTACCTGTCAGCATTTACTTCATTCTCCTTTATAATCTATACTACAGAAATCGAACCTTATAATTTTTATAAATAAATAATAGGGATAGAATTCTCTATCCCTCAGACATTCACACTTCAACTTCTTTTCGGCTTTTCCTCCTATGAACTTCATAATTGGGCTGGCCCTTCTTCCATCCGGTTCTACTCTTCTCAATAACTTGTGATGTTGCTTCCTCATTGAGTACAAAGTCATTTTTCATTGGACAAAAATATGCAGCACTGTTGGTTTTACAATTTTCACATTTTATGCACTCCATAACCCTTACTATTGTCCCTCCGTTTTTTATAATACAGTTTGTTATATATATATTTTACAACACAAAAAGTATGTTTGTCCAGTAGTTCTTTTTGCCCATTTCCCTTTCCCAACCGGCAAAGTAACTACCTTAAATACTCAAATTCAAGGTCGTACATCTTTACAGTGTCGCCTTCGTTAATTCCCATATTTTCCAAAGCATCAACAACACCCTTTTTTTTGATCGACCTCTGGAAATATTGAAGGGACTCATAATTATTAAAGTTGGTTGAATTTACTAATTTGCGAACCCATGCACCTTCAACAACAAAAACCTCATTTTCCCTATGAATTTGATATGGTTCTTCTTCTTGGACTGAATAAACTACTTCATCCTCTAAATTATCGGACATAATAGTATCAGGTATTTCATCAAGCTTTTGAGAAACATAATAAAATAATTCTTTGAGGCCACGGCTGGTTGCAGCAGAAATTGGAAACACCTTATATCCTTTGCGTTCTAACTCTTCAGTTAATACTTTGAGGTTTTCCTCTGCACCAGTAACATCCATCTTATTTGCAGCAACAATCTGAGGCTTTTCGAAAAGCTTTGGGTTGTATTGTTTTAATTCACTGTTAATAGTATCGAAGTCATTTAAAGGATCTCTATCTTCAGAACCCGAAACATCAACTACGTGAATGAGCATCCTGGTCCTCTCCACGTGTCTTAGAAATCGATGTCCTAATCCGGTTCCCTCATGGGCACCCTCAATCAGACCTGGAATATCGGCTAACACAAAACTTTTGCCTTCGTCTATTCTTACAACTCCGAGGTTTGGTTCTATGGTTGTAAAATGATAGTTTGCAATCTTGGGTGCAGCAGCAGAAACCATAGATAAAATAGTAGACTTCCCAACATTCGGAAAACCCAAAAGACCCACGTCAGCCAAAAGCTTTAATTCAAGCATGGCATTGTACTCTTCCCCCGGATCCCCACTTTTAGCAAAGTTGGGCACCTGCCTTGTTGGAGTCGCAAAGTGCTGATTTCCGGCCCCGCCTTTTCCGCCTTTTGCTACAACAACTTTTTCCCCGGGAGTAATCAGATCGGCAATAATACGCCCTGTTTCCTCTTCCTTTATAAGTGTACCTACAGGAACTTTTATTATCAAATCTTCTGCACCGCGACCGGAGCAATTTCCAGCCCCACCGTTCTGACCTGATTCGGCCCTGTACTTCCTTTTATACCTGAAATCCTGCAGAGTCCTCATACCTTCATCTGCAACAAATATAACGTCTCCGCCTTTTCCTCCGTCTCCACCATCAGGGCCACCTTTAGCTATGTACTTTTCCCTGTGGAAGGAAACCGCACCATTTCCACCGTCTCCGGCCTTGATATAGATCTTTGCACTATCAATAAACATTAATTTCAACTCCATAATCAATGGTTTTTCACCATATTAGTATTTCTCATAAATAAAATTAAAATCCCGGTATTTACCGGGATTTTTTATTTTTTGCTGATAGTAAGCTGTAACTCATATTAAACTCTTAAGAATCAAATCCCTAAAAGATTTAAACTTATGCTGTAACAACACTTACCTGTTTTCTATCCTTACCCAATCTTGAGAACTTAACTTTACCTTCTGCTAATGCAAACAATGTATCATCTTTGCCTATACCTACATTAACACCAGGATGAATCTTTGTTCCTCTTTGTCTTACAATAATGTTCCCAGCTAAAACCGGCTGTCCATCACCTTTTTTAACTCCAAGCCTTTTAGATTCACTATCACGGCCGTTTCTGGAGCTTCCAACCCCTTTTTTATGTGCAAAAAGTTGCAAATCAACTCTTATCATCGGTTACACCTCCTCATCTAACACCGACACATAATCTTCGTAGGTTAATTGTAATTGTTTAAAACCTACAACTATAGTTTCAAGTATTGTCCTGACTTTCTCTTTGAGCTCTTCAGGAATATCAGTTGGAACTGAACAAATCATGTATCCATTTTCAATTCCATAACTTTTTATCCCAACCAACTCTTCAAGTGCATTTATACCAGTATACGCCACTACCGATACCGCTGAACATATTATATCCCGCCCTGATTCGGCAAAGCCGGCGTGTCCTTCCACTATATACTGCCATATGAAGCCACTTTCATCTCTTACTATATTGATATTAATCATCTATCAACCATTACCTTATGCATTAATCTTTTCGATTTGTACTTTTGTATAAGGCTGTCTGTGACCATTCTTTCTTCTATAGCCTTTCTTAGGCTTGTACTTGAAAATAATGATCTTCTTATCTTTACCATGGTTCAGCACTTTAGCCTGAACAGTTGCCTTTGAAACATAAGGCACACCAAAATCAACCTTATCTCCATTTGAAACTGCAACAACTTTGTCAAAAGTAACTGAAGCACCCTCATCCTGAGTTAGTCTCTCAATGAAAACTACTTCTCCCTCTTGAACCTTGTACTGTTTTCCACCTGTCTCGATAATTGCGTACATACTATACACCTCCCTACCCAGTCTCGCCAGAGAAGGCAGCAGCGTTTGCTGCGTTTTAATGCCTACACCATGCGGCTACCACGCAATTTTATCACAATAAGTAGTCTATGTCAATCTCCTTTATTTTCATTTCTTGACTATTAACTTCTTCAGAACCTTTTATCACTATCTTCTTGTTAAATGTACTTTCAATTCTTTTAAGGTTATCCCCATTTTCACCTAATAAAACTTTTGCAACAGATTGATGTACATCAACCTGAATGGCATTTGCTATTGTTTTTGTGAAATACTTGCTAATCTCCTTCTCAACATTTCTTGCAACCGATTCAGCAGATAGTACCTTACCTGTCCCCTCACAATTCTGACAATCACATAACACAGTTGAGGCCAATCCTTCTCTTACCTTCTTCCTGGTCATTTCTATAAGCCCAAGACCAGTCATACCAAGAACTGTCGTCTTTGTACGATCCTTTTTTAGTGCCTGCCGGAGCGTCTCAATAATCTGCTTCTGGTGCTCAGGTTCATGCATATCAATAAAGTCAATTATAATTATACCACCAATATCCCTCAGCCTCAGTTGCTTTGCAATTTCCTTGGCAGCATCTAGGTTGGTCCTCAAAACAGTGTCTTCAAGGTTATTGCTCCCTACATACTTTCCAGTATTTACATCTACAACAGTAAGTGCTTCAGTCCGCTCGATAATAAGGTATCCTCCGCACTTGAGCCAAACCTTCTTGGCAAGTGCTTTCGCTATCATCGAATCTATCTGGAAGTGTTCATATAAATCTATATTTTTATTAAAGCATTCTACTCTGAGTTTGAGAGCAGGCGATGACATTTCGACAAGTTCAAGGACTTTGTTATACTCCTGCCTGTCATTAATGATAAATTTATCAATATTCCACGTAAACATATCACGAACAGCCCTATAAATAATGTTCAGATCCCGGTGTATACATCTGGGTACAGGACCGCTTTGTTCACTTTTCTTTATCTTCTCCCATAACTTAACCAAAAAGTTTATGTCGTTTTTAAAGTCTTCTTCTCTTTTTCCTTCTGAAACAGTTCTGACAATTAAACCCATGTTTTTGGGTTTTACCTTCTCTGCTATCTTTTTAAGCTTTACTCTTTCCTCTTCGTCTTCTATTCTCCTTGAAATGCCAATATAATCAGCATTAGGAAGAAGCACCAATTGTCTCCCAGGCAATGTAATATGTGTGGTAACCCTTGGACCTTTCGTTCCTATAGGCTCTTTAGTTACCTGCACAGTTATTTCCTGCCCTGGTCTTAATATTTCTTCAATATTATAACTCTTCATATCATTGTACATTTCTTCTTCATCTTCAGAGAATTCTTTCTGCGAAACCGCATCTCCGACGTATAAAAAAGCATTTTTCTCGTACCCGATATCGATAAAAGCAGCCTGCATCCCAGGTAGAACGCTGCTGACTTTTCCCCTGTATATATTCCCTACCAGTCTTTCTGAATCATTTCTTTCGATAAACACTTCAACTAGCTCTTTGTCTTCTAAAAGTGCCACTCTTTTCTCGTTTAGACCCACATCTACAATTATCTCACTAACCATATTACCACCTCATATAGCTAATAATGCGTTATCAAGAGGGTTAAGCATTCTATCCCCTTTATCAATAAAAAGACCCGAACGATGTACTTTCAAAACATTCAAATCAAGACCGGACACTTCACCAAAAGCCTTCAAGGCAAACTCCGGCTTAAGATTTGCCATACTACCTGCACTTAGAAGTAAAGAAAAACCGTAATACATATTTACTTCTTTATTTTCCAGCAAACCATTAATACTATTGAGCTTATCTATGTACTCTAAAAGAGCAATATTTGTGAATTCATGGACGCCTTCAGCTTTATCCGCAGAAATACTTTTATTTCTTATAAGCTGTACACTAAATTTTTGAATCATAGGTCTAATATCAACATTTTTTACTTTACCCTTACTTTCTTTCCTGAAAAATATCTCTTTGCTTTCTAAAAAACTTAGGATTTTCTCTGTTACTTCCTCTATACCCGGATTTTGTGATATTGTAACCAAAACTTCATAAGATGCTTTTGTGATAGAGGCCATAATATTTGACTTTGTAATTCTGACTTTAGCATCAACAAGCCTTAAACCCTCAGGTAATTGTTTATTCAAAATTTCAATAAACTCAGAAGGCTCCATTTCGTTACTAAGCTCAAAATCAACATATTCTGCATCACTTGTTACTCCTACGGATAAAGGAAGTCCAAATACAATCTGCGGATGAGGATTAAAACCCTGCGAATAATAAATAGGTATACGGGAACGCCTCAATGCCCGCTCAAACATCTTCATCATATCAAGATGAGAAATATATTTTACTTCGTCTCCCCTTATAAACCTTGCCCTGATATTAATCAAAACAAATACCTCCACCAAAAACTGTTGCTCCACATCCAGAGCAGTCCACCCTGCAGTTTGGAGTAAGTTCTTCATTATATGCTTTTTTGCACTCCCTGATCAGATGTTCCTTAGAAACACCTACATCAATGTGATCCCAGGGCAATACCTCACCAAATTCCCTTTTTCGGTTTGCGTAAAAATAAGGGTCTATGCCACATTCACCAAACGCTTCCGTCCAACGTTTGAAACTGAAATGTTCACCCCAACTGTCAAACTTACATCCCTTTCTCACTGCTTCGACAAGGACTTTCCCCAATCTCCTGTCACCTCTTGCAAAGACCGCTTCCAAAAGGCTTAATTCTGGATCATGCCAACTGTATTTAATATACTTGCTCTTAATCTTACCCTGCAAAAACTTTTGCTTTTCTCTTAATGTTTCAATATCATCCTGAGGCTCCCATTGAAAAGGTGTAAACGGCTTAGGTACAAAAGAAGAGGTACTGAGTGAAATACTTAATCCTTTACCCCTGTTTTCCTTTGGAGTTGACATGTAAGCATCAACTACTTTGTATCCAAGATCTGCTATTCCGTTTATATCATCAAAACTCTCAGTAGGAAGCCCAATCATAAAATAAAGCTTAACTCCACTCCATCCTCCGTTAAAAGCAGTTTTTACCGAATTTACCAAATCTTGCTCTGTAACCCCTTTATTTATTACATCGCGCAGCCTCTGGCTTCCTGCCTCAGGTGCAAAGGTCAAACCGCTTTTTCTAACTTTCTGAGCCTTTTCCATAAGTTCAAGGGAAAAAGAGTCTATCCTCAAAGACGGTAATGAAAGGTTTACCTTTCTTTGTTCCATTTCACCAATAAGACCTTCAGTAAGATCTTTGAGCGAACTGTAATCGCTAGTACTCAATGAAGTAAGAGAAATCTCTTCATAGCCTGTGTTATTCACTAAATTTCCTGCATGTTCCAGAAGTCTTTCATACGACCTTTCTCTCACAGGCCTGTATATATAGCCTGCCTGACAAAACCTGCATCCTCTTATACATCCTCTAAACAGTTCAAGCATAATTCTGTCATGTACAATACCTGTAAATGGAACAATTATTTTATCTGGAAAGTAAGCCTTGTCAAGATCTTTTATAATCCTCTTTTTTATCTTTTCAGGGTAGTTTTCACTCAAAGGTTTTATGCTAAAAATAGTATTGTCATCATTATACTTCACTTCATAAAACGCTGGAACATAAATCCCTTCTATTTGAGATATGGTTTCTAAGAACTTTACTCTTGGCAAGTTCTGCTTTTTCCACTCAACATAGGTATCCATAACCTCATTAATTATCTCTTCCCCTTCACCCATCATAAAAAAGTCAATAAAATCAGCTAAAGGTTCAGGATTGTAGGCACATGGCCCTCCAGCACATACAAAAGGATGTTCCTTTGTCCTATCACAGGATAAAATAGGTATTCCGGAAAGATCCAGCATATTTATAATATTAGTGTAACTCATTTCATACTGCAATGTAAATCCCACAATATCAAAACTTTTTATAGGGTCATGTGTCTCAAGAGAAAAAAGAGCTACATTATTCTCCCTCATCTTCTCCTCCATGTCCACCCATGGAGCAAATACCCTTTCACAATAAGTATCCTGCCTTTCGTTGAGAAGATGATAAAGAATCTTCATACCAAGATGAGACATACCAACTTCATAAACATCAGGAAAACAAAAGGCAAATCTTGCCTCAATCCCATCAAGGCTTTTGTGGACACTGTTCCACTCATTTCCTATATACCTCGAAGGTTTTTCCACACTCTGCAATATATTATCGCTTATCTTTATACTCAATTCTGCCTCCAACTGTAGCTTAAAGTTAGTTAAGTTAATCATTTTATATTATATATACATATAATAACCAATCGGTTACTTTTTAGCAACAAAAAACTTGTATAATATTAAAAGCTTACACAATTTATCGTACTTTACATTATGCCTTTTTTATCTTTATAAAATTCAACTATATTCTAAAAATCACAATTAACATTAATTGCCACATTGAACGCGATAAAGATTTACATCGCACTTCAATTTCCTTATTACAATATCACGAAAATCGAATTTTCCAATATATAATCAATTTTCGTGATTTATATAATTGGTTTTATTTTTCGAATACAACTAATTAACAGTGACCTTACCGCTTGTAGGCGTAATCTGAACCCAAGTCTGTCCTGGATTTAGAATCAAGTCATTTCCTTCAGCATCAGTATATTTAGTCTGCTCTGTCCTCGATTTTTTAGACCACTTGATCTCTATGTATTTACCGTTTGAGATATAATAACCGTCACCACTTCCAACAGTATTTACCTCCTGTCTTCCAGCGTCATCTCCTTTTATAAGATGATTGGAAACCCTCTGTATAATAATATTCTTAGCCGTAAACTGCTCACCTGTCAGCCTCTCCATATGAGCATTTCCCTTTCTATATCTCAAATACAGCTTTTTTTCAGCATCATATTTAAATGAGCAAGTATAACCTGATGTATATCTTATGGCGATATCAGCAGCTATACCATCACCCGGAAGGTCAGAATCCTTATCAGAGAATTTGAAAACAAGCCCTTTATCAGTTTCAGTACGATACTTAACTCTCCCCACATAACCTTTTACTTTTTCCATAGAAGTATAAGAATCCTGCCAGTTCCTCCTATCCTTTGTCAAATCCCAGAACACTTCTCCTCCATTTGCAACACCATTTATATTATTAATTTTATACTTCTTTAAATCATTCATGGCCATTGGACTATATCCGAAATGAACATATATCGCATCATGCTCCATTGCATAATCTAAAAAATAATGTCTTGAGCTTCTAACCGGTCCTATCATAGTAGGGTTCTTATCCCAGAAAACCGGCATCAATCTTGTCTCACCGCCTTCAACAACTATCTCATAAACAACCTGTGCGAGGTAAATACCACCTTGTGGCAATGATCTTGTTCCTTCATTGTCGATCATAACTGCATAAGGCCTCATTCCTTCAACAGGAGGACTAAATACATCACTGGATACTTCCTTTTCAGAACCGCTCTTATCTTCACCTGTGTTATTGGAATTAACATTATCCTCAGGAGGATCTGTAGTTATCGGCGTCGAAACTATCACGCTATCAGTATTTACAGGTTCTGCAACAGACGGTTCCTTTTCACCGCATCCTCCTAACATTAGTACCTGTGCTAAAATAAATAATATCAATATCACTGCTTTACTCATTTGAATTGATTTTTTAACCATAAGGATCCCCCATTATCTCTCGTTTATATCTATAGATAACGTACACTAAAGTTAAATTTATATAGCATCCAAACGTTATCTAATTTAGATGAAAAACGTCCTTTAATTTTAGTTTTAGAGTTTTTCATCTATAAACACTTCTACAACGCTTAAAAAAATCCTCTAAAGGATATAAAAATTCACCATAAAAAGCCATATTTCTAAAAAAATTAAAGCTCCCCTATTTTCCAATAAAGGGAGCTTCTCTGGAGTCTTAAAAAAATTTATTACTGCTCTTCAAAATCAAATTCGTCTTCCATCCTTACTCTGAATTCTTCGAAAACAGCATCAAGTTCATCATCATCCTCTACACTGACAAAACTATCATCAGCTTCTCCATGTTCGATTTTCAATATTACAACTTCATCAATAGCCTTTTCTTCTTCAGTTTCATTTACCGGAAGAAGCACAACATATTCATTACCGTTAAGTTCAATAGTATCAAGATGTTCAAATTCAACCTCTTCACCATTTTCATCTACTAAAACAACTATATCATCTCTTTCTTCAGACATTATCTTTTACCTCCCGTTTGCCATTATAAGTATTAATTATAGCATACATCACAAAAAATTCCATCATTTTCACTACAATTAACTTTATATTTTGTAAAACTCACTATAGATTTAACTTTAGTGTATGTTATCTTTAATACTATTTTTATCTAATATTTTTATTATATTCTTTAAAATTAAAATAGGTATATTATCTAAACCGTTATACTGTCTAAATATCCCTGCAGAATATAAACAGCAGCTATCTGATCAACCACCTGCTTCTTTTTTGCCTTCTTAACCCCGAGTTCATGCATTGTCCTGTTTGCAGATACTGTACTTAGCCGCTCATCCCACTTAATTATCTGAACATTCTCAAGTCTGCTTTCTAAAAGTTCAATAAACTCGTTGGTTTTCTCGCCTCGAGGCCCAATTGTTCCATTCATATTCTTAGGAAAACCTACAATAATTTTTTTTGCTCCATATAAGCCAATCAGCTCTATAATCCTTTCTATTGGTTGCCCTACATCTGTCTTCCAGTTAATTGTCTCTACCCCCTGTGCTGTCCATCCAAAAGGGTCACTTACTGCTATTCCTATCCTGCTGTCTCCAAAATCAATTCCAATTATTCTCATAAAACCTCCAAATTGCGATTGTATCTGGCTTTATTATTTATTTTCTAGAAGTTGTACTTAACATAATATATTTATTAACAGATCTTAATTGCAAAGTTAGGACACACACTTGCACAATACCCACATAAGAGGCATTTTTCTGTGATAACCTTAGCTTTATTATCCTGTAAATAAAGTGCATCCTGATTACATTTCCGAACGCATTTCCCACATCCTTCACACCAGAAATCTATATGAAGATGTTTCTTTCTGCCCACAGCAATAGATTTTATATGTTCTGGAACTGGTTCGTTATTAAATACGCACACATTCATTATAACCTCTTCAACAGATTGCATTCCAACAGCTACTGAGTGAATATATGGAATGTTTAATACGAAATCCATACATTCACTGTATGAATTAAGTAAATTCCCTCCTCCTAAAGGCTTCATTCCATATATTCCCTTACCGTTGTCATGTGCACGTTTTACCGCAAACAACATATCTTCTATTGTTCCATCGCCTATACCTATTCCGCTTTTATTTACTATTGGATGTATAACCTCTATGCCAGGCATATCCGCACAAGCTTCAACAACTTCTACATTATGGGTAGATACCCCAACAGCTCTTATAAGCCCTTTTTCCTTCATTGAAAAATAGTATTCCAATGCCTCCCTGTGTCCTCTTAAGGTAAGTCTGCTCTCTTGTTCGTGAAGCATAAAAATATCTATAACATCAACATCCAATTCCTTCCTTGCTTTTTCAAGGCTGGCAGCAGCACCTTCAGCAGAATAAGCATAAGATTTTGTAGCTATGACAGGTTTGAATTTAGTTCCCTTTATTGCTTTACCAATATAAGGATAGGTCCCGTAAAGCTCTGCAGTATCTATAAAATTCACGCCAAGCTCAAAAGCAGTTCTGATTACGTTAGCACCTTCATTTAGCGGTAGATTTGCCTGAAGAGGTCCTATAGTTAATCCTCCAAAGCACATTCTCGAAACTTCTATACCGGTCTTGCCAAGAATTACATATTTCAATATAGACACCAGCCATTCAAAAATCTTGTAAAATTGCAGTATTACTCCAAAAATTAAAAAACCCCGTATATTTTATACGGAGCCTTCATTACTATTCTCTTCTAAGTAAAACCTAAGAATCTCCTCAAGTAGTTCATCTCGCTCTAATCTTCTGATAATACTTCTAGCATCTTTATGATTAGTTATGTATGTAGGATCACCAGAAAGAATATATCCCACAATCTGGTTTATAGGATTGTAGCCTTTCTCCTTAAGTGCCTTATAGACAGAAAAAATAATCTCCCTGGCCTCATTCACCTTTTCATTTTCTACGTTAAACATCATGGTCTCACTGTTTGCCATAACTAATCACTCTCCTGCATAAAGGATGGGATCTTGATAGTTCAAATTACTTAGAATACTTAAGTAAAAAGCCCATATATATATAGTAATACAATAGGATAATTTATGCAATACACATGAAATTCGATTAATCATCATTATCTAAGCTGATTTTCATCAGCCTTACTCGAATATACCATTATCTCTGCTTGTTACTATCATTTTCGATTTGACCCATAACAAAGTCTTCAACCGCTTTATTCATCTTTACTTTAAGGATTTCTCCACACAAATCCGATCCACCTTTGCATAACACCCTTATATAGTTGGGAGTTAATCCTTCAACCATGCCAACTTGTCCCTTAACTTCCTGCTCGAGTAAAACTTTCATAATACTGCCTTCAAAGCTCCTATTAAACTCACTATTTTTTCTTGAAGACATTTCAATCAAAATATTACTACGTTCTTCCTTCTTCTCAGGAGATATTTGATTGCTGAAACCTGCTGCTGGTGTTCCTTTTCTTTGAGAATACTTAAACACATGCATAGCCGCAAATGATATTTCATCCAAAAATTTGACAGTCTCTTCGAACTCTTCATCTGTTTCACCCGGGAACCCTACCATAACATCTGTAGTTACAGACACGTCCTTTATATTGGCTCTTATAAGCTCTATTGAAGAACGATACTCAGCAGTTGTATATCTTCTATTCATTCTCTTAAGAGTACTGTCACAACCACTCTGAAGTGAAACATGGAAATGGGGACAAACTTTTTTTAGTTCCCCCAGCTCAGTAACAAACTCAGTAGTTATGGTTGTCGGTTCAATAGAACCAAGTCTTATTCTTTCCACCCCGTCAATTTCATGCACTTTCTTGACAATATCCATAAGCGAAGAGGTCTTTATATCTTTTCCGTAGGACGCAATATGTATACCGGTGAGAACTATTTCCTTGTATCCGTTCAAAGCCAGCTTGCTTACTTCATCAAGAACATACTCAACCGGACGGCTCCTTATAGGACCTCTTGCATAAGGTATAATACAATATGAGCAAAACTGGCTGCACCCCTCCTGAATTTTAATAAATGCTCTTGTACGCTCCTTGTATATTTCAACTCCTAACTCCTCAAACTCTTTTGTTTTCATTATATCTTTTACTAAATTGATTTTACTATTTCCCTTATCAATCATCTTAATATTTTCAAGAATTTTTCCCTTTTCATTAGTTCCAATAACCAGATTTACCCCAGGAATACTCATAACTTCATCAGGAGATGTTTGTGCATAACATCCAACAACCGCTACAATTGAGTGCTCATTGTTTTTCTTAGCTCTCCTGATCATTTGTCGTGACTTTCTGTCGCTAAGATTTGTAACTGTGCATGTATTGATTACATAAACATCAGCAAACCCTTCAAAGTCAACTATTTCATACCCATCATTCTTAAACATCTCTGAAATCGCTTCCGTCTCATATTGATTAACTTTACAACCCAATGTAAAAAATGCAACTTTTTTCATTATATCCCCCAAGGCAATTTATTTACTTTCGTTAAAAATCATTTTCGTGATTTATATATATAGTACTTTTAACATTACTAAATCTTACAAAATAATGTTTGTTTGTATATAAGTTATATTATACAAAATAACTTTGTATAATATGTTTTCACATTTTAAATAAAATACTAAGAAAATTTTAGCAATATCACAATTGACTTGCAACTATAAACAAGATAATATATATAATAAATGATGAAAATACAATTGAAAATACAAAAAAGGAGGAATTAGCATGAAATCATTTAATATTTCTTTAAAATCCATTACTGATGTTAAGGATTTTGTAAATATAGTAAATAAATATGACTTCGACATTGACTTAACTTCAGGCCGCTATGTAGTTGATGCAAAATCTATCATGGGTATCTTCAGCTTGGATTTAAGTAAGCCTATAAAGGTTGATGTACATGTAGATGACTGTGAGAAGTTCTACAGTGAGATTAAAAACTTTATAGTATAAATACACCATTAAAGACCCTGTGAATTAATATTCCAGGGTCTTTATTTTCTGGTGCTGCCCGTTTAAGTACATTTCAGCTTTTCAATTTCCTCTTCAGTTATGATCTTGATTCCATTCCGTTTCAGAATCTCAGCAGTAACACCATTTCCTACTTTTAGCTTTCCTGAAAAAGTTCCATCATAAACATAACCCACTCCACAAGAAGGACTCCTTGCTTTTAGTATAGCCGTCTCAATATTCATTAGTTTTGCAATTTTAAGTACCTCTTCGGCACCCTTTTTAAACTCTGAAGACACATCAATTCCATCTTTCCTCACCACTTTAGCCATTCCTTCAAGTACATCCTTACCTTCACCGCCTTGTATCTCAGCAGCTAACCTAGGAGTAGCACATCCACCCAGTTGTTCCGGGCATACAGGTATCAGATTAAATTTCGTACCAAGTTCAATAATATCATTATTAATATTATTTCCTCCATTGTATTTACAATTTATCCCTAAAAAACAAGCACTCACAAGTAAAATATTCACCACTCCATATTAGTTAATTCTTCCCATTACATCTATTCCTTTACTTCATTGCTTGCCTTTTCCCTTTTCTTGCCGGATTTAATAGCCTTTTTTTTGGACTTTTCCTTTTTCTTTTGGGACTTTTCTATTCTTCTTTTGGGTTTATCTTTCTTTTTTCCTTGTATGTGCAACAAAATATCTTTGTCTGCTATTTTTTCTTTCCGTTTACGCTTGGGCTTTTCTTCAGGTGCTGCTTCATTTTTATCACTGAATACTTCTCCGCCTTGGTCACCCTGAATAATAGTAAATTCAATTTTTCTAGCTGCAACATCAGCTCTCGCAAGAACAACTTTTATTACATCCCCTATACGATAGACTTTTCGCGTTCTCTCCCCAATAAGGCAATACTGTTTATCATTAAATGTATAGTAATCATCTTCCATATTGCTCATTCTGATAAGTCCTTCTATAGTATTGTCAAGTTCAACAAACATTCCAAAGGATGTTACATTGGATATAATTGCTTCAAATTCCTGACCTTCGTATTTTTTCATATATTCTACCTTTTTGAGGTCTTCCGTATCCCTCTCTGCTTCCTCTGCCACCCTTTCTCTATGAGAACATTGTCTGCCTATTTCAGGAAGCAACTCAATTAATTCTTCTTCCCGTTTGCCATTCATCTGGCCTTTTAAATACTCCTTCATAATACGGTGAATAATCAGATCAGGATATCTTCTTATGGGTGAAGTAAAATGACAATAATACTTTGCTGCCAATCCGAAGTGTCCCATATTAATATGAGTATATTTTGCCTTCTGGAGTGATCTTAGCATCACAGTGCTGATTATACGCTCTTCTCGCGTATTTTTAACTTTTCCCAGCAAATCCTGAAGTGCCTTCGGATGTATTTTATTAATTCCTTTTAACGTATATCCGAGATTGTGAACAAATTCACTGAAATTTTCTATTTTATCGGTATCAGGATCTTCATGCACCCTGTACACAAAAGGTACATTAGCCCAAAAAAAGTGTTCTGCAACCGTCTCGTTGCACACAAGCATGAATTCCTCAATTATCTTGTTTGCTATAGTTATTTCATACCTCTTAATATCGACAGGTTTTCCACTCTCATCAAGCACAATCTTGGCTTCTTCAAAATCAAAATCAATTGAACCTCTTTGCATCCTCTTACTTCTGAGTATCATTGCCAGTTCTTCCATTGTTCCAAAATCATCTAAGAGGTAATCATACCTTTCGGATAGCTCTTTGTCCTTCTCAACCAAAATTTTATATACATTGGTATAGGTCATTCTCTCGTTGGTATTAATCACACTTTCAAAGATTTCATGATCCACGACCTTACCAGTGGTATCAATCTCCATCATAACCGTAAAGCTAAGTCTGTCTATTTGAGGATTAAGGCTGCATATACCGTTTGAAAGTGCTTTGGGCAGCATAGGAATAACCCTGTCAACAAGATAAACGCTAGTCCCCCTTTTAAAAGCTTCCCTGTCTAAAGGAGAATTCTCTGTAACATAATGACTTACATCAGCAATATGAACCCCTAGCTTGTAATGACCATTAGGCAACCTCTCAACAGATACCGCATCATCAAGATCCTTCGCATCCTCTCCGTCAATTGTAACCATACGTAAGCCTCTTAAATCGCGCCTACCCCTGCACATTTCTTCCGTAACAGTCTGGCTTATTGATTCAGCCTGTATGACAGCACTTTCCGGAAACTCCTCCGTAAGGTTGTGTAGCTTAATTATTGACAGAATATCTGCCCCAGGTTCATCCCTATCACCTATTATTTCAATTATTTTGCCTTCTGCGTTTCTTCTTTTACCCGGCCACAACATTATTTCAGCGATAACTTTCTGTCCTGACTTAGCACCATTTACCTCATCCTTAGGTATGAAAATATCACTGGATATCCTCCTGTCATCAGGCACAACAAATCCAAAGTATTTGCTGCTTTCAAAAGTTCCAACAATAGTCTTGTTAGTCCTCTCAACTATTCTGATAACCTCTCCTTCAGCCCTTTTATCTCCAATAACCTTTTTATTAACTCTGGCAATAACTCTGTCATTATGCATAGCCCCATTGAGCGAATCTGCAGAAACAAATACATCTTTTATATCTTCATCATCGGGAATAACAAATCCATATCCCCTCTCGTTTCCCTGAAGTCTTCCAACAATGAGATTCATCCTCTCAGGTACCCCGTACCTGTCTTTATGTGTCTTAAAAATCTTTCCTTCAGATTCAAGCTCATCCATTACATTCTTAAACAGTTGAATATCTGTTTTAGGTACATCCAACACTGTTATAAGCTCACCAAACAGCAGCGGCTTATAGGCATCTTCTCTCATAAACTCTAAAATGCGTTCTTTTCTATCCATTGTTACATTTAATGTGCCAAACGTATAGCAACATTTTCCTCCTTCTTATATATTTAACGCGATAAAGATTTTACATCGCGCTTCAATTTCCTTGGCTTATTATCGTGAAAATTCAATTTATCCTTGTAAAATCATTTTCACGATTTCTATAATAAAAAAACCAAGATTAATAAAAGATGATTTATCTTACTAAACTTGGTCTATAAAATTCATATATTTATTATTAACATAAAAGCAAAACTATACTCAAATTAATTATAAAATATGCAAAGAATACTTTTTACACCGTTTCATCGGAAATACCTTGTACAGCTTTTATAGAAGCTTCTACAAACCTTTCAAGTGTAATACCTATATTTTCGCAGGATTTGATTTGTTCTAAATCCAAACCCTTTATAAAACCCTCTTCATTTATTTTGTCCATAACAAATTCTACAGTCAGATCTTTAATCTCTTTTGAAGGCAATGCCAACACACAAGCATTCACTACAACAGCCATAGGACTTGCACAGTAAAGAGCCTTATCGATTTTTCTCTTTCTTTCAATTCCATGATAATCATTGTGTGCTTTGATAGCATATACAATAGAGCTCTCAACTTCAAGCGTTTCCAGAATTTCCGCACCAACCAGACCATGTTTGGAAGGGTCTCCGCCTGTTTTATCATAGTCAATGTCATGAAGTAACCCAGCCATTCCCCATTTATCAATATCTTCCTTAAAGTAGAAAGCCAATTCCTTCATAATAGCTTCAACCGAGAGAGAATGCCTGATTAAGTTCTCACTCTTCAAACGTCCTTTTAATTCTTCAAGTGCTTGTTCTCTTTCCATGGGAACCATTACCTCCAATTTATATGCTTATTAAACACGAAAACAAAACTATAATTAAAATACAGGTTCAGACTCCATAGGTATAAATGAAAAACTCCAAATCAACTTTTAAAGAATGTTTTTCATCTAAATCAGATAACGTAATTATTTCTGTTGAGAGGCACTACATAAATTTGCCTCACATATATATTACTAAAATAAAACCATAATTACAAGAAGATTTGATTACCTCATAAATTTCCTTGTTTGCTGGAAAAACTCTGCTGTTCGCTTCTATAGATTCTCAAGCAAGCTGAAAATAACTTCAACACTATTTTGGCGTAAGGCTTATTTGTCCACTCAGAAAAAACAGAAATAATTCTAGTACGTAGGAACTTATATTTTAGTCATGCCTTAGCATTCCACACATAAAATAAAACTGTGGAATTCCACAGTTTTATTTTATTACTATTAGGAATTAATCAAAATCTGTAATGCAATTGATGTAACAAGAAACCCTACTGCTGCTACAGCAGTCCACTTACCCAAAAGTGCATCTATGGTTCTACCTTTATTCTTACCAAAGAAAGTCTCCGCTCCACCAGCTATTGCTCCTGATAACCCTGCTTGCTTGCCTGATTGAAACAAAACTATTACAATCAATGATAAACAAAACAACAAGTGTAATATATTAACTACTATTTGCATGCTAAAAGACACCTCCTAAGAAATTGACAAACTTATTTTAGCATACAGCAAATCAAAATACAAGCATAACATGAATAAATTTCATATAACATGCCGCAAAGGTCTATTCTTTCTTTGTCTTCAAATTAAACCATGCGTCAATTCCCAGGTATTTGCTTGAACCTCCCAATTCCTCTTCAATTCTGAGAAGTTGGTTATATTTTGCAACACGATCACTTCTAGAAGGTGCTCCAGTTTTTATCTGTCCTGCATTTGTTGCAACTGCTATATCTGCAATAGTAGCATCTTCCGTTTCGCCGGACCTATGGGATACAACTGCCGTATACCCAGCTCTGTTAGCCATCTCAATTGCATCTAGTGTCTCTGTAAGTGTACCTATCTGATTTACCTTGATAAGTATTGAATTTGCAACTCCCATGTCAATACCTTTTTTAAGTCTGGCAGTATTGGTAACAAAAAGATCATCGCCTACAAGCTGAATCTTATTTCCGATTTTATCAGTTAGCATTTTCCAACCTTCCCAATCTTCTTCAGAAACACCGTCCTCAAGAGAAATAATAGGATACTTATTAGCCAACTCTGCCCAATAATCCACCATTTCCTCCCTTGTCTTTTTTATTCCTGTTTTCCAGAACAAGTATGTTCCATCCTGTTGGTACATTTCTGTTGCAGCCGCATCTATAGCAATTCTGAACTCATCGCCCGATTTATATCCTGCCTTTTCAACCGCTTCCAAAATAACCTGTATAGCTTCCTCGTCAGTTTTGAGATTTGGAGCAAATCCACCCTCATCTCCTACAGCAGTGCTATATCCTTTGTCTTTTAAAACTTTTTTGAGATTATGGAAAACTTCAGCACACATTTGAAGAGCATTCCTGAAGCTGTTAGCTCCCACAGGCATAATCATAAATTCCTGAATATTCACACTGTTATCTGCGTGCTTGCCACCATTAATAATATTCATCATCGGTACAGGGAGAGTTTTTGAGTTTATCCCCCCTATATACTGGTATAAACTTACACCAAGTGCCTCAGCAGCTGCTTTTGCTACTGCAAGTGAAACACCTAAAATAGCATTAGCTCCAAGCTTTGATTTATTTGGAGTACCATCCAAACTGATCATAAGGTTATCAATAGCTATCTGGTCAAAAACATTCATTCCTTCAACCTCGGGAGCTATTATCTTGTTTACATTTTCAACAGCCTTAAGTACTCCTTTTCCAAGGTATCTATTTTTTTCACCGTCTCTAAGCTCTACTGCCTCGAAAGCTCCTGTAGATGCCCCTGAAGGTACATCTGCTCGTCCTAAAAACCCTCCTTCAGTGACAACCTCCACCTCCACCGTCGGATTTCCTCTGGAGTCAAGTATTTCTCTAGCAAATACGTTTTCAATTTCCAAATATTCCTTCATAGTACATTCTCCCTTTCAAATGTAGAATTTGCTTGGTGCTAAATATTTTGAACCCAATTAATATTTTACACTAAAAATTTTGAGTTCAATAAACAAAATTATATTATTTCCCAGAAATCAAAAAACAAATACAAAATGTTTTTCAAGAAAAACATAGTCTATTTTTATTACCAGTATATTTTATCCAAAAATGCTCATATTCAAACACTAATTTTCACTCAAGAAAATTCTATTTAAGGTTCTTTTCCAAATACTATCTTCCCGTAAACATGAAGTGTTACTCTGTTCCACTCAAAATACGTCCTGGAAGCTGAATAGGAATAGTCATTTTTTTGGTTATATTCGCTCCAATCGTTTTTTGCAAATCCCACAGCCAACTCAACACTTTCTCCAGCTTTAAGCTCACCTGCCGTTTCACTGAAACCCAACTCTAAGTATCTGTCAGCAGTGCTTTTCTTATTGCTTAACGGAATCAAATTCCCATAAACATTAGTAACACCCCTTGTAAAGGAATCACACCAGAAAGTTTCAGATTTAATTTCCTCTTTTGTATAATAGTATCTGATTTTTATGCTCGACAGCTTAATACTATCGGTTCCGCCGTTTACAACCTTGAACATAGGGTATATGCTATCGGATCTCGAACTGGCATTTCCATTCTTGTATTTGAGCACAACTTTAGTGCTCTCAGTTTTGGGAGTGCTAACAGGTCTAGGTTCTGGAGTTTTAGCACGGGTTATTTTGGGGGTTACCTTGACTGTCGCAGTCGGCGTTTGCTTCTTCTTAGTGGGTGTTGGTGTTACCTTTGGTGTTGGTGTTATTTTTGGTGTTGGTGTTATTTCCAGTGCAGGTATAACCGTGGATGGCAGTGTAACCGTGACTAAAGGTGATATTGTTGTCAATAATGTAGGTGTTGCTGTAGCTATTTCTGTAGGTATTGCTGTTGGCGATATTAACGGCGTTGCCTCAGTTGGTGTAATCTCAGGCAGCATTGTTGATTCGGGTACTAATGTATTTATGACTTCAGTAGAAGTACCAGTATTTGAATTACTATTACCAATGATTTTAACGCATAATAAACCTGAAAGTGCTAATGAGATAAAAACCGAAATCCTCAGTATTCTCTTCCGTTTCTTAATATCATAAAACCACCTCATATATTTCCTCCCCGTAAGCACATTTATATTTAGAAATTCATTATACTATCTCTCATTATTTATAATCAATAAAATTTGAATAAAAAGCCAATATTATGTTGCTAAAAACACTTTCAACTATTATTTATTCTATTCTTGAAAACAAAAAATAATATGATGTAATGAAAAACGTACTTTAATTTTAGTTTAGAGTTTTTCGTCTATAATATATTACTTCGTTAATTGAGAAATAATTTGTAACTCTTAATTCATATTGAACGCGATAAAGATTTTACATCGCTCTTCAATTTCCTTGAATTATTATCGTGAAAATTCAATTTGTCCTTGTAAAATCACTCCATGATTTATATAGAATACAAAAAATTAAAATGTATAAAACTTATCAACTTATATATAGTTTATCTGGAACATTTTTTAATTATCCTTCGTCAAATAGAATATATTAATTGCAGTAATTATTAAGGAGGATGATTTTTAGTGAAAAAAACAGTTATAAAATACTTTTCTGCTTTTCTGATTTTATTTATGCTAATGTTGGTGGTTGGGTGCAGTCAAAACAACATTTCAGAAAGTGCTCCTGAACCAGGAGATAACGGCTCTTCTTTTACTCGTGAAAATAGCACATATGGTTCAAATGTGGAAATGGAATTTAATGAAGATGTTCAGGACGCCAACAAATCGGAAAGTAAAGCAAATACAAATACAGATAATTCAATCGCACTAACTGGAACAGGTGAAGCTAGCAAAGCAGTCAACAACCCGATTGTTAATCAAAGAAAAATCATCCGTAACGCAAATATAACAGTTGAAGTGGATAATTTTGACGCAGCTTATGGTAAAATTGAGTATATCATTGGAAGTACAGGATATGTCCAGGAATCAAAAATAAATAAAACAAAACACTATGTAGATGACAAAGAAATCCTTATAACAAAAGGTGTTATCATTATCAGAGTTGATGCAGAAAAATTTAATGAGGTTTTAAAAGACATAAAAGGCTTAGGACTATTAACCGATGAAAATATCAAAACCGACGATGTAACAGCACAATTCTTTGATGTAGAATCGAGATTAAGGCTAATAAGGTATGAAGAAAGCAGACTTGAGGAATACTTAAAGAAAATAGAAGACCCTGACACCATTTTTAAGACCGAAAGCAGATTAACAGATATACGTCACGAAATAGAACAACTTACAGCCACTCTCAACAAGCTCTCAGACTTGGTTAAGCTCTCTACCATCACTATTAACATGAATGAAAAGCTTCCCGATTCGCTGGCAAAACCAGCTGATACTTCATACTTAGGTAAATTAAAGAGTAACTTTTTAGAAAGTTTGTATGCGGTTGTGGAATTTTTAGGCAACCTGTTAATATTCACTGTTTCTTCATTACCTTCTCTGCTTCTACTGGCAATTATATTCTTCGCAGCTTATTTTATATATAAAAAGTTCTATAAAAATAAAACCAGAAAACATGGTCAAGAATCCCAAACTGAGAAAAAAGACATCGAAACCTGATCATTTACAGCATTGTTCGCATAAAGCCGGAAAATTATACTTTTCAGTCCTGTTCGGGTGTATTTATTTTTCGTACACCATATTATTCCAAGGACTTAAGCTTCGAGGCTGAGAGAATGTAAAACTCGCTACGGGTCGAATCAAACTCGCTTCGCTCAAACAGTGATTCGACTTTTCCTTCGCTTCGTTTACATTCTCTATAGCCTCTACGCAATATCCTTTCCATAATATGGTGCACTATTAAATATACACCCGTCCTGTTCTTTTTATTTGACAAATAGATTTAGACAGCCTACAATCATATTTGTGATTTAATAAACATATGATTGGCGGGATAAAGTTGGTTAGGCTCACTTTAAAATACTCACTGTTTGCAGGTATATCCACATTATGTAATCTAGGAACACAAAAATTTATATTGATGCTTATTCCTTACATGGGTCTCCTTAATGGCTTTGACTCTTTTGATGTATTTGGATTTTTTAGACTGGATCTTATTCTATTAACTGCAATTTTCTTTGGTACACTAGTCGGATTAATAATAAAATACATTCTTGACAAAAATTACATCTTTAATTTTGAAACAAAAAGCAATACTGAAAATACTGGCAAATTTTTGTTATACTCAATTTTGGGTATATTCACCACGTTAATATATTTGAGTTTTGAAATCTCTTTTGATTACTTTTTTGAAAGTGACTCTGCCAAATATGTAGGTGCTATAATAGGATTAGCAATAGGTTATGTAATAAAATACAACCTTGACAAACGTTTTGTCTTTAAGCATAAGCATTAGGCACTTTTAATACTTATGCTTTTCAGGCTTATTTATTTTCTATAGTAGCGGAAGTTTTAATCAAGGTTGTAATATTACCAATATCACTTAACTCTAATCCCAATATATGTTGCGTCTTTCTTATCGAGATCTGTATTAATTTGTTCAATATAAAGATAATACTTCCTATGCCTTATATATCTATTAGGATAATTATAAGACTGGAATGATATATGTTTTGTATCAGCTAAGCCAGGTACCTTTCTAAAAGTTGCATCAGCACTAAACTGTTGGGAACCATCATTTTTTTTCAAAATAATCTTATAATTCTCGTGCTTTAAATAATACCCCGGATAATTCTTTGATTCAAAGGAAATACAGTTTGTGTCAGCAAGACCGGGCACAACCCTGAATATTGTGTCCTCAAAAATTTCAATATCTTTTGAAATACGAAGATTACATGATTCATGCTTTATAAAATGCTTACTATAATTATATGATTCAAATCTCATAAACAACGAATTTTCGGTTTTAGTTGGTATAGGTGTTTTTATCCTTACTTGTGTTTGTATTGGCGTTGCTTCCGATTTTAATTCAGCCTTCAATCCTGGTGTTTGTTTCGATGTTGCAATTGGGGTTGTTGATGGAGTATTTAATTTCAAATTAGTCACTTCTGTATCATTTTGTGTTCGAGATGGTGTGGCATACGCATTCTGCTCGTCATCTCCATGTTTTAACAATACCTTTACATTAACCTTTTTTGCTTCCTCAATTGAAAAGCTGTTTTCAGAATTCTTATAATTATTATAAAGAACATATCTGCCAGTAGATATCCCCTTACTTCTTGCAGCTTCCCTCTCATAAATACTGGATTGCACAAAATAAACCTCAACTTCGCTTTCTGCTTCCAGGTTAAACTTCATTTTATTCATTAAATCGTTAAGTTTTTGTTTTTCAGCTTGATATTTGTTAACATTCTTATTATTTTTACTGTTTAATGTACTTGATATCAATACATAATCCTTTTCAACTTCACTTTTACATGTATTTTTTTTGACCTCATCAATTATAATTTCAAGTGCTTCATCGACACTAACTTTATCAATTTTTAGTTTATCAATAAGAACCTTTGCATCATCATTTAATGGAACTAGCTCTAAAACCTTCCCTTTACCATCAATTTCCATCTCAAGGCTGGGATTTATGTCAACATCAATATAAGCAAAAACTTCTGTCCCTGATAAAACATCCGTAATATTAAACATGCCTGTGAAATTCAAAAACAAAGTTATTATAAAAAGAATGCACGCAGCACTAACCATAAGTCTTGCATAGAACGAATCAGTTCTGATTATTTCACTTTTTGTAAATTCAATCTGCTTTCCTACGTAAAATGTAGCTCTTCTTTTAATAAAAAAACACTGAAAATCATCTGTAGCAACTACTGCTTTACCGTTTGCCAAGTTTATTACAACCCCTTGGAATTTCATTTTTACCCTCCTAAAGAAACAACTTTCACAAAATTTAGGTACGACTAAAACATTTTATTTAAATATGCTTTAAAATTCCCATAGTCATTTTCATATATAATGCATAAGCATATTATAAACGCTCTGTTCCTTTCAACAGTCTTTGGATGAACATCTATTATTTTAGTTAGTTCCTTCATCTGTATATATTTTTTTGTTTTTAATTTATTAAATATCTGCCTATTCTCAACAATCTTTTTAGCTATGTTTATACACATCTGTTTTGAATCTTTATGCTTTGGCATATAATCGGGCAATTTTCTTATATCTAACCCATATGCCTCCATTTGTTTTGAAAAATCCTCTAATTCACAAACGAGTTCATATCTTGATGTCCCTGAATCAACACAGGACATATTTAGTTTTTCCTCAAGTTCAGTGCCACTTTTACTGCTAAAATATGAAAACGGAATTTCATTTTTTGAAACTGAAGATGTATTTCTAAAATAATCAACCATCCTCCTTTTAATTACCATTTCTGCAAATTTAAGAAAGCTTCTGCTTCTACTATGGTCAAACTTTTCAATTGCCTCATCAAATGCCATTAACCCAATGCTATATTCATCACTACTTTTCAAATCAACTCTTTTTGAGGTGTAAAAGTTTGAAATTACATTCAATATAAATGGTATGTAGTCTTCTATAAACTTCTCTTTTAGCTGACTATCACCATTTTTTATTCTTTCAACAATATGAGTTGCTGTTTCGCCAGTATAATCTAAAATAGCCGAAATAAATAGCATATGTATCTTCCCTTATTAAAATATTTTAACAAAAATAATCTCATAAACTCAAATCACCACTTACATTATAAAGAGCATAATAACTATAGATAACGTACACTAAAGTTAAATTTATATAGCATCCAAACGTTATCGAATTTAGATGAAAAACGTCCTTTAATTTTAGTTTTAGAGTTTTTCATCTATAAGAGTTGATCGAATTTTTTTATATATTTTGTATTTTTTATTTTAGTGGTCTGTAACATAAATAAGCAAATAGAATGCGACATGCTCTTCCATGTATTTAGTAATATTAAAACTCATTACCAACATTACATATTCGGATATTACTTTGTTTTTAAGTTCGGATTTTGAAACAAATTTCGAAATATATTGAACGCGATAAAGATTTTACATCGCACTTCGATTTCCTTAGTATCAAGAAAAAGCCCTGGGTTCACCAGAGCTTTATATGGCAATTATAAAACAGTGTAACTCTATTACTTGATTATTAAAGTCTCTCCTGTCATCTCAGTGGGTTTGTCAACATTGATTATATCAAGCATTGTAGGAGCCAAATCTGCAAGTCTTCCTTCCCTGAGTTTAACATCTCCAAGTCCTACAGCTATCAATGGAACAGGGTTTGTTGTGTGTGCTGTAAATGGCCCACCGGATTCATAGTCCACCATTTGTTCTGAGTTACCATGGTCAGCTGTGATCAGAGCCACACCATTTTGTGCCTCTATTGCTGATACAACTCTTCCAAGGCACTCATCAACAGCCTCAACAGCTGCTTTAGCTGCATCAATAAAGCCTGTGTGACCTACCATGTCGGGGTTGGCATAATTCAATATAATTATATCATATTCTTTTGAGTTAATTCTTTTCACCACTTCATCAGTAACTTCATACGCACTCATTTCTGGCTTAAGATCATAGGTTGCAACCTTCGGTGAAGGAATAAGTGCTCTGTCTTCCCCTTCATAAACTGCCTCAACACCACCGTTAAAGAAGAATGTAACATGAGCATACTTCTCTGTTTCAGCAATACGAAGCTGCCTTAAGCCCTTTTTGCTTATATATTCACCAAAAGTATTTTCAAGACTTTGCGGTTTAAACGCTACAGCTGCATTCTTTATTGTCTTGTCATACTGTGTCATGCAAACAAACTTAACAGGTAAGTAGCCTTTTCCTCTTTCAAAACCTGCAAAATCCTCATCGGTGAAAGTCCTTGTGATTTCCCTTGCTCTGTCAGGTCTGAAGTTGAAGAAAATAATCGAGTCGTTTTTATTAATTGTAGCAACTGGGTTTCCATTTTCTTTAATTACCGTAGGTTTAACAAATTCATCGTATTCTTCTTTTTCATAAGATGTTGCAACTGCTTCCCCGGCACTTGAAGCTTCAAGACCCTTTCCAAGTACCATTACATCATATGCAAGCTGTACCCTTTCCCACCTGTTGTCTCTGTCCATAGCAAAATATCTGCCCATTACAGAAGCAATTTTGCCGACTCCTATCTCCTTAAGCTTGGCTTCGAGCTGCTCAACAAAACCCTTTGCACTATCAGGAGGCACATCTCTTCCATCAAAGAAACAATGAATAAATACATCTTTGAAATTCTGCTTCTTAGCAAGCTCTACCAACCCGTACAGGTGTGTATTATGGCTATGAACACCACCATCAGAAAGAAGCCCGAACAGGTGAAGCTTAGTGCTATTCTTCCTACAGTTTTCAATTGCACTCAAAAACTCTTCCTTCTCAAAGAAATCTCCATCTTCTATGGATTTGGTTATGCGGGTCAATTCCTGATAAACAATTCTTCCAGCACCAATATTGGTATGTCCGACTTCCGAATTACCCATCTGTCCATGTGGAAGTCCAACATCCATACCACTTGTTCTTATTACTGTATTAGGATATTCCTTTAGTAATCTATCGATATTCGGCTTTTTTGCTGCCTCTATGGCATTTCCCTCGGTTTTTGGGTTTATTCCAAATCCATCTAAAATTATCAATGCGACCAATTTATCTTTCATAATACACTCTCCATTCAACTTTATTACCCCTTAAATTTATACCCATGCTGCTTTATTTTAAACTTCCAAAACAGCATATAACTAAAGTGAGTCATTAAATATGATATAACTAACCCTCCAGTATTTATAACCGGAGGGTTACATAATGATCAAGGATTTATCAAGGATTTATCAAGGATTTATTAATGTTTTATTTGTTGTACTTTGCAATCTTTTCAAAATCGTCAAGCTTAAGGCTTGCTCCACCAACAAGACCACCATCAATGTTTGGCATTGCAAATATTTCAGATGCATTAGCAGCATTCACGCTGCCACCGTATTGGATTCTGACAGCTTGAGCCACGTCATTTCCGTATAACTCTTTAACCACGTTTCTGATAATTGCACAAACTTCTTCAGCCTGATCGTTTGTCGCAGTTTTTCCTGTTCCAATTGCCCAGATCGGTTCGTATGCAATTACAGTTTCCTTAACCTGCTCAGCCGACAACCCAAGTAAAGCTATCTTAACCTGGTAGCCAACAAGCTCTGCTGTAACACCCTGTTCTCTTTGAGAAAGCGTTTCGCCAACACAAATGATAGGTTTCATACCATATTTAAATACTGCATGAGCTTTTTTATTAACCGTTTCATCAGTTTCAGCAAAATACTGTCTTCTTTCAGAGTGTCCAATTATTACATAATCTACTCCAAGATCAGCAAGCATTGAACCGGATATTTCTCCGGTAAATGCACCGTTTGCTTCCCAGTGCATATTCTGAGCAGCCACTTTAATATTTGAACCTTCCGCTGCTTTTTTAACCCCTGGTATGCACACAAATGGCACACCTACAACAACTTCAGCATCAGCACCTGCTACTCTTGCTTTTAAAGCTTCTACAAATTCAACAGCTTCTTTTGCTGTCTTGTTCATTTTCCAGTTTCCTGCTGCAATTTTTACTCTACTCATAATAATTTACCTCTCCCCTTATTTATCCAAAAGTACATCTATTCCTGGAAGTACCTTTCCTTCAAGGAATTCTAATGATGCTCCACCACCTGTGGAAATGTGTGTTATTTTATCTGCAAAACCAAGTTGCTCAACAGCTGCTGCAGAGTCTCCTCCACCTATTATGGATACTGAACTTGATTCAGCAACCGCCCTTGCAACTTCTTTTGTACCGTTTTCAAAGTTTGAAAACTCGAATACTCCCATAGGACCATTCCAAACAACAGTTTTCGCATTTTTAATTTCGCTTGCATAAACTTCTACTGTCTTAGGTCCTATATCCATACCCATCCAACCATCAGGAATACCATCAGAATCAACAACTTTGCGTTCTGTATCGTTTTTGAATTCCAAACCTAAAACATTATCTACTGGAAGCAGTAACTTAACACCTTTACTTGCTGCTTTATCTAAAAGACTCTTTGCAAGTTCAACTTTATCATCTTCACATATGGAAGTACCGATTTTATATCCTTTTGCTTTAAAGAAAGTATAAGCCATACCTCCACCAACTATCAAGGTATCAACTTTATCAATAAGATTTTCTATAACTGCAATTTTATCAGAAACTTTAGCTCCACCTAAAATTGCTACAAAAGGTCTTTCTGGATTTGAAAGTGCTTTACCCATAACTTCGATTTCTTTCTGAATGAGGTATCCGCAAACTGCAGGAAGGTGATCAGCAAGTCCTGCTGTTGAAGAGTGTGCTCTGTGAGCTGTTCCGAAAGCGTCATTCACATATATTTCTGCCATACTTGCCAACTCTTTGGAGAAAGCAGGATCGTTTTTTGTTTCTTCCTTGTGGAATCTCACATTTTCGAGCATTAAAACTTCACCATCTTTAAGTGCAGCAGCTTTAGCCTTGGCATCTTCACCGATAACATCTTTAGCAATTATTACTTCCTTGCCCAAAAGTTCACTAAGTCTTACAGCTGTAGGCTTCATGCTATATTTATCTTCAAAACCTTCCTTTGGTCTTCCAAGATGTGACACCAATATTGTCTTTGCACCTTTATCAACTAAATACTTGATTGTTGGAAGTGCTCCTACTATTCTATTGTCATCTGTGATTTTTTTATTTTCATCCAAAGGTACGTTAAAATCGACTCTTACAATTACCTTTTTGCCTTTTACATCTACATCTTCAATAGTCTTTTTGTTTATAAATGCCATAATTATTCGCGCTCCTTAAATTTTTTAGAAAAAGGTCCGGTTACTAAATAACCGAACCTCTTTTATTTAAAAAATTACACTCAATTATTTAGCGTCAACAGTTGCCATGTATGCAATCAAGTCAACAACTTTGTTTGAATAACCCCACTCGTTGTCATACCATGATACTAATTTAACGAAGTTACCATTTAAAGGTATACCAGCTTTAGCATCGAATATTGAAGTACGTGCATCGCCAACAAAATCTGAGGAAACAACTTCATCTTCAGTGTATCCAAGGATACCCTTCAACTCATTTTCTGATGCCTTCTTCATAGCTGCTTTTATTTCATCGTAAGTAGCTGATTTTTCCAAGCGGCAAGTCAAGTCAACAACTGATACGTCAAGAGTAGGAACTCTGAAGGACATACCTGTCAATTTACCATTTAATTCAGGAATAACTTTTCCAACTGCTTTAGCTGCACCGGTTGATGAAGGGATTATGTTACCAGCAGCTGCACGTCCACCTCTCCAGTCTTTCTTTGAAGGACCGTCAACAGTCTTCTGTGTAGCAGTTGTAGCATGAACTGTAGTCATCAAGCCTTCTACAATACCGAAATTGTCGTGAAGAACTTTTGCTAAAGGTGCAAGACAGTTTGTAGTACATGAAGCATTTGATACAACATTCATGTCTTTAGTGTATTTACCGTTGTTAACGCCCATTACGAACATTGGAGCGTCAGCTGAAGGAGCACTGATAACTACTTTCTTAGCTCCGCCTTTAAGGTGAGCTGAAGCTTTTTCTGTTGTAGTGAATACACCTGTTGATTCAACAACATAATCTGCTCCGCAATCTTTCCATGGAATTTCTTCTGGATTCATAGCTGCAAAAACGCTGATTGCTTTGCCGTTTACAACCAGTTTACCGTTATCTTCACCTATTGTTCCTTTGAATTGACCATGTACTGTATCATATTGAAGCATGTATTTCATGTATTCAAGATCAATAAATGGGTCGTTTATACCTACTACTTCAACATTTGGATTATTTAATGATGCTCTGAAAACAAGACGTCCTATACGCCCAAAACCGTTAATACCTACTTTAACTGCCATTAAAAATCGCCTCCTATGTATTTATATTGAATTTATATATTAGCTTTTGTGTAGCATGAACGCTGCAAATTATTCATCCACTGGAAACATTCTCATGCAACATTAACCATTTTATATTATTTCATTTTTATTTTCAATACCCTTAATACAAAAATAAATAATTTTTTAACAAACTATATAGGGATAATGAAAATAAAATCTTTATCGCGTTCAATATATATTGAATGCGATAAACATTTTACATTATTATTCACACAAATATTTTTTTTATGCGTATTTATATCGCTCTATAGACTATATTGTATTTATTCACCAGTTCAACAGGCTTATATGAAAGCTTTGCCTTTCTTAGCCCTTCTAGTCCAAGATCCTGCTCCCTGTTAATATACATAAAGTTATTCCAGTTACTCTCACAAAATTGCTGGTTGATAAAGGTATAAAGTCCTCTGATATCATCATTTGCCTTTTCTATGTGAATTACTACAGTATCCTCGTTGAGTGATTCTCCAACAGTGTATGCTTCAAATCTTCCGCTTACTTTTATTAAAGCACCTTCATAACCAAGTGCCTTATAATTACGCAACACCTCGTTATTAGCAAGTTTTTCACAATACAGTCCTTTATGCAAGTCACAGCTTCTCCTCGCACACCACTCTTCATTAATTCTTATGCATTCCTCCAACAAATCTTCCCTCAGTTTAACATATTCATATTCGTAATGTTTCTTAAAACTGTTTATGTGATTTTTCTTCCCGTGGTACTTCTTTCCTGCCAGACTTATAAGATCCTCTGTAAGATAAACATAGTCACTGCTGTCTCTGTCTAAAGTCACCTGTGCTTCATCCCTGATAAATTTTTTAAACACACCGACCTCATCTTCAGTAGCCCGTTTAAATACCAATTGCCAGCCTTTTGCACCAAAGTATTCCTTTATTTGTTCAAATGCCTGTATAAAGCCTTTTTCAGTATACTCTCCTATTGGAACAAATGCAAAAGGTTCAGCATTACCAGGAACTGAAATCAGGCATAACAACTCCCCTACCACTCCAAACCTGAATTTATATGAATTACGCCACATGAAAATATTTGTAAAGTTTAATTCTGAAACCTGCGGTCTATGAGCTTTAATAAATTTGTCAAATATCTGCTTGTCGTCTATATTTATTTCCCTGAGCTCAAGCATGTAAAAACCTCCTTGCAAAATAATACATATCGCAGCCGAAGCTGCAATCAAGGTAGTAGGTTCTGCTGCGATAAATAGATGAACTATATCTTCTGATATCAATCACCAAACCCAACCCCAAGGCTTTTAGCTATATTTACAAGTTCCCCTTTCGGGTCAACTGTTTTCAGAGCTCCAACCGCTTCTTCTATTGGAACCTCAGTAATACAGTTCCCTTTAAGACTAACCATCATATTAAACTTTTCCTGATTTATTAGTTCTACTGCATGAACTCCAAATCTCGTAGAAAGAATTCTATCATAAGGCACAGGAGCCCCTCCTCTTTGCAAATGCCCTAAAACAGTAACCCTTGACTCAATTCCCGTAATTTTTTCAATTTCCTCTGCAATTTTGTTTCCAACACCTCCAAGCCTCACAGGGTCAGGGCTGTCTTTGATAATTTTACTTATAACCATATCCCCTTCCACCGATTTAGCCCCCTCAGCGACAACTATAATACTGAAGCTTTTTCCACGATTCTTCCTCTCCATTACTTTTTGAGCAACTTTATTTACATCATAGGGTATTTCAGGAATCAGCACTACATCTGCACCTCCGGATATACCTGATTCTAAAGCTATCCATCCGGCATATCTTCCCATTACCTCAAGAATCATTACCCTATGATGCGACTCAGCTGTTGAGTGCAATTTGTCAATTGCTTCAGTAGCAGTATATACAGCAGTCATAAAACCAAAGGTAATGTCCGTACCTGAAAGATCATTATCTATTGTCTTTGGCACCCCTACCCCTTTTATCCCCATCTTCATTAAGTCTCTGGCAGTAGTCATTGTACCATCTCCACCAATAAACACCATGCAATCTATACCAAACATGTCTAGATTTTCCACAACTCTCTTTGACATATCCTTATATTCTGTCTTGCCATCTATATCGAGTTTATACTTAAATGGATTATCCTTGTTTGAAGTTCCTAAAATTGTGCCTCCCCTGTCAAGAAGCCCTGAAACATCATCGTGTTCCAGCTTGACAAAATTATTCTCCACCAAACCCCTATACCCGTCTCTGAAGCCAATCACTTCATAACCATATTTCACAATTGCAGTTTTTACTACTGCTCTCAAAGCAGGATTTAAACCCGGACAGTCCCCGCCACCTGTAAGTACACCTATTCTTTTAACCATATATACCTCCCAATATGCTTTTTTAGTTTTTGCAATGTTTTACCTATTACTTAACCGATTCAATTATTGAAATTAAAAACCGCGTTGCCTTTATCATATCATCAATGCAAATTCGCTCTTCAACACTGTGTACCATATCCATGCCTACACTTATATCAACAGCCTTTATACCTTTGCTGTTTATTATATTTGTGTCGCTTCCACCGCCTGTTGCCTCAAGTTTTAGTTCGATTCCTGCTTTTTTTGATGCAGCCTTAAGTACTTTAATTATATCCTCATCTTCACTTATATCAAATGAAGGATAAAGCAGTTCAGACTCGAATAAAACTTTACCTCCAAACTTTTCTGCTGCCTTTTCAAAACAATCCTTCATATGCTTTGTTTGAGCTTCAAGCTTTTCCATGTTTCTGCTCCTTGCTTCAGCTCTCATTTCTATCTGGTCACATATAATGTTTGTTGCCTTTCCTCCATTTATTATTCCGATATTTGCAGTTGTTTCATCGTCAATCCTTCCTAACTTCATCCCCATTATAGCTTCTGCTGCAATCTGTATTGCACTAATTCCATTTTCTGGTTCCACACCGGCATGTGCTGCCTTGCCAGTTATCATTATATCAATTTTGTTTTGTGAAGGTGCTGCAGTAGCAACATGACCTATGTCTCCTCCATCATCCATTACAAAAGCATATTTAGCGTTTATTCTGCTTACATCGAGATTTCTAGCCCCCCATAGTCCACCCTCTTCAGCAACAGTGAACGCAATATAAATATCTCCATGAGGAATATTTTTCTCTTTTATAACCCTGACAGCTTCAAGAATACACTCTATACCCGCAACATCGTCTCCACCTAGTATTGTACTCCCGTCAGTTCTTATGATATTGCCGTCAATTATAGGATTTTTTCCTATTCCCGGTACAACTGTGTCCATATGTGACATTAATAAAACAGCTGGAGTATTTTTATTTCCATCAATCTTACATAACAAATTTCCGGAATTTCCTCCTATTTTGATCCCGGCGTCGTCTTCATTAACAGATATCCCCATATTATTCAACTTCGATTTCAGAGCATCTGCCATTTCCCTTTCTTTAAAGGTCAAGCTATCAATCCTCACCAGTTCTAAAAATTCATTCACTAAACGCTGTCTATTAACCATAAAAATCCACCCCAATTATTGGTAATTTACCAATAATACTTTGTTAATTTTCCCTCAGTTATCATGCCTTTAAAATTATTCTGTCTTAAGGCCTCATAAACAATTATTGCCACAGAATTAGAAAGGTTGAGAGATCTGATCTCTCCTAGCATCGGAATTCTTATACACCACTCTTTATTCTGCACCAGAGTATCTTCCGGTAATCCCTTTGTCTCTTTCCCAAAAACCAAAAAGCATTCATCAGGGTACTCAATCTCAGCATAAGTCCTTACAGCCTTTGTTGTTGCATAATAAAAGAATGAATCACCATATTTTTCTTTTAATTCCTGGAAACTATCGTAGTAAGATATATCAACCTCATTCCAATAGTCTAAACCTGCACGCTTTAAATACTTATCTTCAACAGAAAACCCCAGCGGCTTTATCATATGTAACCTTGCCCCGACAGCAGCACAGGTTCTTACAATATTTCCGGTATTTTGAGGTATTTCCGGTTCAACCAGTACTATATTTATAGCCAAATCTACTCCTCCTAAAACAATTGTAAATTCTTTTCATAAAATTATATATTAAAATTACACAACTTAAAAGGAGTAAACAAAAAAAGATGGTTTCTTAAACCATCTTTGATACTTGCCAGCTCAACTAAATAAAACGTTACTCAATAACTGAAATGTCAATCTCCAACTGATCGCCTTCATTAAATAACAACGGAACACAGATAGTTTTCATTTTAGTTGGTGAAATCTGCAAATTATCTCCCATCAAAAAAGACGGTGGGGTAATTTCAACACCAATTCCCTTACTGTATAAAATGGTTGCAGCATTTCCCAATATCATATTTGTAAGCTCGGATATTGCACTTTTAGATATCTCATCTAGTTCTGTAACCGGCATGCCAAACATCATAGATGATGCTATAGCAAGTGCAACCTTTTTAGTCATGGAAAAAACCGCCTGCCCTCTGATTTTTCCCGTTAGTCCAACAATAATTAAGACATTGTCACTGATATAAGGTGATTCTTTCAACGTAACAGTTCCAAGTCTTGCATCTATGTTTGCTGTCTGTTTTAAAACCGCCTGACTTGCCTCTATGAATGGATTTATATATTCAACATTCATAAACCAATACCACCTTTTCTGCTTAAACTGAATTATAGTACAAAGTAATCCAAGCATACTTTGAGTACATCAACAAAGGTTAAAACAAAATTTACAGTTTTATTAAGAAATTTTTTAAAGATCTACAAATACACTTATAAACATATATTCCTGATAAAAACTTGCTAAGACGCAGTAATGCACTTTGGATGTATAACAGAAAATCATAATATTACTTTTCACTTTTATATTCTATAGTCAGTCTCTAAAATCCTTCTTTTCAATGCAGATTTTCATAATTATTTTTTTGGTTAACTTGCAAGCATAAAAAAGTTATCACCTGGAAATAATATTTTTGGAATCTGAAAGGAAGGGTGTATTTATTAATGAAGCTATTTTTCCCAGAAAGAGTGTTTTTTGATCACTCATCACTAAAGTATCCATTAGGCCAAGAACTCTTAAACTATTTTGAAAACAAGAATATAGAAATCATTAAAGCACCTGTTCAAAAAATACTCCATTTCATACCAGGCAACACCGAAAACCAGAAATATGCACAAGCCAAGAAAACTCTTGTAGTAACTACAAAAAAAGCTCTCCGGCTTGATATATGCAAACCTTCTGCGGATTATGAATTTTCCCTTGTCACAAACTGTCCTGGAAATTGCGAATATTGCTACCTTCATACAACTCAGTCTTTTAAGCCATACCTCAGAACTTATGTAAACCTTGATGATATTTTTAATACCATCAAGAAACATATTGATAAAAATAGTAGTAAAGTAACTACCTTTGAGGTCGCAAGCTCAGGTGACCCTCTAGCAATAGAACATATTACCGGAAGCCTGGGAAAAACCATAGAATTCTTTGGAAATCTTGATAATGGCCGGTTAAGAGTGGTTACTAAATTTGACAATATAGACCCGTTATTATCTATTAAACATAATGGTCATACCCGCTTCAGATTTAGTATTAATTCAAAATACGTCATTGATACTTTCGAACATAATACCTCAAGCCTGACTGAACGTATTGAGGCAGCATCAAAAATTTCAAATGCTGGTTACCCCATTGGCTTTATTGTAGCCCCTATCATGGTTTATGACGACTGGAAAGATCAGTATAAGGAACTCTTTGAAGAACTTGCAAAAAAAATAGACCTAAGCATTATCAAAGAGCCCGTCACATTTGAGCTTATTCAGCACAGATTCACCACTACAGCCAAAAACGTCATATTAAACAGGTTTCCCAATACCAAACTTGATATGGATGAGACTAACAGGATGTTAAAGTGGGGAATGTATGGACGTTATAAATATGTTTACCCTAAGGATATCTCCGGTGAAGTAAAAGATTATATCTCTATGCTTATAAATAATAACTTTCCAAACTCAGAAATAGAATACTTTACATAAAGTAAGGAGCATATTTTCCTTGAAAATCATTTTCACGATTTATATAGCTCCTTACTTCATGATTATTAAAACACTTTTTTTGGTTCCCTATGTCAAGACAAACCATGTCTTTTCAATACTTCCTTTAAAGCCATCGTGGTTATTGGTGAGCCCTTGATTATTTCATCATTGAAGTCCATTTTCCCCGGATCCCCAATTCCTACAATTGGAAAATTCTTAGCATCTTTTAATATGCTTAAAGTATCACCGCATATTTTTTTACTCTGGGTATCATTACCATGTTTATCTACCGCATTTTCTATTATTTTCCCGTCTTTTGTTATAGAACATGTTATAGGTATTCCTTTACAGTCCTTTCCATTTGATGAAACCGCCACTACACCTAAAACATCAACACTATCATCTCCAATAATTGTTTCCATGGCCATTTCACCTTCACCTTTTCCCTTAGTGCCTCTGTCATCAACCATAACCACGACCGGGTCTTTAGGGGCGGTTTTTATGAGATTTATAATTTCTTCTCCCGATAAAACAGTAGGGTTGCCAGCCGAAGCTGAAATACATCTTCCTCCAATGTTGGAAGTCGCCAATTCTACAGCACTTCTGGCAACAGGGTCACCATCAGTAACCAGTATAACTTTCCTTTTTTCCATAACATCAACTCCTAATAAATGCTTTTAATATAACAGATTCTGTAATAATGTAATTTGCAAGACATTTACTTTTACCTTTTTGCTTTTGGACTAAATGCAACCGACACAAGATACCCAAAAAATATTGCAGCAGTTATACCTGTTGCTGCCGCTTTTACTCCTCCGGTAAATGCACCTAGTAAACCCATACTTTCCACATCTTTAAATGTACCTTTGACAAGGTTGTATCCAAATCCAGTTAATGGTATCGTTGCTCCTGCTCCTCCAATTTCAACCAGTTTCTGGTACACTCCTAGTGCTCCGAGAATTGCACCTGCTGTTACAAATATCACAAGAATCCTGGCTGTTGTCAGTTTTGTTTTGTCAATAAGTATCTGCCCCGAAGCACATATTACTCCTCCGACTATAAATGCATTTACATAAGTAATTATATTTTCACTCATTTTATCACCTGGTCTTATAAATTATTCTCTATTGTATAGAATTTGAAATACTTATTGCATGTGCTATTGAAGGTATTGATTCTCCCTGCTGCGAGCTTGTAGTGCTAAGTAGTGCACCTGTAGCTACAAACAGAACATTATTTAAAACACCCTCCATTAGCTTTTTATATATAAACCCTGCAAATACTGTTGCCGAGCAACCGCATCCACTTGCACCTGCATGGGGATCCTGCCTCTCTCGGTCAAATATCATTACTCCGCAATCGTTATATATATCACTTATGTTGTAGCCCTGTTCTTTAATTAGCTCACTGCATATTTCCTTGCCCACAGCTCCAAGGTCTCCGGTAACAATTAAATCATAACTTTCAGGTATAAAACCTGTATCCTTAAAGTGTGTAACAATAGTATCCATAGCGGCAGGAGCCATTGCTGCTCCCATATTGTTTACATCCTTTATACCCATATCAACAATTTTCCCTGTAGTAACGTGAGTAATATAAGGCCCGCTACCTTTGCTCGACAGCACTGCTCCTCCCGAACCGGTAACCGTCCATTGAGCAGTAGGTGGCCTCTGTGAACCTAATTCAAGCGGGAACCTGAATTGCTTTTCGGCAGAGCAAAAATGACTGGATGTAAGACAGACAACGTTATCAGCATACGCGCCATCAATTAGTAAGGATCCTAAACTCATGGATTCAGCCATAGTTGAGCATGCACCATACACACCGAAAAAAGGTATTCCCGATTCCCTAAGACCGAAATTTGCAGCTATACATTGGTTGAGCAAGTCTCCTGCAACTATATATTCCATATCTTCAGCCGTTTTATCAGCTTTTTTCAACACCTTCGCAAAGGTCTCTCTCATCAGTTTACTTTCTGCTTTCTCCCAGCTTTTCTCACCCCAAAGCTCATCGTCTATTATTTCGTCAAAATAAAGTCTCAGCGGGCCCTCTCCCTCTTTAGGACCTACTATTGAAGCAGTCGCAATAATACTTGGAGGATTATTAAGTTTTACTGTCTGCTTTCCTATTCTTTTAGTCGCCATAAAAAACTCCTCACCTTAGCATAAAATGAATTAATCCTGCAATCACCGATGCAGAAATCCCATATACCAGTACCGGTCCTGCAATTACAAACATCTTTGCCCCAACCCCCAATATATATCCCTCACTTTTAAATTCCATCGCAGGCGATACTATAGAGTTTGCGAAACCGGTTATAGGCACTATTGAACCCGCTCCAGCAAAGCGTCCAATATCATCATAAACGTTTAATCCCGTTAACAATGCTCCTATAAATATCATTAGCAAAGATGTAATACTAGCTGTTTCATCCTGTCCAAGGCCTTTCATTCTAAGCATATTACTTATGAATTGACCTACAATACATATTGTGCCTCCAACAATAAATGCTCTGATCACATTTCTTCCTGTCTTTGAATTAGGGGACTTCTTATCTACATACTCCTGGTATTCCTTTTTGGTTAAAGTTTTTTGCATTTATACCTCCATGAAACACTTTATAAGCTCTACTCCAAAAATATGGGCTCGAAGTGAAATTATATTTTCATCATTCCTAAATTTCTTATAGTGTTTACCTTACATATCTCTTTTTGTAAAGATATTGTTTGTATAACAAAAACTCCTTTTGAAGGAATCTTGCTAGATTTTGGCATAAAATAAGCAATTACCACAAATAAAGAGATTATAACCAAACTAATAAGCAATATTAGAACCTTGTGTCTTGATAATGCACCTGTCATAATTCATTTCACTCCTATTCATAATTCCTTGATTCCTTACTACTTTATTTTTCAGCTACCACCATGAAATAGTATTTGAAAAACAAAAAAACAATATGCAAAAACATATTGTTTAATATTGCTAAACGTTCTTGAATGTTGCTTATTCTAAAGGTAATTTATTTTTCTTTTGATTTCATCCAGTATTCTCTTTTCAATTCTTGAAACTTGAACCTGCGATATTCCAAGCATTTTTGCAATCTGAACCTGCGTTTTTTCTTTAAAATACCTCAGTATAATTATCTGCTTTTCTCTAGGCTTAAGTGTATTGAGAACCAACCTTAAATCAATTTTGTCAACAAGATCTACTTCTTCATCATTGCTCTCATTATTCAGTCTATCTATTAAAAGCACATTGGAACTGTCACTATCACCAACAGTGTTATATAAAGACTCTGGCGAACAGTTTGCTTCCATTGCCATGACCAACTCTTCCGCGGCAACATCAAGGCGTACAGAAACCTCATTTATTGAAGGCTCACGCCCTAATTCTTTTGTCATTATTTCTTTAGTAACCCTTATCTTATTTGATAACTCCTTCAATGAGCGGCTGACTTTAATAATACCATCGTCCCTTATAAACCTTTTTATTTCCCCTATAATCATAGGAACTGCATAAGTAGAAAACTTTACATCAAAGGAATCATCAAATTTATTTATTGCCTTAATTAGACCTATACAACCTATCTGGTATATGTCATCAGTTTCATATCCTCTATTTTGAAACCTCTTAACTATACTCCAGACAAGTCCTACATTTCTCTCTACCAATAAAGATTGAGCTTGTTTATCTCCTGTTTTGGCTTTTCTTATTAACTCCAGAGTTTCCATATCAAACAATTCATCCATATTAACTCCTATAACCGCATTAGATTTTTAAGCTACTCTTGTAATACTCTTTCTATTACAAAAACAAGTATTAAAATTACTTAAATTTTATGAACCTATATTGAACGCGATAAAGATTTTTCATCGCACTTCAATTTGCTTGATTTATTATCGTGAAAAATTAAATTGCCCTTTTAAATCATTTTCACGATTTATATAGTAATATAAAACATAAAATTTAAGCAGCTAATATATTAACAAATATACTTCATGTACAAATTATTCCCATAAAAATAACAATAATACACATATATTAAAAAATCTCTATATTTATCTATAAATATCCAGTATTATATAGAAAAACTCTACTGTCTGCTTGGCCTAATATGTGAAAGCAAACATATTTTTAGACAATTGATAATAAATGCTATAAATAGTGTGTATAGCCAGATATATCAAAATCTCATAGATACCTTAACAGTTTTTATCTATAGAATTAAATCTTTTATACATTGACACTCTTGTACCCTTACTGACTTCTGATACAACTTCTACCCTATCCATAAAGCTTTCCATCACTGTAAAGCCCATACCGGATCTTTCCATGTCTGGCTTTGACGTATACATAGGTTGCCTTGCCTGATTAATATCGGGTATTCCCCGTCCCTCATCTTCTATAGATATTTCAACACCATCTCTATACAAATCACAACTCATTCTTACCGAGCCGTTTGAATTTTCATACCCATGTATAATTGCATTTGTCACAGCTTCTGAAACAGCTGTCTTAATGTCTGCAAGCTCCTCGATTGTAGGGTCGATCTGAGACACAAATGCTGCCGCCACAACTCTTGCGAAAGCTTCATTGCTCGATTTGCTTGAAAACTCTAATTTCATTTGATTTATAGGCTGCATCTTTATTCCCCTTTACATTTTATTAATAGCTACATCTACATTATCATAAGCAGGTATAATTTTTAGTAATCCTGACATTTCAAAAATCCGCATCATTTGATCACTAACGTTAGTAACGGATAATTTACCATTTAATTTCTGTACATTTTTAAATCTCCCCATTATAACTCCAATTCCGGAACTATCCATAAATGATACCTTTGAAAAATCAAATATTACATTTTTCGTAGTTGCCTTAATAAGTTCAGAATCTATCTTCTCCCTGATATACTCTGCCGAGTGATGGTCAAGTTCACCCATAATACTTGCAATTAATGTACTTCCCTTATAAGAAATCTTTACTTTCAATTTTTATCCTCCTCCATTTGTGCTTTGTAAAATCTCATTAGGTTTAATTAAAACTTAAGTTCCTATTTCTATATTGAACGCGATAAAGATTTTACATCGCGCTTCAATTTCCTTAATACAATATCACGAAAATCAAATTTTCCAATGTATAATCATTTTCGTGATTTATATAGTTCCAAAAAATTTTGATTTATGTTGTAATTATCTTCATTCTTTATTTCCCAAAATTCTCCTTCATAAAACATTGTAATATTTTGTAGCATTCAAAAAATTTACGTTAACAGACATAACAACAGGACCGGTAATTAAAACGGTCCTGTTGTTAAATAGACATTAATTTTATGTATTTAATCGCTTTTACACATCGAATTATTATTCCCTAAAACCAGCTGTAATCAAGTCAATAATCTCTTTAACAGCAAGATCCTCGTCTTCCCCTTCTGCAATAATAGTTATCTCCGTTCCTTTAGACACAGCTAGTGATATTAATCCCATTATACTTTTAGCATTTACTTTCTTATGACCTAGTTTAATCCAAATATTTGAAGTAAATTTACCAGCAGTCTGAACAAATAAAGCAGCAGGTCTTGCATGTAACCCTGTTGGATTAGTTATTTCAATAGTCTTCTCAACCACTCATAACTCTCCTTTCATAAGTCTAGTATTTTCTGCAATCTCATCTAACTTTCTTAGCCTGTGATTAACTCCCGATTTGCCTAATGTAGGACTTATCATCTCACCTAATTCCTTAAGACTAGCATCACTGTACTCAAGTCTTAACTCAGCTATTTGTCTGAGATTTTCAGGCAAATTATCAAAACCAAAGTTGTCTCTGATATATTTAATATTTTCTACCTGCCTTATAGACGCATCAACCGTCTTTTGCAGGTTAGCAGTTTCACAGTTTACAATCCTATTAACATTATTGCGCATCTCCTTTAGTATTCGTACATTTTCCAATTCCAAAAGTGCACAGTGTGCCCCGATAATATTGAGAAAGTCTACTATATTTTCTCCTTCTTTTAAATATACTACAAAATAACCCTTGCGTTTAATCACCTTTGCATTCAAATTAAAGAACGTTAATAAATCGTTTACCTCTTTAGCAAGTGCTTTATGATGACTAATTATCTCCAAATGATATGTTTTTTCAGGGTCACTCATTGAGCCTGCTGCTAGAAAAGCACCCTTTAAGTAGTTTTTCTTACAGCACCTTTTTTTATCATCTATCTCATAAGGCAAATAAGCGACTTCTGAATCGCTAACGTACTCAATGTTAGCATCGCTTAAAATCTTATTCATTCCTGTAGAAGATGTTAATACCAATATATACATTACATGTTTTTTAAACTTTTTACTTCTTCTTACACTTATTTCGGCATTTACACCATATAGAACTTTCAATAACATAAACACTCTTCTTGCAAAGGCTGCATTTTCTGTTGAAATTTTCATATAAACTTCACTAGAACTTACTGATTTAACCAAACCGGTTATTCTTACAGCTGCTGCTAATTCACTAAACATACAGCACCTGCCATTTGCATCAGATCTGCAAAGTTCATTTTTCACTGAAGATGAAAACGACAAATCGAACACCTCAATCAAAAACAAATTGTAATGAGATTATATCTCATTTTTGCAAAAAACACCAGCATAACTTATATTTTTTGGTATTCCTACTCTGGCTTACAAAATAAACTTGATTTGATAACGTTTTCAAAACATGAGAATAGGGTGTTATTCTTTCGTTATTCCTTATTTAATTTTTCATTTATTCCTTATATCTTCTACGTACGCTCTTAATATCTCTGCAACACTCCATGCCTGTGCAAAACATCCTCTTGGATTTAACGGCTCGTCACCGTCAAATATCTCCGAAATAGAGCCTACACAGGCGTCATTCAAATGATCTTTTATAAATTCAATAAAACTCATTGCAGTTTTCTTTGATTTCTCTGAGTAATTATTAACTTTCATATATGCTGTAATAAACTGTCCTAATGGCCATGTCCACACAGTTCCCTGGTGATATGCTCCGTCTCTGTGGTATTGATCTCCTATATATATCCCAATATACTCTTTAGATTTTGGCGAAAGACTTCTAAGACCATTTGCTGTATAAAGTTCCTTAAACACCTTGTTAACTACACACTTTGCCATATCACCTTCAATAACAGGGTACGAAAGGCTAACAGCCATTATCTGATTTGGTCGCACTTTATCGTCCTTATAGTTTACGGTCAAACAATCGAATAAACACTTTTGATTATCATTCCAGAAGTTTGCAGCAAATGACTTTTTGACTTTTTCCGCAAGATTATTATAATAATTGCTACTCTCTCCGTAATAGTCAGAAAGTTCTGCCATTATTCTTAAAGCGTTATACCACAATGCATTAATTTCTACAGCTTTACCATGTCTTGGAGTAACAACCCAATCTCCCACCTTGGCATCCATCCAGGTTAACTGCGTTGTCTCATTGCCTGCTGTTATCAAAAAGTCATCGTCCATTCTTATATCAAACCTAGTACCTTTGGAAAAGCAATCTACTATTTCCTTAAGGCCATCATAAATATTCTCCTTAATAAAATCATAGTCATTAGTATAGTTAATATACTTTTGTACCGCCTCAAAATACCATAAAGGTGCATCAACACTATTATACGGCGGCTCATTTCCTGCATCCGGGAACACATTAGGTATTAACCCGTCCTTTACATATTTTGAAAAGGTATACAGTATATCTTTTGCATCTTCAAACCTTTTAGTAGCAAGAGTAATTCCCGGAAAAGCAATCATTGTGTCTCTTCCCCAGTCTGTAAACCATGGATATCCGGCAATTATAGTCTTTGCATTAGTTGATTCCCTATGCACAATAAAATTATCTGCACTTTTAACAAGAGTTTGTGCAAATTCATCATCATATCCTGCCTTTTTCACTAATCGGTTAAGTCTTTCAAGCTCATTGCTTATAATACTAAGACCGTCTTTTGACTTGATTTCTTTTTCAACCGTTGCAATAACAGTAATATATTTTTCCTCTCCGGGTTTAATGCTTATATCAAAACATCCGGGTATGTAGTGGTCTTCCTTTGAATCTAAACCTCTTTCTCTTTCAATCGCATATTCCATATTGTAAAACCAACTGCTGTCAAAAGGCTTAAACCCACCTTCACTACAAAACAAATTTATATCAATATCATAATACTCGGGCTTTAGCGTAATCATATTTTCATTTTCAGCAATTTTTTTGAAATTTAAGTATTCCCTCTTTGAGCTGTAATGGTAATCTCTGAAATTGACAAGCGGTGTAAGTCTTAAATTAACATCTTCCTGCCCGTTTCTAACGTAATATACCAGTGCTACTGTATTTTCTCCATATACCATACATACTGTTTTCTCTATATATACTTCGCCCACTCTATATATAAACTTTGGAAGAGGTTCAGCTTCAAACCCTTCCAAATGGTGATAACCCTTCATAATAAAACCAGTTGCTTCATATGAAAACAAATCAAGTGTCTCGTCTCCGACTGTTATGCTTTCATCCATCTTGGATATGATTAAATGCCTGTTAACAGGAGGTTTTAATGAAGCAACCAAAAGACCGTGGTATCTCCTTGTATTAACACCTATAATGGTTGAAGATGCAAAACCTCCGATACCGTTGGTCAGCAACCATTCTTTCTGTATACCCTGCTCAAAAGTTCTCCAACTTGATTTGCCGTATTTCATGTTATATCCTCCTTTAACAACGTCAGCTTCGCCTCATACCAATAAACTTTCCTTTTTTTCCTCACTATAACAATTACTTTTGCAAAGACTTATTAAGGTTTTTGCAAGTCTTTTAGTATCATGTCTAATATAATTATTATTTATACAGACAAAATCATCGTCTATAACATTTATACCCTGCCTTTCAAGTATATCTGCATCTACCCTTACGGTAGTCGCACCATCTTCATAATATTTTTTCTTTAGTTCGTCAGGAATCTCCTCAGAGTTAACAATACAATATTCAATAATACCTTTATGTGAGTGACTCTCAATAGCTCTGACATGATCTGAAACACTGTAATCTTCTGTTTCTCCCGGTTGCGTCATAACATTGCACACATAAGCCTTTATGGCATTAGATCTCTTTATAGCATCGCCTATTCCAGGAACAAGCAGATTGGGGATTATGCTGGTGTAAAGGCTTCCTGGCCCTAACACAATCATATCTGCCTCTAAAATAGAATCTATTGCCTCTTTCAACGGCCTAATCAATATAGGCTCCAGATATACATTTTTTATTCTTCCCTTATGGAAACTGTTATGCTTGCCAATCCTTGATTCTCCTTTTACAACATACCCATCATCAAGCTCTGCACAAAGCTTCACATCTTGAAGTGTTACGGGCAATACCCTTCCTGTAACAGCTAAAACATCACTCATTTTCTTCACTGCTTCTTCAAAACTGTCGGATATTCCATCCATAGCAGCAAGAAAAAGATTACCAAAGCTTTGGCCTTTCAACATCCCATCTCTAAATCTATACTGGAGCAGCTTTTCCATAACAGGCTCAGTATCAGCAAGTGCAAGAATGCAGTTTCGTATATCCCCTGGAGGCAACATGCCAAGGTCCTGTCTTAAAATACCAGAGCCACCCCCATCGTCAGCAACTGTGACAATAGCAGTAAGGTTAGAACTATAGGCTTTCAAACCTCTGAGCATTGTTGAGAGACCCGTTCCTCCTCCAATTACAACGATTTTTGGGCCTTTTGCAAGCAGTTTTTTGTAAACCGAATTATTTTTATTTGTATCATTGCCCGATACCTTTAAAGAAGCCTCATTTTGTCGGTTCATCGATATGCTATATAAAAAGAGCCTAAGTGAGGGATATATTAAGATAGCCCCTACAAAAATCAGTACAACCGATAATATTATTTCAAAAACACCTCGGTACTTAAAAACCAGAAACATTCCCAATAATATGTCAAAAAGCCCCGCAAGATCCATTAAAAAATATATCCGTCTTCTTATAACAGACCTGATCAAATTGAGAAGCCTCATCTTTTGGCCCCCTTGCCATCCTTTTCTATATCTCTGTGTTCAATAACTACCCTATGTTCTTTTCCTGAAAGAAACGCAAATAGAGCCTCAGAAATTGCCACAGATCTATGTCTTCCTCCTGTGCACCCAATACCAACGACAAGCTGCGACTTACCTTCTTTCACATAACTCGGGATCAAAAATTCGAGCATATCGTATAATCTGGATAAAAAGCCTATTGTCTCACTAAACCCCAGCACATACTCCCGAACTGCATCACTCTTACCCGACAACTTTTTCATACTGTCAATGTAGTATGGATTAGGTATAAACCTTACATCATACACCAGATCGCAATCAATAGGAATTCCATATTTAAAGCCAAACGACATTATATTTATAATCATACCGTCAAATTTCTTACCCTCTACAAATATATTAGAAATCTCTTCCTTAAGCTGCCTTGGTGTCAAATTTGAGGTATCCACTACATAAGTGGCAATCCGTTTAATTTCCCGTAAAAGTTCTCTTTCCTGATTTATACCCTTCATCAGCCTGCCTTCAGGTGCTAACGGATGAATCCTTCTGCTCTCTTTAAACCTTTTAATAAGAACTCTATCTGATGCCTCCAAAAACAGGATTTCATATGATAACCCGGACTCCTTCAAAGTATTCAATTCAGGAAACAGTGCATTAAATAGTTCTCCACCTCTTATATCAATAACCAATGCTATCTTATTTATCTTTCCCCTACTCTGGACGCAGATCTCTGCGAATTTAGGTATCAATACAGGTGGCAGATTATCTACACAGAAAAAACCCAAATCCTCCAAATACTTAACCACCAAACTTTTACCTGCCCCTGAAACCCCCGTAATTATCAAAAACCTCATTTGTGCTGTTACGCAAAACTTATAAAACCATACAATAACAAAAAGATTTATGTTTACTTCTTTATATCCAATATTCGACGCATGGAGAGCAAGAAAATTCACATAAATTTCTGTTGTTATTAATCAGTTTTATATGTTGCTTGTTTTGACGTAGCTCCCTCCTTCTTCTCTTTATGCTTTACGTTGCAACCTACGCAATTTTTTCTAGGAATATATTCATTATTAACGATATTTTGTATATAAGACTTAAAGAAATTATGGTTCTTTTCTATGCCCCACTGTTTCCATATTCTCCAACAATTCTTATCTCTGTCTGAAGTTCAACATTAAATTTTGCTTTAACAGTCTGCTGTATATGCCTTACAAGGTCGATGATATCCTTAAAAGTTGCATTCCCGGAATTTACAATAAATCCACAGTGTTTAACTGACACTTGGGCACCTCCTATTGAATATCCCCTAAGTCCGCAGTCTTCAATCAACTTTCCGGCAAAATAACCCTCCGGCCTTTTAAAAACACTTCCTGCACTTGGCATCTCCAAGGGTTGTTTATCCTGCCGTCTCCCTGTGAGATCGTCCATCAATGCCTTGATAGATGCTTTATCACCTTTTGTTAATTTAATAACAGACTTAACTGCAAGCCCTGACTGTTTTTGTATAAAGCTGGTTCTGTAGCCAAATTGGTGTTCATCATCACGAATTATTATTAGATTTCCAGCCCTGTCAATAAACTCGGTCTCAATTACAACATCTTTTATTTCTCCGCCATATGCTCCTGCGTTCATAGCAACAGCACCACCTAATGTACCCGGTATACCAGATGCAAACTCCAACCCAGATAATTCATTTTCAAGTGCAATATTTGAAAGAGTTGATAATAATATACCACCAAAAGCCTCAATGCACTCTCCCTTTACATTGTAACAATTTAAATTGTCATATATCTTAATTACAACCCCTCTTATGCCCTTGTCAGACACAAGCAGGTTTGTTCCATTTCCCATAATAAAAATCGGCAACTTGTCTCTGTTACATAACTTTATTATCTCAGACAACTCGGATACAGAAGCAGGAGTAAGCAAGAAGTCAGCAGGTCCCCCGATTTTAAAAGAAGTATGATTCTTCATAGGCTCTTTAATCTTTACATTTTCTTTTCCTATCAAACCTTCAAAAATGTCTATATACTTTTCAATTTCCAATTAATCCAGCCCCTTATTTTTAGCCGACATATACTATTTTCCTTAAATATTTGCTACATTAACAAACATTTTAAGAAAATATAGTTCCTCTGTTTAGTGCAGCGGAACTAATTACTTTTATTACTGCTTCCGCTACGATATGCCATATTATTCGCCTATTATATTTTACTTTTTCAAAATGTCATATAGAATAACATTCAAGAAATATATTGAACGCGATAAAGATTTTACCTCGCACTTCAATTTTCTTGATTTATTATCATGAAAATTGAGTTTGTTATTGTAAAATCATTTTCACGATCTATATAGATAAATTTAACCTACAGAAACAAAAATAACGAAAGTTATTTTTCACTTCTTATTCTTTTCCTCTTATTCTCAATAAATTCATCAAAGTTTGATATTGATGTATTCATAACAAGATTTTCCGGCATTCCAACTTCTTCTAAAAGTCTGTATACCTTATCAAACTTACCAACTTCAAAACTTATATGAGCATCACTTCCGCACACTATTTTTACACCTTTTTTCTTACACTCAATAACAAAGTTCCTGCAATTGTCTTCGCATCCGGATCTGACCGTAAAAGAATTATTATTGATCTCTATGAATTTCCCATATTCCTTTGCTGCCATAACAACTTTTTCAATATCCACTTCAAACTGAGGATTGCCTGGATGGGCTACAGCATCAACATATGGGTTTTTAAAAAGGTTTATATATGCATTTGTGTGTTCTTCTTTTGATCCAGGTGTTATACATATGTCATGAAAACTCGCCAAAACAAAATCAAGCCTTCTCAAATAACCTATGGGCATGTCTACATTTCCCTCGAAATCTACTATATTAGCCTCTACCCCCTTTAGCACCCTCACTCCATATAAACTTTCGGGAATAGCTCTCAAATTCCCAAAGTGATATAAACATGGAGCTCCTTTCATTGCAGGACCATGGTCAGTAACAGCAAACATTTCAACTCCATTAACAGCAGCTTCCCTTGCCATTTCCTGTACAGTACTATATGCGTGTCCACTAGCTATTGTATGAGTGTGTGTGTCAACAACAAATTTCAATCAATACCCTCCAATAATCTTTCTTTATGTTAAAAAAACTATCTTACCCTGGAACAACTAATTTAGTCATTTGTTGCTTTGTTAATTTCTCCTAAAACTCTCTCATTTAAAACCTTAGCTGCATTGTATCCCATTTTCTTCTGCCTGTTATTCATAGCAGCAACCTCAGCTATAATAGCCAGATTTCTTCCAGGTCTTACCGGTATAGTAAGGCAAGGTACATTTATTCCAAGAATATCGGTATACTCATCTACAAGGCCCAAACGGTCATAATTTTTCTTTTCATCCCAGAATTCCAGTTGGATAACCAGATTTATATTTTCAGTTACTTTTACTGAACCTACACCATAAAGGTTTTTGACATCCAATATTCCTATTCCCCTTATTTCAATAAAGTGCCTGATAATGTCAGGTGCTGTTCCGACAAGTGACTGATCCGAAACTCTTCTTATCTCAACAACATCATCAGCTACGAGCCTATGCCCCCTCTTTACAAGTTCAAGAGCAGTCTCACTTTTACCAACTCCACTTTCACCAAGAATCAAAATACCTTCTCCATATACTTCAACAAATACACCATGCTTAGTTATCCTTGGTGCCAACTGCACGTTGAGATATCTTATTACCCCGCTTAAAAACCTCGAAGTTACATCATTGGTTCTAAGAATGGGAATTTCATATTTCCGTGATACCTGTATCATTTCCGGAAACACATCCAAGCCCCTTGCTACAACCATACAAGGAAAACCACACTTAAAAAACTCATCCAATCGCGAATATCTTTCCTCAGATGACATAGCTGAAAGATAAGTAGTTTCAACTTTACCGATTATCTGGATTCTATCTGTTCCAAAATACTCAAGATATCCCACAAGCTGTAAGCCTGGCCTGTTTATATCTGATGAAGTAATTACAATATCTTCAAGCCTCTTGCAGTTTGATATATCTTCAAGCTGAAATTGCTCCATAACCTCTTTTAAAGTAACAGAAAACATTATATCCCCCCAGTAAATAATAAGAATTCTGTGCAGGAACTTAATTCATTTATGTTCCTAATCACATTATAAAAATATTATAACATATTAAATCTTTATTCCAACTAAAATATTGGGATATTCAGTATCACTGCATTGCTATTACTATGCGTTAATAAAATTCGAGTGAATTTACAACAAAAAAGCCGTACGAATCAAACACTCATACGACTCTTTTCATGGAGCGGGTGATGGGAATCGAACCCACGCAATCAGCTTGGAAGGCTGATGTTCTACCATTGAACTACACCCGCAAATACTGCAGGACAATTTATAACCACTATCCCGCATTTTCTGGAGCGGGTTACGAGATTTGAACTCGCGACTTTCACCTTGGCAAGGTGACACTCTACCGCTGAGTTAAACCCGCACATTAACAATTTGCAAAAGTAATTATACAAGCTTATTTAAACTTTGTCAAGACTTTTTTTGAAGGTATATAATTCCATTTTACTTGCAGCACTGTGATATTATTAAAATAAATCAAATTTAGGCGATTCCAAATTTTATTTTTATTTTTTATCTTGTTATAAATCATATTATGATATATTATTAAAATATAAGCTTTCTCTTTAGTGTTTATCCTAATAGTACAAATATGACTTTTCATGCACTTTACTTCAATAATAGTAATGGAGTGATATTAATGGAAATTAAGACAGGAGACATTGTATCAGTTCGTCATTTCTCCGGAACAAAGTTGTTCAAAAGTCTGGTACTGGAATCTCGAAATGAAGTAATTTTAGTAAAACTCGTTGAAGATGTTACACTCCTCAATTGTTCACAAGGTGATCCGATAGTTCTTGGGTCAGAGTTAGAAAACGAGATTTACATTTCAAGTTGTACTATTCTGGCTTTAAACAAAGAACAGAATACAATTGAAATAAAAATTGATAACTGCGAAACTACCGCTAACAAAAGGCTTTTTGTAAGATTTCCTGTATCACTTTATGCTGAGGCGAAAATTGGGGAATCACAAAAGAAACATCTCGCTATAGTTAAGAACATCAGCTATAGTGGTATGATGGTATTCTCAAAAACCGACTTCCCTATGTACCAGGAACTTAAGTTTGAAATACATACAGGTACTGGTGTCACAATCAATCTTAAAGCCACTATAATCAGGAAAGCAAAAGATACTTACAACTATGAATATGGTCTCAAGATTGTATACACCGATGTACACACTCCCAACCTTTTAAAGAAATATTTGGTGCTTCTTAAAAAGGAACAGGAAGAATCCATCCGAAAGTTTAAAGAACAGAAATAGTATTTATTTACAAATTTAATTGCTTTATCTTAAAATCAGAGTGTCAAAACTTGATTACCAAGTGCTGCGACACTCTGATTTTGAAAATAATAACAGTATGGAATTATAACATCTTCAAAAGATTAGCCATTTCTATTGCAGTGACTGCTGCTTCATATCCCTTATTTCCTGACTTTGTACCAGCCCTTTCAATAGCCTGCTCTATTGTATCAGTCGTTAGTACGCCAAAAATTACAGGTACTCCTGTATCGAGAGTAACTTTTGCTATTCCTTTTGAGACCTCGCTCGAAACATAATCAAAATGTGGTGTGGACCCTCTGATTACCGCTCCCACACAAATTACTGCATCATACTTTTTTGAAGCTGCCATTTTTGAAGCCACCAAAGGTATTTCAAACGCACCTGGAACCCAGGAAATCTCAATATCTTTTTCTTCAGTGCCATGTCTTACCAAACCGTCTATAGCACCTCCTAATAATTTACTGCCTATAAATTCATTAAAACGACCAACTACTATACCAAATTTTAATCCGGTTGCAAGAAGTTTGCCTTCATTTGTCTTAATTCCCATTACATTTTCCTCCTGATTTTTATATCTTGTTTTTATATCAAAAACATTTATTCCGGTATTTTTCTCATAAGTTTTTTAGGTGATTCAAAAAACAACTGGTCAATTGATGTTTCAAAAAAAGCTGATTTACATTTAGAAAAAATCTCAATCCTTTGTTAATCCATTTAACAAATGTCCCATCTTATCTTTTTTGGTTTTCAGGTAAAACCTGTTTACATCGTTCTCTTTTATTTGAAGGGGCACTCTTTCAACTACTTCAAGCCCATACCCGCTAAGTCCTACCAGCTTTTTTGGGTTATTGGTGAGAAGTCTTATCTTTCTGATACCCAGGTCATATAATATCTGTGCTCCTATTCCATAATCCCTTAAATCCGGCGGAAATCCCAAAAGCACATTTGCCTCCACTGTGTCCTTACCCATGTCCTGAAGCTCATAGGCTCGCACCTTGTTTACCAAACCTATTCCCCTTCCTTCCTGGCGCATATAGAGGAGAACCCCCCTGCCTTCTTTGCTTATCTCGCTAAGTGCAGCATCAAGCTGTTCTCCACAATCACACCTTAAAGAATGGAACGCATCTCCGGTAAGACACTCAGAGTGTACTCTCACAAGGATTGGATTGTTATCACTTGCAACATCTCCTTTGACGAGTGCAACATGATGTTCACCATTTATCCCATTTTCAAAGGCAATAATCTTAAACTCTCCGTATTGCGTAGGCAACTTTGCCTCAGCAGCCTTAGTGATAAGTTTTTCAGTAGTCCTTCTATAGCTGATAAGATCGGCTATAGTAATTATCTTTAAGCCATGAGTGTTTGCAAATTCCATCAACTTAGGAGATCTTGCCATTGTTCCATCCTCATTCATTATTTCACATATAACCCCTGCCGGAAAGAAACCAGCCAATCTTGCAAGATCAACTGCTGCTTCGGTATGACCTGATCTTTGCAAAACTCCTCCATTCTTCGCAATTATTGGGAACACATGCCCAGGCCGAACAAAATCATCCGGCTTTGAGTCAGGATTTGTAATTTCTTTTATTGTATTTGCTCTCTCAAAAGCAGAAATACCAGTAGTTGAATTTTTATGATCTACGGTTATCGTAAAAGCTGTCTTCATTTGCTCAGTATTTTTTTCTACCATAATATTAATGCCCAGTTCTTTTGCCCTTAATTGTGTAATGGGAGTACAAATCAACCCTCTTCCGTACCGAGCCATAAAGTTTATGCTTTCAGGAGTAACAAGTTCTGCCGCCATCAAAAGATCTCCCTCGTTTTCCCTGTCCTCATCATCAACTACAATTACCATCCTACCCTTCCTGATTTCATCTATGGCAGCTTCGATAGTATCAAACTTCATAACAATACCTCCATAATTTTCTTTTTTCTAAGAAACACCTAAAAACACGTATTTTTGCCGTACCCAAGTCGGTTTTTTTGTTATTCATAGCAGGACCTTAGTTTTTAGCTGCACGCAATCATGTAAATCCATTTTCCCTGAGAAAATCAAGTGACACCCCTGCAGATTTACTATTTTCCTCTGGCAAATTGCCAAAAACCAGCTTTTCAACATATTTCCCAAGCATGTCACATTCAATATTTATCCTGCTCCCAATTTCTTTAGAGCCTAAAGTTGTCTCGCCTGCTGTTAATGGTATAAGCGAAACCTTAAAACATCTTTTGTCTATGTAAGCAACCGTAAGGCTTGTGCCATCAAGTGCGACAGAGCCTTTCATAACAATGTATCTCAAAATGCCCGCATCAGCTTCTATTGTAAACCATATTGCATTGTCCTCTGTTGATTTACCAACAATAACACCTGTTCCATCAATGTGTCCACTTACAATGTGACCTCCTAATCGGTCGGTAAGCCTCAATGCACGTTCAAGATTTACAAAATGCCCCACCTTTAGACTTCCCAATCCTGTCTTCCTCATTGTCTCCGGCATTACATCAGCTGTAAACTCATTACTGCCTATATACGTTGCAGTGAGGCATATACCATTTACAGCAATACTATCACCTGTTTTAATGTCACATATTATCTTCCTGCAATTTATTGTAAGTCTTATGGATTTGCTGCCTTGAACAATACTTCTTATCCTACCGATTTCTTCAACAATCCCAGTAAACATAACTCACTCCTTGAATGCATTAATCGCTTTACCAATCCTGGTATTTTGTAAAATCACATAATTTTACTCATAGAAGTTGCAAATTCTCCTATTGCTCAAATTGTATAGCCCTCTATAAGTATATCTTCCCCAAACCTTGATACTGAAACATCTTTGATTTTTAATGCATCACTCATTAATTCTATACCCTCTCCTTGTACAGGTGTCAGAGCTTCTTTTCCACCTAGTATTTTAGGTGCAATAAAAAACATAACCTTGTCAACAACTCCCGAATTAAGTGCTTGTGCATTCAAAGTCCCTCCGCCTTCCAAAAGAACACTATCTATCTCAAGCTTATAAAGCTCCTCTACCAATTTCACAAGATCTACACGCCCATCCGGACCATCAGCTTTAATCACTTTCACACCATTATTCACCAGATGCATTTCCTTACTCTCAGGTATATTTGAAGTGGTTGCTAGTATAACTCCTGCTTTTGAGTTAGTACACAAAACCTTGCTGTTTTCAGGAATAATCCCTTTGCTGTCTACAACTATCCGCACCGAGTCATTTCCTGCCTTTGCATTTAACCTTGTGGTAAGCATAGGATTATCTTTTAACACTGTATTTATTCCAACCATTATTGCTGCAACCCTGTCTCTCACAACGTGAACATAAGCTCTTGAGGCCTCTGAAGTCACCCATTTTGAATCTCCTGTAACCGATGCTATCTTTCCATCAAGTGTCATAGCCGATTTCATAATTACAAAAGGTTTTTTATTTACTACGTAATTAATAAATATCTCATTAAGTTTTTTAGCTTCCTCTTCAAGCACCCCTACTTCCACTTCTATACCAGCATCCCTAAGCATCTGTATCCCTTTCCCCGAAACTTTGGGATTAGGATCAATCATTGCTACCACTACTTTTTTTATTTTTGCTTCAATTATAGCTTTAGCACAAGGCGGTGTCCTGCCATAATGAGAACAGGGCTCGAGATTAACATAAAGCGTTCCGCCAGCCACGTCCTCAACTGCATTGTTAAACGCGGCAACCTCTGCATGGGCACAACCAATAATTTCATGAAACCCTTCTGATATAACTGTGTCATCTTTTACAATTACTGCCCCAACCAAAGGATTTGGATTGGTCTTTCCCCATCCTTTTTTTGCAAGCTCAATAGCCCTTCTCATATAATAATCATGTGTATTCAATTTTAATCACCATTCAAATTAGAATTTGTATAACTTTTAAAACTCCGGCACAATGCAAAAAAGCCCTGGTTTAATCTCCCAGGGATATACTATCATTCATATGACGAACAATAACCATCTTCTTTCATCCAGACTTCCGTGTTTAACAAAAAAACAAACACGATACACTGTCGGCTCCGGAATTTGACCGGATCTGCCATAATGGCTCGCGGGCTCGCAGCTTATTAAGCTGCCTACCGCCGGTAAGGATTCTCACCTGTCCCTGAAGATTAATAATATAAAGCACTATTAATTTACACAAATATACCACAGCATATAGTTAATGTCAATTGAAATGTTAGGTACGACTAAAATTTATTCCCTTAATTTATTATCGTGAAAATTAAATTTGTCCTTGTAAAATCATTTTCACGATTTACATAGTATTATTCTTTTATTTTTCTTATAGCTTCTTCCTGAGCTTCTTTCAACCTTCTTAAATACTCTTTGACAAAATTCATAGAATTTACATCTTCATAAACTATTCGTAGCCCATAATTATTATATACTTCACCTGGAACTTTTCTTAATATCTCACATTTTAAGAAAAGCATATTTTTTTCCATGTAAATATCAAGTTCTATCTCATCACCTACTGAAAAGTCAGATTTGCTGAATATGAGCATACCATAGAAACTAATATCCTTAATTGCAGCAAGATGCTTCTTCCTGTTCGTCTTAACACGAACATCTGCATATAAAGACACCGGAAAACGTTCGTGTCTCCTCTGCTCTGCTTCTGATTCAATCTTATCTACATTCACTTCTATAATTCCATCTTTGAGATTTATTTCTACAATTTTACATCCAAAAATCTTAACATTACCCTTTGATTCCACACCAACAACCACCGGATCTCCTTCAAGAAAGTTCATTATCGCAAAGTCCTTGGTCAGTTTAATCTTCATACTATCTTCATCTGAATCAACTACAATACTCCTGAAAGGGCTAACTCCTGAATAATGGCGAACTGAAACAATATCTCCGTTCTTTAAAAGCTCCATAAAACCTCTCCTATTTTCAGTATTATAACTCTTCACCAGAAAAAATGTTTTTTATATAGATCTCTCGGTTACGAGGGCCATCAAACTCACAAAAATATATACCCTGCCACCTTCCAAGCAGCAATTCTGACTTTTCAACAATAACCTGCTGAGAAAATCCAAACATGCTTGCCTTGATGTGAGCTGCGGAATTTCCTTCACTATGCTTATATCCATCATCAAACGGAACTATTTTATTTATCTCTTTGAGAATGTCATCTACAACATCAGGATCTGCATTTTCATTAATTGTAAGTCCTGCTGTAGTATGGGGAACAAATATATGGCAAACACCTGATTTAATTCCGCTTTTTCTCACTAAGTTGTTTATTTCTGAAGTTATATCAACCATAGCCGTCCTTGACGGTGTCTTAATTTTAAGTATCTGCAATGTATATCACCTCATGAATATTATAGTACTTCAAAAAAGCTATGTAAAGCAGAGTTATTAAAGCCCTTCAGTTACAAAAACTGTAAAATCTGCACTACAATTGCGTAAGCCACGCAATTGTAGTGCAGATTTTTATAAACACATTGAATTATTAGGTTTTTAGTTTCTTGAGCACAACTAAGGGGGTTGCATGTAATAAATTCAAGGAAGAATATACCAGAAACTTAAATTTCGCAGTATGGTCGTTCCGCTACGCTGCACTAGCTAATATCTGCAAAGTATTTCAGCCCAATAGTATAACCCGCTCCGACAGCTGATGCATTGATACCAAAGTAGTCCTTATAATTAACAGTTCCTCCATCAATTGTAATACTTGAATTTAAAACACCATTATTCCAAACTCCACTGGCTTCGCCAAATGAATTATATCTTACTTTAATAGTAATATCAGGCACAGCTGCAAGCTGGTACTTTCCTGTAAATGAATTTTTAATCAGTTTTATTCCACTTAAATTCCCTGACACAGTGTACTTCTGACCATCATATGAAATTGCCAGATTATTGCTGCCATACTGGGCAGATAAAACCTTCACACCTTTTGGAAACACTTGCAAGAAGCTAGCCGATTGAAATGGAAGTTCATTCGGATACTCTACAGCATCAGGTATATAGCTTTTAATACTGCTCAAGGCACTGCTTAATTGAGCTTCTACCGAAGCACTGTAAAACAATTTTCCATCCGGTGCAGTATTAGCTCCACTGACCCCGGCAATTTCGGTCAATTGTGATTCCACAGTTGTTCTGGCAGAAGATAACGCTACTCCAGGAAGTGCAACAAAAAACGGCTTATACCCACTACTTTGTATTAATTCAGAGCCTATTATTTTTCCGTACTCTTTTGCACTGCTAATACTGTCCCAGCCCTCATGAGTAGAATCTCCGTCGCTTCTTTTATAGGCCGGATCCGAAATGCTGTTACAGCTCCAAACATTGGATATTTCATCAGTCAATACAATTACATATTTAGCGGCACCTGGATCTGTAGAGTTTTTCAACATATAATGTGCTCTTCTCAACGCATCCCCAATATTACGCCTCGATCTCTTATAAGATCCGTCAGGATTTGATATAATCTCACCACTTGTACTCAGGCTGTCAATTCGGGACTTCATAATGTTCACAGCGGAAGCATTTGTCATTTCAGTCAAACCACTTACAACTTCAGCATTTTCCGCATAACTTACAACACCTATTTTTGTTTTTGAATTACCTGCATAACTATCAATAAAGCTCTTAACAATTTGTTTTTCCTTATATAAGCGCGTCTCCTTTTCAATGTATTTTAAGATGGGCGTAATGTAACTGTTTGTTCCCCTAGGGTCAACCGTCATTATGTTGGAGTGAAGATCAACTTTTTTTCCTACGATTCTACCTTTTACCGTAGGTGTTGAAGCCTCTATTCTTATCGTGCCATTAGGGGCAATAATTACCCCTGTAAAATTACCAACTTCATTAGCCAGAGTTATGTTTCCCGATTCAGAGTACACGCAAAGCGGACTATTTAATGATGCCTGTCTTGTGCCTATACGAATATTGCCTCTTGCTGCTATCAATCCGCTTGCTATCACCTTATCGGTTTGTATCTCAAGATCTCCGTCAACATAAATCGAACTGTTAAAGACAGCACTTTCTCCTGTAAATGTTTTAGAAGTGTTATATATTACTGTTCCCGGATCATTTTTTATAGAAGCTCCTATATCTGGAAACTTAACCTTTGGAGCATTAGTAACCTGAACAACAGAATTTGACAAGGTATAATAAGGCCAGGTTATGGTTGGGCCTGATGCTTCAACCCTTCCATTTATGGCATATGTTTCATCTGCTTTGCAATCACCTATGGTACTCTCGGCAAAAATCCTTATCTTCCCATATTGTGCCTTTAAATTATTATTTGAATGTATATTACCATATACATAACCTTCTGAGCCTTCTAAAAACAATCCTTCCTGTGCAGCCTCTTCTGATAAGGAAAGTATCGCATAATTCAAAAATGCAGTATAATCATAATTCTCATCAAAATCGTATTTCATAGAGTTAGCTGTATCAACAGCCAATACGATTTCGTTTGTTGGGTTACCCAATCCGATTTCATCACCTTGCATGGAGTAAGAAATATATCCTGTATCAAACAGATTGACATTGTAGGCGTTAAAAACAGTGTCCAGTCTAACAAGCTGTGCGGCTGAAACCGTCATGGCCTGAGTTGATATGATAAATAAAACTAATACGAGTAGAGAGAGAAGTTTTTTTGGTTTTATACACCTTTGCATAGAAATATCCTCCTTAACCTTAAATAAACATAACAAAAAACAATTACATAATTGCAAATACCATAAAAACATACTTGCTATTTCTTATATTTTTAAACGTGTAAGTCTGTTCAGGCATATCAGGGATGAGTGATTAATTAGATGTCGCTAATACTGATGAATATCAGCACATAGTAATAAAGTAATTGCAATTTGCATATTTACCAAACTGCAAATCATATTTAATTATGTAACTTTTTTAATACTCTGCGTAATCAAATAGATAGTAATCAAATCCCGATGAAATGAAATAAGAAAAGAAAAAATTCACTTAGGAATAACGAAAAAGCAACATCTTATTCGCATATTTTGAAAACATTATCAAATCAAGTTTTTTCGTTATCCAGAGTTGGATCTAATATTTTACTCGTACCTTACTTAAAATAAGTACTAATAATTATTTTCTATAGTTATATTATACCATCTATTCTTTAGCAAGTAAAGTAAATAGTGCGTATACGAGCGTATAAGATTTTAGGTGTGCTTTATATCAGGAATATTCCTTTGATATCATGAAACTTATATCTAAAAAAAAGAGCCGAATACATCGACTCTTTTTAAACACAGTGTTTTTTAACATTACTAATCTTATCACTACAAATGGTACGCTATTTATTGTTTTCTGCCGGAAATTTAGTTATTATTCCAAGTAATCGTTGTCTGATATATGCAAAATCAATAGCATTAACTTGACCATTGTCATCTACATCAGCTGCTTCCTTATCAATTTCTTTATCGCTCTTGATGCCCAGCAATACCATTCTCAAAACTCCAAAGTCAATTGAATTGAAAGAGTTATCTCCATTGACATCACCATATTTAAACGTAGTAGTTGGCGTTTGTGTTGGTGAAGCTGTCGGAACTATGAGTGTTGGTGTCGGTGAAGTTGTCGGAATTATGCGTGTTGGCGTTGGTGTTGTATGTTTTGTCGGTGTTGGAAAAACCTGACCATTTACCTGACTTACAGATATACCGTTAGCACCAAGCGGAACTTTATGGTCAAGACCTACAAACTTACCCTCATGTTGCCACAATGCAGGTTTGAGCAGTGCATATTTTTCTTCATCCCAGGTAATAAAATCATGGGATACAAGACCACCAGTGTCTCCTGAGTTTGCATTATAGCACCAGAATGTATGATGAATTCTGTTATCTACTATGTAATCACGAATTGCTTCCATCCATTTTTCATTTGGACCGCCATCCATAAATCCTCCCCATTCCCCAATCAGGAGAGGTGCAATACCATCTTCATATATAAACGCCCAGTTATCTTTCCAACAGTCATTATATACTGATTCCCGAGTAAATCCATCATAAAACCATGATTGTTTAAACACCAGCGGACCGTAGTCGTGCGGCGAGTATACCAACTGCTTCTGATGTTCTCCTAAATCCAACGGCTTATCTTTTACCCCTCTTAAGTTTCCACCCCACCAGTTGGTATAATAATGGCTGGGCTGACCCCACGCATCTTTGGCAGTATAGTCATTACCTTCCTTTGGATATGTCTCCACACCTTCTACCATGATCAGTAAATTCGGATTGGCAGCAAGAACTCTCTTTGCACAAATTTCGGCTGCATGCTTCCAGTTGTTTACATCGGTGGAATCATCCCACTTTGCCATCATATCACTTGTTGGTGTACCATGAGGCTCATTCTCCAGGTCAAATGCAAGTATGGTATCATCATTACGATACCTTTTAGCCATCCACTCCAAGGTTGATATCCACGTTTCAGTATTGTAAGTCCCATCATACCATACAGGATAAATATGACCCATAGCTTCAGATTTCGGACTATGTACATCAATCATTACCTTAATACCGACTTCTTTGCAGATATTCAATGCATAATCAAAAACCTCCAAACTATTAAGTCCATCAAGTTCAGGGTTTACAAAATCATTCAAACTGCCTGGCATTGGGGGTGTACCACTCTTCCATTTAGCTAAAATCTCTGTCGACACAGGTATTCTTAAGAAATTAATTCCTCTGTCAGCCATTCCCTCCAGTGCTGCTCTCATATTACAACTCCACACGCCATCAAAAACATTTGTGCCTGTGTTAAAGCCAAACCAGTTTGTACCTGTCAGCCATACAGGCTTGCCTGACATATCAACAATCTGATTGCCCTTCACATGAAGCCAGTCGTCATTGCCAGCTGCTTCCTCCGCATTTACCACCATAGAAACGTCAGGCAACAGCCCTTCAGATATGAAGTTTGAAGACAGTAGTGCTAATGCTGCCGATATAACAGCAAACCTCTTTACACCTTTCAAAAATCCCATAACAAACAATTCCTCCCCCTAAATATTTACTTTATTGTAAGCCTAAGCTCATCAAACCATATACAAAAATAGAGTTTTTACAAATCTCAATACTCCAAAGAAATTATGTTATAATTATTCGATTTCTTCTTCATTTTTTGGGGACACAGTATAATTTGATATGAAATGCTTGTCAGAGACTTTTATTGTGCTATAATAACACTTAAAGTATCTATTATGTGTGAGGGAGGCAAAAATGAATATTATTGAGCTTTTTAAGAGAAAAAAAACGGTAATTTCCTTTGAAATATTCCCGCCAAAACTTGATACCCCTATTGAATCTATTTTTGATACATTGGCTAAATTTAAAGAGTTAAATCCAGACTTTATAAGTGTTACTTACGGTGCAGGAGGAAGTGCAAAGGACAGAACCATTGAAATAGCGTCAAAGATTAAGAATGAATACTCCATTGAAAGCATGGCACACCTCACATGTGTAGGACACTCAAAAGAAGAAATTGATAAACTTCTTGCATCACTACACAACAACAATTTAGAAAATGTCCTTGCTCTTCGGGGAGATCCTCCAATAAATGAGCCGGACTTTGACTTTTCGAAAAATGTTTTTAAATACGCAAATGAACTAATATCATATATCAAAAGCAAAAATAATTTTTGTATATCAGCTGCTGCCTATGTTGAAGGTCATATAAACAGTATTCGTTTAAAAGACGACCTTATATATCTTAAGCAAAAAGTGGATACAGGTGTTGACTTTCTTGTGACACAATTATTTTTTGAAAACAGGAATTTTTATGATTTCTTAGATAAAACTTGTGCAATTGGTATCAATTGTCCCATAACACCAGGCATTATGCCGGTCTTTAAGGCAGAGCAAATTAAGAGAATTGCCTCTCTTTGCGGAGCATCAATACCAGCAAAACTAGTGTTATTGATGGATAAGTATGGAAGCAACGATGAAGACATGAGAAAAGCCGGAATAGACTATGCCAGTTCACAAATCCGCAATCTAATTGATAATGGCGTTGACGGAATACACCTGCTAACAATGAACAGGCCTAAATCCACAAAGGAAATACTCCAAAATGTGGGCATTCTATAACTAAAATAAAAAAGTCTGTTTTTTTAACAAACTTTTAAATATATTGTTCCGCTGTTTGCGACAGCGGGCAATATAACTTTAATTGCGGGCACAACTGCGGTGCAGGTTACTCATATTCCTTTTTGACCGTTATGCCAAGGATTTCATTAGCTCATCAAAACTTATCTCTGCGTCAAACCTTGACATATTGTCAATAATCTCCTGCTCGGTAAAAACTTTTGCAAGTTTCATGTCTTCATCTAGTACATATATTATATGAAATCTGTCAAAGTCCATATCTTTAAGAATGTCTCCTAATCGCATGGATTTAATGACTACCAATTCTCTGCCTGGATATATTCCCTTTCTAAGAAATCTGGAACGTTTGTAAACAAGGTTTTTGATGTTCATAAAATATACCTCCGACTCCTCATATTTTAAAAAATGAAAAATGTAACTCCCTAAAAAGATTAAGCTGAAGTTGTAAATATTGCCATAGAACTGAATTATGCCTGAAATAATAATAAGCAATCCCAGCCCTTTTGACACTATCCTGGAGTATTTATACGCTTTAAACAAACCTATCCGTGATGTGAGGATATCTCTTAATATCCTGCCTCCATCAAGAGGTAACACCGGAAGCATGTTAAATACTGCTAAGAATACATTAACTAAGATAAAAAAACGCATATTATCTGATCCATGCAAATAATATGTGTTTATCAGAAAACACATCAAAAATATCAGTAAATTAATGAAAGGACCGCTTATATTAATAAGGAGCGAATTAGCATCATTATAAAAATCGTCCTGAAAAACAGCGTTTAATCCTATTGGAAATATCTTTAGAGAATCCAGCTTTACACCCTGTACTACCGAAGCTGTTATATGAGCTGCCTCGTGAATTATAAGAGCTGCAAAGGTTTCCAGATACTTATAATGGTAATTAAAAAAAAGCATTATCACAAAAACAACAAAGAACATAGGGTCAATTTCTATTTTAAAAGGTTTTTTGACAATTTGTATAAAAATACTTATGCCTCACCGCCTTTCTAATGTCTGAAACAGTTATAGGATTCTCTCTAAACACTCTTGATGAATTAAGGAGTATCCGAAAGTGTAACATAGTCAAGAGGGTTAACCGGCTCATTATCCTTTCTTACTTCAAAGTGTAAATGCGGACCTACAGCTGCTCCGGTGCATCCTACTTCTGCTATAACATCCCCTTTATTAACCTTTTGACCTTTACTTACAAGTAGTTTTGAACAATGGGCATATAATGTTGTTAATCCATCAACATGTTTTATTTTTACATAATTCCCATACGTTTCTTCTTCGTCAGCTTCTAGTACCTCTCCATCATATGCAGCTTTAATAGGTGCCCCGCTTTGAGCCTCTATGTCAATTCCCTTATGAAATAATATTGTATTTTTTATAGGATGCAGTCTTTCTCCATAAAAAGATCCTATAATTCCTCCAATAGGTATTATAAATGAATATCCTGCACCTCCAAAAATTTGTTCACTGTCAACATTATCATCTTCAAGCGGCTCCTGTGATTCCTGTTCAATTTCATCTTCTGTACTCTTATCCAAACCATTATCATATTCCATGCTTTCTACCAAAGATCCTTCATCAGTAAATACCGCACTTACAGGCTCAAGATCCTCTTTAAAACTTTCCTCGGCTTCATTTCCCTTTGAAACACTGTTACCGGATACGTCTTTGCCCAAATCTTTACTAGTATCTCCCGTCAAACCATCTCCACCAATTTCTTCGTTTCCGTTTGTAATGTTGTTAAACACACTTTGCACACTCTTAACTCCACCAAAAATACTTTTTAGATCAATGTCATATGCTAAAGCACCTTTTATTTTGTTTTCCAGAAAAATAGTTTGCACAGTGTCAATCTTTATAACTGCTGCTATTATAGCAAAAATCACCATACCCGCCAACATCTGTCTCAGTACTTTTATAAGCAGCTTTCGGGCAAAATCATCCTTTAGTCTTCTACTCCTCTTTAATTTCTTTTTTGTCTGCTGACCTGTAAATTGTCTTGAGTACCTTGGTCTATAAACTATATCGTCCATCGTTAAAACACCTCTTTTTCCTTAATCTGTTTCTTAAATGCCTATTAATTGTCAATGCTCCTTAATGTGTCTTCCCCTGCATAATTTTTAGTACTAGTGAAGGAAATGCCCCCGAAACAGATGCAAGCTATATTTTGTTTCTTTAGTAAAGCATATACTTAAATGGTTTTATAGCTGGAAAACTCTAAAACCAAAATTAAAGGACGTTTTTTATCTAAACCAGAAAAAGTTTGGGTTCTATACAGATTTAACTTTAGTGTACGTTATCTATATAAATCACGAAAATGATTATACATAGGAAAATTTGATTTTCGTGATATTGTATTAATGAAATTGAAGCCCGATGTAAAATCTTTATCAAGTTCAATATATATATTAGATTATATTTAATAAGAAAAGTAAATATTACAGCTCCTATACAAATCGTGAAAATGATTTTACAAGGAAAATTGAATTTTAACGATAATAAATCAAGGAAATTAAAGCCCGATGTGAAATCATTATCAAGTTCAATATAGCAAAAAACTACTTTGAAAAACATAACAAAACCCCCCCAAATTTAATGGGGAGGTTAACCTTCCAGCTATTTATTTTCCAATTATCTCACGCCAATCCAAGTCTCCTCTTTCAAGACCTCTTATCAGCATTTCTGCAGTACCCAGATTTGTTGCAAAAGGAATATTATTGATATCACATGATCTTAAGAGAGAACTTATATCAGGCTCATGAGATTGTGCTGTTACAGGATCCCTGAAAAACAACACAAGATCCAACTCATTATATGCGGCCCTCGCACTAATCTGCTGTTCACCCATCAAACCTGGTGAGAGCTTTTGAACATTAAGTCCTGTCGCCTCTATAATAATGGCTCCTGTTGTACCTGTGGCAAACAAATTGTGATTTTTCAGTATGCCCCTGTAGGCTATACAAAATGAGGCCATCAATTCTTTCTTTTTGTCGTGAGCTATTAATGCAATATTCATTGTAAATCCATCCAGTACTTAAAATAAGGTATAAATTACTAAAACATTATCATTTTCCGCTATTCTTTACATTCCTGATAGGTATATTCGCAACCAAAGCCGGAACTATACGGTCACCCTCTTCACTTTTTGTCCTGGTCATCTGTATGTCAAGCGTGTCTTCATCTATATCCATATAATTGGATATTACCTTGATGATTTCTCCTTTAACCATCTCCAAAAACTGAGGAGAGACATTTGCCCTGTCATGGATTAGTACTAGCTTCAGTCGTTCCTTTGCAAAGTCTTTAGAATTTTTAGACCTGCCAAATATCTTCGATAAATCTAGCAACATAATTCTCCTCCTTAATTAATTTGCTCTTAATCCAAATAACTTTTTAAGCTTAAACATTATGCCTTCTTCCATTTCAAGATTAAGTATAGGTACATTTTCGCCAAGAATTCTTCTGGTTATGCTTCTATAGGCCTCTCCTGCAAGAGATTTAGTGTCTGTCACCGCAGGTTCTCCCCTGTTGGTCGAAACAATGATCTTTTCATCATCAGGAACAACTCCGATTAAATCAATAGCAAGTATGTCAATAATATCGTCAATAGACATCATATCTCCACGCTTTACCATATCGGGCCTTACTCTGTTTATAAGCAGTTTAGGGTTTCTCAGCTCATTAGCTTCAAGTAATCCGATTATTCTGTCGGCATCTCTTACGGCTGAAACTTCAGGCGTAGTAACTACTATAGCCTTGCTTGCTCCGGCAATAGCATTTTTAAAACCCTGTTCAATGCCGGCGGGACAGTCAACCAATATAAAATCATATTCCTGCTTCAACTCGTCTGTAAGCTTAACCATCTGCTCAGGATTAACAGCAGATTTGTCTCTGGTCTGCGCAGCCGGCAATAAATGAAGTCCTTCATAACGCTTGTCCTTAATCAAGGCTTGCTTAATTCTGCAAGTACCTTCTATTACATCAACAAGATCATATACTATCCTGTTTTCCAACCCCATAACAACATCCAGATTTCTTAATCCTATATCTGTATCAAGCAAAACAACTTTTTTACCTTGAAGTGCCAATCCGGTTCCAATGTTAGCCGTTGTTGTGGTCTTTCCTACACCACCCTTGCCTGAAGTTATTACAATAACCTCGCCCATATGTCTACCTCCCGCCATATATTCACGAAAACGCTATTTCAAAGCATAGATTTGAAAACATTTTCCACAATTTAGTCTGAATGAATAAATACATATTGTATATAAATTCAATTTTGATCATTAATAACACTATATATTTCTTTTTATCATTTGTCAATTCTTCATTAATCATTACCGGACACATAATCTATCTCGCAGGTAAATATCTGTCAATGTATACAATATCATCCTTTATATATGCCATTTCAGGTATAAACTGCCCCCCATTATCTTTTTCGTCGGGAGAACGTGTTATTACGTCAGCAATCCTAAGTTGTGTTGGCTGAAGATTCAGTGCTACCACTATTGCTTCCTTGTTGCCATTTGCTCCGGCATGCACAATACCTCTTAACGAGCCCATAATTACAACATTTCCAGTTGCAACTATTTCTGCTCCAGGATTCACATCACCGATTACAACCAGATTACCGTCAAAATTGATTAACTGCCCCGATCTTACGGTGCCCCTGTAGAATTTAGTCATTCCCTCTTCCAGTCCCTTAAAAAAGAAATTGCTCATTCTGATTTTTGCATGTGGTTGTGAATGTGGCTCAACCTCTAGTTTTGGCGGCTCTTCTGTGTCCATTTCAATTCCTGTTATTTTGGCTCCGCTCTTATTCTGGAGAAGCTGAAAAACTTTTTCTTCTTCAGCAAATGACAGCTTTTTGCCCCTGTACTTGACTAATAGCGTAGCACCCTTAAAAAACTTTCCAGCAGATAAAACTTTTTCCTCCATCTGACTTAATATCTCATCAAACTCAACTTCTTCCTTCATAATAATTGTGAGACAGTTTAAAGAACCTTTAAAAACCACACTGCCTTCGTTCATTTATATTAACCCCCATTGCATTAATTTATATTTATTTTTACTTTGACTATATTTAGGAAGACGCAAACTATTACTTCCTCTGATATTTTTGCTTAAAACCAACTGACTTTTACACTCTTTAACGTGTAAATCCAACCTGTTCTACCACAATCTGATCGTCAGTATACGTCTGACTGTTCAACCCAAAGTACTCTTTGAGCACATCGCGGGCAATCGGTGCAGTATATGAGCCCCAAACTGCATGTTCAACAACAACAGCCACCGCAATTTTAGGGTTGTCGGCAGGAGCATATGCAATAAAAAGACCATTTGATGAGCTACCTTTGGATTCGTTTCCTGTCTCAGGCGTTCCAGTTTTAGATGCAACTTTAAACGGGAAATCCTTGAAAGTCGAATAGGCAGTTCCTTCAACAGAGTTTGAAACCTCCTTCATGCCCTCATTAATAGCTTCCATAGTCTCCTTCTTAACAGGCACTACTTCGTATTCAGGCTTGGTTTCCATAACTATAGAGCCATCATATTTTTTTACATACTTTATCAAATGTGGTTTATATCTCTTTCCTCCATTTGCGAGGGTACTGACATAGTTTGCAATCTGTAAAGGAGTAAACACATTGTCAAATTGCCCTATAGCAGACTGGGCTGTGTCTGCCGGTCTCCAATCATCATTCCTGTGCTCCTTCTTTGTCTCCTTGTTGGCTCTCATGCCTTTTGCCTCTCCTCCAATTTCAATCCCTGTCCGCTCACCAAGTCCAAAAAGCTTTGCCCATTTGTCGATCTTGTCAATCCCAGTTCTAAACCCAATATCATGAAAATATATATTACACGATGTAGCCAATGCCTCTTTGAGATCTATGTCGTAATGCGGTCCAATTTTATTTCTGTATTCCAGGCAGTAAAACATCATGCCGCCAATATTCATATACCCCTTGTCATAGAGCTTATCTTTAGGTTTAATGATACCCTCTTCAAGTGCAGCTATTGCAGTTATTGGTTTGTAAATTGAACCGGGTGTATATACTCCCCTGATGGCTCTATTGAACGTAGGTAAATTTTTACCATCATTAAGATATTCCATCTTTTTTTTCTGTGCCTCTTTATCTTCTAACCCTGCAAGGAAAACAGCGGGATCGTAGGTCGGATAACTTGCCATAGCAAGAATTTCACCATTATTGACATCCATTGCAACAACCGCACCTGCAAAAGCATCCCCGAAATTCTTTTTATTATCGGCTTTTGACTTAATAAGCTCTATGTTTCGTTGTAAAGATTCCATTGCAACTTTTTGAAGCCGTGAGTCTATAGTAAGGTAAACATCGTTACCCGGTATTGCCGGCTCACTGCTCAGTTCAGCAGTAAGTCTTCCACTTGTGTCAACCTCTACCCTTTTCTTTCCGTTTATCCCCCTCAGATAATTTTCAGCTGCCAGTTCTATCCCAGTCTTTCCGATTTTGTCATTCAACTTATAACCAGAATCCTTATTCGCCTCATATTCTGTCTCATTCATCAAGCCTATATATCCTAATACATGTGCAATATTTGAAGCATCAACGTATTTTCTTTCAGGTTCCATATCAATAAGAACCCCCGGGAACTCGTGTCTGCGTTCCTCAATTTGAGCAACTGATTTAGCATCTAAATCCTTTGCAATACAAAGCGGGCTAGACGCTGTATAGCCTTTAATCAGCATATCATATCTTATGCACATTATTTTGTATGCTTCTTCATCAGTGTACTTTTCATCAATACCAAACTTTTTTTCTCTGAAATACTTAAATACGTCATAAGGTGTTTTCAATAATTCAATATCTTCTTTCTTGTTTACCATTTCGCTTTTCCACTTCTGGAGTGCTTTTTCCGACTTGTTTATGCTGTCACCAAATGAAATTGGATTATAATTCAGATACTTTTTAAGTCCTGATTCAAATGAATCTCCATTACCTTCAAAAATATCAATCAATTTAAGAATCATCTCATTAACTTCAGGTTCTTTAAGATCTGTCCTTGCTACCTGAACCGTATACCCAACCCTGTTTGTAGCTATAGGTATCCCATTGGTATCTGCTATTATACCCCTTGACGCAATAATTTCCCTTTCCCGAAGAAGCCTTCTCTGGGAGCTTTCATCATTTTCTTTTCCATGAATTATTTGAAGGTTGATCAATTGGACTACGATTACAACAAAAACCAGCAAAAACATAATTGCCAGCAAAACAAATCTTTCATTTGACCTCTCTTCCACAACCTCACCACCAGTCATAAATTAGCATACCGCCTCAAGCATTACCAAATCGAGGCTGACAAACACCAAATAATTTAAAAATTTATACTTCCCCAAGGATAGTTTAAATCATGAAAGCAATAAGAATCAATACCTTCTCGAATTCTTGTCAAACTCTTCAAACCGTCTGTGCATTTTTAGCACAATAAAGAATATAATAATTGAAATTACGCTGTTATAAATTGCTTCAGGGATAATAACCTTCTGCATGGGGTAAATAAACCCAAGCGGGCTTCTTAAAAATGTACTTAAAAAGTAAACAAGGTATTCATATATTACACTGAAAACAAAAGTCAAAAAAACAGCAATAAGAACATTTTCTCTGTAAAGTTTCTTATTCAAAGAGCTGACAGTAAGACCAAGATAAAGTCCGAGCAAAGCATAAAAACCAATAACCATTCCTGATACAGAATCCTGAAAAAGTCCACAAAAGAAACCAACAATTGCACCCTCAGTATTATTTCTTAAAAGAGCAACGACAATTATAACAACTATAGCTATGTTTGGCTTCACGTCATAAATGCTTATATAACTTCCAAGGGTAGATTGAATCAGTACAACCAAAAAAACAAGTATCGTATAGGCAATTATTTTTAATCTCATCTGTTATTTTCGCCTACTTCACTATTAGAATTCTTTTCCTTTAAAACAAAAACTTCTTCAAGTCTTTTGAAATCCACAGAAGGCTCGATTATAGCATATCTATCAAGTTCGTTCGTCCTTTGTCTTACTTCCTTTACTTTGCCTATAATAATACCCTTAGGATAAATACCTCCCATACCTGAAGTTTCAACGTTATCGTTCACAGCTACATCCACATCAGCTGGAATATATTCCATTATGCAAAGCCCCTGGTCTTTAAGCTTATTATCACCTTTTATAACGACGAGGTCACTAGTCTTTGATAATCTTGCACTGACAGAACTTTCTTCATCTATTATGGAAATAACTTTAGAGGAAAAAAGATCTGCTTTCATAACTCTTCCTACAAGACCCTTGCTGGTCACAATAGGGTAGTCATTTTTTATACCGTCTTTTGTACCTCTGTCAATAGTAAATATATTAAACCAGTTTCCCATATCCTTGGCAATTATGTTAGATCCCAACATCTCTCTATCACTGTATTGATCCTTGATATTCAGAGCTTGCCTGAGTTCTTCATTTTTTGCTTTAAACTCTATCAGATCTTCTTTTTCAGTCTCTAATTCATCTATCCTTTGCTTCAACAATTCATTTTCTTTTCTCAATCTGTTTATATCATCAAAGTGGGCAAAAAAATCATTAATCTTGGCACCAGAAGAATTTAAAAATCTCTGAAACGGTGTTAAAACAGTGTTAAAAATATCACTTACATAATTAACCCTGCTATTTCGCATCGATGAAAATCCTATAGTAACTAAGAGAGCCATAGAGATAATCAATAAAATAAATATTTTACTTTTAATAAGACGCAACAAAATACATTATCTCCCTTCTATTTTAGTTTTTTAGGAGAAATAAGCACCTTCTTTAATGTTTCAATTTCTTCAAGCACCTTACCTGAACCCATTACCACACAATCTAACGGATTTTCCGCTATAGACACGGGCATACCAGTTTCACCTTTAATTAATCTATCAAGCCCACTTAAAAGTGCACCACCGCCAGTAAGCATTATTCCTCTATCCATTATATCTGCCGCAAGTTCAGGGGGCGTTTTTTCAAGAGTATACTTTATTGAATCTACTATAGCATTTATAGGCTCTTTTAGTGCTTCCGCTACTTCGGAGGAGGTTATTGTTATATTTTTAGGAAGACCTGATATCAGATCCCGTCCTCTTATTTCCATAGTCTCCTCTTTAGGCTTCGGATATGCTGCACCGATAGTCATTTTTATCTCTTCTGCAGTCCTCTCACCTATCATCAAATTATACTCTTTTTTTACATAATGTACAATAGCTTCGTCCAACTCATCCCCTGCAATACGAAGGGATTTACTGGTAACAATACCACCAAGAGAAATAACTGCCACCTCACTGGTTCCCCCTCCAATATCTACAACCATACTTCCTGATGGTTCTTCAACGGGCAGGTTTGCACCAATTGCAGCAGCCATAGGCTCTTCGATAAGGTAAGCTTCCTTTGCTCCAGCAGATATAGTAGCTTCCTCAACAGCTCTTTTTTCAACTTCTGTAACACCCGAGGGCACACAAATAACAACTCTTGGTTTTCCAACTATTCCTTTTGACATAGCTTTTTTAATAAAATACTTAAGCATACTCTGAGTAACATCAAAATCTGCTATAACACCATCTTTCATTGGTCTTATTGCAACAATATTTCCAGGTGTTCTACCAATCATATCCTTTGCTGAATCACCCACTGCAAGAATATCATTTGTTTTTTTATTTATTGCAACAACAGATGGTTCTCTGACTATAATACCTTTTCCTTTCAAATGCACCAATGTATTGGCTGTTCCCAAATCAATACCAATATCTTTAGAAAATATACCCATTTAATAATTCTCCTCCCAATCTGATTTACAGATTATGCTGTTGTACCATGTTCCTCATAATAAAACACATCGTAAAACTCATTTATTTCAAAACATACACTCCATAATTTTTTAAAATATCACTCAGCTTCGAAATTGGTAAACCTACAACATTGAAATAGCATCCGTCAATCCTTTCCACAAGCACAGCCCCCAAACCCTGTATACCATAAGCACCGGCTTTATCAAGAGACTCTCCTGTGTCAATATACGCCCTGATGGTTTGGTCATCCAACTCCTTCATTTTGACATGAGTTACTTCAACACTTTTAGTATACTTAGAATTTTGCACATCTATAACAGCAATACCAGTCATAACATCATGCCAGCTTCCCTGTAGGGACTTAAGCATATAGAAGGCATCGTTCCAGTCCTTAGGTTTTCCCAGAATCACGCCTTCTCTGACAACAACTGTATCAGCACCAATTACGATAAATTTTTCACCAAATCTTGAATCTCCGGCTATCTGTGCGGCCACAATCCGAGCTTTTTCAGATGCCAGATACAGGACAAGTTCTGCTGCTTCCAACCCCATTGAATTACTTTCGTCAATGTCAGATGTTTTTACAATAAAATCCAACCCCAACTGCTTAAGCAACTCAGACCTTCTAGGCGATTGGGATGCAAGTACAATTTGCATCATTGCCACCTCATCTTAAAAAATGATTAATTAGAGTTACAAAATTTCTTTACTCGCATCATAACTATTATACGCATACAGTATATCCTTTTTCAACAAAATATGAATTTTTTTGCTCAATATTTTTTCAATATTTTTTATTTTCTTGAAAAACATTTTATATTATTAATTCAGCATTTTCTAAAAATTATTTGCATTATTTCAATTATTGAACGTGTTCAGTATATATTGTGCATTATATTTCTTTGTATATACTCATTTTCTAATTTCACTATCAAAAAAACATAAATTATTACTATATTACATATCATAAATTGCTTAAATATATGTTAAATTAAATTATTTTTTGAATACCTTGCAAAACCTTCTCTCCTAAACAGCCAATATTAAGGAATAATTTCCTTTATCTTTGGTGCAATGGTATTAAGACCGTCAATTATTTTGCTCATTTCTCCTATGCCAATTTCACTTATATCTACAGGCTTAAATCCCATTTCTTTCATTATGCTGTTCATTACCGAGGTGTTGTCCGGGTCCATACCCATATTCTTAAGCCTCTGCTTCAAAAAGTTTATTTGTCTGGCAGTAGCCTTTTTAGGTACTATAGTAGCATCCTTTCTCTCCTCATGCTCTTTTTGGATTTTATTTTGAACATTGCTAAACTCTTCATCTAGCATCCTTGCCTCTTCGGGATATAACCAATCATTCTCCCCCATAAGCTTTCTTATTATTCTGTCACAAGCACCGGTTATTGTTTTCTCAAAACCAAATTCCTTATCATCTATGAGTTCCTTTCCTATATCAAACAATTCCCAGTCACTAAGTGAAAAATCAGGGTTCTCTCTGATTTTAGGTTTCCTGTTCTGATAGACAGTCTTTCCGTTTTCATCCTTTAAAGTATTCCTGCTATCAATTTTTTGTGCAAGATATTTCTGGTATTTGTTATAGTAATCTATTTGTTTTCCATCTACAATTACCTGACCTGAAGATAGATCTCTTCCTTTAACTTTAACAACAAAAGCAGGAAGATTGACTTCTCCTATGCCGGGAAACTGCGCAGTTCTTTCATTCAACTCGACAATATCTATTTCCTCAATTGAAATTCCCTTTTCTTTAGCCTTTTTAAACAATCCTTCTGCTTTCATTCTCAGTTCTCCACTCATACCCTTATAATAATCCTTGTCTTTACTATATATAATATCCTGTGTTGTTTCATCTGTTTGTATTTTTTCGGTTGTATTTATCTCATCCGCCATGCTATCATCTCCCTGTTTCTTAATTATAATGAACGCGATAAAGATTTTGAAAGCATAAATCAATATTTTATTATTTGTAAATTTATCTTAAACTAAAACAGTTTATATTTCTTGAGTAAGCAAAACAATATATTTTCTCCAGAACTTTCAATCATATACACTTTTTAGTGCTTCTGAACATAATTCATTTCTAGAAACGAATTATGCAAAATGCACATCCTATGTTTTGTTAATCAGCACTACCATGCAATAATTAAAATTTAATGCACGGCGATACCGTCATATGGCAATTAAAAATATGTTTAGAGAATTAATACAATTTCCGATGTATAATATGAAAGTTCAGTTAGCCTTATATAATTCTTCTTAGAACTGTTTGTAACTTAACAATAAATTAACCTATACAGTTATTTTGCAATACAAAAAGTGTAAACCAATTTTTTGAAAATAGTTATTTACCATTTATTTTATTGGAATTATCTTATTGTTAATTTTTTTATACTTCTCATTTTCTTATATAAGAAGTATAATATATTGTAGATAAACAATTATGTAAATAGTTAGCGGTGATAAGGGATGAAAATAGAAAAAATTAATGATAGTAAGATTAAAGTTACAATTTCATTAAGTGATTTACAGGAAAGAAACATTGATTTTGATGCACTTAATTATAATTCTCCTGCAACTCAAGAATTATTTTGGGATATGATGGAACAGGCTGAAATTCAGTTCGGGTTCAATACCTCCGAGTCCCAACTGGCTATTGAAGCTTCTCCTGATGATGGAGACGGCTTTGTTATATTTATAACAAAGCTTGATGATGATGGAGATTTTGAGTCAATCCAGAAATATATAAAGAACAAGTTTAAAAAGTCAGACCTCAGAGTAAAAAAGAAAAGTCAAAAGGTTTGTTCCTCACTAATTATTTACTCCTTTGAGAATCTTGACCATCTTATCAGCTTATGTGACAGGATTAAGTTCATATATACCGGTGAAAGTTCATTGTTCAAATTGAAAGACACCTACTATATGATACTTACGAAAAATACTTCCTCATTAGAAAACGTTAAGTACTTTGAGTCTCTGCTTAATGAATACGGAAAAAAAGTAACCAATACACATTACTATGAAGGATACCTTGAAGAGTACGCAAAAAAAATAGCTGAGTGTAATGCTGTAGAATTAATTACATCATACTTTTAGAAGCACTTATAATCTGAAAATTCGATAAATAAAAAACAAAAACCCAGTTATGGGTTTTTTATTTATTTTTCCATCTGATTATCTGGTCTAGTTTTTGGTCCTACTTGCATAATTGCTCCTATAGCGTCGTATTTATTAACATATAAACGTTGTGAATTTTCCGTACCCTTCTCTTTTAATACCCTATAAACTTCCACTTCTATCCCCTGCTTGCCGCTGCTGATAACCTTCTCCTCCTCCGGTTTTAGGTCATAATTTACGACCCTTAAAACAGGCGGTTCAAACCGTTGGACAACATTCACTTCTATTTCCTTTTCTGAATAATCAGAACTTTTATTCCCTACTATATAAACGGTAATACTTTTATCATCACATTCGGAAAAAATAGCTATAGGAAAATCAAACGGATTGATGAATTTTAAATCATCCTCTCCCTCCGATATTCTAACGTCAAGCCCGGGATCAATATAGTCTGTAGGTACTTCATTTCTGTTACTGTCAATACAGCTAATATCAATACCAGTCTTTAGCAATGCTGCATGAAGAGTAGATGCAACTTGACTGTATCCAACATTTTTTTGTTCAATAACCAATTCCTTTTTCTTCAGCCATTCTGAAAAAGAAAATTCCTTACCCTTTTGTCTGTCATGACCTAAGTTCAATATTAAACATCCGTTTATAGCCTTCGAACATTCTTGTACTGCCTCTTTTATTTCCGGAGATTTTATCTGTGTTGTGTAGCTTGAAATAACAAAATCTACACCTTCGAGCATATCTAAAGTCAATTCGGGTCTTATAATACTAATTTCACTATTATTTTGAGACTTAAACTCAATAGCAGAATTTAGGTGACTTCCCAGTTCATTTTTTATTTTTTCTATCGAGTTGGGTATATTGAGTTTTACTCCTGAAACCTCAGATACTTTTCTTATTTTACCGTTTTCAAGGTACATTCTTGCACTGACAGGTGCCTTGTCTATAAGGAATTCAAACTCCCGGAGCTTTTTTTCAAGTTTTCTCTCATCAAACTTTACAACAGGGTATACCGTATTTCTATCAGTAGAAAAAAATCCCTTGATCAACCTTGCAAGCTCGTTTCCTTCATTAATTGTGTACGCCTGATTTATGGTTGCCATATAATCTATTGAAAATTCTATATCTGAAAACTTAATACTATACTCCTTGCCATCTTCATATCTAATCAATAAATTCGAGCTATCGGCAAATTTATCATAGTGCTCTCTAACCTTTAATTCAGCTTGACTTTCGGTCTGATTTCCTACATATAACGAATCTATGTACACATCAGACAAAATATTGTGTTTGGATGACATATGAAGTACAAGCATTCCGATGGTAACCGACAATACTGTCTGAGAAAGTAGAACGAGCATTACAATGTAGCTTTTATGCGATTTTGCCATTATACTCACTCTCACTTTTTAAAAGAAAATTTAGATATAAACACATTATAATATTCTTTCAAAAAAAGTTTGTTTTTTTAGCAAACTTTTAAAATATAGAAGCGGAACTTACTCTTCTACTTGTATTTTCCGCTTCTATATATCTATTTATTATTACTTATGATTTATTATTCATAACCAACTCAATAAGTTTTCCATTTTCTTTAGCATTTTCAATCACATCATCTGTGATAACAGAACCCTCACTGATAATAACTGCCCCTGAATTGGACGTTATTGTTTTTGTAGCCTTTCTTCCACTGAGATACTGTTTTTGTCTTTGTTCAAATAAACTGGCAGCATTGCTTTGACCTGAAGAAGTATTAGCCGTCTTGGCATTGCCAGATTTATTATTGTGATCTTTTAGATCTTTTTCCGTTTTTTCCAAAGCTGCTACAACATCTGAGTTTTCTGAAGTTTCTACGGAATCTATATTATCCAGAGCTTCCATAGTATTTTCGCTTAAGGATTTTTCATCATCTGAATAGTAGTCCTGAACCAAGGTATTATCTGCATCATCATTAAGATCCTGCACACCTTCAATGCTGCTGCCACTATCAAGTGAAGCTACGTAAGCATCATCTTCATCATTTTGAGCTAAGGGGAAACCAGTACTTTCTGATGCCATAAACATATTTAATTCAGGCTGTTGATTTTGAAAGGATGTATCAATTTCTTTAAATAGAGAATTACCTTCCGCAGCTATAAGCTTGTCCGTTTCAATCACTATACTTTCAGCTGTATCGTTACCGTTATTGTAGTTGTAATTGTTATATTCATCAGTCTTCAAATTTTTTTTTTCTATTTCCTGTTCACTGTAATTGGTTCCTAAATCCCCAGGCTTGTCAAGTAATGTACCTTCAACATCTTCAATTACAACAACAAGGTTTTTTCCAAAGGTTATAACACTAGCTCTAGGTATGATACGAATTTTTTTATGAGTTATATCCGCGATATACTCAAGACCTAATATGTTACAGCTGTCGTTTTCATCCACATAAATATCTCCAACCTCACCTATAAGCCTGCCTTTTTTAGTAAGTACCTTAGTACCTGTAACCTGAATGTTTTTTTGCAACAAATCAATAGCAGCAGGTATCTTGCTCAGGTCATTGATTGCCTCTTCATTTTCAATTGTCACTGCATACTCACCAATTCCAAGTATATTCACTGTAGGAATTATCTTAGCACTAAGTATCTGAATTCCACTATCCACCACAACATAATCTATGGCACCCTTAGCAGCATTGGTTATTATATTCTTTACTCTCCCTACTTCAATCCCATCAGAAATACTTATAATTGGCAAACCTATTATTTCCTGAGTCTTTTTCATTAACTTGCGTACCCCCTTAGTACTCGTTCTTGTGGTTATAATTAATCAAAACTATTGTAAATTTAATTCAATTTCATGCCTTACTGTCTGATCCATAAACTCTCCATATTCTGAGATATAACTGCTAAGTACTTCCCTTGCCAGTTCAACTTGTCCTAATTGTTTATATAACACGCAAATATCCAAAACTATCCAGAATACCACATCATCTTCGGGTCCATTTTCCAGGGCATAATAATAATTTAGAATTGCACCTTCAAAATCATCATTTTCTTTCAGGAAAAAGGCCTCGTCAATAATTTCATCAACCGTCTTTGAGATTGCAAACTGTGACCTTTCTATATCTGCCACATTAGCATTAATACCTGGCTCATCCATATGTGCCGCAACCAATTCAAAAACTTCGTCAGTATTTTCCAATTCATTATTACACGTAAAGTCACCTTCAATTGTTACATATTCTTCGCAATTTTGTTGCTGACCTACATCACCTGAATTTATCTCATTAAATACTATGTCTAAACTACTGTCTAAATATTCATCCTCAGACAAATTTGACGATTTTTTTTGCAAAACACCATCAGAATCAAGTTTATCATAAACTGGAGAAACCACATCAACTTCCCTGTTTTCAGCCATCTGAGCATTTGCACTTCCATATTTACTTTCTACTTGCAGATATTCTATTAGAACTTCTTCTTCAAAATAGTCTTCGAACACCTCGTAATCATCAATAAAGCTACCGTTTTCATTATCCTCAGTGCTATCAGAACTACTATAACAAGATGCATTATTCGGATTATCAGTGAATTCCGAACTACATCCCTTTGTCTTATTTGCAGATTGAATTGCTAAAAAATCATCAAGAAACAAACTTCCATTATAAAAAGTTTCTATTCCCATTGTATCAGTATTTTTGTCTGTGTCAACAGATTTTTCTAAGATATTTTTTCCTTGGGTTGAGGAAGGAGGTTCCTTAATTTCAATAAATTCAGTAGCTCCACCAACTATTGTACCCTTTAGATAATGTCTCTTTTTCATATTCCGGAAAACATTACCAACACTCCAAAATACAATAGTTCCTCCTGTTTTTTTATCATCAGACATACCTGATATTATTAACGAAGCAATTACTATCAGTACCAGAGCGGTTATTATGCTGGTGAATAGAGCTAAACTAAAATTTGAAGATATACTTATTTTCATAAATCCATTAAGTACCATTGGAAATGATACGCTTACCATAACCGAAAATACAAAAATGTTGAAAATTTTGTTTTTGTTCAAGAGCTCTATTCTACATAAAAAGATAAGATTTACAAAAAACACCATGATTGCTACAAAAACAGCAACAACTACGTATAAAACCATGTAGACCTCCCGTATTACTTTAATTTTTCTATGTTTCCAGAAATACACTCGCAACCAGTGCTGATTAACAAAATAAAATTCTAGAATTTTATTTTGTTAATCAGCAAAAAACATAGGATGTGCATTTTGCATAATTCATTTCTAGAAACGAATTATGTTCAAAAGTACTAGAATTCCATAATGCTTGAATAAGTTTACATTCTTCAAAACCAAACAGAATATGTTATCATTAAAAGAAAAATAATTTAATAAACTGACTATTTATGAAAACAATAATTATTAATATTATTATATAAAACATTATTGAATTAGTAAAAGACTTCTTTACTTTTTTCATTATATATTCTAATATAAAATAAAACAATAGGTCAATACTTTAGGTACGACTAGACAAAAAACATAGGATGTGCATTTTGCATAATTCATTTCTAGAAATAAATTATGTTCAAAAGCACTAGACAGGTAGGTTGAAAATGTCACCCAAAAAAATTGTACCCAATAAATTCGAAGAATTTTTAATTAATAGAAACAGCTTGATAGACCAATATTCCAAAGGTGACCTAACAAAAGAGGAATTCATCGAAGCAAACTACAAGTGCATAAATGCCCTGGATATTAAACCTTTTCAAAAAATAGATAATGTAAAGAAAGCAATATACAACTACCAGTATTACAACGTCCTGGCAAAGTATTATCAAAAAAGGGCTCATGACCTTAGCAAGAAAAATGAAGCCAGGGAAGATTTTCTTGGACAGTCAAACTATTACTACTCAAAGAAAGACGCTGTGACCATGAAGCTTCTCACATTAATTGACTTTAATGGGGTAAAAGCTTATTATGTAAAAGTCAAGTCTCCAAGTCTTAAGAAAAAACTGTTTGAAATTGTATTGATAGACTATGACAACATAATTCTGCATTCTATTAATGAAACTATATTAAACAGGCTTATTCAGGAAAACGTTTTTTCTTCTGAGGAAAGAAAATCATTAGTAGACAGTTATATCAATCAAAAGTATTAAGGTATGAAGGGTGCATGCAATAAATGCGAGAATGGAATGTTATTTTTTCGTTATCCCCAAGTATTCTATTCTTTCACTTCCATGACAATAAAAGTCACATCATCCTTAAGTGTATACCCGTGAGTAAATTCAAACAAACTGGCAGAAATAATCTCACTAAGTTCCTTGCAGCTCTTTGTGCTATTGTTTTTTAGCAAATTTATAAGTCTCTCCTTGCCATAGAAAACACCTTGAGTATTTCTGGCCTCGATCATACCATCGGTATAAAACAATACCTTGTCTCGAGGGTTAAGGATTACAGTTGAATCTTCATAATGACCGTCATAATATTCTACTAGCTTGCATATTGGAAACCCTTTAATCTCTATTTCCTGCACATCTCCAGATTTTGCAATTATAAGAGGTTCCACATTAAGACCAGCTGAAGAATAGGTAAGTTCCCTTTTTTGGGAGTTATAAATTGCACATAGCATAACTATGTAAACGTCTTCCTGAAAGTTGGTCTTATTGAAAGAGTTGTAGAGGTTTTTTAGAACAGTTGAGGGGTTTATAATACCGGTTTCAGTATCTTTTAGGGTTCTGACTGTTTGGTTGACAAAAACAGTCAACATAGCAGCAGGCACGCCGTGACCAGATACATCCCCAATAAAAAAGGCAATATTGTCTTTATCACACCTGAATATATCATAAAAGTCCCCACTCACCATATCAGCAGCGAAATATTTAGCATTAAGAGTGACATACTTATCGTCAGGAAGCTTTGAAGGATACATGGCATTTTGTATATCACTGGCATATCTCAATTCTTCCAGAAGCTGATTATTAAGTTTCCTGAGTTCTTCAGTCCTTTCTTGGACAATTATATCCAGATTATCAGCATATTTTTTTATTTCCTGCTTTGCATCATATAGCTCAATATAAGGCTTTCTGATATTTCTAATAAATATTACCCTGAAAATCAAAAAGAACGCCAAAAACTTATAAATATGGCCTAAATAGTTATATATATCATATACACTGAAATATTGCATAAATGCCATTTCGCTGTATATACTTAACACCATGGAAAAAGCTGATATCAGTTCTAAACCTTCCCTACTTTTGTTATATCTGTAAACATATCTAATTACACTTATAAAAAACAAAAATATAATCACCAATTCGATATTTTTTTTAATATCAGTGAGCCCTGTACCTTCTTCATACATAGGCGGAAAAAAATCCGGAAAACAGGTAACAGTTATCAATATTAAAATACTGAAACTTATAGGAATAATAAGAAAAATATTTCTGTTAACTTTATATATCTTTTGTATTTTAGGAACATAACCGGCAAAAATAAAACCAATAGAAGCAATTAACCGTGATATTATCCATAAAGTAGTCGCTCTGTTTGCCGTTGCGTTTTCTATAAAAAATGCAGGCATCCCCTTAAAGCTTAATGTATGAAAGGCATCTAAAAGTGCAACTGTCAAAAAAACACTACCAAGATACATGGATTTGAAATTATGGGTCTGTTCGTAGGAATAATAGGCCACCAAGAAAACACTGACAGAGACAAGAATACTTGCAAACTCAAACAGGTTATGCCATGTCAGGTAGGATGCTATGCTCATAACTTCAGAAAATTTATCTTTTAGATAGAAAACAATTAAAAACAGTATGAGCGGTATAAAACATAACAATAAGAATTTAATGAAAATGCCATCAGTTTTTGCAAAAAGTTTTTTCAACCTCATAAATACACCACTATAAACCTTGGAAAAATTATTATGCTGCTCATATTTTACCATTACAAATGAAATTATGCAAATATAACTGGTAAAAACGGGTGTATTTAATAAATATGAAGGAAAATATTCCAGAAACTCAAGTTCCGCAGTCTAGAGCCTGTAAATACTCCTCGGGGTCGAGCAAAACTCGCTTCGCTCAGACAATGCTCTCCCTTTCCTCGTCGCATTAATAGGCTCTACAACTTGCTTCACAATGTTTCTTCCACATTTTTCTTCACTTAAACTACATGCACCCGGTAAAATACCATATAAAAAAAACCTTTACAAAACAACACGGAGCCAATTAGCCCCGGTATTTTAAACTATAGATAGCGAACACTGAAGTTAAATCCATATCGCAGCGGAAACTACAATCAAAGTTGTAGTTTCCGCTGCGATAAACAGATGCACTATATCTTCTAAAAAGTTTGTTAAAAATCACTTGTACTACTGTTCAATTATGGGTTGAGTTTCTTCATGGATCTGTGAATGATTTTTTGAAATAGCAACCTTTTCATCTCCATGTACATTCTTTATACTTTTTATCTTTGTTTTTGACAACGCAGTATTTAAAACGGTGTCCATTCCTTCAGCTATAACAAATTTCATTTTCTTCCTTACAATTTCAGGTATATCCTCAAGATCCTTTTTATTATCCAGCGGAATGATGATAGTATCGATACCAGCCCTATGAGCAGCAAGAACTTTTTCTTTAAGCCCTCCAATAGGAAGAACACGCCCTCTCAGAGTAATTTCCCCTGTCATAGCCACATTTCTTTTTACTGGTATTCCAGTCAAAGCTGAAACCATTGCAGTCGCAAGTGTTATACCAGCTGAAGGCCCGTCCTTTGGTATAGCTCCTTCCGGTACATGAATATGAATATCGTACTTATTGTAAAAATCCTTTTCAATCATATACTGTTCAGCCTTAGAACGTATAAAACTCATTGCAGCCCTTGCCGACTCCTTCATTACATCCCCGAGCTGTCCTGTCAACTCCAATTTCCCATTGCCTTCCATGAGGTTCACTTCGATTGATAGCGTATCCCCACCAACAGGTGTCCATGCCAGACCTGTTGCAATACCGACCTCATCCTTTTCATTAGCTTTATCGTATCTGAACTTTTTGGTACCTAGAAACTTCTCCAAATTGGAAGCAGTAATCTTTATTGATTGCTGTTTTGAAGAAACAAGCTTTTTAGCTACTTTTCTACATACTGTTGCAATCTGTCTTTCTAAGTTTCTGACCCCTGCTTCCCTGGTATAACAGTTTATTATTTCCCTGACTGCATGCTCATCTACCTTTACACTTTCTCTTTTCAGCCCGTGAGCTTCAATCTGTTTTGGGAAAAGATACTTTGTAGATATATTAACCTTTTCCTCTTCGGTATAACTAGTAAGCGAAATTACCTCCATCCTGTCTAAAAGAGGTCTTGGAATAGTATCAAGGCTGTTTGCAGTTGTAAGGAACAAAACATCGGACAAGTCAAAAGGCAGTTCCATATAGTGATCCCTGAATGCAAAATTTTGTTCACCGTCAAGTACTTCTAGCATCGCTGAAGCAGGATCACCTCTAAAATCGTTGCTCATTTTATCTATTTCATCGAGTAAAACGAGGGGATTCTTTGAGTCTGCCTGTTTCAAAGCAGCAATAATCCTTCCAGGCATAGCTCCGACATAGGTTCTTCTATGCCCTCTTATCTCCGCCTCATCTCTGACGCCACCTAATGACATTCTCACATAATTTCTATTCAAAGCACGGCCAATTGACTTTGCTATCGAAGTTTTACCAACGCCCGGAGGTCCAACAAGACAAAGAATTGGTCCTTTCAAATCACTTTTCAGCTTTCTTATGGCAAGATACTCAATAATTCTTTCTTTGACCTTTTCAAGTCCATAGTGGTCTTCATCCAAAATAGCTTCAGCTCTATCAAGATCAATTATTTCCTCTGTTTTTTTGTTCCATGGCAGATCAAATATCCAATCCAGATAGGTCCTTATAACAGAGCCCTCCGCAGAACCTGATGGCATCTTCAGTAATCTGTCCAATTCCTTCAATACTTTCTTTTCTATTTCTCCATTGAAGTTGCCTTCTTTAAGCTTTCTCTTATATTCCTCAACTTCACCTGTAATACCTTCCTTATCACCTAATTCACTTTGTATAGCCTTTAACTGCTCCCTGAGATAATATTCCTTTTGCATCTTGTCCATTTGTTTTCTGACTTTGATATTTATATCCTTCTCAATCTGCATAATATCAATCTCTTTGACTATTATCTCTAAGAGCCTTTCAAGACGCACCTTAGGTTGGAACTCATTTAATATCTCCTGCTTCTGTTCTACCTTTAATGACAGATTTGAAGTTATAATGTCTGAAAGCTGGTCAGCGTCATCAACACTCATAATAGACAAAACTGTTTCAGGCGAAATCTTGTTGTTAAACTTGGAATATTCTTCAAAAGTAGAGATAACCCTTCTCTTTAAAGCTTCAACTTCTACTTTGCTTTCGTCATCGTCCACATAGATTTTCTCTACAACTTCTGCCATAAAAAATGGCTCTGTCTGTGTAAACTCAGATATCTCAGCTCTGCTTATTCCTTCTACCAAAACCCTTATTGTATCACCGGGAAGCTTTAAAAGCTGCTTAACCTTGGATATGGTTCCAATTTTGTAAATATCATCTGCGTTTGGCGAATCATTCTTTGCATCCCTTTGGGTAACCAGGAAAATAAGCTGGTTATTTATCATTGCTTCTTCTAACGCTTTTATTGACTTTACTCTGCCAACATCAAAATGGAGGATCATATAGGGAAATACTGTAAGACCTCTTAGAGGCAGCAAAGGTAGTTCTTGTTTCTTTACAACCTTTCTTGCTTCAGACATTTAACCATCCCCTTACACTAATTTATCAAAACTATTTGTTCAGTCCGACCTAAAAAATTTTTTCGATTTATATAGATACCGTTTAAATGCTGTATAAATTTAACTTTAGTGTACGTTATCTATACATACAAAACTCTAATCTTTGCAAAAAATTTGTAATGTACCTCATCCGCCTATACCTAACTTGTTCTGGAAATAAATTACATTACGGGACATCAGTTATAGAAATTACTACTATTACCAAATACTAGAGAATAAAAGTGATGAATCTTCACTATTATAACCTTTAGACTTTCTAATTTCAATGATTTTATCTGGAATTAAAGGGAACTACTGCTTGACAAAAAACAAACATTCGTTAAGAAAAAACGAAACTTGAATATTATACAACTATTATATTATGTATTATTAAAATTATAAATAGGTCTATCTACCCTTTTTAATCTTAGCACCACAAGCAATAACATCACCTTTTTAGTATTACAAATCCATTTTGTGGACTAGCCTTTGGAAAAAAATTACGTAACCCCGTTGAATGATGATAATTATTTATGTATAATACAACTTAAGCGATATTATAATAAATGGAGTGAAAAAAATGATAAATCTTATAGATGGCGGAGTAACTGCTCCTAAAGGTTTCAAAGCTGCAGGTGTTGCCTGTGGATTAAAGAATAACGGCAAGAAGGATTTCGCAATTGTATGCTCGGAAGATATTGCAGTTGCAGCAGGCGTATTTACTACCAACGTAGTAAAAGGTCATTCCCTTCAGTTAACTATGAATCATATAAAAAGTGGATATGCCCAGGCAGTTGTAATCAACAGTGGTAACGCTAATGCCTGTATAGGTGAACAAGGTCTGAAAGATGCCCATGAAATAGCAGATCTTACTGCTCAACTTCTCCAATGTGATGTTGAAAATGTACTTATCGGTTCTACTGGTGTAATCGGCATACCTCTCAATATGCCCAAATTCCGTTCAGGCGTAAGAACGTCTATTTCTGCTTTATCACAATCCGGTGGGCACGAGGCATGTGAAGCCATAATGACAACTGATCTTGTATCTAAAGAAATTGCTGTGGAGATAGAAATACAAGGCGAAAGGGTCAGAATCGGAGGTATGGCCAAGGGTTCAGGTATGATCCATCCGAATATGGCTACAATGATAGGCGTGATCACTACGGACGTAAACATTTCACGTGGACTTTTAGATAAAGCACTTAAGGAAATAGTAGGCCATACTTTTAATAGAGTATCGGTAGATGGAGACACCAGCGTCTGTGATATGGTAATTATGTTGGCAAATGGTGAAGCAGATAATGCGGGTATTCTAAAGGAAGATATTGAATATAATACTTTCAAATCTGCACTTGAATATGTGTGTACTAACCTCTCAAGAATGATCGCAAAAGACGGTGAAGGTGCTACCAAACTTATCGAAGTGATAGTTGATGGTGCTTTGGATGCCTCTGATGCTTATAAGGTTGTAAGTTCTATTGCAAAGTCACCCCTTGTAAAAACAGCCATATTCGGCGAAGATGCCAACTGGGGACGAATTTTGACAGCTGCTGGTTATTCGGGAGCTGATTTCGATCCAAATCTTGTTGACATTTTCATCGGTGATTTAATGGTTTGCAGAAATGGTGCTGCACTAAAGTTTGATGAAACCTTAGCCAAGCAGATACTAAAAGAGACAGAAGTCAAAATTAAAATTAATCTCAAGAAAGGAACCTCCAGTGATAGAATCTGGACTTGTGATTTCTCCTATGACTATGTAAAAATTAACGGAAGCTACAGATCTTGAATAATAATTGATGGTCAATAATATTTAAACTTTTCATTGCCCTCAATAATATTACTTGGTATAATATTATTGAGGGTAATTTTTTCCCTTCTTTTTTATTTCAATGTTATGTTGCAGAATTCTGTATAAAATCCATCTTGGGTCTCATAAACACTTTTATTTCATAATTCAAATCAATACATGCAATTAGTAAAACTTATATGGAGGGATTAGTATGTCACAGCAATACGTCGTATTTAAGCTCAATGGCGAGAGTTTCGGAGTGGAAATTGCACATGTATTGGAAATAATTCGTACACAGGTCGTATTTAAAGTTCCCAATGCGCCGGAATTCATTGATGGATTAATAAATTTAAGGGGAAAGGTTTATACTCTGTTTAATCTAAGGAAAAAGTTTAGACTTCCAACTTCTGATATTAACACAGAAGATTCAAAAATACTAATCGTTGACGTTAATTCTATGTATGTCGGCTTGGCTGTTGATACCGTTGACGAAATTATCCAATTAGAAGACGATGCAATAGAAACAACACCACCTACTTTTACAACACTTGACCAGAAGTATTTAAGCGGTGTTGCTAAAACTGGTGACAAACTGATACTCCTGCTTGATCTTGAATCACTAACTGCATCTTCGAAGGAGTACTCTCATCAAAATACTTAGGCATGACTAAAATATATGTTCCTTCTTAAAAAATGCTTTATTATCCCTTTCTTACACCCACAATGTGTAAGAACCTTATATCTGACCAACTATAGCCAGTTACCGGATAATTAATTCTATCCAGGGTATGAGAAGCAATAAGGATATTGTCAAGGCTAGCAGTTAAGCCTATATTGGTAACAACAGGTGTATGGTCATAATCCGGGGCCCCTCCAAAGGATAACTGAATTATGTCACCAGGCTTTATATCTTTAGCATCTACCTGCTCTGCAAAGGGACCTATTCCTTTATTACTTATGAGGAAGTTATAAAGATAATTAACACCTGTCCAAGAAGCGGTTCTTTTGTTTGAATTAATATAATACCAGCCATATACCGGGGTATAGTTCATAATTTTACTTCCTGCAAAAATCACCTGAGATGCAAAATTTGTACAATCCCCGCCAGACTTATCGAAGTTAAAATAGGAAGGATTACGTTTTAGTGCCCATTTATTTGCATATTGGACAGCTTTATCCCTATTATATTCAGTTACATAAAGTGTTCTATAATAGTACATATAATTATCACATACACAGTCCCTATTTATTCCTTCTATATTATATGAACAAATAGTATAAAAGGTGATAATCATACCGCAGCTAAAGCTGCAATCAAAATTTTATAATAAAACCGTTCGCCCTACCTTGCTACAGTTTCCATATTTTACATTTTATTGTATAAATAAAACATATTGATTTGCTTATGAATTATATGATATAATTAAAATAGTAACGAGATTTAATATATTTAGACTCATGTTCTCCTTAATCGATTGGAAGAATATGTCTAGAATAGGTTAAATCCAATAATTAAGGAGGATTATCAATATGCCCGACAAGACTCTTATATGTAAGGACTGCAATGCTGAATTCGTATTCACAGAAGGAGAACAAGCATTTTATCAAGAAAAGGGATTCCAAAACGAACCTCAAAGATGCCCGACATGCAGACAGGCTAAGAAGCAACAGAGAAGAAACAATTCCGGAGGCGGCAACAGAGGCTTCGGTGGTGGCAATAGAAACTTTGGCAGCAAATGGTAATATTATAATTAGCTATGGCTTTAAGCCATAGCTAATTTTTATTTAACCTTATTTACTTCTTCTTCCCCAGTGGAAAAAATGCAACAACAGATTTAATTACTTCACTCACAACACTTACGAAATCAAATATCCCTTCTGTACCTTCACTAACTGTTGCTACCGTCTCACATATATAGTCCTCGATAGTTTCAACTGTTTGCTCTGCTTTATTTATCCCATTTTTCAGACTTACCGATACATCATTTATGTTATCTACTACGTCAGGCAGCACACTTGCAGTTTTATTGATATATTCAGTATTTTTTTCGACCAGCTTGTCCAAACGCCTTACAATCCTTATAACATAAAGGAGTGCAATAATAAATACAATTAAGGCAACCGCACCTAAAGAATACATTACAAAATTCACCAAATCTCTGACACTGATTAAAATCTCCATGTTTTTCCCCCTCAATATGTAATTTTTTACTTACATAAAGAAAAAAACAAATTGAATAATTTGTTTTTTCTAATATACAAAGTATTATAAAATACCCCTAATTATCAGGCTCTTCATTTTCTGCTTGCTCCTCATGTTTTACTTCTGCTTTCTTGTTTTTTATTTCAGCGACTTTTTCCTTTACCAAAACGGCAGCTTTCTTTGTTCCTTCTGCTACTTTTTCAGCAGTCTTTTTCGTACCTTCTGCTACTTTCCCCGCTGCAACTTTTGCATTCTCTGCTAATTCTTCTCTTGTTTCCTTACCCGATTTAGGTGCTAATAATACTCCTGCCGTCAGACCGACAGCTGCTCCTACACCTGCTCCAACTGCAATACTTTTTGCAGTTTTCTTCCTTGCAGCCCTTTTATTTGCTTGTTTTCTTTTCTCAAGCAAATCTCTTATCTTCATAATTAAGCACCTCCGCATATATTTTTGTATATAAAACAAGCTAATAACAATATTATACGCTATTTTTCAATAAATTCCAAGAGTATTTATTAGCACTGGAGCATCATTATTGCAAGAAATTTGTACTAGGACTAATTACCTATAAGCCTTATCTCTATATATCTGGTATAATTATTGTATAAATATTTCTTTTCCAATTGATATTATCCAGTTTGTTTACAGTTTGTTTGCATTTTATTCAAAGAATTCTTTTTCACGACAGGTGCAAATTATGAAAATATACAATAAGAAAAGTCCCCTTATAAATAAATATAAGCATGCACTTTTAATTTCAGGGCTTACAATTACAAGTATACTTGCACTTTCTTTGATACCGTTAATTATACTTCAGCATCGTTCATACATTATAGAAATTAATTGGTATTTTATTATTGCAAAACTTCTGAGCATAATTGTTATATGTGTAATTAGTTTCATCCTTGTTTTAAGCTATTCAAGAACTTTAAAAAAACTAAAAAACGATTCCAAAGAAATCGAATATAAAAATGAAGCCCTCATTCATATGTACAATGAACTCAAAATCACAAAAGAAAACCTCAATAAATTTTCAGAAACACTTGAAAGAAAAGTTTTAGAGAAAACCGAATCCATCAAAATCCTTTTAGACAACGCAGGACAAGGCTTTTTAACTTTTGGAATTGACCTTGCTGTTGACGAAAATTATAGTCTCGAATGCAAAAGGATATTCAATCGTGAAATAAAAGATGAAAATATTTCGGAGTTAATTTATCCGGGTAATAATGAGCAGCAGGAACTACTTCAATGTGTTATCTCCAAAGTCTTAACAGAAGAAGATATATCTAAAAGGGAAGCATACTTAAGTTTATTGACCGAAGAAACAACTATTAACAACAGACAAATACATATTGGATATAAAATTATAACCACAAACATTTATGATCCAACTGAAGCAGTTATGCTAATACTTACGGATATTACAGAAAACCGTAAGCTCCACGCACAAATGGAAGAAGATAGACACATGTTTGAGATGATAGTAAATATAATTACAAACTTTTCAGATTTTATTGATTGCGTCCAAGACTATAATAACTTTTGTACAACACGAGTATCCGAAATTGTAAATACCTCTTATAGCGTAGAGGATATTATCGTAAAACTTTACAGGGTAATCCACACTTTCAAGGGCAATTTCAGTCAATTTGGTCTAAGGAAGATATCAGCCAACCTTCATCAGTTTGAATCCGACCTATCCTCACTGATGGAAAGCAAAAACAATATGAGCCTAGAAGACCTGGAAGAATTCCTATCAAATTACCAAATGTCGGATTGGATAAATGAAGATCTATATATCCTTAAAAGTGTTCTTGGAGATTCGTTTTTCAAAAATACTGAAATAGTTGAAGTGGATAAACAAAAGCTTTTAGAAATTGAGAACAATATGCTATCATTGATGTTACCTATAAACTACAATCTGCTCATACCTAAAGTAAGAAAACTCAGATACAAGCCATTCAAAGAACTACTCAAACCTTATACTAATTATTTATTAAACCTGTCCGACCGTTTTTGCAAACAGGTTAATCCACTAATGATAGAAGGCGGAGAATTTTATGTAGATCCCAAAAGATACGGTCCTTTAGTAAAATCGCTCGGTCACATATTCCGGGACATTATGGAGTACGGAATAGAATCCTGGGATGAACGCAAAAAATCAGGAAAAAGTGAATTTGGAAACATTAAATGCATAGCTAATATTGAGAACGATAAACTCAGCTTGATAATTACTGATGACGGTTTTGGATTAGATGTGGAACTTATAGAGAAAACAGCCGTTGAAAAAGGATTTTATACTGACGCAGAAATAAAGTGCAAAAATGAAGCCGATATAATTTCCTTAATATTTCATGACGGTTTTTCAACCAATTGCAAAGTCTCAGATTTATCTGGTAGAGGCGTTGGGTTGAGTGCAGTAAAAGAGGAAGTGGATAAGTTGGGTGGAAGTATTGAAGTAACTACTTCCATCCGTTCAGGAACCAAATTTACAATTTTTGTTCCTTACTCTTCAATCACTGATTTACCGCTAGTATCGGAAATTGAATTTATGAATTCACTTATTGATACTACAAAAAAATTTTTTGAGGGTCAGTTGTGTCTTTCTGACACCGATGCTGGAGAAAAAGTCAAAAGAGTTGACACTTTATACCTAAGGGAAGTTACAGTTTTAATAAGAATAAAAGGTGCTATTAACGGTGTATTCCTCTTCACAGCAGATAAGAATTTGTTAAACAGTATACTTTCATATTTTGTTTTAGATTCTGTAAAACAAGAAGATGAAGAAATAAGCAATGAAGATTTTCTCGCAGAATGTACAAATATGATTATGGGGAATTTTCCAAAATTACTTCCTCATATTGAAGACTATATAACGCTTGGCACTCCTGTTACTTTACACGCACAAATTGCAAAAGTTCAGCATTCCGTTGCTGGAATTTGGACAGCTTCATTATTTTCGGATAAAGGCAGTATTGATATAGTTTTCTTAAACTCTCTATAGTAAACATAACAAGTGTATTTAGAAACTTTCAGCCTTATTGAGCATCAATCTGATAACAAACTAATCTGAAGGAGGCATTATAAATGGCTAGTGTACTGATTGTAGACGACTCCTCCATGGCAAGAAGAAACCTTAGAAACATACTGGTCTCTGGTGGACACACTATATTGTCAGAAGCATCAAATGGTGTTCAGGCTTTTGTTGAATATGAAAACCACAAGCCTGATCTTGTAACAATGGATATAACTATGCCCATTTTAAGCGGTATCGATGGTGTTAAAAAAATCATTAATGCTTACCCCCAAGCAAAGATTATTATGGTAAGTGCACTTAATCAAAGACTAATGATTCTGGAGGCTTTGCAAACTGGTGCAAAACACTATATTGTCAAACCCTTTTCCTATGAAAAAGTAATAGAGGTTGTAAATGAAGTTCTACAGTCTTCCAGTTCTTCAACAAAAATCGATAGCAACTCCATGGTTTACCAAAAACAACAACCCAGTCCTTGTCCTGCAATAGTACAACAGGCCAAACCGGAAAGTAATGTCTTAAGGCCATTTTTTATTGAAAGTAAAGATGGCGTATCCGTTATCAATATTTCCAAAAGCATGTGCGATAAAAATGTTGCAGCTTTAAAATTGGGTGTGCAGAGAATTTCTTCAATCCAACCCGTAAAAGTAGTTTTTAACTTCGGGGATGTTGAATCTATTGAAGATGATACTTTTAGTAAAATATCTGAGATTTATAACAGCATTATAGACCTGAAAGGTTCATGTATTATGGTGTCATCAAATCAGAATTTTGTTATGAACATATCGGCTAAAAGTAGTGATTTGACAATAAAGCTTTATACAGATAAACTAAACCTTTCTGATTTTGATATATAGAATATTACCAAACTCTATTGAGCGACATATATGTCTGCAAATTCAATTTCAGCCTTTTCCACTCCATCATTTTTCACATCAAAAGTTTTTTTAGATATAGCTTCCATTTCTTCCTTGCTCAATAATATAACAGGGAAAGATATAGTAAACTCAGTTCCCACATTTGGCGTGCTTACAACCTTTATCTCTCCATTGTGCATTTCTACCAACGATTTAACAAGATACAGTCCTATTCCACTACCTTCACTATCTTTAATCAGGGATGAGTTGACCTGCCTGAAACGGTCAAAAATAATAGCTACTTTATCCTCTTCAATACCTATACCTGTGTCTCTTACCGAAACATTTACAACTTCTCCCGTATCAATTATGTTTATAAATATTTCTCCTCCAGGTTTTGTAAACTTTATAGAATTCGAAATCAGGTTAAGCATTAACCTTTCAACTTTATCAGAATCACATGCAATAATTTTTTCCTTCACATCAGATGAAAATGAAAGTTTAAGCTGCTTGATTCTTACAAAATCATTAACAGAATTTGTAATCCTTTTTATAACTCCAACAATATCTTCATTGTTCAACTGCAATTGAAAAAATCCCGACTCTATTCTGTTTACATCGATAAGATTATTAATAAGCTTAAGCAGCCTGTAACAATTCTGCTTAACATTTTTCATATACCTGTTTAGTTTTTCAAGACCAACCATTTCATCTCCCTTTTTCTCATAAATTGACAAAACTTGTACAACGGAAAGTATTACATTCAGGGGAGTACGAAACTCATGGGATATATTGGTAAAAAATTCTGTTTTAAGTCTGTCATATTCAATAATTTCATTTAGCAGCCGTTCATTCTCTTCCATTGTTTTTTTCAAAGCCATCTCAGTCATTTTACGTTCATTAATGTTAGTAGTCGTACCTATTAACCTTATAGGATTTCCCTCTTTATCGCGAATTACCTGACCCCTTATCTGAAACCACACATATTCACATATTTGTGACTTCACCCTGAATTCAAGTGCAAATTTAGGGGTTTCTCCTGATAGGTACCTCCCTAAGTCTTCCTTTACATTAAAAACTTCATCAGGATGTATAAAATTAACAAGTTCATCGGCCTTATATGAAATTTCTCCATCTGTGTAACCTAAATTTTCCTTCAAGGACAAGGGTACATATATCTTATCTTCAAGAATGTTCCACTCCCACAACCCATCGGTAGTATTGTTAATTACCATTCTATATCTTTCTTCACTTATTCTTATTTCATTCCTTGAATTTTTTATTTCCTTAATACTACTGTCAATTAAAACGTATAACAACACTGCTGTACATGCCACATAAAACCATCCTTTATACATTGATATCTGAACAATTTTCCCAGGATCGCTTATAAGCATTTCAAGTACTTTGTCCGAAAGCATAACCCAAAGCGACCCTACAATGCTGTATATTATTACTATATTGAAAGCATTAAGTTTTTTTGCAATATTGACAAACACTGCTTTGATCTTTCTGAATTGGTTTGTAAAATATCTCATATAATCTGCTATCCTTTCAATATATAAAGAAGATATAGTTCATCTGTTTATCGCATCAGAACTTACTATAGATGAAAAACTCTAAAACTAAAATTAAAGGACGTTTTTCATCTAAATTAGATAACGTTTGGATGCTATATAAATTTAACTTTAGTGTACGTTATCTATACTTTGATTACAGCTTCAGCTGCGATATACTATTCTTCTCAAAAAGTCTTATAACATGAGTGTTATGACACTTTTTGAGAAGATATAGTTCATCTGTTTATCGCATCAGAACTTACTACTTTGATTACAGCTTCAGCTGCGATATAAATAAGATTCATCACAGCTATTACATTCTAACATATTTATACCACATTTGTACCAAAAATTATCATACTTTATCTTATATTTTAATTTTTTCATCTTATTCCATAAAATAAAAGATGCCTAAGCTTGTCTAAGCCGGCATCCTCTTGTGCTCTTATAAAAATCCAGTGTCAGCCCTCAACACTGTCTATCTCAAACTTACCTGCATCCATATTTACATTTAATTCTATCCTGCTATCCATTTTATTATAATTTTTTGAAACATAATACTCCCCTTGTTTTTCCAAAATCAAATCATTAAAGTCAGTAGAACTTGCATTACCTTTAAATTTAACCTTTATCCCCGAATTTAGGGGAACAAAAACCAGAACCTTAGCTGCATCTGCATCAATGTTTACCTTTGTCGCATCATACTTCTGACCCAATTTAAGTATAAAATTTCCTGCATCACCATCAATATCAATTGATTTAACCTTTAATTGTGATAAATCCAAATCCGAATTTATTGCATCAAGATTCATATTCAGATTCCAGATAATTTCCTTATTCAGATTCATGGTGCACTTCCTGTCTATTGGAAATTTACCTGTTGAAAAAAGAGATTGAAAAAATTTTCCAATTGTTGCTTCGCTGTCTGTACTAAATTCTACTATTGCAGTCTTATTACCATCTTTGTAATTTACTTTATGTTTTACATCTATATTTTCAGCCTTACCGGATATTAAATTATTTTCTTCGGTTGAACCCATTATAAGTTTTAGTGCCGAAGCATTCAGTTTAAGCTCACCATTACCTGTTTCTTCAAACTGTTCAATTACAAACGGTTTATTAATGTTATAGCCGGTTTTAGGTACATTACTTTCAACAAAATTTCCGTATATGATCATCACTGCAAAAAATGCTGTCCATGTTAAGATTTTTGCAAAATAGTATTTTCTAAAAATTATATTCAATCCGGTAACTATGAGTATCAAAGGTATTGTAAGTTCAATATGGTTCAAGAAAACCATGAAAACAGAACCGCTCAAAATACCAAGCTGAATCAAAAATGCCAATGCCCCAATAGCTATTAGTAATGCACCAAATCCTATACCTTTTCTACTCATTTTATTTCCTCCCATTCTTAAAAACAATAAATACTCCAATTAACACTAACAAAACAGGAGTTAATTGTACAAAATCAATTCTCGGTATATATTCCTTAGCTAGGAACAAAACTCCAAGTAGTATAAGGCTTATTCCTACAAAGGTTTTGCTTCTTTGTGGATCATGTGTTTTAGTATCCATAGTATCTCCCATAACTTGTGTAAAATCTTTTTCACTGTCATAAACATCACTGTCTTCCTCATAAAAATTACTCGGTTTATAGCTCTCCTTCTCAGGCATTATAAATATTCCAACTATATACGCCAGCACGCCTAACCCCCCGGAAAAAGCCATCAATACAAAACCAAGCCTTATAATAGTAGAATCAAGATTAAAATACTCAGCTATTCCACCACAAACACCAGCTAAAACTTTATCATGTTTTGACCGTCTTAACTTTCGAACCATAAAATATCTTCCTCCTTAAACTTTGTTTATCAACCAAATACAATTTATCGTCTATTAATACATTTTCATATAAAATCGTTATCTCAAAAATATAATACGGACCTGCAAAAAAAAAGTCTTACCTTTTTCATAAAAAATTTGTTATTCCGGATGATTTTATGTTAAAGCCTTCCCTAATTACATTGTAACTGGTATCATAAAACCTATAAAATTATATAGAGGATATGGTATATGAGTAAAGAAAACACAAAAGAACTTTGGGAAATTTTTGTAACATTCTTCAAGATAGGTGCTTTTACAATAGGGGGTGGTTATGCCATGCTACCTTTAATTGAGAAGGAAGTAGTAGAACACAAAAAATGGATTGACGAAGAAGACATTATAGACATTTTTGCTATAGTCCAATCAGTACCCGGAGTAATAGCAATTAATACTTCTATGTTTGTTGGATACAAGAAAGCCAAGTTAAGAGGTGCAGTATCTGCAGCTATAGGTGTTATTCTCCCATCATTCTTTACAATTATTGCAATATACTACATATTATCCGGTATAAAGGATAATATCTTTTTACAGAAAGCTTTCGAAGGTATACGAGCAGGGGTAACTGCATTAATATTTATAACAGCCATCAAGCTTACCAGAAAAACAATAAAGGGATACATATCTGCCGTTCTTGCAGTTACTGCTTTCATATTAATGGTTTTCTTTGAAATACACGCTGTTCTCCTTATTGCTGCTGGAGGAATTGCCGGCTATATAATATACATAATAAGGAAGGTAAAAAAACAATGATTATCCTACTACTTTTCTGGACTTTTTTTAAAATTGGACTTTTCAGCTTTGGTGGAGGGTACGCGATGATTCCTCTCGTCGAGACAGAAATCGAGAAAAACAGCTGGATAAGCGGAAAAGAGTTCGCAGATGTAATTGCCATATCTCAAATGACACCAGGGCCTATTGCGGTAAATACCGCAACATATGTGGGGGCAAAAGTCTCTGGAGTTCTCGGTTCCTTATCTGCAACAATAGGAGTAGCTCTGCCCTCATTTATATTAATAGTAATAATTGCCCACTTTTTTATTCAATTTAAGGAAAGCAAAGTAGTCGAATCAGTACTTCGTGGTATCAGGCCGGTAACAACGGGTATGATATTTTCGGCTGTAATATTTATGTCTCAAACCTCCATATTCAAGTCAGAAATTTCTTTTGACTTGCTAAAATCTCTACTAATAGGTAGGTTGTCAAATTCCGATAATATAATAGATATATGGAGTGTTGTAGTTTTTTTCATAATTCTTGTTTCTATAATTAAGTTTAAAGTTCACCCGATAACAGCTGTAGTTTTGTCTGCTGTACTTGGCATGGGTCCATTAGTAATAAATTCCATTATCAAGCTTTATTAATGGTATAAACTCTATTATTAAAAACACTTCAACCAGATGAAAGTAGCATATGCTATGGTGCTTCTCCCTTTATTTATTGCCATTTTTATTATAACCACTAACTATACTATATCTGATAACGATACCTTCTTTCATAAATTTATAACATAAAAATTTTTTTGAAAACTATAGACAACCGAACATATGTTTGGTATACTATTTATAGAAAGTTTTTTGAAAGTAGGTTGATTTTATGAACAAAGTTATGTTAATTGGAAGACTAACCCAGGACCCCGAAGTAAGGCACACTACCACCAACAAAACACTCTGTCAGTTCAGACTTGCTGTGAGCAGAAGGTTTGCAAAACAGGGTGATGAACAACAGGCCGATTTTTTCCCTATAATCGCTTGGGAAAAAACCTCAGAATTTTGCAGCAATTATTTCCGCAAAGGACAGCAGGTTGCAGTAATAGGCAGACTGCATAACAGATCTTGGGATGATGCTGAAGGTAAAAGACACTATATAACTGAAATTATTGCCGAAGAAGTTTCCTTTGCAGACAGCAAGAAGTCGTCAGACCTTTTGCAGACTACAAATACATCAATTTTTCAAAGTTCTGTCGAAGATTTTAACTCCCAGAACGATTCCGCTGAACTTCCCTTTTAGAATCATAATTATCCAGTATGGACCCTTTCGAGCGTTGTGCAGCATTTTAGTCGCATGATTTCCTATATAATATTAAATAGGCAAACAACTATTTGTTGTCTGCCTATTTTTGTTTATAATAAACCATTAATTATATTGAAAAACACGTCCTTAACACTTTAATCAAATAGTATACCCACAGGACAGTGGTCAGAACCAGTAATATCAGGGTAAACCAAGGAATCCTTGAGTCTGTCTTTAATACCCTCTGATATAATAAAATAGTCTATCCTCCATCCTGCGTTGTTCTGTCTTGCATTAAACATATAGGACCACCATGTATATACACCTGACCTATCAGGATAAAGATACCTAAAAGTATCAATTAAACCACTATTAATATAATTGTCAAACTTTTTTCTTTCCTCGTAAGTAAACCCGGCATTCTTCCTGTTTGACTGCGGGTTTTTAAGATCTATCTCCTTATGAGCGACGTTTAAATCACCACAAACTATTACAGGCTTGTGCTTTTCAAGCGATTTCAGATATGCAAGAAAACTGTCTTCCCATTTCATCCGATACTCAAGCCTAGTAAGTCCTCTCTGAGAATTAGGTGTATAAACTCCTATAAAATAGTAATTCTCATATTCGAGAGTAATAACTCTTCCCTCTTTATCGTGCTCCTCTATTCCTATACCATAAGCTACATTAATGGGCTTTACTTTTGTAAAAACAGCCACCCCAGAATAGCCTTTCTTTTGGGCATAATTCCAATATTGGTAATATTCTTTAGCAAGTATTTCAATTTGACCTTCTTGAACCTTGGTCTCCTGAATACAAAATATGTCAGCATCTTCTTTTAATAAAAATTCCATAAATCCTTTACCCATTACTGCCCTTATTCCGTTTACATTCCAAGATATCATCTTCTGCATTATATTCACATCCTTTCATAGAAGTATTACGAGGCACTAGTGCTTTTTAACATTACTAATTTCTAGTCTTTCATAATGTTAAAAATGCACTTCCTCTGTCTGTGCCCCAAACACTTTAGAAATTAATTCTGTCACAGGGCACTAGTTGACATTAGCTCCATAACAGACGATACCTCTTTCAGAGTCAACAGTAACTACCGAACCGTTTTTCAGTATCTTTGTTGCATTTTCCGCACCTATTATGACAGGTATTTCAAGAGCAAGTCCTACCGTAGCCGCATGGGAACTCTGACCACCCTCTTCAACTACTACTGCTGATGCTCGCTTGATTATTGGGAGAAATTCGTTGGTAGTATAAGATACAACCAATATACTTCCATCTGAAAAGTTTTCACTAGCCTCATCAACAGACCTTGCAACCCTTATTTCTCCGGTCACAGTACCAGTGCCTATACCTGTCCCCTGCACAAGAACCTTTCCAACAATGTGCACCTTTAGTATATTAGTTGTTCCACTCATCCCAATAGGCAAGCCTGCAGTTATTACAGTGATGTCCCCATTTCTGACCAATTTGGATTCTAATGCCTTCTCAACTCCCGTATCAAACATTTCATCTGTAGATGTAGCCTCTGCTGCAAGATAAGGTAACACTCCCCATGACAGCGACAACTGACGTTGGACTCTCGGAGATACTGTCGTTGCAATTATAGGACACTGGGGTCTGAATCTGGATATCATCCTTGCAGTATGTCCGGAATGAGTAACGGTAATTATCGCTGATGCCTTTAAATCCTGAGCTGTGGTACATGTAGCATGACTTATTGCATTTGTAACGTTTGGCGAAAAATCATATTGCATTCTTTTAAAATTGTCCCAATAATCAATGGATGCTTCTGCTTTCCTGGCAATTTTAGCCATCGTATCCAGTGTCTCTAGAGGATATTTTCCAATTGCAGTTTCACCAGAAAGCATAATAACACTTGTACCGTCATAAATAGCATTGGCTATATCACTTGTTTCAGCTCTTGTGGGTCTTGGATTTCTGATCATAGAATCAAGCATCTGTGTAGCTGTGATAACAGGCTTTCCGCTTCTGTAACATTTTTCGATCAACATCTTCTGTACCACAGGTACCTCTTCTACCGGTATTTCGACTCCTAAGTCTCCTCTTGCCACCATTATCCCATCTGATACCTTTATAATTTCATCAACATTTTCTATGGCTTCCCTGTTTTCAATCTTGGCTATTATACACAAATCCTGACCACCATTATTCTCCAGAACCTTTTTTATATCAATAACATCGGAAGCTTTCCTGATAAATGAGGCCGCAATAAAGTCAAATTCATTTTCTATTGCAAACTTAATATCTTCAACATCCTTTTCAGTAAGTGAAGGAAGACGCACTTCAACCCCGGGGACATTAACTCCCTTATGGTTTCCTATCATTCCCCCGTTCAACACCTCACAAATTATGTCATTATCCTTAATATTAGTAACCTCTAATTCAACCAAGCCATCATTAATAAGTATTCTGGTCCCCTTTTTTACATCCTTATATAGACCTTTGTACGATATCGAGCATTTAGTAACATCACCTAGTATATCGGCATTTAACAGTGTAAACTTCTCGCCTTCTCTTAATTGCACTTCACCATTCTCAAAGTTACCAAGCCTTATTTCAGGCCCCTTTGTATCTAAAAGGAGAGGAATGGGAAGCCCTAATTCATATCTAACCTTCTTAAAGCGGTCGGTACGTTCTTTGTGCTCCTCATGTGTCCCATGGGAAAAATTAAGTCGTGCAATATCCATGCCCTTTTGCATTAGTTTCCTTAACATATCTTCACTATCGACTGCTGGTCCTAACGTACAGATTATTTTAGTCTTTCTCATTTACTCTACTACCTCCAAACATAATAAAAGCGCAAGAATTAAGTACATTCTTACGGCTCTGTAATACTTGTACATCTTATTATTAATCAACATGGTATTTATATAAATAATACCACATAAGTTTGAGTTTAAAACAAATTACTTAGGTGTTTCAAAAAAATTCATTAGTCAAAATTTTTAGTTCAAACCCAATAAAATCAGCTTTTTTGAAACACCTTTTGACCAGTTATTTTTTTTGAATCACCTTAATTGACAGGATTACAAATAATATTCTCCAGCATCTTAGCCCTATCATCCAATAAATCAATTTAATTTATACCATCATTTTACGCAAATCTCAAAGTCGAAATTTGTCCATTATCGGATAATTTCAGCTTCTTTCAATCAAAATCATCCATGTACTGGAATTATCTCTGCTTCACTAAGGGATAATGAAAAATAACCTACTGTTTTGCATTGTGAAAATACTATCAAATCAAAATTTTTTATTATCCCAGGAAGTAACTTAATTCTTAGCCTTGCCTAAGTACAAATTTCCTCAGTAAACAGTAAACATAACTTTTACTGCTTTGGATGTGTTAAACTTGAGTTATCCATTTGGATGTTGTCTCCTCTTTTTATGACTATGGCTTGCGAAACCTTTGTCATTATACCAGAGGAGGACTTTTATATCATACTTATAAGCATTCCTTTTTGAATTCTCCCACGCATATCGTGGGGTTTAATGTGATTAATTACGTGCTGTTATGGGTGAGTACTTCTGAGATGACAAATAGGATTCGGCTCTCTTAATAAGCGTCTTGAAATCATGAATTGAAATGGTTACCATAGTTTTTTGCCTCCATTTTTAGAGACAGTATATAATATGGTATATTTTATAGAAAGTGCATTTGGATAAAAGTTGCCTAAAAGCAAATTTTGAATATCAACTTTCGATAAAATCATTGTTTCGATAAGCAATTCACTACAAAATAAAGGAAGATGTGGCATTAGATAAGCTTTATCGGTTAAAAGATAAATGGGAAAGAATACCCCTTTGCAATACGCAGTTGGGAGAACAACTGGGATGTTATAAGCCCCTTCTTCAAATTTTCAGAGGAGATACGAAAATAATTTATACTCCTTATATAATTGAAGGGCTGAATCGCCAGTTCCGTATGGTTACAAAATCAAAAACAATATTTCCAACTGACAGCTCATTGGAAAAGATGTTATATTTAGCATCCATGGATGTGATAAAAAAGTGGACACAACGGAATAAAAACTGGGTTCGGTTACTTAGCCAATTAATGATTCAGTATCCAGGACGATTGGAAAGTTATATCTAAATGCTTCCCCCCAAGGCCCTAAAGGACTCGTCCTCATTGCTGGACGGGCTAGACCCCATAAATTTATAAATGGGTTTGAAAGATGGTTGAAATACACCATAATAAATAATTATTGCCAATTTTAATCAACTTTATGTATAAAACTTAACAAAACCGGCAACAATATATAATGTAAAGGTGATACAGAGTTATATTCTGTAAACCTTGTTAACTTAAAACTACTTGCTTAAGAAGGATTACATAAAATCCGATACACAGATTTATACTCCAGTTACAGATGCAAGCTAATGGCAAATTATGTATAGTTGTAAAGTGTTTATTACTTATCAAAAATAATGATGCTTCAGCTATGTATTCATACTTATTTGTTTGATTTGGTTGTCAATTCATAATATCATTATATTTAGTATGTTCCCCATAATTCTGAACCATCACCTATATTAACCAATTTATCCTCCTGAAATAATAGAGTATAACAAGAGCCATCTGCAAGCTTATATCCATAGTATGTAAATCCAGATCCAAGTATGCGATGTTGATGTTTAAGGATGTCTAATACTTTATTTCTGCTATAACCAAGAGAAAGTTTCTTAAAGTCCTCATCGCTTAAATCTAAACGAATGCATGCCTTGTATATCAATTTGTTTGTAATAGAATCAAATTCAAATCCAAAGGCATACTTGTCGCTAACATCATAGAATAAACATGTTTTATTAGCGTTTTCATCAATTTTATAATTATCTGTTTTATATAAATCATAAAAAATAAAGTCAAGCGAATATGCAGAATTTTTTACTTCTTTATAAGGCTCGCCATATCTTTCAATAAATTCAGAATAGCTGATGTTATCAGGAACATTCTTGTAACCTACAAAATTGTTCAGACTCCTGTCATTAAAACGTGTTTCATAAAATATTACAGATATAGTTATTATTACAATTATTATAATTACTACAAAACTAAATCTTAATGCCTTCATAGTTTCAATCCCCTTAAGTTTATTCTTTATGATAATGGATTTACAAAACTAACCATCATTTTTTTTGGTATTATATGCTTAGTTATATTCAATTACAGCAATTCATTACTTGTTGAAGAAATGAATACTACACCACAACATGCCTTAAGGGCATGTTGTGGTAAAGATTTATAATCATGCACTAGATGCTGCTATTTAACAATTATATCATATGAATTGTCATTTTTTAATATTCTTATCTGATCAACAACATCATTAGAAAAGTAAACAACAACTTTTGTTCCATCCTTAAGTATATAAACTTCGCCTATATAACCACTACCAATAAAATCATGTTCTTGACCTATAATACTCTTAACTTCATCTTTCGACATACCAGATCTAAATGACTTGAATGTGTCAAGTATAAGATCATCTTTTTTATCGTATGTTTTTGTTACTTCTTTACTGAAAACCGAACTTAAAGACGAAGAACTTATAGTAGGAACTTTAACTTCAAAATAACCAAGAAACTGCGTATAGTTACCTCTATTACACTCATCAGGCATAAATATAGTTTCCGGAGTAGCAGACTCATCAGTAAATTTTGCTTGTGAAGTAGCTATCTTGTGTGCCCATCTTCCGTCAGGAGTTTGTCTATACCAATGATAATCATTCCCAGGCCAAAGAACTAAAGCTACTTTAAAATAGCCTGCACTTGGTTGAGCCCATTTATTAATAGACCGTATACTTCCACCATAGTATTTTGCATCCTCTTTGCAATAAGCATAGATTTTATCATATGCTGTTGTTGCATTAATTATATCAGATTGATTCAACCAACGTCCTGCCAATTGACCAGGGTTTATGCCATTGTAACCGAACATTTTGTTGTTATTAGGATTCTTCCAAAAGTCGAGAGAATAAGCATAACAATTTGTATAGTTTTTATAGGTAGAGCTATTAAAAATAGAAAAATTATCACTATGCTCGTAGGTGGAGGTTGGTAAACCTCTATTTAACCTAAGGGTATATGGACCAGTTTGATAAGAATTTATTCCTCTTATAACTATGTAATATGTAGTGCCAGAATACATATAGAGCGAAAGACAAGCATTCAAACCATGACCGTCATCATCATCTGAAGCAATTACATTATATCCTTCTATATATGTATCTAATGAACCTGTAGTATAAATTGAATAGTAGGCACTAACTGGAGGGTTATATTTTATATAACCAGCAGTCCCTTTATTCATATATAAATCAGTGAGTGAGGTTGACGGGTAACCGTATAATTGCAAAGCAGTCGAAAGACTTGATGGTAATGTATAGGCACTTATAGTGGTATCACCATCATCTTTCTGGAGGGGATTCTTTTCTGGTTTTTTGTCCTTTAGTTTCTTGTCGTTTTTATCATAATTATTATACTCTTCTGGCCTTTGATTCTCATTATATATATCAGGTTTGTCTAAAAGACAATCTACTGCCGAAATATTAACTGTAAAGGAAAAAACAATTACAAAAGCTATAAAAATTGTAAGTACTTTCTTTATTTTCATTTATAGACCTCCTAAAATATCATTTTATATTCTTTTAATTAATTAATTTAATCATCGTACTTGTAACACAAAAGTTTCTTATTTTGCTACTGAGTATAACTTTTTTCAAAACATAATTTTCCTACTATGTGTGGTACTGCTGCTGATGTTCCTCCCATTATTAAATATGTTTTTCCCAAGTAAGTAGAGTAGATATCTTCTCCTGGTGCAAATACATCTACACCATCTTGAGCTGAGAAAGGTGCAATATTTCCGTCCTTGCTGATCGCACCAACAGAAATAACCTCAGAATAAGCAGCAGGATACTCACAACTTCCTCCATAATTATTCCCTGCTGCTGCTGCTAATAATATTCCAGCATTCTTTGCTCGTATAATGGCTTCGTGTAAACTCTGTGAATCATTGATTGTTCCAAAGCTCATGTTTAATATATTGTTATAGGACAACCTGCTTTTCAGTAAATCAATGAAAATTGGACAAGAATAACTTCAGGGTGTGGTAGAAAAGGACGAAGAACCACCAACGTCCTTTTAAATTTGATAAAATATCAAATTA
>JAEWSG010000037.1 GCA_023398495.1 Bacillota bacterium
TCTCAACAATAATGCACGCCGATGTGATTTATGTACTTGAAAAAGGCAAGATCACCGAAACAGGAAACCATGATCAGCTTTTACAACAGAAAGGACTCTATTATGCCATGTGGAGGCAGCAGGTAGGCGAAAGGAGACATTAAACATTGGTGGGTTTACTTACTTCCTGCAGATTCTTTGGATTAATGACCGGTAAGATTACAGAGTGAAGTGGTGTGCCCCTGAACAATGTAAATAATACGCCGCGGCAGGTTGAGAGTGAAATGGAATTGAGCATTTCCAGTTGCAAATGTAATCCAAATTTTACTTAAAAGTGAAATTATTTAAGAATATTTTAAATTATCACTCCCAATATCTTCCCCTGATGCTCTTGTATATCCTCAAAATTCCATTCATCGCCAGGGCGCGTAACTTGGTTGTCCTTACATTTTTGCATCATGATGATGAATTTGAGGGAGGCAACGCTGATCTGGCGGATTTTGCCGGAATTGTCCAGATAGTGTGAAAGTTTGGATTTTGGTGTCCAGTTTGAGCCAGAGCTGTTGGCGTCGCTGCCTATCATGGCGTAGTTGCCGAGGCAGTTGATCTGGTTTTTGTTAAGTGGGAGTGGGTTTAGTGTGGGTGTGTTTAGTGAAGTTGGGCTTTGTTCGGATGGTGTGCCGGTGGCGAGGGCCTGGGCATAGTAGTGTTCGAGGCTTCGGCGGGTTCTGGAGAAGTAGAATTGTTCAAATACTTTGAGGCCGAAGTCACTGCAGCCGAGGGTGGCGAAGAATTCGTTTCTTTCACGGCTACCTTCTTTGGTTTTTTCGCCGCGGAGTTCATTGAAGTATTTGAGCCAGAGTTTGTAGTCGATGTAGTTGAAGATGAAAAGGGGTATGCCTTTTGATTCATTGGTGCCGTCGCCGTAGATTTCATTGAATTTAAACTCCCGGTTGCGGATTTCAATGTCGAGTTTGTTGTTTGGCAGGATGGTTTTATCAAAGCTGCCTGGTAATGGTGTGTTTATCTCATTAAGGCTGTCCTGCTTCAGATATACATCCCTGAAGTACTTTTCAGCTAAACCGGAAAGGAATTCGCAATAGGCTGTAAGTTCAATGTCATCTTTATCGAAAAGATAAAGCAGGCAGTAGAAAAGGTAGTTTTTCCTTTGTCGGGCAGTAAATGATACTTCGAACATTGAGAGTAATTGGACCATTTTATTCTGAAGTTCGGTGTCTTCGGAAAGGTTTTTAAGGTACCCTTTATTTCCTTCTTTCTGCCAGTACTGAAGTTTCCAGGGATTGTTATCTATAGTGTCATTCTCATTTGAATGATGTACCAGATAGTTGTCGAGAAGGAATCTTGCCCAGAGTAAGCTGATACCGAACTTCTTAACAAAATCCTCGTCAATTCCATATTCTTTTTCCACTTCACCAAACTCCTTGATCAAATCCTTGTCGTCGAGATTAAAGAACATTGGATTGAAGTTGGTACAATCAATGAGGCAAAGCTTCAGAACAATAAGCAGGAAGTTGGAAAAGTCAATAATTGGCTGGAATGAATCAGGTTTATCTTCATTATCCGGCAATCTGGTGATTCCTTCACTGTAAATCAGCTCTTTGATGCTCTTAACTCCAATGTTATTGTCAACCGTTGGTAACTGGTCAAAATTGTTAATATAAAAGTCCTCATAATTGGGGCCAAAGATGGTTTTATCCTGATATTGTTGCTGGATATAGACATTCATTTCGCTGCAGAATTCCCACAGGCGGTTGAATTTTGCCTTATCCCCGTTGTTCAGTTTTTCAATCAGCCGGGCTTTGATGATTTCGGGCTTCTCGAGTTGTTCGCCCCTGGAATTCATTATTTCGAAGTAATGATTCAGGTCGATGTTCTTTGGTACTTCATAATGTATCAGATGCACATTATTAAGGAAATATTTAGTGAATTTTTCATTGTCGGCCAGTGGAACAATCTCCTTCAGGGCTGTCTTTGTATACTTAAATCCTGCCGTAATTCCGTCGTCTTTTTCATCTACTTTCTCAGGATCATTCAGATTCTGAATGGTATCGTTCGATTTTTTCCGGGCCCTGAAGGTTAGTTTGTTCTCTACCGATATATTTAGTGCTCCGAGCACCAGGTTAATGGTCGTTAACCGCTGCTGGCCATCAATTACTTCATACACCTGTTCGCCTTTATTGAAAGTTACCAGTGTGCCGATAAAATATGTAGGCTTGCGGGTAGTCCAGGCATCATAAACGTCCTGTATCAGCGCAGCAATCTCATCTTTTTCCCAGGCATAGTTCCGTTGGTATATGGGTACTTCGAAGGTTAATTTGTTGCCTTTGCAGATTTCGTAAATAGATAATTCTTTCAGTGGTTGTGTTGAAGTTCCCATTTGTTTTCAATGAAATTGCTCTTTTTAAAATAGTACAGATAGTTCTGGTAAATGCCCTTTATCTCCACATCAATATTATTCATATCAGACTTTATGTTCTTAAGAGGCAGCCTGCTTAGTTTATCTGACAAGGCACTTAAGAGTGAAACCGGAGAATCTGATTCAGATATAACTTTGTATATATTGAAAGCGTTTATAATGCCATTGGAGCTGTAACCCATGATGTAGTTCTGGGCCGACTGCCAGCCAAGGTTGTAATACTGTGCCCTCAGGGAGTACGACCACACAAAGGCATATACTACAAATTGATTCAGCATTTCAGTGTCAGATTTCGACGGCTTCTCAGGACAGAACCTGTCGACATAAAGTAAGATGGCAGTGTCGAACAGCAATCTTGTTATCCGGTTACCGACACCATTCCTGTAATGGCTAAGTTCGAGGGTCTTAACAATGTCATTGTCATTGATAAAATAGCCCTCGTACTTATCGTTGTTCTGGATGTCCTTCAGTATTTCAAAATAGTGCCGTGCATATTCAAAAAACGGCCTTCCTGCAATAATAGGGGTATCAAGCTGGAAGGGCAGCAGTTTCCGCAAGCCTGAAACGAAAGGCATGGCTGAATTATTAACCATGTCAGCGTAAGCAAAAGCCCCTTTATTGAACTGGGCATACGGAAAGTTATCCTTGCGTGTAATGCCTTTGAATTTATGGATGTTATGTTCTGTAAGTTCCCAAGCCCTGTTACCCTTGGTCCATTCCTTTATCCTGTAAAGATAATCGCTGAATAGCAACGAGAGCTCTTTCTGAGGTAAAGATTCCCAAACCTTTACAACCTTCTCAGTTTCGGATACATCCAGATCATTCATCTCACGAAGATGGTAAGCCTTGAGCAGATCATGCGGATATAGTTTTTTACCGCGGGCATTCTGCGAATCAAAGAACTGGAATGCTTCAGATATATCTTTGGTTATTACCACAATGAGCTCGCAGTTGTGTAAAATATAATCAAGTAATTTCTCTTTTTCCCTCTGCTCAGTGTTATCAATGCGCCTTTTTAACGTGAGAAAGTTGTTGGGAATGTTGCCGGTGTTATGCGTATTAACAGCCAGGTTCTGATGCAGGAAACTTATATCGAGACTACCATCCAGTGCATGAAGCAGCAGTGAAAAGGTAATGGTTCGCTGTTGTCCGTCGACCACATTGTAAACTGATTCTTTACTGTCATAATGAAGAATGAGCGTTCCAACACGATAAGTTTCCTTATTATCGTTCATGGCGTCAATAATGTCATCATACAACTGGACCACATTTTTTGCTGTCCATTTATAAGGGCGTTGGTAGGGAGGCACCACCATATTGATATTGGGAATGTCTTTCCCTTTCTCATCATATGTTATCTTCCTATTTACCAATAAGTCGCCGATTTTTGTAATACCGAGTTTTAATTCTGACATGAGGTGTTGGTTAGGTACTCAAAATTATTAAATCCACCGTTTACTGGCAAATTAATCTTAGTTATGTAATTCTTACTCACTTCTTAAAAGCTCATCACTGAACGCAGCACAATTGACGACTATGTGGGGATCTTGATGAAGCCATATACAATGTCAACCTTCAGGATTTATTTGATTTAAGCTTTGATCAGCTTGACGAATTTAAGTCTAAGCATGTGAAGCTGGCAATGGATAGAGTTGTAATATCAGACAAGACATTGCCTTTGTTGAATTCATTTATAGGTATACAATACCGGATTAGCTAATCCTTTTTTATAAAATTGAGGAGGGATCATTTTACCACAATACAGTTGTCTCACATGCTGAGGTGCTATTATTCCGGAAAATCCGATTCTGCCTGGAAGATCATCGGTTAACAACGGCAAGTTATCCTTCTTTGACTAGATTTTCAAGGATTGTATAAAATGATTGCCAAGCGCATGTCTCATCTTATTGACATAATTTAAAATAGTTACTGAAATTAAAGAAATAAATTCAATAGCATTAATGATATTTATTTCTTTTTAATACATTTGGCAATTCTTAAAAAACCATGTATTTTCAACCATTCCAATTCTAACACATTGGAATTCAACAAACAAAAACAATCATGGCTGAAGAATTTACAGAAAATCCGAATTTTCGTGTAACACGATTGAAAAAGAGATAACGCCTCAAATGGAGGTTACCACGAGTTAAGGATTAATAGTTCGTATGTAATTAACTTTATAAAGTGTTTCCACTAATTATACATGCAAAATTATGCCACCTTCCAAAGCAATAACAATAGAAATTATTTGTACCCATATTGATGAAGCTGTAGAAACTATCCTGGAATCTGTTAAAGATTATTTTTTTAAGGATTTGGATGATATCTACTTTCCTTTACAAATTGAATCTGAAATCTCAGACTACTTGTGCGAGCTTCGTGATGATTTATACTGTGTGATTGAATATCCGTATGTGGACAAGGTTTTCAGAAACAGTTTTTATAATTATTACTCTTCAAAGCATTATACTTATCATAGAGATTGTATAAGAGTGTCCTTATTTAATACACAAGTAAAAACTGAACATTTTCTAAATCCAAATGAAACTGAAAATCTTAGACAACATTATTTAGGTTACTTTATTGTTAGACCAACAACTAATAGTGTAATTGGCAGGTCAACTATAGATCCTAAAGCATTTTCTGATACTGATTTCAAAATAATCAAGTGTAAAATGGAAACTAATGTAGCAGGTATAAAATTTATCACTACAGGTTTTCCTCATAGTTCACAGGATGGTGAGACAATGAAATGTGCCGAAACTTCCATTTGGTCTATCATGGAGTACTTTGGTTCTAAATATCATGAATATTTACCAACTTTTCCAAATGAAATCCATCGTACACTTAAACGGTTTTCTTACCAAAGACAACTTCCTTCAACTGGGTTAGCAATGGACCAAATCTCTTTCGCATTAAGAGAGTTTGGGTTTGGAACTAAAATCTATTTTTCTAAGCCATTCATGGAATTAAAAGAAATTATAGATAGTTACATTGAAAGTGGAATTCCTATTCTAGCAGGTCTTCAAAGCGGTGAACTAGGCCATGTAATTATAATTCTAGGAAAACAATACTGTAACTTTAAGTGGAGAGATGTCCCTAAATCTCATTTTCAGTCACATGGAAAGGAAGTGTCATATTATGATGCTTCAAATATTCCCAACAAATATGTAGTTCATGACGATAATTTAATACCATACCGGATTATTGATTTAGCACATCCTGGGCAGCACTATATTGATGAGGAATATAAAGATTATGTAATCGATGGAATAGTTGTGCCATTGTATCCAAAGATATATCTTGAATCTGTAGTAGCTAAAGAACTTGTATTTCAGATCCTGAAAGATAATAGCTTGGGTTATGATTTTTCTAATAATTTTGTATTTCGATTCTATTTAACTTCGAGCAGGTCCTTTAAAAATCATATTGTCACCTTGACAGAGATGAACCAAACTCTGCGGAATAATCTTCAACTCAGCCGAATGCCAAAATTTATTTGGTGTGCAGAAATTTATGACACTATAAGTTTTAAAACACAACAAACAGCTAAAGGTATTGTTGTACTTGATGCAACTGAAGCTAATCAGGATAGCATTGATGCTCTGATATTTGCAGGTTATCCTGATAGATGTATTATTGTTAATGAAAATAATTTCGTTACTTTGCAACAGATTTTTAATAACTATAAATATTTTAGCAACCTTAATTGATAAAATGAGCAAAAAGAATCGAGACAAGATCACCTTTTCAACTATTAACGGTGATGCATATTCACTTATTAGTACACAAGATCTTGCTGAATCTAACAAACGAGTTAAAAATGCTATGAAAGCTGTAATTAGAAATTTTGATAAAAAAGAAGCTAAATCTCAGCAAGAAGCAACTTTACTTGTATTAAACGCTTAACTAACTCCGTTCAGATTTATAATCACTCATAAATAATAGATCTAACAGCTTGTCCAATACATATTTATGTGTTATCCTCTCCTGCTCCAGCCTGATGTTGTGTTCTTTTATATAGGCGAATAGTTCAGATTCTTCGGGAGTCAGATTTGGGAGAATGGTAGCTTTTGTTTCTTTTCCTTTTACCAATTTGGCGAGATTTTGGCATCGGAGACCCACCCTAACACTCCCCCAAATACACCGAATCCGACACGTTCATTACATCGCTTGGTTTTTCGAAATTGAAGTTGCGGTAGAAGACCCAGAGGTGCA
>JAEWSG010000106.1 GCA_023398495.1 Bacillota bacterium
ACATACAATGCAGAAGGGAAGAGGGTTGCAAAAACAGTAGGCGGAACAACTGCAAGATACTTCTATGAGTATGACAATGTGGCATTTGAATACACAAACAGCGGAACAATAAGTGCCTTCAATGTAATAGGAACAGGCCTTATATCAAGGAAAACAGGAACTGACAAGGTATACTATTTCTACAATGGACACGCTGATGTGACAGCCCTGCTAGATGCCACAACAAAGAATATCCGCTCACAGTACAAGTATGATGAATTCGGTAATATATCCTCTGAGACCTACTATGACAGCAACGGAGTAGCGACAACAGATGAGGCTGAAATAATAAGGAGCCAGATATTGTATGCCGGATACCAATACGATAAGGAATCAAAATACTACAACCTACACGCAAGGTACTATGACCCACAAACGGCAAGATTCCTGCAGCAGGACACATATACGGGTACAATAGCTGATCCGTTGAGTTTGAATCTGTATGCGTATTGCCATAATGAGCCGATGATGTATTTTGACCCAAGTGGGCATGATGCTGTATGGCTTAGAGAAATAGCTACAAAATATGGTTTTGAAGTGAAATGGGATCCTAAAACTAAAACTGCTACAGCAGTACGTAATAAAGATGGTAGAGAGTTTAATTTTAATGCTCCAATATTTGATGGGAAAATGTATATAGATGATAAAAACTTTCTATATACCACTGGAATAGAAAGCCCTAATAGTTTCAGCGATTACATGGGAGCATCTCTGAAAACCGCTGCAATTATTGAAGACGATTTGCCTAATAAATCTTCAAACGGGACGAGTAATGCTACAACATTTACTTTTAATGCTACGAGTTTTCCCGGTTTTTATGATGCAAGCAATGATAAAACAAGTGTTTATAATATACCTGCGATTTTAAAAGACACACAAAATATGTGGGACTCATACGGACAATTATTTAAAAAAGTAGGTGCTGAATTAGATATGGATCCATATGCACTTGCCACATATTGTGTATTTGAAAGCTATAATAGCAATACGCACAACTTTAATACGAGAATGAAGGATTTTGAAGGAGGCATGTATGCGGCCGGTATTGCTGCTACGCAGGCTCAAGATGTAAAGGGCAAAAAAGTACCAGGCTTAAATGTTTATCTCCCCAATGATACATTAAAAGCAGCTGAGACTCTACGTGATAATCCCGAATATGGTATACGTTATTTAGCTGAGGAATTCAAAGGTTATTACAGTAAAGAGAAAGACCTTGCAAAAGTGTTTCCCAAAGTAGCATTTCCAAGTTGGGGCGATCCAAATAAATCACGAGGTAATTATGGAACCCAGGCACAATATGTAAGTAGAGCCTATGTATTCTATAATGCTTTTCGTTCGGTTGATGGTAAATAGGTAACAAATTGTTTACTCAAGCGAGAAATGAAATCATAAACCTTAGATTCTCGCTTGAGTAAAATTTATTTTGGTAATACAATATTGGAATGAAAGAATTTAAGAGGCAGAACTCTTTTGTTAGTGAGGTATTCTTTTATATAGAAAGGATGATAAATCTATGGGGAAAATGGCAAGTCTATTACAGTTACTTTTAGTTGGGATACTTTTGTTATTCCCTTTAATAGGATGCAATAACTCTAATTCTCAATCAAAATCACATCCAAACTCTTTATCTTCTATAAACACGAAAGTAAAAAAAATCCAAACAGATATTCCGAAATATTCCTATGATGAATTATTAAGCCATATTTATGAGAACATTCCGGAAGGTGCTGAGATTCAGAACCCTAATAATTTAAAAGACAAAAAATTCATTACAACAGATTTGGATGATGATAATGTTAATGAAGTTATAGCCTGTTATAAGTATGATAAGGAAAATACGCAACATGGGGTTATTATTCTGAAAGAAGGAACATGGGAAAAGATGTGGGCAAAAGATATGCGTAATAATGATAATTGCAATGTAAATGTTGATAAGCTTATTGCTTTAAATAAAAGTAAAGAAGGTCTTAGTGTAAATGGGTTATTGGTAGGTTGGACAAGTTCAAATTATAAAGAATGTGATATTTTTATTTGGGAGAAAGGAACTCTCAAAAGTATTGATAATGATGGTACAGGGAATTCTATGTTAGGCAATTATTCTGATATTATTCTTGATTATAATAATAATAAAGAAATTACTGGAATTATTATTCGATATCAAAACAGTGCTATATATCATAAGTATGTATTTGAAGAAAGACAATTAGTAAGTTCGAAAGAAAAATATTTGATTGAAATGAAATGGTTAAACAATTCTGAAAGTCTCGATACAAAATCTGATAAAAGTGTAGAGAATGCAACAATAATAAAAGGCAATCAAAATATTAACGAATTAAACAGAATTTTGAAAGCTAATTTAATAGAAATATCATCAAAATTATTTAGAGATAAATTAGGCGAAAATATAAATATATCAGACATCTCACTATTGGAAGTAGTTGAAACTGAACTCTCTTCAAGCAATGGAACTCAAAAAGATTATATTGTAAAATTAAATAAGAATAATAGTGAGTCACCATGGGATTATGCAGATTTATTACTGATTTTTTCTCCTGACTTAAATAAGTATAAACTCACAGGAAGTATTATTGATAAAAAGGTAGATTATCAATTGGTGGATATTGACTCTGATGGTATAAAAGAGATTGTTGTTGAGAAAATAAATCAGCACAATTGGGATGTTAGAGATGTTACTATTTATACTTTAAAAAATGGCAAGTTTAATTCGGTTTTTGATGAGGGGTTAGTTTGGTCGAATAATAAATGTGCATATAGTTTTTATAATACTTTTAAATTCAAATCGAGTGATGAAGATCTTACGTTTCTTGACATTGAATTTGAAGTTCATACATTTTTTGATATAAATAATTTTATGGAGAATAAAGGAAATATGAATGATGTGTTTGAGTCAAATATACCAAAACCTATTAACGAAGTTTATCACTTTAAATTTGATGGTAAGAAATACATACCAGACAAACAACTTTATAATTACAGATATGAATCTATTCAAGAAAAATAACACTAGAAATCTTCTAAAACATAAATTTTCTGAGTAGAAGAAGGCAAGAATGGAAGTATGTATCTTTCAAGGTGGAGCAACAACGGATGTTTTTGTTGCTTGTCTTGAAATGTCTGATTGCTAAAAAATATTTGCGAGGTTCTTTTTACTCGCTATATATGAGGATGGAGTTCTACACCTACGATAATATGAACAGACTTGTCGGTCAAAGCATTTCATTAAACGCACAGGGTAGTCCTCTGGCAAAGACAGACGCAAGAGGATTAACAACAGAGTACGGATATAATTGGAGAGGTCTGAACAAAAAAATAATTGACACGGTAACAGTATATGATGAGGCTTCAGATAGTTATGCAGAGAAGAAAAGTATAACCATGAACTGGTATGATTATGCCGGAAGAAAGATTGGTGATGTATCTCCAAATAACTACAGAGAAAGTATGGAAGTAGTGACTTTCCCTTATTTGGCACCCTCATACATGTGTTCAAACTATAACTACTATATTTATGATGATTTCGGAAGAATAACAAGAAGTGGTTTTGACGGTGAAGAGTATGATTATGACAGCACAAGCTCAACCTGGTCTACTTCGAATATAGACACTTACAAACAGTACACTTATGACAACAATAACAACCTGTTGACTGAGACAGATCAGCAGTCAAATGTAACAGAATATAAATATACTCCGCAAGGTAAGCTTTTGAGTAAACTAGACCATGAAAACAAGCAAAGGTATCTGCCGTTTACTGTAAAATATGAGTATGACACTTTGGGAAGAGTAATTACAGAAAAAACGGTAAAAAGCGACACAACACAGGAAGAAGCAGCAATAGCAGCTCAGATAGCAGCAGGAACGCTTCCGGTGGGCTCAACAATTGATGAAAGTTCTGCTGTTGGAGCTATAGTGACTTATGACTACGATAATATATTACAAGGCAGTATAATAAAAGCAAACAAGGTTACAAAGACAGTCAACCTGACTGATAATAACGGGGTTGTAGAAAAAAGTACATATGACTTGAAGGGTAATCTCATTGAATATACTTCATGTAAGGGAGGAACTGAATATACCTCTACATATAAGTATAATAACTTTGGCAAACTGTCAAAAGCAGTTGAACCTTATGAGGTAGATGGAACCTTAACTTCAACACAGAAAATAATGCAATATAATACACTTGGGAATATGGTTTATGTACAGAATATGATGAATACGCTCACAGATACCTCAGATGACATATGTGATCTGTATTCATACAATGTAGTAAGCTCAAAGGTTGAAACACAGTGCCGACAGA
>JAEWSG010000141.1 GCA_023398495.1 Bacillota bacterium
GCGACAGCGACTAATGCTGTGGCAATGAATGCATACTGGACACTTCAAGGAAGTACGGATGAAAATTATAGAAGACAGGTAATAGGTAAACAGGACGGAAACAGTTACTCTTGTTCATGGACACCACTAGTAACGGGGACATATGAAATAGAGTATTATGCAAGGAATTCTGCGGGTGATGTGAATGAAGTGAAAACTGTTACAATCACTGTTACTAACTCTCCCGATGCAACTAATACAACAGTAACAGAAGATACACAATCTAGAGATACACAACCTGTAGAAACAATTCCGGCAACTTTAAAGGAAAATACTTTTAAATTATCAGGAACGGTTAGAGAAACCGATGGTACAATATTAAAAGGTGTAAGTGTAAAATTAAATAACAATGTGGAGGTAAAGACAAATAATGAAGGATATTATGAGTTTAAAGATCTTCAAGATATGTCATATACAGTTACTTTAAAATATGACAGCTATGATATTTATAACAGCAGTGTTAATGTTAATAAAGATACTGTAAATAATATAACTTTGATGAAAAAGAAGAAGGATTTTGTAGTAAATGGGAAAGTTGTGGACAGCAAAAGCGGAACAGCTATATCAGGTGCCACAATTAAATTAGTAAATACAAATATATCTGTAATTACAGATGAAAATGGTATTTTTTCATTCAAGATAGAGACTTTTGGGGTATACAGTTTAATTGCTGATATGAAAGAGTATATAACTTTACAACAAAAAATTAATGTAAATCAGTCAGAGCTACCAAACATTAAACTTGTTAAATTAGACGATAGCAAAAGCATTATAGACTTAAATGAAATTACAAAATTATCAGAACCTAAAATAATAATCCCTAGAGCAAATTCGACTATTAATTCCATCGCATTTAATATAGATTGGGAAGATGTTGAAAATGCTGATAGTTATCAATTATTTGTCCGTGAGATTAATACTAATAAACTTATTATTGATGGTCTTAATTTGACCGACTCTCATTATAATTTATGGTTAAGCGAATACTCAAGAAAAATTCAAAATAAATTCAGTTATAGGATAGCGGTTAAAGCAATTGCCGATAAGACAGATGAAACGTGGTCAGTTGTTGACAATGTTACAATTGATAATTCGGTTTCTATTCCAATAATAGATGGTTATACTGGGTCATTTAAAGTTAATCAAGGGGAGATATTTAGATTACCGGGAACCATAACGTCTATGACAAATATAGAAATTGTAACTGTTCAAATTCAAGGGAAATCAGAGCCTGTTGATAGAAAGACTCCGAATGCTCTGTTTTACAAATTAAACAATTTGGAAGTAAACACCGGAAAATTAAGAATGGCCGAAGGGAAATACAACTTAATCCTTTGGGTTAAAACATGTGGATTTAATTCAATGTGTGTTGGAAATATGACTTTAGTAGTTAAGCCTAATCCGAATAAACCATCAGTTTTAGGATTTAACGGTATATTTCAGATTGATCAGGGTGAAAGCTTTGTTTTACCGGGTAAAATAAGTGCTAATGCTAATATCACAGATATTACTGTTGATATTCTTCAAAACACAGCAAATGATATATACATTAGACCAATGACTCAATCATACGATCTCTCAAATAACAAAATTGACACATCCGCAATAAAACCAGGTACGTATACAATTGATCTTTGGGTAAATACTGAAAACTATCTTTATGCGGTAGAAAAGAATGGAAGCATTCAGATTATTATTAAATCTGTTACACCTAGTGATTGGGCAAAGCCAAGCATAGAAGATATTAAGAATAAAGACTTAATTGATCCTTCCTTATTTGAGAAAATAGTTAAGTATCCTCAGGATAGTTTAACTCGTGCAGAATTCTGTGAAATGGTCGTATCTTTTTATGAGAGCTTTGAGAACCCTGTTGTTAAGTGTGATCTTTCAAAAGCAAAGAACTTTACTGATTTGGTGGGTCTCAATGAAATGGAGATAAATAGCATTAGGAAGGCAAATGCCTTAGGTATAGTAATTGGAATGTCTAATACTGAATTTGCACCGAATAAATTGATTGACCGTGCGGCACTTGCAACAATGCTGAGGCAGACATTCTATGCTATATATGGGAATAAGATTGATATGTCGGCAGCTAATTGGAAAAAGAAATTTGCTGATGAAAAAAACTTCCCAAAGTGGGCGGTCGAAAGTGTTAGATTTGCAAATGCATTAGATATCTTAATCGGAGGTGGAAATAGCTTTAATGCTTATGAATTAGCAACTCATGAAATGGCATTTGTTCTTATTGACAAAGCAAATACACAATTTAGAAAATTAGCGACCGAAAGAACATTTAAAATAAGAGCTGGTAACAGTAATGGAATAAAAAATTATGATGATTGTTACTTGGATTATTATTTTAATAATATTAAAATAGGTACCGTTATAAAAAGTTGTATTATATGGGAGAGCAGTAATCCTAGTATTGGCTCAATCAAAGGAAATAGATTAACAGCAGAAGGAAAAGGTACTATTGATTTGAGTGCTACATTTGAAGGAATAAGAAACACTGTTCAAATAAAGCTTAATAAACAAATAGTAATAAAAGTTGAAGATACACTGCCAAAATCAACGCAAAATGATCAATCGATTGATGGGACTTTTAACTATTATAATCAGAATGTTTCGCTTGGTACATTAGACTTTACAAAGCTGTCATACTCAGCAAGATATACTTTAGATTCAAAAAGTTATGATGCTTATTATAGCAGAGCAAATAATGAGTATATTTTTGTTGATGTTATTTCGGGAAATATAGTGATTGATGATGCATCATATCGAAAGCTATTTATAGCAGCTTTTGTGAATACAAATGAATTCAAAGAATTTGTAAAGACTTTTAAGAAAAACTCTCATGACTTAGCAATGATTATCATACAAAACTATATTGCAAGATTAGGATGTTCAGAAGCAGGGCGCTTTGCAGGATCTCTTGGAAATGTCGCTGCATATACAGATTCACTAAAAAAAGATATAGCAGATAAACTCAACAAGGATCAAGTAAATGGAATAAATGAAGTTATTAAGATTATCTATACGACAGATTTGCCGTTGGTTCTATTTAATGCAGAAAGTATTTTGAATAATTCATTGGTATCATTAAATAACAAAGTAGTTAATTGTGAAGAAGCATTCAATATATTCAATAATAGCATTTATGCAATTAATACTTGGAATAACTGTTATAAATTTGTTGAAGAAGTAATTGCTGATGAGTTGCCTAAAAACTTACTTGAAAGCTTAAATATTTGTTATTCTTTGGGTGTTTCAGCAGCAATAAAATCTCTTGAAAATGTTATTTGGTCAAGTTATGAGCTGCTACCATGGGCTAGACCCAGTCAAAACAATCTTAAAAAATATCTCGATAGTGTAGAGCTGAGCAATAAGCTTGAAAAAATTAATTTAATACTTAACACAATGAATTTGATTATAGATATGTGCCAAAAACCTGATGTATTTGGAGTGTTTATCAAAGGTATCAATAGTAAAACGAAAAGTGGTATGAGTTTAGAAGAAGCTATCCCGGAAGCTTTGGGTTTAGCCCTTAAAGGAACTGATTTAGCAGTAAAATATGTTCAGTATATTAACTTAAAACCCTCGGACGCATTGGAAATTGCAGCTGTAAAAGACATTCTTTTAAACTCTTATGAATATTTACAGTTCCGAGTACAAAGACAGCCTATGATTGATGATTTGTATAAAGCTAACACTCCTTGCCTTTATACACCAGATGAGGTCTACTTCAGCTATGGTAATATTGGACTTGGAAAAAATAATTACTGGAGATATAAAAAATAGTTTTGAGTTTAGAAGAGGATAAACTATGTTGCAAGATCATATCTAATTATCTAATTGATTTTTGGTATCACTTCTATATAGTTAACAGTATAAAGGATGCAGTAATTCAAACTATTTGAGATATAACCGAGTTGAAAACAAATGTGAAAAATAGGGAGTATAGCTTAGAGTTATTAAGAGAAGTTAATACCAAATTTACCTAATTGGGCATGATTTCATTTGCAATTTAATTGGGCACAATACACAATGGAATCAGGCCTATTAGGTAAGTAAAATAATAAGGGGTCAACAAATAAGCAAAAGGTCAAGTTTGAAAGGACAAGTTACTTCAAGAAAGGGCTGTGTAAATCAATGGCACTGTGTAATAATCATTTCGACATGTTACATTAAACGTTGGATTTTACGAAAAACAGCCTAAAGCCGATTGATAGCTAGTTAAATAAACGCATATACCGATTATGTATTTTCAGTCCAAGGAACAAGCCTTAACCGTGCAAAATCTTAGTTAAGACCTGTTCTATAATTATTGTATTATTCAATTTGTCCCATAAATTGCGTAATTAAATAAATGTGTTCAACAAGTTTAACTTTACTTAGATTTTCTACTTTCTCAGGTCCACCCAATCCAAGTAAAGGTACATAACCAAAGCACTCATTAAATGCTGGCTGTCCATACTTATTAACTGCTTCTGAATAAGGCTGCCAATCTAATTCCTCATCTAAAAAGCTTTCATCATCCAGATCTTCTAAGAAAAAATCAAACCCAGCTGAAATAACACTAACGGATTTTCTTCTGAAGTTCAATAAATTTAAGTACCTATTCTTTTCCCAAACAATAATATCGCCCATTGAGGTAGCAAATAACGCAACTGCATCTTCATTTCTAGCATATATGTCTTTTAAATGTTGTTGAAACTCATTAGGATTGATAATTTTTAAGTACCCATTTAAAATGCTACCAAAACCATAATTTTCCCATATTACTAAAACTTCATCCGGTATTTTTCCTTTGTAACTTTTAATAATATCCTCGGATACTTCTTCTTTTAATACAAAATCTTTAAAAGATTTATCTGACATAACCATCACCTCATGCTCAATATGAAAACTTCATGTTTAATCGAGTAATTTTTTTTTCTGCCTCAGTCATCTTTTTTTCTGCATCTCTAACATTTTTATCAACCTTGCCAATATTGCCTTTCCACTGCGAACCCAGAGAAGAGTTGATTTTCTTATCTCCCATTCCAGTAATATCAATTGGATTGCCACCAGCAATTTGATCAGGATTATGTAAGGCCGCTTGACTTGTTAACCATTCTTCAGCTTGCTTATTTGCTTCTTGTCTAGATAACCCCTGTTTACGAAGTTCTGATACTTTTTCTTTCAAAGCTTCCTGTCTAGCAAGTTTTTGTGCGGCATTTCCTTCTGCTGCTCTTCCTTCTTTTAGGTATCTATCCCTATTCTGAATAAATTCATCAACAGTTAAAGAATTCATGCCTTTTTCTTGTGCTTTTAATTGCCTTTCAAATTCAGCAACATCATGATTCGGATTTCTATTAAAACGAACCTCCATTTCAGGAAGTCTCGTAGTATTATCAGCATCATTACTTATTCCTGTAATACCATTATCCATCATTTCCTTCTGTTTTGCAATCCTATCAGTAACACTCAGGGTAGGCTTGCTACGAGATGCTGTTGCTGCTATTGGAGTCTGTTGTTTTACTACATCAATTTCTTTCTCAACCTCTTCAACTGTGCTCGATACCTCTGTACTTGGTCGGGATGTTTGACCAATGCACTCAATATCTTTGCCACGAAACTGCCTTACATAGAGTGTAAATGTACCAACACCAGAATAATTCGAATAGTTCTCAGAGTAATCAACCACAAAGGCTTTAGAAAAACAAACTTTTCGCACTAACTGGTTATCTTTTGTGTACTCTACGGTTATTTCCTTATAACAGTCAGAATTAGTTGCAGGTAACAGGGCCCATTTATAAAGTAAGGCTGTACCTTCATCCGTGTCGATTCTTCCTGTGATTATCATTGAATTCTTTGGATCAGTTCGCATGTCATAGTGATTAGGTGTATCAACATTAAATGTTACATGTTCTATACATTTCTCAAGTACTGCATCTTGAATAGTAACTTTGTAGGACATCTATGCACCCCCCATTTATGTAATTAAAATGCCGTTTTTTGTGTTTAGCAAAAGGTTTATTGGATTAAATCACTGGATACGCTACGAATTAACCCTACCAAAAACACGACCAATGATATGTGGAAAGTATACCAAAAAATATGGTATACTTTTTTAGCGTGCTACAAAAAAAGCAGTCCGCCACTAAAATGAAGAAGTC
>JAEWSG010000143.1 GCA_023398495.1 Bacillota bacterium
AGTTTACAGAATACAAATACGATGCAGCAGGAAACAGGGAAAAAGAGAAGGTGTCAAATAATGATGTCCTAAAGGCCGAAAGCACATATGACTACAATGAAATGAACTGGTTGAAAACAGTTACAAATTTAGAGTATACTGAAGGTGGAGAAAAGGCATCAATTTATACTTACAATTATGATAAAAATGGTAACCAGACAGGAATGCTGATTGATGGTGTTGCTACAGTGACTTACCAGTATGATAACCTTAACCGTTTAACCAAGACCACCAAGGATGGAAAAGATTACAAGAATTCATACAATGCTGAGGGGTTAAGAGTAGGAAAAACCGATGAAGCAGGTACAACAGTTTATTTGTATGAGAGCAATAAAGTTGTCATGGAACTCGATGCAGATGGCAATATGCTTGCAAAGAATGTATACGGCACAAACCTTGTAAAGAGGATGATAGAAGACGGAACGACGCTGTATTACATGTACAATGGACACTCAGATGTAACGGCATTATTGGATACAGAAGGAAATTTAGTGGGCTCCTATTATTATGACGCATGGGGCAACCTGCTTGAATCCAGCGGAGAGATGAAGGACAAGAACTCCATACTCTATGCCGGCTACCAGTACGATAGCGAAACTGAATTGTATTACCTAAATGCCAGGATGTATGATCCGAAGGTTGCAAGGTTTTTGCAGGAGGATACGTATTTGGGGGATGCAGGAGATCCGCTTAGTTTGAATTTGTATACGTATTGTCATAATGAGCCTATAATGTACGTTGATATAACAGGATATGCTTATGTTTTACAACAATGGAGCAGTATTGATTTGCAAATATATGCAAGAAATAATAAAACCTTAAACAAGAAGCTGGAAAGCGTTTTTGGAAGAAAAGATAGAATATACTATAATGTTAGTGATGGAGTATTACTTAGTTATTTAATTAGCGAAGACAAAGCTTTTGTAAGTGAATACACACAATATAAATACACTGATGATAAAAATAGGATATACAAATACAAATTGCATAAGAAGCCTGGCTGGATTTTTGGTGGTAGTAAAGTGGTTGAAGTAGGTTTGGGTTTTGTTCCTTATTTGCAAAAGGCGTCTAATTCAATAACGACCTCGATAAATTTTGTGGGTGAGAAATTGTTTGGAGTAGTAGGGGGAAGTTCACAGACTACGGGTAAAGAATTTGCTAAATCAATAGAAGATGATGTGAAAGATTTTGGTAAATCAGCTCTTGCCAAACAGCTTGATAAATATACTGATGCTTTTGCGGGAAAAGTAATGGATGCAATTGATTATGGTAAAAAACTAGATGACTATGTAAGTAATAATAAATGGAAGATGGAGGAAGTGACTTTTGATCTTATAGAGATGGCAGATATATCGTTATATGGTAATGATTTAAATGAACTATCGGAACGAGAGGTTTTTATTCATGAATACATTATAGATCATAAAGAGTACTTTATTGAAAATTGTGCAGCTTCCAATGGAGCAATGTATTCTTTATATAAAGTTGATAAAGGTTTGAAAGAGGAATTTAATAAAAATGGTTGGTGTGGTGTAAAAAAGAGAATAGATTCTGAAATATACCTTTTGAGCCAAAAACTCAATAATACTAATTTGTCTATTCAAGAAAAGACAAAAGTGATGGATGGATACAAAAATGCTTTGCTTTACTATGATGAAAGGCTAAATTATGTTGAAAAGGCACTAGAGATTATATATTACGGAGGAACAGATGATGAAGGAAAATATTATAAAGGTTACTATAACGAAAAAAATCTAAAAAATAATGGAATTTATGTTTATTAGGCTTAATTTAAGCAGCATTGGTTAGGTGAATTGTATATAATAGCTATAGGCTGTATGGAAATATAATATGGTCTATAAGCTCTTTTATATGAAAGTGAGTTAGTGGATTTAAAATACCAAATCGAATTAAGGTGATTATGGAGGGGTAACTATTAGTAAAATCAAAACGAAAATTGTTAACACTGTTTTGTTTGTTATATTACAAATTGTTGGGATACTGCTATTATGTTTTTTTTATTTAATAAGTCAGTATATTTTATGTGCTTTATGCATAATATTTTTGATATTTCCATCTATATATTTTGAAAAAATCAACATCCAATTTATAACAAGAAAAATATGGAGAATAAACTGTTGTGTAATTAGCATTTTACTTGTTTTGTTTTTATTGTTTGAGTTTATGATTATTAATTATACGCCAGAGCAGTATACTAATAAGGTTCATATTACTAACTATGAAAAGGATCACAGATTAATATTTCAAAGAGGGTCTTACACAAGAAAAGGTTTCTTTACTAATCAGGAGGATTATTTGAGAGATTTTATCAACAAGATTTATTTAGAAAAAGCTATAAAAAAGGATCCTAACTATGTGGAGGCACATTTAAAATTGCTGAAAATTTATTATAATACTCAAAGGTATCAAGAAGTAACAAAGTATTATGAAGAGAAGTTAAACGATAAATTAAAAAAGAATAAGTACATAATGCAAGTTCAAATAAAAGTTTTAAATTCATTAAAAAGATATAGAGAGGAAGATGAATTATATAACGAATACATAGAAAAATACGGAGATGAAGATACGTCATTTCGATATGAATTGTTTTTTAAGTGATAGGGACAGGGGACAGGGACAGGTACATCATCCCTCAAATAAGGAGAGAGAAGTATGCGATGTCCAAAATGTGAGGCAGAATACAGAAAAGGATATACTAAATGTTCAGATTGCAATGTCGAACTAGTAAATAGATCCTTGGAATACAAAAAGAATCAGAAGAAATCAAAAGATATAAGGTCTATGCTTCTGCCATCTGCCGAAAGTGTTTTCATCAGCGTAAAAGTAATATTAGCTGAGACAATATTTCTTTTTATGTTAGTTTTATTGACAGGAGTGATATTTCTATCGTGGTCGCAAAGCACAATAGTTTCCGTGTGGATATTTCTTATTATAATTATCGTCAATAGCTTTGTAATACCGATTTTTTTATCCATCCATAATCTTAAGATAAATGTAGTGAATCGAAAAAACATATTTGTAGTTAACTTTTTACTTATAGGACTTACAATAGTTGTTTTGTTTATTGAGAGCTATTATGCTGTGTGTTTTGTTGATAAAAGTGTTATCGGACAGGCTATTTGTCAGTAACTTGGACAAGATAAATTGCAGGGAAAATAAAAAGAAAAAAGCAGGTAC
>JAEWSG010000108.1 GCA_023398495.1 Bacillota bacterium
TAGCAGTAAGACTTCCATTAAAACAAGTATTGAAACTACTGGAGAAAATACCTCAATTCATTATCCCTTCTTGTAGCAGTAAGACTTCCATTAAAACAAGGATTGAAACGTTTCTGCCCATATAAATTCTTTTGTTTCTCCAACATAAAGTAGCAGTAAGACTTCCATTAAAACAAGGATTGAAACATGACTGTCAATAACAATTTATAATTATTTTTATTTGTAGCAGTAAGACTTCCATTAAAACAAGGATTGAAACGGTAATGCAGTAGTACCACAGCAAGTATATCCAATAGTAGCAGTAAGACTTCCATTAAAACAAGGATTGAAACAAAAATTACAGGTTGGATGTTTCTTCCCGTAACTAGTAGCAGTAAGACTTCCATTAAAACAAGGATTGAAACAGTTAACTCTATTACCCTTTTTGTCAGTTATATAAATGTAGCAGTAAGACTTCCATTAAAACAAGGATTGAAACGTTGATGGCAATATGTTTATATTGGTTTGTTGGTTTTGATTGGTAGCAGTAAGACTTCCATTAAAACAAGGATTGAAACACTAAATAAGGGTATTCTATTACCAAAAGTTCATCTCTGTAGCAGTAAGACTTCCATTAAAACAAGGATTGAAACTAGAACAAAAAAATAACCCTTAGTGGGCTACTCTATGTTGCAGAAAGACTTACAGTAAAATAAGGTTAATATGGCTATACAATGATTACTACCGGGTACTAGTATGGCTGTAAGTCTCGTTGTACCGCAGGTATCCCTATTAGAAAAATTTATTTGTGACAATATATGTCCGGAATTTAGTGTATATTAATTGTAGTTACTCAATCCTTATTTTAATGGATTATCCAAAATTATCATAACGTTTCAAAGTTTGTTTTATTACACAATAGTACTATAACACTCCTATTAATAACAAGCAAGAATAGTATTTACAAAAATTGATTGTTGTGATACTATTATACCAATATTATTATAACTAAAGTGAACAAAAATATTAAAAAAAAGGGGGGATAGGTAATGCTGACAGGGGTTATTCAAATTGGCGAGTATGTCTATAAAAATCGGGATCAAACAAGAAACGAATTGGATGATATCATTGAAAATCCAAATGATAATGGGAAGTATAAGCATGTTTTTAAAGTGATTTTCCAAAAAACAAGTGAAGGTTTAATTTTTAAGGAAATAGGATATGAGGAGTTTTCAGAGAAAAGGCTAAGTAAATATGCTTATAAAAAAGGTAGTGGTGCAAGAGGTGGAGATTGTACACCTACTTCTAAGCTTACAGAAGCATCTAGAACAATTAACAATATCAAATCACCAATTAAAAACATTATTGAAGGAAGTTGTGATGTTAAAAGTGAGGAATTGGAATTGTTTAAAGGGTTATTAACTGAATACTCAGCAAGTCAGGATAAGATTACCAGTTCTTTGGAAGAAATAATTAATTCGTCGTCAATACCTAAAGGAGAATCTTCTTTTATAACTATAACTATTATCGATAATGATAAAGAATTATATGTCGGTGATTTTGATATTGTAAAGAAACGCCTAACCCAAATTGGGGAAGAACAATATTATACTAAATATAGCCAAGAATCCAGAGGAACAGGAACGTGCTATTATTGTAAGAAACAAACGGAAGTGTACGGATTTGCCGGTACTTATAAATGTTACACTCTAGATAAGATTGGATTTGTAACAGGTGGATTTGATCAAAGTAAAGCTTGGATGAATTACCCTGTTTGTGGAGATTGTGCAAGGATTCTGGAATTAGGGAAAAAGTATATTGATGAATTTTTAACATCTAAATTTGCGGGTTTTGATTACTTGGTAGTTCCAAAATTTGCATTTGGACTTAATGAGAACTGGGAAGATATTCAGCTTTATTTGGAAAGGTTTGAGAAATGTGAAAAGTTTTCAACTGCAGGGGATGTAAAAAATAATCTGATGCAGAGTGAGAAAGATTTTCTTAGCATTATGACAGAGAGTAACAATTATATGAATTATAATTTGCTTCTGTTTAGAGAAGAAAACGCAGCATATAGAATATTGCTATATGTTGAAGACATTATTCCAAGCAAATTGAAAAGATTACTCAAAATTAAGGATGAGATAGATAAAATTAGTGTTTTTAAAAATCTACCAGGCAAAGATAAGATCCCATATGATTTGAAATATGGATTTGATAAGTTAAGATACTTTTTCCCAAATAACAAGATGGAGGGTAATTATGATAAAAGCTTTTTGGAGTTGATGAACAATATTTTTTCAACTAAACCAATAAGTTATAATTTTCTTCTTGGAAGAATGGTTGAAAAAATTCAGGAGTTATTTTCTCGGGAAGAGTACACAGATACTTCAGTTTTATATGCATTGATGAATATTTTGTATTTAAAAAAACTTGGTTTATTTAATATTTCAAAGGATGTGAAAGGTATGAATGTTGAAAGGAATGAAAAGAACTCTATTTATATTGACTTTATGGACAACTTTAAGGATATTTTAGATTCAGACTATAAGAGAGCTGTGTTTCTTGAAGGTGTATTGGTAGATAAGCTTTTAAATATTCAATATTTAGATAAAAAAAGTAAGCCTTTCTACAGTAGATTAAACGGATTAAAGCTAAATGACAAGCTTGTTAAGAGGATTTTTACAGAAGCTATAAATAAATTAAATGAGTATGATAAAAATTATTATACGGAATTAGAAGCTTTAATCGGTACATATATGCTTTCGAGAAATGACATGACTGATGATGAAATAAGCTATTTCTTTGCATTAGGACTAACTTTAAGTAAAAATTTAAAGGATAAAAAAGTAGAAGGAGAGATGAAAGATGATTAAAAACAGACAGGAAATTTTATTTTTGTATGATGTTAGTGACTCGAACCCAAACGGCGATCCTTTGGATTCCAATAAACCAAGAGTTGATGAAGAAACCGGAATAAATATTGTTACAGATGTCAGACTTAAGAGAACTATAAGAGACTACTTGTTTAATTTCAAAGGTTATGATGGAACTGATGGTAAGGATATATTTGTCAGGGAAGCAGCAGCAGCAGGTGGAGGATTAAAAGATGGAAAGGCCAGAGCAAAGGATTTTTCTGATAGCCAGGAAGAAGTTCTCAAACGTGCAATAGATATTAGGTTGTTTGGCGGTGTTATTCCACTGAAAAATGATTCAATAACTTTTACTGGTCCGGTTCAATTTAATATGGGTAGATCTTTAAATAAGGTTAATATTACTCATATTAAGGGAACGGGTGCATTTGCTTCAACAGAAGGAAAGGAAAATAAAACTTTTAGAGAGGAATATGTATTACCATATTCGTTTATCGCGTTTCATGGATTAATAAATGAGAATGCTGCAAAAGAAACGAAGCTTAGCGATAATGATATTGAATTGTTACATGAGGCCACTTGGAATGGGACTAAGAATTTAATTACACGTTCAAAGATGGGGCATATGCCAAGGTTTTTGGCAAGAGTTGTATATAAAGAAAGTGGGAATTTCTTCATCGGTGATCTGCACAAAAAGGTAAAAATTGATGCGGCAATTAATGATGAGAAAATAAGAGGTATTGAAGATTTTGTACTAGATATAACTAAGTTGGCTGACGACGTTGAAAAACATGCTGATAAAATTGAGAAGCTAGTTTTAACAGTAGATGATAACCTTAAATTCAAATCTAACAATAAAGAGGTTAATCTCAAGGATGTATTCGGTGTAAAAGTAGAAGAAATATCATTTTAGGTGGGGTTAGGTATGGAAAATAAATTCCTTGTGTTTGACATTTGGTCGGATTATGCACATTTTAAGAAACCTTATACAACAACTTCTCCACTTACTTTTTCAATTCCAACAAGAACAGTTATATCAGGTATGATGGCTGCTATTCTTGGTATTGGAAAAGGAGAATATCATAGTTTCTTCAGCAGAGAAGATTCCAAAATAGCTGTTTCGATAATCAAACCAATTAAAAAAGTTCGGATTAGCGAGAACTTAATTAATACAAAAAAATCAATTAATGTTATACACGAACGTACGCAAATAAAGATTGAATTACTCAAAGATCCTTGCTATCGCATATATATAAGCCTTAGAGACCATGAACTTTACAATAAACTAAAGACTTTACTGGAAACACACTCTTCAGTCTATACTTTGACTTTGGGATTGAGTGAAAATCTTGCAAATTTTCAGTTTCTTGGAGAGTATGATGCTGTTGAGGTTGATGGGAGTAGTGAACACTTGAATATTAGGAGTGTTGTGCCGATTGGGGATATGAAAAGAGGGGATGTTGATTTTAGTAAAGAAGGAGAGTATTTTACTGAGACAATACCTATGATTATGAACAGTGAGAGATTTGTTAGTGAATTTGGAGAAGTCTTATTTGAAAGAACCTGTAAAAGTATTTATGCAAAAGCTAAAGTAGCTTTTCATATTTCAAGCTTAGACGAAAATATTGTATTGATTTAAGGGGATTTTGTATGCTTATTTCTCATCCTAAAAAAAGCTTGTGTGAGCATTTGAAGAATACATATCAAATAGGATATAAAATATTCAAGGAGAAGAAGCTTTGTTTCAAAGCTTTTTCTCCGGAGGTTCTTGAGGATATAGTCAGAATAAGCCTTTTGGCACATGATTTTGGAAAGGCAATGTCATATTTTCAAGAGTATATGACAGACATAGAAAATGGATTAAAAAAGGTAAGATATGATAAAGCGGAAATAAAAAATCACGGCTTAATTTCCGGAATTATAGCTTTTGTTATGGCAAGAAGCATAATAAAAGATGATGCAGCTGCTTTTCTGGTTTATATGGTAGTGTCAAAGCATCACGGCAATCATGGCAATTTTCCTAATTATGTATCAGACCTAAATGAAGAAAAAAGAGAACTTCTTATAAAACAATTTGAGAGCATTGATATGATGGAACTTCAGCATTTGACAACTCAATTGGAAATGAATTATGACTTTACAGAATATGATAAAGATAAATTTGTCAAAGACTTAAATTCAATAAGTCCTAGAATGGATACGCTACGAATTAACCCTACCAAAAACACGACCAATGATATGTGGAAAGTATACCAAAAAATATGGTATACTTTTTTAGCGTGCTACAAAAAAAGCAGTCCGCCACTAAAATGAAGAAGTC
>JAEWSG010000112.1 GCA_023398495.1 Bacillota bacterium
CTTTTTTATCATCCTGAGCTCATCTTCGGGGCTGCTGCAATGGATAATATCAGGTTTCTCGCCATGCCGTTCTATCGCTTCCAGAGCCGAGATGTTGAGTATCTCTTTTGCAAAGGTCATGATTTCATAGGTCGAACGATAGCTCTTGTTGAGTGTCACGATTTCCGACCGGTGATATAGCTTTTTAAAATCGTCCAGCGAAAACGAATGATGCGGGTTCACTGATTGCCCGATATCACCAAGTATGGTTTTTTTGCACGAAAAGAGCCCATTTATCACGGCGTATTGGACAGGCGTATAATCTTGCATTTCGTCGATAACCAGATGCTTTGCCATCTTATTGACCTTTAAGCCCTCAAGCTCGGCGTAAAAATAAAGAAACGGGAAAACATCCGCCCATTCCAGGGTTTTTTTATCGGGCAGTACAAGCATGTCCGGCGTATTGATTTTTCTATAGAAGTCCCGATACAGCGCCATGGTGCTTTTGATCTTGAATCGGGCGGTCAGCTCTTTGAGTATTGCTCTGGCAGCGGGCAATTCTTCACCCCGAACGTTGTCTGTTTCCAGTCTGTCCAGCATATCGGCTGCGACCTCCTCAAGCCGCCTTCTAATGGATAAACCTTCATACGCCTGATAACGAGCCATGATCCATTGCTTGGAGATGACGAAACGTCCGAACACATAATCTGCGGGTTCAAAACACGCAACCGCCGCGTCACGAAGGTAATCGTCCATGAGGGTTACAAACTCGAATGAGGACTTAAAGCGAACCCTTTTCGCCCAGCTCTCATCGTTTGACTCATTAGGATCTTTCTCCTGCTCAAAGTCCACAATGCCGTTAAGCTGAATGCGCGCGATATCGGCAAAGCTCATTTCCCAAACAGGCTCTTCACCCAGCTCAGGCAGCACGCCTGAAATATAATCGGCGAACACCTTGTTGGGCGATATGATGACGACGTTGTTTGCGGACAACTGCTCCCGATACCGGTACAGCAAAAAAGCGATCCTGTGCAGCGCGATGGATGTTTTGCCTGAGCCTGCCACGCCCTGGATAATGAGTGTGTCGGCCTTTGCGTTACGAATGATGCTGTTCTGCTCTTTCTGGATTGTGGCGATGATGGTTTTCATCTTCTCGTCCGACGTATGGCTGAGCTCTCGCTGCAGCACGTCGTCCTGAATATTGATCGCGCTCTCTAATGCATATTCCATTTGACCGTACCGGATCTTAAATTGCCGTTTGCGGGTCAGTTTGCCTTCCAGTCTGCCAATCGGCGCGTCGTATGCCGCCCTGCCGAGCTCGTAATCATAGAACATGTTGGATACGGGAGCGCGCCAGTCATAGATGAGCATCTTTTGTTCATCTTCAAATGAAAACGGGCCAATATAAAAAATCTGGGTATCGTCTTCACCGTCGAAGCAAAAATCGATGCGCGCGAAATAAGGAGAATCCATCAGTCTGATAATCTTGTCTCTGGTTCTGAGAGCGAAATTGCCCAGTGTTTCAATCTGCTTGATGGAGAGCTCGTTGGAAAATATCTCTTTAGGGTCAATTTCATGGCGATAATGGGCGAGATAGCGTTTGGACTCCCTGTAATCCGCTTCATATCCTTGGATTGACTCATTGGAATTCTTCAGCGCCTTGTTTAATTTGTTTTTAACTCTTTCAAGATGATGGGCCTCATCCGGAAAACTGACTGCCATTTATGATCTTCCTTTCTGCTTGTCGCTGGCGAAAAACCTACGGTTTTTCGCCAGTTTACCGGTTTTGCTTGTTCCTCATAGACTCGAAACTGCGCAAAACCCCGGGGCCCCCAAAAAGCAGAGCTTTTTGGGGTGGAGCCAAGGTGTGGGCTACGCGGGCTTGGGGTAAATCATAGCCCGTCTTGCCCACAAATTATATTTAAGGACTATTTTGAAACCCTGTTATAAGGTTTGTATTTGTTCATTCCCATCATCATCCTTGGGCCTTGCATTGAGGATAAATTTTTGTGTGGGATAGCCAAATTCGGTTAACAGCTCCGCTTCTGCGAACCCCAGCTCTTTCAAAGCTTTTCTGTAACCCGTATCGGCTCTGTCGCCCTCGCGGAAAGTGGTGATGCTAATCTCTTTATTCTTGAGCAGTTCATCTATGGCCTTGCTTAAGAACAGCCGGGTGATGCCCTGCTTCCTATAAAGAGGATGAACACCTAAAAAGTCGATGCTTGCCGTATCATATGAGATCATCATGATGCCCAATGCGGCAGAGTCATGCTTCATGATGAATGCGCGCTTTTGTTCAATTGCCTTTTTCAGCGTTGTCACATACTCGCTTTCAATGAGACAAGGAAAGCCGTCTATCACAAGCTGCACCAGATCCATCCAGACTGGAATGTCGGCGTCTTTGGCAAAATGAATATCATCCGGTTTATACCGCTTGGCTGATATTTGAGCTTGGTCATCAAATCTATATTCAGACTGCAATGGGTAAAACACCTCGTTTTCTCTGAATTGATGAGGGGACTGCTTATACATGGCTTTGAAAGCGGTTGTGAAGGATTGCTGACTATCGTATCCTGACAGCAGCGCAATATTGAGTATGGGTTGATCCGAAAAGACCAGCAGTTTGGCAGCCTCTGTGAGCTGGCGCCGCTGAACATAATCATGAATCGTTATGCCCAATGTGCCAGAAAACAATCGGTGTAAATGGTATTTGGAATAGTGAACGGCATTCGCGATCATATCTAAATCCAGCTTCTCGTTGAGATGCTCTTCAATATACCGAATAACCTTGGTGATATTTATGATCGTCTTTACCGTATGCAACGATTTAATCCTCCGCACCAACACGAATACCCGTGATACTTGAAAACATTTTTCATCAAAAAAGGATTATATCATAGCGATT
>JAEWSG010000123.1 GCA_023398495.1 Bacillota bacterium
GTATTAGTGGTTTTGGGATAATTCTATTATACCAAAGAAAGTGGGGTTTCTATATACTTTATTACATATTTGTATTAATTTATCAATGTTCAGGCCCATTTTTCAAGTGGGAAAGTTGAGTTAGTAATTAATCTTTCTGCATATGGTTTTAAAAAATCATCAACTCCAGATTGTAAAAGATGTACATGGCAATCAATTAAACCAGGAATCACTGTTTTCCCCGATAGTGAAATAATTTGCGAATCTTTTGACAATTCAACTTCATCACTTTTTTTAATATATTCTATCTTACCATCTCTAATACTGATTACCATATCCTTCTGGACATAATTATGATTACCGTCAATTAGATTAACATCCTTTAAAATTAATTTGTTTGATATTTTTCTATTCATCTTCACACCCCCTTAACGAAATTCTTTTATTGAGCAGATTTCAATCTGAAAAATGTCGTTAGAAGCAGGCTTACATTTATCGTAATCTCCATAAGTTGATAAAATCCTCATGTTGTATTTTGACAATATAGCAGATAATTCGTTTACAATATATAACCTGATTGGATCACAATAAATCACTTCTGACTTCTCAAATACTTCTGAGTATTTAATATTTAATACAACATCTTGATTAGTCATATATAATCTTAATCCTTTCTGCTTTATATAAACATTTTGTTGCTACTTCTTTACAATTTCCATTCACGTAAACATTAATTTCCATGTTTAATTATAGCAGATTTAACCAATCTCTTCTACTATGAAATATTCTAACAATTGTAGCTCTTTTATGTTTTTCATATAAAATACTATATTAAATAATTATTGATTAGTAATTTTTCCGAAAATTCAATTTTTGTCCCTCTATTTTGAGTTTCAGAAAAAACCCCTACCCAATGCCCTGTAAAGTTTTTATTCGTCATATCGAATTCATAACGATTATATAATTCTTTATGTGTAATTCTAAAATTTGTTTGATACCCGTCTTTTGTATACTCGGTAAAGCTATTGCCATCCTCTGATATACTGATTTTGGACAAATCACTTCTCCAAGCATAATCTTCATTGTTTATAACAATGTCCCATACAGTATTAATGTCCGCCTTAAATGTTGCAGTAATACTTGACTTTCTCACATTCTTCACCTTCCAGCACAGTTTAAATTTATCAAAGATTCAAAGTCCTCATTGTCATATCACCTGAAATCTTGATTGTTAAATCATATCAGGCTAAATTTGCTAATTACATACAGGTAGCCAATCACAATCATATACAGCAAAAACCTCTTACGTCTAAATTTTTCACTGCTAAGTGTTATGTGCAATATAAATGAATATTACCTATAAATTCTGAACAATAAAACCGCTTTCATGTATATCTTGAGGCTCTACTATTTTACTATATATTTGCCATAGCTCATTTGAGTTATCATCTGGATTAACCATTATTTCTGCGATTCTATTGATATCGTTCTTCTGCTCTTCAGAAAGATTCTCATAAGTTGCTCTAACAACACTTGGCTTCTTGCGATTATGAATTTTTAACCGCCATTCATATGAAAGCAATTCATTTTTAAATACACAATTCAAATCACATAACAATGCATATTTTAAACCTTGCACCCCTGGAAAACCACTATAACTAAGGAAATAACGACTATTGACCATATTTTGCTTCCATGCTTCTGATGCAAAAAGAAAACTAGACCGATCGACGTTTTGTATTTGTCTTTCAGGATCTATTATCATCCACTTTTTATTTTCCTCATCATAAACCTCTGCTATCCAATGAGGAATTAATTGATCCTTTACAATATAGGTAGAAAAACCTGTTCGAACTCGAGCTGCCACTCCCATATTTCGAAGGAAAGATACAAATAACAGAGAGTGGTGATCACAACTCAAGACAGCTCTATCACTTGGCTGTGTAGATAAAGGAAGCTTTCTATCTTTTAAATATTGCTTTAAAAAGCTATATTTTAAAATCGTGTCTACTGTTGAGTTATAACAATGAAATATTCCATTGTTTTTGCGATCATATTTTACTTTCGCAACATTGGCTTCCATTGGATGAATAAGGATTGATTTTACCACAGAAAAAAGAAATTCATAATCTTGCTTTAACTCCCCAATAATCCAGCCTTCATTAGTAATTCGAGTAAACCTATTCGTAATCTTATAGTAATTCACCATATCGCCCCCTGTTTATAAATATTTCATGAAAGTTCCCCTCATTTTAATTGTGCTGCCAGTTACCCAGCAGCCCCCGCACAGATCACGGCATTCAGAATTACTGTTCTAATTGTATACCAAAAATGACACCAATGCTATCATAAATGTGGACCACTTACTAGGTCCTTTTTTGTAGCCGCTGTCTTAAATAGCACCACTATGGGAAAAATACAAAATAAAAAACCTGCCAACTTTCCCCAGAGTAACGCAGACTTTTTTAGAATGTATGAGAGTGCCACACATATGGAAAATATATCATTGTTCCCGCAAAACTACAAGAAACCACATGCATATTACCTGCAAATATCTCACGAAGAATACCTTCAACTTCGTTCTTCCAGGCTAATTTCAGGAAAACTACACTTTCAACGTTTAACACTTAATTATCGGGAAATACAGGTTAAATGTCCTATCCTTACTTTGCCTTTTTGTATGTTCATTTCATTAAGTTCCTTCTCAATTTTTTTCTAAAATATATAATAATTTATCATTTTATATGTTTAATGCCTACTTAGTCATACCGTGTTCATCAGAAAATTCACCAAAATCTTTTAGATTCAAAAGTTCCTTTTTTTCCTATATTTCCTTTTGAAGTAATTAGGTTACCTTTTTCATCAGATTTTTTTATAATATAATCACCAGTAAGATAGTTATAATCTTCTTCGTCTGCATTATCCATTGTAGTAGTGCTTTCGATAACGAAATAACACTTATTTTAATTGATTAGAGACTATTCGTTAAATGAACCAATCTCTATTAAATTTCCTTCAGGATCTGAAATGTTGATCCATCGTCATTCACTAGTTTTTATATCGCTGCCATCAATTAGTATTACCTGAGAATTTGTTATAGGTCTTAATGGCAAAGTACCTCCATAATTTGAAATGATTTTTTCTACTGTTTTCTGAAATGGAAAGCAATTCTGGTGAGGTAATGGATAAAAATTAATGATATTTAACGCATCAAAGTTATTTAAATCAGTTGCTGCCTTGTAATCGTCCATACCTTTCACATATTCAATATTGGGAGATAGAATTATTGAACCAGCAGATTCACCGATATATAGTTTTCCTGATTCAATTTGCTCGATAATTATTTTATCAGCTCCAACTCTGCGAAGTTCTTGAAGCAAAAAGAAAGTATTACCTCCTGAAACATAAATATAATCGTTGCTTTGCAGCTTAGTTAATATCTCAGATTGTGCTGCTGTTGATACGTCCAGATTATCCACTTTAAGCCCCATCTTCTCCAGTGCCTTCCTGCCAGACTTTACATAAAAATTTACTTTTTCATGCAATGCAGCAGTTGGAATAAAAGTGACAGTCTTTCCTATTAAATTGTTGGATGCGAATCCCGGAAACAGCTTTGCCACATCCTTGAACGATGAAGATAAAAACAATTTTTTCATTATATATATCCTCCAATATGATTTATTTCTATTATAACCGCTTATTGTTGACATGTATGTGTCAGTTACTTAAAATAAGTTTGAGGAGTTGAGTTGCTATGAAATTTGAACGGATGGTTGCAATCGTAATGTTGCTTCTGCAAAGAAAAAAAGTAAATGGAAAAGAACTTGCCGAAATGTTTGAAGTATCGCTTCGAACGATCTATCGTGATATTGAATCCATTAATGCTGCGGGAATTCCGATAATAACCACTTCCGGTGTCGGAGGAGGAATCGGCATTGTGGAGCAATATAAAATCGAAAAAGGTATTTTTACAGCAGTTGACATCAGTACAATGCTAATAGGCCTTGGAATTGTTCAAGGTGCATTGTCGGACAAGGAAATTGCAAGCACACATGCAAAATTAAGAAGCTTTATTTCTGAGGAACTAGCAGATGACATAGCTGTAAAAACAAATCAAATGATGTTTGACCTTTCCTCCTGGATAGGAAGTAAAGATTCAAATGAAGTGTTAAATACCGTAAAATCTGAAATGGAACAAAAACACACGTTATCTTTTTACTATTTTGGACACAGAGGAAAAGAGAAACTTCATGGAATTGAGCCGCACCGTCTTGTTTTTAAAAACAACCATTGGTATTTACAGGGGTATTCAACCGATAAACACGATTTCAGATTATTTAAGCTTCGCAGAATGCATAGCATACAAAGTGAGGCAAATACTTTTGACCATCGAGTATTGCCACATCCGTTTTCGGACTTTACAGATAGAATGAGCAAAAAAACAGTTAAGATAAAGTTATTAATTGATTCTTCTGCAATTGATAGAATACTTGACTACTGTACAATAGATGATCTTGCTGATGTAGGAGGTAGCAAATTCATGGTTAACTTTAATTTTATCGAAGATGATTTTGGTTATGGCATTCTAATGAGTTTTGGAAACAAGTTAACTTGTATAGAACCAGATTATATTCGAGTTGAGTTGCAAAAACGGCTGAAAAATATATTAGAGCAATATGAAACATAATGAGTAAACCCATATTTCCATTTGCAACCTTCAAATTTCCGACTTTCATCGGCCGGCGCCTAACACACAGATAACATATTTTAGATGGGTTAGGTTCTGCGATTTCGCCGGTAGCTCAACATCCGTGTAATCCCAAAGACGTAAGCCGCACCTTTACATCCATGCATAGTTCTATGATGTGCGGCGGGCTTCGAAGTCAGAGCCCCCACGGATGGGCACCTTAATCCACTGAGAATTTAAAATTTTTGAAGCAATTACCTCCGCAATCTGTAAACAAACCAATATATTCAGAACTCTCGTCAAGGCTTCCCAAATCTTGACTTGTGATATATTTTTCATCTAAATAAATATCAACCTTACTATCTTTTCTAACCATCTTCAATTCATAAAATCTACCTTTTTTGATTTCATTTTTGCGTTTATTCCTTGTGGTACTTCTCCACTTTGTACTAACTTTAGACAATTATAACATAACCATGCTAAATTGGGAACCTTGTTTATTTTATCAAGGGGTAATCTTCCGTCAATTCTATGACAATGCCTATAGTTGCTTCTCAGAGTTTCTCCGCAAATTTTGCATCTCCCCCTATCTCTGTTGTAGGTATATTCTCTTTTCATGTATTAGGTCAGGGGTTTCATGTGATAGCTTCTGAAATTAGAAAGCTAGCTGACCAGACAAAGAAATACTCCAAAGAAATAACCTTATTGATTTCAATTATTTCTTCAGATACTGAAAATATCCTTAATAATACCAATATTGCGGCTGATAAATTGAACAAGCAATCCTTACTGGTTGATTCCTCCATGAAAACCTTCAGTGACATAATCGATTCTGTCGAAGGAATTTTGCCCCAGATAAATTCTATCAATGATTCCATTTTGGGGCTAAATGAAATTAAAAATACTATCACGGAAAGGGTTGAAACCAACCTGAATGTTTCAACAGATAATTCTGCCATTGCAGAAGAAATATATGCTTCCAGTGAAAAAATGAATGCCTTTAGTGAGAATATTGCCAATTCAGCTAAATCATTATCTGATATGACTAAAGAACTGATGAATCAGTTTCATGAATTCGAATCACTATAAGATTTAATAATATTTGCTTTTCATGAAATATCAACTGTAAATTGCGAAACATCCTTCTCTAACTTATATACTTATGATGAAAGTGGTATCCGTTGGTGCCTTACAATTTCACGATAGTTTTCAATTATTTAATTTGGATAATTATGTTGTCGGATAATTTAATAAAGTGGACCATTTTTCAATTAATGTTATTGAAAAAGTGGTCCACTTTTAGATTACCAAATAAATATAACAAAGTGGAATTAAAACCACTTTGTTATATTATTAGGGCTTACTTTCTAAAGAGACTTTCGAAGCTAGTGACAATTCTCTATTAGTTGAAAGAAGATGTCATACCCAGTAAGTATTGTCTCATCAATGCAAAGTCAATAGAGTCTACACGACCGTCTCTGTTAACATCAGCGTTGGAAAGACTTGTTCCGGCAAGCGGAGTTATGCCCAATAAATGCAACCTTAATGCAGCAAAGTCAATTGAGTTGACACCTCCATCACCATTTATATCCCCTACGCTTCCTGTACCACCTGTACCATCTGAACCAAATGTAAACCAGTCAACGTTGACAGATCCTGAAAACACAAGATATAAGTCGTTTAATCCTGTAACTTTTGTGATGCTGCAGGTTTGTTCCTTATATTCATTCCAACCACCTGTTGAAGCCACCGGTAACGTACCTATTAGGGTTCCGGTAGGGCTGTTTAACCTCAATTCAATATTGGAAGTACCTTCATTTGCAACCATTGCTTTAAACGAGGTTGCCCCGGTTCCAAAATTAACTTTTTTATATGCCAGATAGTCACCGCTGCCAATATATCCTATACCGCTTCCACCATTTGCAGTTCCTATTTTTTGCATTGTCGAAGATTTAATATCATTAAAGTTCTCTACTTCCAATGTTGAAAAAGCACTTCTTTCAGTTACCGGTACAGCTGTAGGTAATGGTGTAGGTGTAGGTGCAATTGTAGGTTGCGGCCCTGTTGTAACATTTGGATTACTACCCCATTCAGATTGCGGAACAACTTGAGTTACTGCAGTGTAAGCTGCCTTTGGCTGAGTATTTCTATCAAACAAAAGAGGTGCATTCTCAGACCCAATCCAAGTATTGGCGTCATTAGGTCCCCATACACAGACTGCTGTAACCTTTCCTCTGCTAGAGCTTTTGTTTATATCAACAGCTGCTTGGAAAATAGCTTTATATTTATTAGCCTGCTGCTGAGCACTAAATTTGCCGTTCTCTGTACTTATATCAAGCTCTGTAATCTCAACATTACAGCCTATATTTATATATTTGTTCAGGGCTGTTGTATATGTTTGTATGCCTGTGAATCCATTCATATCTGAATTAATATGTGATTGCATTCCCACACCGTCAAGTAACCTCTTGTTGAATAAAGATGTACACATTGCAGCAATACTGTCTCTCTTATGATCCCAATATTCGTTGTAATCATTGTAGAAAAGCTTACAATTTGCTGGAGCATATTTTCTTGCAAATGTAAACGCTTTCTCAATAAACTTATTATCTCCGTAGACCTGAACCCATGGAGATGCACCATTTCCATATCCAGGCACTCTTGCACCACCATTATTTCTAGTCCTGTTAGCATCATCACTTATTGCCTCATTTACAACGTCATAGGCATAAAGATTTAGGGATGGATACTGTCTTTTTATTTCAGCAAAGACATTTTTTATGTAACTTTCCATACGCTGATCCATAACTGATTGGGATGCCCAGCCACCATTGTTTTGGAAATTGTCCTTAAAAAACCATTGAGGTGTCTGGCTATGCCAAACTAATGTATGACCTCTAACGCCAATATTATTTTTTGCACAGAAGTTTAAAATACCTGCTGCACGACTTAGAGAAACTTTAATATTTGTATTGGTTGAACCTGATTGAACCAGTGTAGCATCAGGCTTCAATTCATTTTCAAAAGTAATACTGTTAAACTCTCTCAAAATCATAGCCGTTATTGTTGAATTATTTACTGTTCCAGAGTTAAGTACCGAACCAACTTTGAAATATTTTGAATACATATCTTTTAATCCATAACCATTAATTGCTGCGGATACTGTATTTGCTTGAACTTTTCTGTTTTGAGTTATATTTACATCATCAAAAATGAAATCTGAAGTACTATTAGATGTAATTGATATAGTAATATCCGAAGCAGTTTTTGGTGCTTTATATTTTGTTGAAAGCTCAACCCATTCTCCTCCTGCAACATCAGCAGTTGCAATTACTTCCGAATTTAGCTCTCCTGTTTCTGAATCCAGATAACCTAAAGAAAGGTTAAAGGTTTCAATATCAGTTCCGTCATGTTTTACAAAAACGCTATAATCATATTCTGTGCCACCATCAAGATAAAGACCCTTTTGTGAATAGGCTCCATCATCTTTACTTGAGCGATTTGTTACCATCATACCTCTTGTTGCATTATTTCCTTGGTTTTCAACTGCTAATAAATTCGTCTCGTCTCCTATATTGCACCATCCATCATAGTCAATTTCAAAATTATCATTAACCTTGAAATCAGCATATATTTTGCCCCCATTTAATGGTAATGCAGAAAACAGTCCTGCTAATACTACAAAGGCTGTTACCTTTGCCAAAAATCTTTTGATTTTCATATGCTACCTCCTTTTAAAAATTAAGTAATCTCGACGCTTTGTCAAGCGCCCTAATTCGTCTTTATTCTTTTTAGACGAATTAACATGATATTCTCATATAAATTTTATCCCTCCCTCTTAATATTTACCTTCCATATTAGTTATTCGAAGGGTATGCGTTTTTTAAGTTAGGAATTTGCGAAAAATGTCATAAATTCTATGAATATTTTGATTAAATCCGGGCTGATTTTTTGCAGGCCTAATGTTGTCAGAATACTGTTAACGGAATAACAGGTTTATACTACTTCTAAGTAGCTAAACATCTATCTGTGAGACTTCGTGTCGTATCCCAGTTCATCCATAATGGCTTTCGCTTCATCAACTGGATAGCATGTTACTATCCTATCTACCAGTGTGTCTAAAAAGTAATTTCTTGGCTTATATTGTCTGAATTGTCGTAAATATTGCTATTATGTAAGTATTTAAATGTAGTAGTGTACTCGCAAGTTTTTTTGTTAATCAGCATTAGTATAAAAAACATCCATCAGGAAATCCGATTCAGTAATATGCGGATGATTGTGATTCAGACACATTTTCTTGATGAAAACGATTTAAATACTTATTTTATAAGGAATGCTTAGTACACAGAGCAAAAGAATGTATGCCGCTTGATGGAAAGCTGGCAGTTGAAGAATTAATAAAATCTGGTGAAAAGTTTTCTGCTGTCGTTTGCGGCAATGACTTTCTGGCACAAGGTGCTATTGAAGGACTTATTGAAAACAATCCACTATATGGAACATATTATGGATATATATATGAGAACCGGAAGGCAAATGGTTGGTGCCAATCTTGAAGAAATAAAGGATTACACATGGCTTATATCCTTAAATTCCAAGTGCGGTTGTCTGGGTTTAGTAAAGAAAGATGATGATGACACTCTAAATATCCAACGCTTCTATTATCCTGATAAAGGTAAACCTCAAAGGATAGATTCTCTGTGCTCCTCTGAAAGTTTTCCTCCCGAAGAATATACTTTTCACGTTCCATGCGTAGATGAAGAAGACATAATATGGCTCTATATTATCAGATCGAATAATTCGGAGTGGGGAGTTCTTGCAACTGTAGGACCATTCAATGAAATTTCATGTCTATACAATTTCAGCAATTCACTCTACGGACTTGAAACAATAATTTTTTCTATTGACCGGGAAGCATATCGTGAGAAAATGATACTTAAGGAAAATCAATTAAGAAGCCTTTTAAATAATGCAGGTCAAGGTTTTTTGACAATAAGTGATAATATGATGGTAGATGAAGAGTATAGCAGTGCTTGTTGGTATTCTTAACAGCTTCTGTACATTTGTCCCATAATATCTTCGACCAACATATTCGGTTGTCAGTAGGTGCACACGCTAATGCGTTCATTTGCTTTCCTTCTTTCAGAAATTCTTCAATTTATCTCGCAATCAAGCACCATGTCGAAGTCTGCACGCTTTCACGTCAGGATATTAATCCCTATCCACCTCATTACAAGGTAGCCTTCGCTTCCTCGACAATCCCATACCCACATCCCCGTCGGCTCACCTTGCGGCTGCCTACCTGTTATTTGATAGGAGAAATTTGGGCTTACCACGTTACACACAGATAACATATTTCAGATGGGTTAGGTTCTGCGATTCCGCCGGTAGCTCACCATCCGTGTAATCCCAAACACGTAAGGAATTATCCTGGCTACTTACCTTTTGGTTAAAGCTTATCAGCACCTTTAGCTTTCCTCCCATTTACGACGTTTATATGCAGTTTATTTAGTTTAACCATACCATCCACAACCTAGCTCCCTAACCGCCTTAGTGCTAGCAGAATTCCAGATTCCTCACGGATTCCGGTTCTTCTCTTTCGAGAAAGGGTTACATTGTCACAACAGCTTAGAACCCGAGTGTTACCACCCACGCACCGTTGTCAGGTTACTGTTAACGGAATAACAGGTTTATACTACTAAGTAGTTAAACATTTATCTGTGCGACTTCGTGTCGCACACGTTTGCACTCACGATGTCGATGAGTCGGACCTGTAAGGAATACCCCTTGGCGGCACTCCGTGCCCGACGAATCGATATGGCAGGATGACCTCTGGGATGACCATCGTTAGCTTTTCTTCCTGATGGCCCTTGTGTGAGTGCTTTGATCTCCGACGTATCCTGACCCGTGATTCAGCTAAACCACACGGATGTGGTTTCCATAAAATATGGCTTTAGATTCAACTAAAACTTTATTATTCTTTATCAATCCATTGTATAAATGCTATTTTATCTTTGTCATTATAACCTGCTCTTTTGTAGAAATTTAGGGTAGATTCCTTTTTTGAACCTGTCATCAACATAATTTTATAGCAGTTTTCAGATTCAGCAATTGTTTTTGCAAACTTTAGTATTTCAGTTGCATATCCTTTTCCTCTAAATTCTTCGCTTGTAATAACATTTTCAATCAGTGCATACGGCTGCTGATTATGCGTTAAATTTTTAATAATCATAATTACACAAGATGAAACTATTTTTTCTTCAACAATACCAACAATAATATGATGATTTTGGTCGGACAAAATCTCATTCCAAAGTTGTTCCAAATTTTTATCTATTATAGGCATTTGATTATTATGTAATTGTGTATACAATAGCAATAAATGCTTTAAATCAGTTTTTCTTGCTTCTCTAATGTCAATCACTTTATCACCCCTAATTTATCTCACTTAAAACCCTATTCTCCAAAGATTTTCCCTATCAAAACTCCGCCATGGATGGCGGAAAAGACAGGATATGTCGGAGATCGTCTCAGGTATGTGACGGTCCTGAATCGGACCCGCAGAGCTCTTCTACGTAGGCGGAACTTGTTCCCGATGAAGGACTGTGGTGCGGCATTCTTCATGGGATGACTTACGAAGCTCATCTTCGTGATTTGCTTGCCCGCACCTTTACACATACCTATTGTTAGTTGTTGGAGCACGCCCCGCGAAGCCTTTCTAAATAAAAAATGCCCTTGTAAAATTAAGTAACTTCCCAAGGACATGGATTAATACTATTTAAATCTCTCGCTGCATGAATCACTGCTAAAACAAGTATACTATCTGCTCGTTCAATCATGTATATAATTCGATAATTGTAAAATATAATTTCCCTTATGTTATCATCATATGCTTCTGGTACTTTTCTTCCCATACTTGGTAACATATATAGTTTTTCAACTGCATCAAGTATTCTTCCTATAAACTCAGTTGCATAGTACTCAGAATCTCTAGCAATATAATTCCTTATACTCTCTAAGTCTAAAACTGCTGGTTCTGTCCATCGAATATTCATTTCATTAATAACCTCTTTTTAACATCATCATGAGAAAGAACATTTCCTTCTTCAGCAGCCTTTAATGAGGCAGCAATTTTCTTCTTTACATAAAATTGATACATTATATCATCCCATGTTGCCTGCTCTGGTAAACTATCAATCATCTTCTTAGCTTCATCTTTAATAATGCTCATAAAAAATCCCTCTTCTCATAAATATATCTACATATCAAATTATACCACAAATTATCGCTCGTGAATATGCTTTATAAAACCTACTGCAAAGCTGCAACTTGAGAAAACGCGTGCTCTTGCAACTAACGTCGGCATCTCAGACGTCCTCGAATGGTCCCGTAAGGATGACCCACGTCAGCGTGCAACTGCACCCGTGAGAGGATGTGGCGGTCGGGTAAGTCAGGCCATTACTGGCCTTTCTCCCCTAAGAACCGTGCGTGAAAGTTTCCCTTCACACGGCTCAAGCATTCATAAGCTGTTTCAACTCTATGTAACGCCAACTCAACAGGTGTTGGTATGAAACCATGAAATTTCTTATGACATTCAGGGTGTACTATTGTTTTGTTATTAGTTGATTCTTCTGTATGCATTCGCCATCCTGTTTCTTTGGTTATACTTTCATTACAAACAGGGCATTTTCCTCTTTGCTTGTTCCATAATTTTATTAATTTCTTTCGGCCACCCATGCTTTCAAACAACCGATATCCTTCTCGTTCTTCGAAGTAGTGTTCCCTCTCTTTGTCATAGGGATTTGCATCCCCTCTTATTTTCCTTTAGTTAGATACTCAATCTCAATATTAATCATTAGGATTAACCCCTTAACCTAAAAATCCCTAATAAAAGACAACCATTAAAAATTCTCATAATATATTTTAAAAATTCAACTATTGTATCAACACATTTTTTAATCTTCAACGAGCGACCCTGAAGCAAAATGTCCGAGTCACGGTAGTAGCTGCCAGTTACCCAGCAACCCCCGCACAGATCCCGGCGTGCGGAATTACCGCACCGGGCTCTTCAACTACACTCGCTTCCGTAATCAAACAAAACTGTAATCTTCAATACTTA
>JAEWSG010000097.1 GCA_023398495.1 Bacillota bacterium
ACCATCGGCTTCCTTCAGACCCTTTCGTCACCGAAAACGCCCTTGCCTACAGCTTGTCTTCCCATTAGCTAGGTGACAGGTTTTCTTTCAAACCATCGGCTCGGCAACATGCCTCGCGAACTTCAGAAATTCCCATGGATGGGAATCCTCATCAAAAACCAAAAATAGTTTCTTACTGAACTTTTAGGCTAAACGTGTATTTAAAACACTTTTCCTAAACAAAACTTCTGTTATAAAATAATGTATGAATCCTATTGTAAGTCCAACAAATGAAATAATACCATTTATAATGAAACCAAAATCCATTATTAGTATCGAATGCATAAAAGCAACTAATAATATTATAATACTTATTACCACATCAATCATCTGCTTTTTTATAAAAATGCTTTTCAAGTGTATCACCAACCATAGTATTGAAAAGTATGCAGGTAAAAAAACAATCATTGTAATATCTGTAAATATCGGAAACTCATTATCTTTGTAGTTTGGATAAAACTTAACAACTAAATAACCTAAAATTAGCACCGACACAAAAACCCAACATATATAAATTGCTGTTATCCCTTTTTTCAAGTATACCAACTCCTATATTTGGTTAATCTCCAAAGGCTTACCCTATCAAAACTTTCGCCATGGATGGCGAAAAAATCAGGATATGTCGGAGATCGTTTTTGATTCGCGATGTTCCTGAACCGGACCCGCAGAGACTTTCTTCTATGGCACGCTTGCGTCGGTGAAGGAATATGGCGAGTCTTTCTCCGTGTTCCTGCTCCAAAGGACTTCTTCATGCTCTTTCTCACGAACCCTTGCGCGAATCTGTTGATATGTGGAGGATGGTGCCCACGAAGCCCTTCTAAAAAAGTCATTCGTTTACGTCATGTTTGTTAAAAGTCTATCCACCATTCTTTTTGATTGCAATATTAAATTATCATTTTCAATAATTTCAAATATAATGTCTCCATCAAATTTCTTCAAAACATTTGAAAACACATATTTAAAATCAATATTTCCTTTACCTAAAGGTAAATGTTCGTGCGGTACATGTTGTCTTTTATCAGATAAATGAAGCTTTTTGGGCATTTTAATCGAAACCATATCTTCCAAATGTTTATAGCTATCAATATGAGCAATATCTAATAAAAATTCGACTTCTGGATTTTCATCAAACAAAAACTTTATCTCATCTGCTTTATAATTGATTGGATCAATTTTTGAGTTATTTTCAATGTAAAGAGTAAGTCCGACTTGCTTTAAAACAATATTTGCTTGCTTTACATTTTCGCTAAGTTTAACCATTGTAGAATCATTTATTTTTTCCTTTTTACAAACAGGATGAATAATGACATCTTCAGCTCCAATAATCTTAGAAATATCTCTAATTGAGTAAACATGCTGCTCAAACTCTGATATATCTAATAAAGCATGAATTATACACGGAAATTCAAAATCTCTTAATTTCTCTGCAATTGGCTCTGATAGATTCTTAATTGAAATTCCATTACAATCATACCATACTTGGTGAAATTCAAATTCTGCATCCTTTGAAAATTCAACTTCCATCCTATAATCATTCAACCATCTTACGTTTCTTCCTACCCTTACCATACTAAACCTCCATTTAGGTAATACCCGCGAAGCCTTTCTTATATGCGCCATCTTCCATATATCGTCGGCATCTCAGACGTCCTCGAATGGTCCCGTAAGGATGACCCGCGTCAGCGTGCAACTGCACCCATGAGAGGATGTAGCGGAGCACTTCTACATGTCATTTCTCCAGAGCACTTCTTCATGCTCCTTCTCTCGCAGCTTTCACTGAGATGCATTGTTACATGATGGACTGGGTCCCGCGAAGCCAGGAGCTCCCAAGGATGGGAGCTCCTTTAACAAATACTTTCGATTGGCATATATGTACAAATTTCAATATTTTTGTTTACTCTAATCACAAATATGATATAATATAAATAAGGACGGCGACGCTTGTTGCTGTCAGGTTTTAATCGACGAAATTATTTTTTAAAAACGGTTTTTACTAGACCGTTTTTTTCTTTGCTTGTCAGGCTGTGGTCGAAGTAACTTATCCGTAATACATCTTGCTGTAATAGCTACTCCAAGTGGTATGAATATGTATTTCAAACACCAAACAAAAATATAGCCAATATTGGTGTATAGATCATTACTCATAGCAACCACCTCCTTCCTTTGTATATTCCCCGCAGCAACTATAACGTCGCCATCCCTAAGTGTTAGGGGAAATAAAGAAAGGAAACCTAACAAAACAATATTCGTCCCAAACCTGATTAATTGTCACCTGTATATTATATATCAATTATCATATATTTTCAAGGATTCCCAGAACATTCGTTCTTTCAAAACTTTCTTCAAAGAACTTCTAAAAACCCGCGACACGATGTCGCGGATTACCCAGTCTTTCATGGTCACGGTAGTAGCTGCCAGTTACCCAGCAACCCCCGCACAGATCCCGGCGTGCGGAATTACCGCACCGGGCTCTTCAACTACACTCGCTTCCGTAATCAAACAAAACTGTAATCTTCAATACTTAATTGCTTGTATGGACTTTTCTGTAT
>JAEWSG010000109.1 GCA_023398495.1 Bacillota bacterium
TGTTCTAGTTGCGAAAGTTTCGAAAATCTGTGACTTTTACAACTTTTATGACTCAAATTTTTAAACTTTAACATATTGTAACATGTTAGGGCTTTTGTAATAAGACGCTTTTTATTTGCCGCTTACGAAATTCAATCAGGGATCCTAAAAAACAGATTGCTTTTATCAAAGTCTGATTGAGCAGTATTTCCTTATTTCCCTAGGTCATAATCCCTTGCAAGTGATTCAAATGCAGGGAAGGAATTCTTGATAGTATCTATACTTACACAGTAAGCAATCCTAAAGTAGCCTGGAGCACCAAAACCTTTACCTGGTACCAAAAGAAGATTATACTTAATTGCACTTTTGATAAATGCTACATCATCATCAATTGGAGATTTTGGGAAAAGATAAAAAGCACCTTGTGGCTCCATACATGTGAAACCAAGGCTTATAAGCTTATTATATAGAGTATCACGTCTTTCTTTGTATATATTAACATCAACAGAAGCATCAAGTGCTGCACCTATTACTTTTTGGAAGAGAGCAGGAGCGTTTACATAGCCTAAGGAACGATTACAGGATGCAAGGCATGCAAAAACAAGTTCAAGGTCCTTAATTTGAGGATTAACAGCAATGTAGCCAATTCTTTCACCTGGAAGTGAGAGCGATTTACTAAATGAGTTTACTACAAAGGAGTTCTTATACATCTTTAATATACTTGGGATACTTGAACCGTCATACACTAGTTTTGTATAGGGTTCATCCGATATAACGCAAATAGTTGTATTGTACTCTTTTTGCTTTTCTTCCAAAATACTGAAAATCTTTTCGAGAGTATCCTTACTGTAAATATGTCCTGAAGGATTATTTGGTGAATTGATAATAATAGCTTTTGTCTTTGCGCTAATCTTATTTTTTAGTTCATCAAGGTCAGGATCAAAGGAGTCCTTGCAAAAAGGTACTATAACAGATTTACCTCCATGATTGTCTACATAACTGAGATATTCGGCAAAAAACGGAGCTAAAATAAGTACCTCCTCGTCAGGGTTTAAAAGGGATTTGAGAACTACATTAAGTCCGCCGGCAGCACCACAGGTCATGATAATGTGTTGGGAAGTCAAGCAGAGACCTGTGTCATTGCTGATACTGTCTGAAACTTTTTTTCTTATATCTTCATAGCCTACATTGCTCATGTAAGCGTGCATTCCGGGCTTGCTTTCTAAAACTAAATTTTTCAGAACTTCCTTAACCTCTTTTGGTGGTTCGGGATCTGGATTGCCCAGAGTAAAATCAAACACCTTGTCTTTTCCGTAAACTTTACGAAGATTTTCTCCTTCTTCAAACATTGCTCTTATCCATGAAGAACTGGAAAGATTATTAACTATTTTTTGTGATAACATTTAAAGCCACTCCTTATTTATTTATATATTTTAAGTTTCTGATTTTACTTTCATCAGGTGTTACAACTATAGTTTTGTAACTATTGTAAATAACCATTCCTGGTTTTGCACCATTGGGTTTTTTTACATTTTTTATTTGAGTATAGTCTACCTCAACGTGTGAGGAGGATTTTCCCTTACTATGGTATGCTGCTATCAATGCAGCTTCAAGTAAAGTGTTTTCTGGAATATCTCCAAATTGTTTCCTGACAATCACATGAGATCCGGGTATGTTTTTTGTGTGAAACCATATATCGTTTGAGGAAGCTGATTTTAAAGTCAGCAAGTCGTTTTGGACATTGTTTCTGCCTACGAAAATGTCAAATCCGTCAGATGATTTATACAAATATGGTTCTAAAGCCTTTACATTTTTCTTTGATTTTAGTTTCTTGCTTTCGTTTATATATCCTACCTCAATAAGTTCCTGCCTTATCTCTTCTATTTCTTGTGTGGTAGTAGCACTTTCAAGATTCTGGAGGACACTTTCAAGATATTCAAGTTCTTTAAACGCTTCTTCGAGCTGAGTGTTGGTATAAGCAAAGGCATTTTTTGCTTTTGCATATTTTTTATAATACCTTTGGGCATTTTCCTGTGGCAGCATATTTTCATCAAGAGGTATGTCAACATATTCACCGTTTTCGCTGTAATAATTAATCAGAGATACCAGCCTTGCATTTTTTTGTATGCAGTAAATATTTGCAGTGATAAGTTCACCATATAGCTTGAATTTTTCACGGTCTGCTACTTCTCTCAGGGTGTCCTGATGGATAGAGATTTTTTTGTTGCATCGGTCAATACTGTTACTTAAAACTTTGGCAATAGTACTTTTCTTTTGCAGAAGTCTTTCAGCATTGTCTTTTGAGGTATAAAACAGATCCAATGTTTCACTGATAGAAGAGAGATATTCAATATACGGGTATTGGGTCATTTCCAGTGAATGAAAGTCTATGGGCTTGTTTTTGGTCTCGTCCATCCATGCAATACAAGGAGAAAAGCTTGAAGCAGAAAGGGTTGATTTAACTTTGCGTAAAGAATCTTTCATTTTTTCAAGATTTTTCAGGGATAATTCAGCAAGTGGTTCTTTACCGTCAACTCCTGCTCTGTAGCATATTTCGTCACATAGAAGAGGACTGAAGCCTTTGAGTTTGCTTAAAAGATATTTTGATATCCGGGACTGTTGATCTTTGTCATTTTCAAATAAGGAATCAATATCGAGAGTCTCCGGATTTGTTTTATCCTGCCCAGGCGGCAATATGTAAGGTCTGGCAGGCATTACTTCTCTTACTCTGCTGATATCACTGTCTATGTGCTTAATGGAATCAATTATTATGTCTGCATCATTTAGTAGCATTATATTGCTGTGTTTTCCCATTATCTCAATAAGAAGTTTTTTATAAGTAATATCTCCTAGCTCATTTAGTGCTTCAACATGAACAGAGATAATTCGCTCATAGTCATAAAACTCAACTTTTATTATTTTGCCGCCGGATATATGTTTTCTCAGGAGCATACAAAAAACGGGAGGATTTATGGGGTTCTCCTTCGATAAGTTGGTAACATGAATCCGAGGATAACTGGCATTTGCTGATAAAACCAATTTTAAATTTTGACCTTTAGCTCTTACAAGTAATAAAACTTCGTCATGCTCAGGCTGATATATTTTTTCTATACGGCCACCAACGAGGTTTTCGGATAATTCCATAACTACGTTTTTGGCTACAACACCATCAAAAGGCAAATTTTACACCTCATTTCTAAATAAATCACGAAAATGATTATACATTGAAAAGTTTGATTTTCGCGAAAAAATCTGCATTATTAATTCAGTTTTTCGCTAAATCATATGCCTTGATTCTTAAAGCGAATTCATTGAATTCATTCAATATACTATTTAAAATAGTATAACACTTCATAATTATATTAACAATTAAAATCATGAAATCAGGGTGCATATTTTAGTGGTGCACCATATTATGGAAAGGACATTGCGTAGAGGCTATAGAGAATGTAAACGAAGCGAAGGGAAAGTCGAATCACTGTTTGAGCGAAGCGAGTTTGATTCGACCCGTAGCGAGTTTTACATTCTCTTAGGCTCGAAGCTTCAGTCCTTGGAATAATATGGTGCATGAAAATTAAATACACCCATAAAATCAGGGTGCATTTAGATGTGAAGAAAAATATATACCCATAAAACTAAAGGGGTTTTCGTCTATAAATCGGGAATTTAATGGTGAATTTACTGCCTTGCATTTCTTTTGATTCAACATCTATAGTTCCATCAAATTCCTTTACTATTCCGTAGGTTATTGAAAGCCCAAGTCCTGTACCTTTACCTACTTCCTTTGTTGTAAAGAAAGGATCGAAGATCTTGTGTATAATTGGTTTTGGTATCCCAATCCCATTATCAGATATTTCGATAATCTCTTCATCATCGTTTGTGTATATCTTTATAGTGATTTTTTTATCAAGGGACTTAACCCAATCCAACACCTCATCTTCTTTCTTTAGCTTCCGACCGAGTTTTTCCAATTCGCTTATAGCATCACGGGCATTACCTATAAGATTTAGAAAAATCTGTTCGAGTTTATTGTGGTCTGAGAGTATATAGGGGAGATTTTCTTCAAGCTCCAACTCAACAGTAATATTCTTTTTTATAAGTTGCTCACCTATCAGTTTAAATACGTCGAGGAGTGGCTGCTTTACGTCGACTTCTTTTTTTGTGTCATCGGACTGTCTTGCAAAAGTTCTTAAATGGCCTATTATCTTGTTGATCCTTTCTACCTGATCAACTATGGAGTTTAGTTTTTGAGTAAGCATATCTTCGGTTAGTTTGTTACGGTTTTTTGCAAGAATAAGGCCTTGAGTTATAAGGCTGATGCCTCCTAAAGGCTGATTAATTTCATGAGCTATACCTGTTGCCATTTCTCCAAGAGTTGCAAGTTTTCCCGATTGAATTAAGAGTGCGTCCTTTTCTCTTAGCTGTGCAGTTCTGACTTTAACCATTTTCTCCAAATTATCAGCGTACTCGCGTATTTCCTCCACCAGTCTTTTTCGCTGAATACCTGCAGTTATTTCATTGGCTACAAGACTTAAGATTTGCGTCTCTTTAATAAGAAACTCCCTTTTTGATGGAGGTGCTATTATGTGAAGAATACCTATTAAAGCATCATCTGAGGTTAGAGGGATGTGAATTATGTAATTATCATCCTCACAAAGATTCCTGCGGTCAATATATTTTGAAATGTCATGATTTATTAACAACTCAGAATTTATAATAAACTGTGAGTAAGTTTCGTAACAGCCTTTTATATTTTCAGGTACCTGAGTTTTATCTGGGTAGTATATACAGAAGTGATTAGAGCACTTTCCGCATAGTCCGACCTGAGAGTTAATGTAGAAGTTATTGTTCAGATAATCAAACAGGCAGATGAAAACAATGGGTACGTCCAAAACAGAGCTTACTGTATTGCAGATGTAAAGGCACATATCATCTATAGAACGCTGGGAATTTACTATTTGTGTTATCTCAAGAAGTAAATCTCTGAATTGCTCCTCGTAAATGTATTTGGTTATATCTCTCACAAAGATCAAAAGCCCGCAGAACTTTTTTTCTTCATCAATTCTGGGGGTTATTGCTATAGATACTGGTTTGATGATGCCATCTTTGGTAGTTGCACTCATTTTATAATCTGTAGTACCCGCTTTAACACCACTCTCAACGAGAAAAAGAAAGTCACTGTCAATCCCGGCTTTTTTATTGAGATAGGGTGGGATTGGATTTCCAAGCATTTCCGAAGAAGAGTAACCGTATATCAGTTCGGCACCTCTGCTCCACAGAATTATCCTGTTGTCCATATCAGTGGCAATAACCCCATACTCTGTTGAACTTGAGACTATGCTTTTAAATAATTTCTCAGTGCTTTCCGATTCAGAAGAAATATGATATATCATTAATTTCTGACCTCAATTCCTAATAGAGTAATATCATCAAAAAAGGTGTTACAGGAATAGTCTTTAACCGCTTTGACTACTCTTTCTATAGTATCTGGTAATGAGGACGTTATATTTTCCTTAAGGAGAGACAGAAGCTTGTTTTCACTAAATTCTGGTGTATCTTCATTGGGGGTTGCCTCTATTAATCCATCGGTATAAAGCCATACTTTATCGCCAGCATATAGTTGGTTTACGCAGCAACTATATGTAGCATCCTCAAATACCCCAAGTATTGGACCTGTAGATTCTAAAGGTATATGGTTGCCGTCACTCCTTAGTATATACTGTGCAATATGTCCTGCCGATACCGTGTATATAGCTTTTGTTTCTTTGTCAATAAAACCTAAAAGAAGGGTGGCAAAAACGTTTTGAGCGGTATTGGACAAAAGTACCATGTTTAGGTCAAGCACTATTTCAGGAAATCTGCGTTTGTTTATACCTTGTTTGTAATTATATTCTATGTTTTGAAGGAAACTTTTTATGATGGTAGATATTACTGAAGCAAGGATGCCGTGGCTGGAAACATCAAATACGTAGAAGCATAAGTAATCTCCTATATCGGTGACATCGTACATATCACCTCCCACAGATTCGCAGCTTTTATATTCTACGGCAAAATTGAATCCGGATATGGATGGAAGTTTTTTTGGCAGCATGTTTATTAATATTTTTGCGGCCGAATCATGAAGCCCTTGCAGATAATTCTTATGCTCTAAAAGCTCTCGATGGATTCTGGCATTTTCCAAAAGAAGATTTTTTTTGTTTACTGCATTGTTAATTGCAATGGCAAGGTTATCGGCATTTACTGGTTTTTTTAAATATTCATATGCCCCTTCTTTCATCGCCTGTATAGCATTTTCAAGATCTCCGTGGCCAGTAAGAATGATTACACCCATTTCAGGCATTAGTTTTTTTATTTTTCTTAGTACTTCCATTCCGGATATATTCGGCATTTTCATGTCGGTGAGCACTACATCAATTGAGTGATAGTTCTCCTTGAAAAAATCCAGACCTTCCTGGCTTTTACAAAAAGTGGTCACCTCGTGACTTTCAAGCTCAAGAACAAATTTTATATTATCAAGGATAGTTTTTTCATCATCTATAACAAGTATTTTAGACATGGTATCAACTCCTGAAAATTTAGACTTTGCAGACCACTAATCTATTATAGCAATTTTTATTTTAAATTTCCACTGTCCCAAAGTTATTGGATTACAGTATTACTACATTGATTGCAGCCTACATAGTTGTATGTTATAATACTTAAAAGAAATTTCGGAGAAAAAACAGAGGTGAGAAATGGTTATCGGTGTTTGCAAAGTAGTTTTAGCAATAGATGAAGTTTTTTCATTAAAGGAAAAAAGGCATATTGTAAAGAGCTTGACTGAAAGGTTAAAGTCTCGGTTTAATGCATCGGTTGCTGAGGTTGATCTTAACGATAAATGGAAGAGAGCTGTAATTGGTATATCATGTGTGTCAAATGAGTCCAAGCATGCGGACAGTATGATGTCAAGCATTGTTAATTTTATTGAAAGTGATGGAAGGGCAGTACTTTTTGATTACAGTACAGAAATAATTCATGTTAATTAAGCATGATTAAAATATAAGTTCATGCAGTATGCTTGAAATTTGTTGCAAATCTTGTAAAAATACATTACAATATTATTTGCATGGGGCTATAGCGCAGCTGGGAGCGCATCACACTGGCAGTGTGGGGGTCAGGGGTTCGAATCCCCTTAGCTCCACCAGGTATAGACTACGTACATATTTAAGCCATCGGAAGAATTTTATCCCACTTCAGTTATCCTATTGTACCTGTATAGACCATCCAATTTATTACGAGTGGTGCTGCATACCTCCGAGATTTTTTTAAAAGGAGAAAATCAGAATGTATAAAACTCTCGAGTTTCAAATTAAGCCGGACGATGAGAACAATGGAAAGATGAAAACTTCAGATTACATATCAGTTATTATTCCTTGTTACAATGAGGGTGAAGTGTTATATGTTCTTAGTAATACTTTGAATGAAATAGTACAGAGCATGCCGGAAGTAAGATTTGAATTTATTTTTGTTGATGACGGTTCTAAGGACAATACCTTACCAATAATTCGAACACTTGCGTCAAAGGATTCAAGAGTAAAATACATTTCTTTTTCCAGGAATTTCGGTAAGGAAGCAGCAATGTTTGCAGGTATGGAAATGGCAACAGGAGATTTTGCTGCTATTATAGATGCAGATATGCAAGATCCTCCAACCTTGATACCTCAGATGTACAAGGGAATAAAAGAAGAAGGTTATGACTGTGTTGCTGCAAGGCGCATAAGCAGAAAAGGAGAGCCTAAAATCCGCTCTTTTTTTGCAAGACAGTTTTATAAAATCATGAGAAAGCTCAGCAATACTGAAATAGTTGATGGTGCCAGGGATTTTCGATTGATGACCCGTCAGATGACGGATGCTATACTGTCAGTTTATGAATATAACCGGTTTTCAAAGGGGATTTTTTCCTGGGTTGGTTTTAGAACAAAATGGTTGGAATACGAAAATGTTGAACGTGCCGGCGGTGAGAGCAAATGGTCGTTCTGGAAGCTGTTTCTCTATTCCATTGATGGTATTGTAGCGTTTTCTACTGCACCATTAGCATTATCATCGTTGTTGGGGATTTTCTTTTGTGTTATTGCATTTATTACTATAATATTTACAATAGTCAGACAACTGGTATGGGGCGGCTCAGCCTATGGCTGGTCGTCTTTGGTATGTATTATTTTATTTCTGTCAGGGATACAATTGTTTTGTATTGGTATTTTGGGTCAGTATCTGTCGAAAACATATTTAGAAGCAAAAAAACGTCCCATATATATTGTGAGGGAACAGAGCGGAGGCAACAATGAATCAAAATAAAATCAGAAACATTATTACAGCCCTGCTTTGCTTTATGTTACCTGCGCTTATTACGCTTATAGCATTTGCAAAGATGGGAATGGCACCTTTTGGTGAGAATTCAACCATGATTATGGATATGGCAGGACAATATGTTGAGTTTCTTTGTGGTCTTAAAAGTGGGGATGTTTTCTTTTCATGGTCAAAATCGCTTGGTGGTAGCTATATAGGAGTTTTTACCTATTACGTATCAAGTCCGTTATCGTTCCTTACAACATTTTGTCCAAATTCCCAAATGCCTGTCGCAGTACTTTTTTTGACAGTACTTAAAATCGGATTGGCAGGACTTACCTTTAGTTTCATGCTCAGATACAGATTTGGAAGATATGATTTGACCACAGTGATGTTTTCAATGTTGTATGCGCTTATGTCCTATAACATAGCATACTCCATGTGCATAATGTGGTTGGATGGTGTTATATGGCTGCCTGTTATAATCATTGGTATTGAAAAGATCTTAAAGGGTAAAAACAGCTATATTTTGACCTTTGCACTATTTGTGTCTTTTATATCAACATATTATATTTCATACATGACAGGTTTGTTTTCAGCATTATATTTTGTGTACCGTTGTCTGGAGGAAAAGCTGGGAATCAAATTAGTGCTGCAAAGCTTGCGCAAGTTTGCTCTTAGTGTTATTGTAGCCGCTTCATGGGGAGCTTTTATACTGCTTCCTACTTTGGCATCCTTATTTCAGGGTAAAATTGGAACAAGTAATAATAATTATAGCGGTTTGACTAATTTTTACATAAAAGAATTTTTGTATAAATTACTTCCGGGAAGATACGATTCCATAACCAACTCCGGTAGTCCCTATATCTATTGTGGTATTATTTCACTACTATTGTTTGCAGTCTTTTTTGTTCTGAAGAAAATTTCTTTGCCAAGCAAGATATTTACAGGCCTTTTTACTATCTTGTTACTCTGTAGTTTATGGTTTTCTGTCTTGGACAAGGTTTGGCATGCATTTCAGTTTCCGAACTGGTTTCCACACAGATACAGCTTTGTCCTTTCATTCCTTATAATACTTACGGCATATAGGGCTTTTTTGGAGTTGAGGCTCAATAAGTCGGTCATTGCATTGATATTGCTTGTAGTCTGTTGTGTTGATATGTACGGAAATACTATTGCTATTTTTAGGGGACTGAATAGAGAATTTGGATATGAGAGATATGAATCCTACCACGACTATAAGGAAATGATTGAGCCCTTAGTAGCTGAAACAAACAAGGATAAAGACGGGTTTTTCCGGGTTGGAGCAACCTTTGAACGGACAAAAAACGAATCTATAGGGTTTGGCTATAACGGAATTACTCATTACAGCTCAACATATAATCGACATGTAAATAATTTGCTGCAAAAAATGGGAATGGCTCAGGCGTGGCTGTGGAGTTCATACTTTGGTTCAACTTTGGTTACAGATTCAATGTTTTCTGTCAGATATATTATATCGGAACATCCTGTTTCGCCATACTATAGAACTGTGAAAGAAAGTGGTTCAGCTAAGCTGTATTATAATTCTAACGCTATTTCCTTAGCTACTGCAGTAAATGGGCAGTCTTTATTCACATTTCAATTCAGCAATAATTCATTCGATACACAGAATCAATTGGTTAAGTCTTTAACTAATTCACAGGACGATTGTTTTGTTAATATGGATAACGCTGAAAATGACAAAGGTGATTTTGTTGAATATACTTTTGTTTCTAATGGAAGTCCTGTCTATGGCCATTTTTCAACCAGCAATGGCAGTGGTTCGCTTTTAGTTAATGGCCAACATATATCCGAGTTGTTTACATCTGAAACAAACTGTATTCAGTATATAGGTACTTTTAATGAAGGGGATATTGTAACCGTCACTGTCCAGAACAGTGGAGACATTAGAGGACAGCTTCGTTATTTGAATATGAAGGTTTATGAAAGAGCAGTAGCAACTTTGAAATCGGCAGAGCTGAAGGTGGAAGCTTATCATAATGGTAGTGTTGCCGGTACAGTTATAGCAAAAGAAGGCGATATGCTTTTCACAACAATACCTTATGACAAAGGTTGGAAGGCTTATGTTGATGGTACGGAAGTTGAAGTGAAAACGTTTGCGGATTCGCTTATAGTAATACCTTTAACAGCAGGTACACACAAAATTAAAATGACTTATGTGCCTACTGGTCTTACCGAAGGAATATGTATATCTGTAATTCCTACCCTATTAGTCTTAATGTTACTTCTTGTAACCAAAAAGCTCACCCTTGTTAAAAGAAAGAATTGATACCTTGTGTGTATATTTTAATTAAAACATTAACTCGTCAGAAATGGCGAGTTTTTTTTGAAATATCTTAATTTTTATTTTAACCCCAAATTTTAATTAAGTGTTTTCGTATTATTTATTACAGATTATAAAATTTATATTATTTGAAAGGATGAGATGATAATGAAAAAGCGAATTAAAGGGTTGTTGGTATTATGTACAGTGTTGACTTTAATAATGAGCTGTGTGTGTGGTGTAAATGCAGCACCAGGAGGGCCGGCAAAAAACAAAATTCAGCATACAAAACACTACAAAGTTCCAAAGAGACAAGGACTTAATAAGATCAAGTTCATAGACTTAAGAGATACACATTGGGCATATATTGCAATATCAGATCTTAGTGACCGTGGAATTATTATTGGATATTCAGATAACTCATTTAGACCAAATGAACAAGTTACAAGATCACAGTTTGCTACAATGTTGGTAAAATCACTTGGATTGGAAACCAAAAGCAAAACTCAGACTTTTAAAGATGTTCCTGCTAAAAGATGGGATTTTAAAGCAGTAGAAGCTGCAAAGGCATATCTTACAGGATACAAGAAAAGTGATGGAAAACTTTATTTCTATGGAGAAAGAAGTGCTGTACGTGAGGATATGGCTGTTGCATTGGTAAAAGCACTTGAGTTGACAGTAGTAAGTGATGGTGGTGAACTAGAAAAAGTATTTGATGATTATGAAAGTATTTCTGAAAACCTCAGAGACTTTGTTTATACCGCTTACAAAGAAGGGATCATGTTTGGATCTGATGGAAAATTCAATCCTCAGGGTTCTTTGACAAGAGCGGAAGCTGCAGCACTATTAGAAAAACTCATTGAGAAAACAGAGAAGGTTGTTATAGACGATGAGATTATTGATGAGGATAAAGTTGTATTAGGTGATGACTCTGATGCAACACTCAGCAATTTAAAATATGATGGTATGAGTGTTAAAGACTTTGATAAAGATGACACTTATTATGTAGTAGAACTTGACGATGATGATGAGATTCCTACAGTGACAGCTAAAGCAGCTCACGAAAATGCTACAGTTGCTATAACTCAGGCAGAAGATTTACCGGGGTATGCAAAGATAGTTGTTGAAGCAGAAGATGGTGTGACAAGGAATATTTATTATATTAAGTTTGAAGTAAAGGTTAGTTCAGATGCAACACTTAAAGCAATTAAGTATGATAATAAGGATGTTGAAAACTTTGATGCTGATAAAACATATTATACTATAGCACTTGAAGATGACGAGGATATTCCTGTGGTAACAGCTGTAGCAAATGATTCTCAGGCTGAATTGACTGTGGTTCAGGCTACATATTTGCCGGGAACTGCAAAGGTATATGTTAAAGCAGAAAATGGTGCAGAGAATACATATAAAATACGCTTTGTCATTGAAGAATGATAAGTAATAAGGAGAGGCGTGAGGATTTCAACTCATGCCCCTCTTTTTTGTTTAAAGAAAAATAGAGCTAAAGTGCATTACTGTAAGAAAGATATGATTCTGATCTTCTTGTACTGATTTGACATGGATATTGTGATATCGTACAATATGTTATCAATGCCAGGTTTTCTGCAAATCATATTAAATTCGTTTTTAGTAGTGTTTTTACTTTTATAAGTAAAGTTCTCCAATATAAGTTCTCCATCATCATTTATATACTCAATTTCTGCCAGGTTTTTACCTTCATTATTATAAAAGCGGATGTTTTGAAAGGCATAGCTTTCCATACTCATTTTTTTGGGTTCTGTATATTTTGGTTTTGTAACAGACTTTTGTTTCTTTCGCTGTATCTTATCATGTAACTTGTCTCTTTGCTCAGATAGCTTTTTGGCATATTTTTCTCTGAAAAATGGCAGTTCTAAATAACCGGCAGGGTCAATCCTTATTGTATCAAGTGTACTGCTGTGAGTAATAAAGTGAATCAGAGGACCGTCAGTGAATTTTTCTGTTTTTAAACCTTTAAAATATGTAAATTTTCTTGTATGATCTTCATAAAAATATAATTCTCTATTGTTATCTCTGTAATAGTATCGTTCATATGGTGTCCCGGGTTTGTACAAATCATTTTTGACAAAAAACCAAATATCTTTTATGCCAAGCTGGCTGTAAAATCTGCGGCGTTCTAGAAGGTCTGTAAAGTTTATGTGCCGGAACTGAATTTCAATGACAATTTTTGAAATATCAGTTTCAAAATATAAGTCTGCTTTCTGATCAATCTCTCCATTTATCAGGTACTTGTCCTTTATGACTTTAATGTATGGATATTGTGCCTTGATCCAATTATATAGAAATTCTGTAGCTTTGATGTGGCGTTCTGAATGTATATCATACTTGTATAGGTGGCTGTCTTCACAAGTTTTTCCGAAGTGTTTGAAATGGGATGTGATTTTTCCCTCTGCACAAAAATAAACGGGATTATTGCATCGTGGACAGAGCAACTGCTTAGATAATCCCAATTCCTTAATCCTTTTTTCTGTAAAGCCTTCCTGCTTGTTATTGAAATCTTCATTGTTATATATACAAGACAGCATCTTAATATCCTCCTACCATATAATTTTACCATGATAAGAATTCTTTTCAACCTGATACCTTATCTTTTTGGTAGAAATCAAAATATGCTGGCATAAAAAATAAAGTTTAAAGTGCAAAAAGCTAATTAGTACTTATTATTGACGGAATTTGTTAAAGAAAAAATTCAGGTTATACTTCACTTAATCCGAGTTTTCTTAAAAACCAAATGCAAAACCTCTGCAATTTTGTTTTTGGTTTTTCTACAGCAATAGCAACACCGCTAACTATTCTGAAGCATAATTCTGCCGAAATAAAATGTACTGCACCTGTATCAAATTCAATTCTTAGTGCGAGATTTTCGTTCCTTACTTGAGTATCTACAACTCTTGCCATTCTGTAAATGTCTTTTGAACATGGAGCAAATACAATATCACCAGTGTTTACTAACTTATAAACCCGTGCCTTTTTTTTTGCCTTTTTCATAAACAACCACTTCACAATCTGGAATATTCTATATCTAATATATTCCTTTGTGGCTTGAAAGTTTACAGTTTTATGCCTTTGCAACAAAGTTTTTGGGCTGCAATATATAAATCATAAAAAAAATATAAAAGTTAATAATCTGTTCACAAATTAGTAATTATTCAAAGGTAAAATAAAAATATAACAAGTGAAAACATTTTTTTTATATTTTTTCCTCCGAATTTAGAGCCACGATTGATGGCTCTTTTTACTTTAAAAATGTCAAAATAAATGGCTTATTATGTTTCAGGGATAAAGTAAATATTAATAAATTATTCATACTTTATTAATCAACAAGAGATATTATTATTTCAACGGGTTTGATAAGACCTTTAATATAAATTAACTCCCTTGAAAAAGAGCTTAATCAAGCTCTTGTTTTTTTGTATATTCAATTATTCCTCCGTTGCATATAGTACCTATTCTATTTCCAAAAAAGCTCTTATATTTTGAAACGGTATTTTTACTGTTAAGTAGTACAACATCTATTTCAGGTTTTCCATTTTTCAGATGGCTTAGCTTTAACTCTGAGATTTTCAGAAGATGCTTAAACTCATAATCTGCCTGAGGCAATGAATACCCTATAAAAATCCATTTATCAGCATGTGTGAGTGCATCCTCTGCCTGATTCCACAAATCAGGAAAGGAATTTTCCCTGAAAGACTTTCTAAAGCTAAAAGTAGCGATATGAGATGATATTTTATTTCCACAAACAAAACAGTTTTCGCTTTCAATAGTTTCAGGGTTTATTCCACAAAATTCTTCAAATAGCTTAAAATCAGTAGCCTTAAAACCTGCCCTTTTTATTGGCGGAACATTGGAGTAAGTGTCATTTATAAGCACTCTGCAGTTGTCACAATAAAGCCAATTACTAGAACCGTGAATTTTTATTATCTTTAATATCTCTCCGGTATCATAGGAATTCTCTGCCCAGTATTTGCCCCCATTACAGTAATCAATAACAGTTGAAGGGTTTATAGTGTTTATATAGTTTTCCAGAACAGTGTCCCAATTGAGGACAATAAAGTCTACTTTGCTATATTTTTGTAAAAGCATTAGAAGTAAATTTTTTACATCCTGAGAATAAGTAAATTTTTCGCCCAAAATTGTAAACAGCCTATAAATCAGAAATCTTCTGACAGCCCTCAGATGTAATGAAGAATATTTTATGCCAAGGTGATGACCAGAATTTGTGGATATATCGATACATGTTAAAATATCATCTAGCTCTGGCAAGTCTGGGCCTTTTGCAAAACCAAAAACATCTTCATAAAATCTCTTTATAATCAATGAAATAGATTTTTCAAAGCTGTTTTCATAACAATTTTTAACTATTAACTCCGGTATTTCAAATTGTACAGGCAAACCTGAATTTTTTGAAAAGCCTGCTCCGAGTATTATTGCAGCTCTCATTTTAACTCCTGATTAAATTTTAGCTATAGTGTTCTCTTAAAAAGTAAATTTTATCAATTATTTTATGCCAATTGATTTTAGGACAATTTTATGATAAAATTTTTATATCAATGGAGGTGAAAATGCGTATGCCAGTTTATCAGAATTTGTTTTATTTACTTGGAGGTGCAGTTTTGCTAGGTGTTTCATTTTTCTTTCTAATGCGTTCTGCTAACAAAAATTTAGAAACACTAAAATCAAAGACAAAAAAGAAAAGATAATACAATAGATAAAAAACTCTAAAACTAAAATTAAAGATGTTTTTCATCTAAATTAGATAACGTTTAGGTGCTATATAGATTTGACTTTAGTGTATGTTATCTATGTATTTTAAAACAATTATCAGGAGAAGTTTAAATAAAGAAAAAGTCGTATGGAAGTTTGCTTTTCACTAACTGATAAAAAGCTTAAGATGACCGTTCTTAAGCTTTTTTAGCTATACATGATGCCTCAAATATAGCTTGATTGCAAAAGCCTTTCATGTTATAATTTATTATATAAAAAGAATAGACAGAGATAATTATCATTACTATATTAACTATGCAATTTACATATAGTATTTTATTTTTTAAGGGGGAATTTTATATGGATTCAGCTAAGGATAAACAAAAGCTGGTAACAAAGTTCAACGAAATTCAGGAGGAAATACTAAGAATTGGTTGGAACGGAGTTTTGGAAAAATATCATCCTGATATTAATTGCGATGATCTTGACGGAGCTAAAACATTTAAAATGTACAAAAGTATATACGAAAACATGAAAAAGCGAATGATAGTTCAATGTTAGTGCTTTTGAACACAATTCATTTCTAGAAATGAATTATGCAAAATGCACATCCTATGTTTTTTGCTAATTAACAAAATTAAATTCTAGAATTTTGTTTTGTTAATCAGCACTAGATAATGTGATTAAAGGTTGGCGAATTAGTCAACCTTTTTTAATGCACTAATAAGATTTGTGGTTATTTATATAATTGCACTTAATATTTTGTTGCTTTATTGTTATAATATGATTATAAAGAAAAATAAGAAGCATATGAGGAGCAAAGAAATTGAACATTAATAACGCAAGATTTGAGAAAGGTGCAGTAAAGCCCGAACATTACCCTGATAATGATATACCCGAAATAACTTTTGTCGGTAGGTCGAATGTTGGAAAGTCATCATTGATTAATTCCTTATTAAACAGAAAGAGTTTGGCAAGGATTGCTTCTAAACCTGGGAAGACGCGGGAAATTAACTTTTACAACATTGATGATAAATTGTATTTTGTTGACTTACCCGGTTATGGATATGCAAGAGTTTCAAAAGACTTGAAGTCTGCATGGGGGGAGTCAATAGATACTTATTTGAAAAAGAGCAGGAAGCTGAAACTTGTTATAATGCTAGTGGATATAAGGCATACTCCGTCAGAGGATGACAAAGTTATGTCCAGATGGCTGATAGATTCATCACTGCCTTTTATAGTAGCAGCTACCAAGAAGGATAAGATACCACGTTCAAAGATAAAAGAGAGACTTTCTGATATATCGCAAAGTCTGGAGCTTGATAGCAATACCATGTTGGTTCCGTTTTCTTCCGAAACCAAGGAAGGCAGGGAAGAAATAATGAATTACATCAATTCCTTGGTGTAAAATAAGATTTGAAATGTTTATATTTACATATGTGTTTCTGTAATATATAATGTTATCAAAGCAAACTGAATATTTTGCTAGGGGTGCCGTTTGGCTGAGAAAGAGCATTGCTCTTAACCCTTTGAACCTGATGTGGTTAGTGCCGCCGTAGGGAAGCCAGTGTACATTTTTAGTGCATTTATAACGCTTACCGGTGTCGGTAAGCGTTTTTTGATGTGATTTATGTGTTCTTGAAGGAGGTGAGGTTGTTGAATATTATTTTAAACGGCAAAAAGACAGAACTTGAAGTGGCAATGACTGTTGCCGAATTGCTTGAATTTAAAGGTATAGAGCTTGAGAGGGTTATAGTTGAATACAATTACGATATTTTAGTAAAGGATGATTGGAAAACCACTTTACTAAATGAAGATGATAATGTTGAAGTGTTAAGATTTGTTGGAGGAGGTTGATAAAATGGATGACAAGCTTATTATTGGAGGAAAAGAGATAGCTAGCAGATTATTTATAGGAACAGGAAAATTTCCAGATAACAGGATTATTCCACAGGTCGTTAAGAGTTCGGGTGCACAGGTTGTTACTGTTGCACTAAGAAGAATTGATTTTGATTCAGAAGAAGAAAATATGCTCAATTTTATACCGGAAGATTGTATTCTGATGCCTAATACATCAGGTGCCAGAAATGCTGACGAAGCGGTAAGGATAGCAAGGCTCGCGCGAGCAACAGGGTGTGGTAATTGGATAAAAATAGAGGTGATATCGGACAATAAATATCTTTTGCCCGACAACTTTGAAACCATAAAGGCAACAGAGATATTGGCGAACGAGGGATTTATAGTACTTCCGTACATGAGCCCTGATCTTATGGCTGCAAAGATGCTTTTAAAAGCTGGTGCAGCAGCTGTTATGCCGTTAGGAGCTCCAATTGGAACAAATAAAGGGCTCAAAACCAAGGAGCTGGTGAAAATATTAATTGATGAAATAGACTTGCCAATTATTGTTGATGCGGGTATTGGTAAACCATCCGAAGCAGCTGAAGCAATGGAAATGGGAGCGTCTGCAGTGCTTGTGAATACAGCTATTGCTACGGCAGGTAATCCTGTTACGATGGGAGAGGCTTTTGGGTATGCGGTTTTAGCAGGCAGAAAAGCATTTATTTCCGGCACTGGTGTTGTTAAGGATTTTGCAGAGGCATCGTCACCCTTGACGGGTTTTCTCGCATGAAAATACGGTACGAATTGAATTTTTGTTTGAAAGAGGCGTTAATAAAATGAGTTTTTATGACAAATACATTGATTATAAGGATTTTAATTTTGGGGATTATTTTGCAAATGTCACAGACGAGTATATATTAAGGATTCTTGATAAGGACAGAATAAGTGAACTCGAATTCCTTGCCCTCTTGTCGGATAAGGCAGGCAAACACCTTGAAGCTATGGCTCAAAAGTCAAAGAGACTTACATTGCAGCACTTTGGTAAGGTTATCCTTCTTTATACACCAATTTATGTTGCAAACTATTGTGTCAATCAGTGTGTGTATTGTGGTTTTAACATATCGAATGATATATCCAGAAAGAAGCTTACTTTGGAAGAAGTCGAAAAAGAGGCAAGAATTATATCTGCTACCGGCCTCAGGCACATTCTGCTTTTGACGGGAGAATCCAAGGTTCACAGCTCTGTTGAGTACATAAAGGAGTGTGTAATGATACTTAAACAGTACTTCCGCTCAATATCCATTGAAGTGTATCCGCTTGAGACTAATGAGTATGAAGAACTTGTTAATGCAGAAGTCGATGGGTTCACGATGTATCAGGAGGTGTATAACGAGGATATTTATAAAGAACTCCATTTGAAAGGGCCGAAGATGAATTACAGATTCAGGCTTGATGCTCCCGAAAGAGCGTGCATTGCAAAAATGAGAAGTGTGAATGTAGGTGCCTTATTGGGACTGGATGATTGGACAAAAGAGGCGTTCTACACTGGATTGCATGCAGACTACCTTCAAAATAAATATGCTGATACAGAAATAAGTGTTTCTATTCCCAGAATGAGACCTCATAGTGGAGAGTTCCAGCCGAAAGTAAATGTTGATGACAGGAGTCTTGTTCAGATAATGCTTGCGTTCAGGTTGTTTATGCCAAGGGTTGGAATAACTGTTTCAACAAGGGAATGTTCACAATTCCGTGACAATCTTATAGGACTTGGTGTAACAAAAATGTCAGCAGGTTCATCAACCGAGGTTGGTGGACATGCACTTTCTTCAAAGAGTGAGGGACAGTTCGATATTTCAGACACAAGAAGTGTTGAGGAAATGAGAGAGCTTATTTACAGTAAAGGTTATCAGCCTGTATTTAAGGACTGGCAGGCAATTTAGGAATAAATATCTGACTGTAATAATTATTTGTTTCTATGGGGGTAAAATATGAATGCTTTTGAGCAGGCTTTGCAAAGTTATATCGGACAGGAAAGGTTGGATAAAATTCGTCAATTTAAGATAGGAATAGCTGGAGCCGGAGGTTTGGGATCAAATTGTGCTTTTAACCTTGTAAGAAGCGGGTTTAATAGATTTAAAATAGTGGATTTTGATATAGTGGAACCATCAAATTTGAACCGGCAGTTTTATTTTTCGGATCAGCTTAATATTCCTAAGGTAGATGCCCTAAAAACGAACCTTTTGAGAATAAATCCAGATCTGGACATAGAAATTCTTCACACAATGCTTACCCGTGAAAATACTAAAGAGGTATTTAGAGATTGTGATGTTGTGGTTGAGGCATTTGATAAAGTTATTTTCAAGACCATGCTGGCAGAAAGTTTTTTCTCTTCGGGGAAACTGTTGGTCTCAGCATCAGGACTTGGAGGATGGGGTAAAAGTGATGACCTGATAACACGCAAAGTGCATGACAGGTTTTATATAGTAGGTGATTTTACAAGCGAGGTAAATGAAGAGGTACCTCCAATTTCACCAAGAGTAAATATTGCTGCTGCAAAGCAGGCTGATATAGTATTAAGTGTTGTATTAAATGAATTGTAGGAGGTGATAAAATGGAAAGGATGCACCTGGTAAATTCCAAAAGGGAAATGCTCAACACCGACCTCTATTGTATAACTGCCGAGGAACACTCTTTAGGAAGGAGTAATATAGAAGTTGTAAGGGATATGATAAATGCCGGTGTTAAGATAATTCAATACAGAGAAAAAGATAAGAAAAATATAGATAAATATAATCAGTGTTTAGAAATCAGGGCTATGACAAAGGCAGCCAAGGTAACTTTTATTGTTAATGACGATATTGATATAGCAATGCTGGTTAACGCAGATGGTGTTCATATTGGGCAAGATGACCTTCCTATCGAAAAAGTCAGAGAGCTTGTGGGAAACGAAATGATAATAGGTTTATCCACTCATTCTCCTGAACAGGCAGAAGCTGCAGTCAGGCGTGGGGCTGATTATATAGGCGTGGGGCCTATATATAAAACATATACAAAGAAAGATGTATGTGATCCTGTCGGTCTTGGGTACCTCAGCTATGTTGTCAAAAATATTGCAATTCCTTATGTTGCAATAGGAGGCATCAAGGAGTACAATATGAACGAAGTTACAGGCTGCGGGGCAAATTGTATAGCCATGGTAACTGAGATTGTGGGAGCAGATAATATTAGTGAAAAAATCAGGTCGGTTAAAAATAATATGAAGGCGAGGGTTTTGTAAATGTATACAACGCAAATGGATGCAGCAAGAAAAGGTATAGTTACACGGGAGATGGAAATTGTAGCTAAGAAGGAAGGAAAAGATATAAAAGAGCTTCAGGAACTTATGGCTCAAGGTAAAGTAATAATTCCTGCAAATAAAAATCACAAGGGTATTGACCCTGAAGGTTTAGGTGAGGGACTTAGGACAAAGATAAATGTAAACTTGGGTATATCAAAGGATTGCTGTGATTTTGACCTTGAAATTGAAAAGGTAAAAAAGGCAATTGAGCTGAAGGCTGAAGCAATAATGGACCTGAGTTCATTTGGAAAAACGCAGGAATTCAGAAGAAAGCTGATCGGTATATCTCCGGCTATGATAGGTACAGTGCCGGTATATGATGCTGTGGGTTTCTACGACAAAGAGCTTTCGGAGATAACTGCGCGGGAATTTTTGGACGTAGTGGAAAAGCATGCTTCTGATGGAGTAGACTTTATGACTATACATGCAGGTATAAACAGGGAAACAGCCAGACGCTTCAAGTTAAACGGAAGATTGACTAATATTGTATCCAGAGGTGGTTCGCTGATATTTGCATGGATGGAACTTACAGGGAATGAAAATCCATTTTATGAGCACTATGATGAGGTACTTGAAATTTTCGCAAAGTACGATGTTACAATAAGTCTTGGTGACGCATTAAGACCCGGCAGTATAAATGATTCCACAGATGCCTCACAGATTGAGGAACTTATTGTACTTGGTGAACTTACAAAAAGAGCCTGGGAAAGAAATGTCCAGGTTATGATAGAAGGCCCCGGCCACATGGCAATTAATGAAATTGCTGCAAATATGGTGCTTGAAAAGAGACTGTGTCACGGTGCACCTTTTTATGTTTTAGGACCTATTGTTACAGATGTTGCACCAGGCTATGACCACATTACGAGTGCAATAGGCGGGGCAATAGCGGCAGCTAATGGAGCAGATTTTCTGTGCTATGTAACTCCTGCTGAACATTTGAGACTTCCGGATTTAGACGATATGAAGGAGGGTATAATAGCTTCAAGAATAGCAGCACATGCAGCAGATATAGCCAAGGGAATAAAAGGTGCAAGGGAATGGGATTACAGAATGAGTGAAGCTAGAAAAAATTTGGATTGGAATAAGATGTTTGAACTTTCAATTGACAGCGAAAAACCCAAAAAGTATAGGGAAAACTCTATGCCGGAACATGAAGATACATGTACCATGTGCGGAAAAATGTGTGCCGTCAGAAATACGAACAAAGTTTTAAAAGGTGAAAAAATCAATATACTGTAACACAAAAAATGTTTTACTATGGGGGCAAAGGGGGCTAAGCCCCCATAGAGGTTTATAAAATTAAGAGCTTGAAAATATACAAAATTGGTATATCAACAAAAAACTGCAGCTATTATATGCCGCAGGCAAAAAAATGTATAGAGGAAAAAGTACTTATTAAGTACATTAACTATTATATAGATTTTATAAAGGTAAGTTAATTGGTAATGTGTACAATAATTTTGATGCACAGGGAAATTTTTCTGTGGAAATTATATAAAGGAAGATTGGGTTATATTTATATTATAACAACAAAAAAGCTGCTATTAGTAAATTGCAGCTTATACACAACTAAGGTGTACAGAAGTTAAAGTATGTAAAGTATCAGTGTACAATTTTAAGTATATAACAACCGTTCTGTTTTGTTAATGTAAAAAGTTAATAATAAAAGCGTTGAATTTAGCCTTTTTTTTGTACAAAAGCACTAGTAAAAAAGGTTGTGTGAGAACACACAACCTTTTTTTACTAGTTACCTTAATATTATAAATTTAAGTTTTATAATATTAAGATACACTTTCTTAAGTTTTTAAGACTTGCAGAGACTTAAGATTAATTCTATTGCAAGGCACTTGCCTTTGATTATTTACCTGATAACTGCTGTTCAGCCATCTGTATAAGCTTTTTAGTGATGTTTCCTCCTACTTTACCTGCATCTTTAGAAGATATATCACCATTGTAGCCTTGCTTTAAGTTAACTCCAACTTGTGATGCGATTTCATATTTCATTTTATTAAGAGCATTTTCTGCACCAGGTACAGCTTTTTTGTTGTTGTTATTTGCCATGTAGATTCACCTCCTTATTATCTTTAGCTGCACTAAACCCTCATAATGAAGGATTAATGCAAGGTTTAATATCCAGGTTAGCCAAAGTAAACATGCTAAAATTGTTTTGATTTTAGCAGCTTGATATTATTTTTAGTCAAAAAGGCTTTTTTATGTTATGTATATTATAGAAATTTATTTGAAGGATTTTCAAATTGAGTTGTAGAATTAACAAGTGTATTGAGGGATAATGAAAAAAACACTTTTGCAGGAACTTATATTTTAATCATGCCTAAATTAAAGTGGAGGCTTCATGTATACTTTAAGTACTTGTAGAGAAGAGCTTTATCTTGAGAATATAAATCCGGATAATTTTAGAACTATTCTTGAGTGGTACAATAAGGAAGAGTTTAAATATGCTACAGGTATTGAGGGGACTGTTACATTGCATCAGCTAGCAGTGTTGTATAAGAAAATTGTGAAAACTCCCGATCAGTTTTTTGCGGGTATTTTTACTGTTACCGGGGAAATAATCGGAGTTCTGAAGGGGCAGATCAAATTTGGCAGGGATTGTACGGCGTGGATCAACACACTTATTATTGATCTATGTTTTCAGAACAAAGGATATGGAACGAAGGTTGTAAAGTTGTTCATAAATTACGCAAAGTGCAAAAGTAATATTTCAAGGGTTTATTTGGCAGTAGCAGAGCATAATGTGGGTGGTTGCAGGTTCTGGAGCAAATTAGGTTTTGAGCAGTATGGCAGAATAGATGAGTGTACCAGGATAGGAGGAGAAGTACAGAACGCAATAATAATGCATAAAATGGTATAGGTTACATAATGTATTTTGCTTCTTTGTGTTAATAGTCCCGGACATGTGGTCGATATATACTACAAGTACCATAATATTTTAAGACCTGAGAATTATTCAAACTAATAGTTGCGTGTGTTATAATTTACATAACAACTTAATTGTAGAATTATGGTTTGACAAATAAAAGGCATATATGTATAATTGTCTTGTCCATATCAGACAAGAGAAAATTCCTACGATATACCACTATGAAGCTTATTTCCATAAATAAAAAGAAAGATATAAAGTAGGAGGTTAATTTATGTTAAAGTTCAGTAAAGTTATTTTACATCTAACAGCATTAAACCTTTCGATTTTTCTATCATTTTCATTTGCTTATGCAGATATCGTAAATGAGGGTAAAGCGGACACAGACACTTCAAACATTAAACAAGATTCAATAATATCACATAATATAGTAGAGCAAATTTGCAGGAATTCTGATGCAGTTATTTTAGAAAACACAGGCAATTGGTATAAGGTTGCTATCAATGGTAATTCCGGTTGGGTACATGGAAAGGTTTTTCCTGTGGAAAGCATTAAGGCTGCTGAAAAAGTTGAAGCTGCAGTAAAAACGGAAGAAATAACTGATGAGGATAAAAGCGTCACAGCAATAAAGGATCAGGAAGTATCCAACGAAGAAACAGAAAAACCCGATAATGCCCAAACAGCACCTACTGAGGCAAAAAGTTCAGTTATTAAGGGAATTATTGACGGAGATGATGTTAATGTCAGAAAAGGTCCAGGAAAAGACTATGATGTAATATGTAAGGTCAACACTGGAGATAAGGTTGAAATTACAGAGCGTAAAGACGAATGGTATCGTATTGTCACATCAAGCGGCGTAGATGGTTGGATATATAGTATATATGTTGTTACAGATACTACGCTTGCGTCAAGGGGTAGCACTACTGATGTTAATACTACAGACAAGAGAGCTGAAATTGTTTTGTTTGCAAAGGATCTTCTTGGTGTAAAATATGTTTACGGTGGCAGTTCACCAAAAGGTTTTGACTGCTCAGGATTTGTATGGTATGTTTTTAATCATTTTGGAATCAAACTCAATAGAGTTGCTTCAGACCAGGCAAAGCATGGGACTAAAGTAGCAAAATCGGAATTGGAGCCTGGAGATTTGGTTTTCTTTAATAGTCCTGGCAATAAGAATGGAATTGGTCATGTAGGAATATATATAGGAAATGGCAGCTTTATTCACGCTTCGTCGGGAAGTTCACCTAAAGTAATTATAAGTGATTTAACCAGTGGCAATTATAATGATCGTTATGTGACAGCAAGAAGAATTCTTGAATAATTTTACCACTTTAAAAAAAGCTCCTCTTAGCATGGGAGCTTTTTTGAGTACAAAAATTTGTAGGCTATTTAAGTTTTTCGTTTTACAAAATAGGAACTTATGTTTTAGTCGTACTTTTTAGAAAAATTCGTTCTGTCTGAGGTGAGTGTATGAATAGGCCTCTGGTTTTCCTAAGCATAGCTTTTATGTCAGGTATAGTGTTTGCTCATATTACCCAAACATATTGGTTTATAATTTTCTCAGGGTTTATCCTTATGCTTATTGTATTAGCACTATGGAAGCTTAATGAAAAGTTGAGGCTTTTGTTTTGTGGGATTATAGTTTTCTATTTAGTAGGAGGAGTGTACTATTTATATGTGTATAACCAGAATACATATAAATTCAGCAGTTATTCAGGTCAACAGGTATTTATCAGTGGATATATCAATTCCGCACCTGATATAGATGGTTCCAAAGCAGTCTATGAGCTTGTGACACAGGAGATATCGGTTGGAGATGGGTCATTGGAGCCAAATAAACTTAGAGGTAAAATTCTCTTAACTACTCTGTGTAATGAAGTTGAACTTATAGAGTATGGCAGGGAAGTAAGGGTGAGTGGTACTCTGAATATTCCTAAAGGTAGTACAAACCCTGAAGGCTTCAGCTATAGAACATATTTAAGTCACAACGGTATTTCAGCCACACTTTTTGCCAGAGGGTACAATATTAAATTAGGAGATAAAAACAATGGCAATATTCTTGTTCAGGCAGGCCTTAATATAAGGGCAAGAATAGTCCACGTGATAAACCAAAGTTTGCCGCCTCAACAGGCGGGACTGTTAAATGGTATGCTTATTGGCTATAAACAGGATTTGAGCGAGGAGGTACAGGATGCCTTCAGTAAATCGGGCTTATCTCATATTATGGCGGTATCTGGAAGTAACGTTGGGTTCATAGTATTGCCTCTTATTTTTATCTTTGGCAAACTTAAAGTCAGACGAAAGTATGCAAATACATTAATTATTGCAATTCTGATGTTGTTTACTCTCATTACGGGCTTTGAACCTTCGGTGTTGCGAGCGGTGATAATGGCAGCTGTTATTCTGATAGGTCAGATGCTTTTAAAAGAGACCGAAATTTTTACAAGTATATCTTTTGCTGCACTTCTGCTTATGGTTTATAATCCTGGAATTTTATTTAATATAGGTTTTCAGCTATCTTTTGCGGCTACAATATCTTTGGTTTTGTTTTACAAGTATTTAAAGGAAAAGCTGAGTTTTAAATTTATTCCGTCCTTTCTTGCAGATGTGCTGGCAGCTACAATATCGGCTCAGATAGGTGTATTGCCTATAACTGTGTTTTATTTCAACAAATTATCGATTGTGTCTATAATTTCAAATTTACTGGTCGTTCCATTAGTTGAGTTTATTACAATACTTGGAACTCTTATGGCCATATTGGGTCAGTTACATATTGTGTTTTCCACATTGATTGGCTATATAAATAATGTGTTATTAAGTATTGTGCTTCTTGTAACAAAGGTTTCCTCAGAAATGCCCTGGTCGGTAATAACACTTACTACCCCTTCGGTAATCCTGGTTGTTTTCTATTATGCAGCCATTACATATTTTTTCTGGTACAAGCCAAAGTACAAAGCCCGGTTAAAGCTGAAATACTTTATAAGTGCAGCATTATTGATATTTTTAACCATCCTGTACGGGGCATTAACTCCAAAAGGGCTTGAAGTGGTGTTTCTTGATGTCGGGCAAGGGGATTGTGCTCTGGTCAGAACAAGCGAGGGGAAGAAGGTCTTGATTGATGGAGGCGGATACAGTAGTGCAAGCGGCAATGGTACAAGTGTAGGTGAAAATATAGTGCTCCCTTTCCTGCTTGATTGCGGGATTGACCGTCTTGACCTGGTGGTTGCAACTCACGGACATGATGATCATATCCAAGGGTTAATTCCGGTATTAGGAGAGCTGAAGGTGGACAACCTGATTATACCTGAAACCCCACTTGATGATGGACTTAAAATTATGTCAAGGATTGCAGGAGAAGAGGGTATAAAGCTGGAAACTTGTGCGGGCGGTGACTCTATAAAGCTTGATAACATGACATATTTAGAGGTTCTGGCTCCTAAAAAAGGTGTATATATTGAAAAATCGCCTTTAAATAATAACTCATTAGTGCTAAAATTGCATTATAAAGATGTGAGCATTTTGTTTACAGGTGATATTGAAAGAGAAGCTGAGGATATTCTTATAAATGATAATATTGATTTGAAGGCGGATGTTTTAAAGGTTGCTCACCATGGATCGCCGGGTTCAACATGCAGTGAGTTTCTTGAAAGGGCAAGGCCTGATATAGCAGTAATAAGCGTAGGAAATAATAATTTCGGACATCCTTCAGATATTGTATTGGAAAGATTAGAAACCGATGGTATAATGATGTTCAGGACGGACATTGACGGTGCAATAGTGCTTAAAACATATGGCAAGGATATTAGAATAAAAAGAACAGTAAAACGGGCAGGGTGAATTATATGAGTGTTGATGTACTTAAGGAAGAACTAAAAAGTAATAAGCTGAGAAATTTATATCTTTTTTACGGTCAAGAGGAGTTTTTAAAGAAATACTATATTGACAGTATAGAAAAGGATATACTTGAAAATGACCTTTCATCACTAAATAAGATAGTTTTGGAAGGGAAGTTTGATATGCAGAAACTTGAGGATGCCTGTGAGACGTTACCGGTTTTTTCAGAAAGGAAACTTGTTCTTGTCAGAAATTCCGGGATGTTCAAATCGGGTAAAGATGGAGCAAAGCAGCAAAGTGTAAAGGATAACCTGTTGAATTATTTGAAAAATGTACCAAGCTATACTGTGCTTGTATTTTACGAAGAAGAGATTGACAAGAGGCTGAAAACCGTTGATGTAGTCAAAAAAAACGGGCTTATAGTCGAGTTTTCTTTTCAAAAGCCTGCAGAATTGGTGAAGTGGGTTTTGAAAGTTTTTAGATCTTATAAAAAGGAAATAAGCATTGAAGTTGCATCGTACCTGATTGAGATTTGCGAACAGGGTATGACAGAGATACTGAACGAAGTAAAGAAGCTGGTTATGTTTGTGGGAGAAAGAAGCAATATTACTTTAGAGGATATAGATAAAGTATGTACAAAGTCGGTAAAGAGCAGAATATTTGACTTAACTGATGCCGTGGCAGAGAAAAATCTTGACAAGGCATTAAATCTCCTAAATGATATGATTATAATCAGGGAACCTTTGCCTAAAATTCTTTTTATGATTACCAGGCAACTGCGGCATGTGTTGGAGATGAAGCTTTTGTGTAAGGAAGGTCTTAGCATAAAGGATGCTTCTGCGAAAATAGGAATTGCACCTTTTGCAGGAGGAAAGGTAGCTAACCAGGCTAAATGTTTCAGTGAAGAAAAATTAAAGGAAGGAATAAAAGAGGCTTTTGAACTTGATCTAGCCATAAAAACAGGGCGTATAAACGACAGGGTGGCAGCTGAATTACTTATAAACAAGCTTACCTTCTCATAAATCTCAAGGTAGACAAAATAAAAAAACGTACTGAATATGTACGCTTTTTACTGGTGAGCCCTAAAGAGCTTAACAAATCACAATTATTTATTTGCGGCGTTAAAAGCCTTAGCTAGTTTTGACTTTCTTCTCGCAGCGGTGTTCTTGTGTAATATATTCTTTGCTGCTGACTTATCAATAGTCTCAAAAGCACCCTTGAGAACAGTAGCAGCGGAAGCATCTTTTTTTGCAATAGCTTCTTTACACTTTTTGATAGTAGTCTTCAAAACTGATTTCTTAATACTATTCTTAAGAGTCTTAGCCTTAGTAACTTTAACCCTTTTTATAGCTGATTTAATATTTGGCAATCCATTCACCTCCTGCGAGTTAATTAACAAGTTGTATTTTAACATGAAAGAAAACAAAAAGCAAGGTATTTAAAATGAAATGTGTGAAAAAATAAAATTATGGGTGTCGGAAAGTCTGGAAATTGGAAGTTGATTTTCGCTTATTCACGATATTCAATAGCAACTAACAAAGGATGAAAGGAAGAGTTTGATGATTCATGGAAGAAGTATTACAACTGACTTGGCGATTGAAGCTCATGAGTTTGTACAAGGACAGGAGCAAGTTCAAAAACAGGTAGCACAGCCGGATTTACCCGGGGTCGATATTGAACATGCAGGTACAGAAGATATAAAAATAACCAGAGTAAAGGTGAGCTCTCCAACCGGTGAAGCATCAATCGGCAAACCGATGGGGAATTATATAACACTTGAAGTTCCAAGATTAAAGGAAAATGATCAGGTATTATATGAAGATACCTGTAAAGCACTTTCACAGGAACTTGTCAGAATTTTGAAGCTCAATGAAAAGTCTACTATTTTGGTTATTGGACTTGGTAATTGGAACGTAACTCCAGACGCTTTAGGACCAAAAGTTACAAGTGGATTGATGGTAACAAGGCATTTGCTCGAATATGTTCCAAAACAGGTGGATGAGGGCGTCAGACCTGTATGTGCTGTTGCACCCGGAGTATTGGGGATCACAGGAATTGAGACCGGAGAAATTGTAAAAGGTATTGTTGAACGTGTAAAACCTGACGTTGTAATTGCTATCGATGCTCTTGCATCTAGAAGGATGGAACGTGTTAATACAACTATACAGATCGCCGATACAGGAATTTCACCCGGCTCAGGAGTGGGTAACAAGAGAATGGAGATATCGGTGAACACCATGGGTGTTCCTGTCATAGCAATTGGTGTCCCGACGGTAGTTGATGCTGCAACAATGGCAAACGATACAATAGATCTTGTTATAGACAATTTATTGAAAGAAGCAAAGGAAGACAAGCAATTTTACAATATGCTCAAGAATATTGACAGAAACGAAAAGTATCAGCTTATACAGGAAGTTTTGGAGCCTTATGTCGGCAACCTTATTGTAACACCAAAGGAAATTGACGATGTAGTTGACAGAATTGCAAAGGTAATTGCAAACGGATTAAATATTGCACTTCACCAGGGTATAACATTAAATGATGTAAATCGATATCTACAGTAGTTGTGGGTTTCGGTTGCAAAAATCCCATCGGGGGTTATCAAGTGCCAATAAATTGAATTTATTCTATTGTTAGACATCTATGAAAAGCATCTTGAAGAAAAATAATAAAGAAAAAACGGAATTTCTCAGTAAATAACCGAGGAATTCCGTTTTTAATGCATGTCAAAAAAGGCTTTAATGAAACAAAAAAATAATTAATCAGGCAACTTTTTGATAATCATGATATAAGCCGTTAAGTATTGGTTTGGATTTCAGAACCGTTTTAGCAATTGTTGTTTCAGGAGGGTTTTGTTTAAAATCGGTGTTTTACAATCAATGCCTTGATGTGTTCTGACAGTGTTATAATACTTCCCGATTTACTCTTTGAGTAAGTGTTCAAGATGCCTTTCATTTACAGGGATTATATGATTAAGCAATTCATGGCGCAGAATACCAACTGTTCTTTCGCATATACCATTTTGCCAAGGACACTTAAACCCTGTTTTTTTGCTTTGACATTTGCATTCTCAAGGAATTTTCGCAATTCTTGGCTGGTGAAATATACCTTCTTTGATAAATATCCTTCACCTGTAAAGCTGGAAGGGGCTACAGAAACCGACATTGTAGAGTTGTTCCAAAAGGAAAGCAAGCATTCATTTTACAAGGATAAAAAGGCAAAGCTTATACTTGAATGTGTCAGAAAGGACGGCTACACCAAATCAGATCATCAGGAATTTATTGATGAAATTATTATCTCAACAGCAAAGGAATTAAAAAGCCTCATAGCAGAAACAAAGGAAGTTGAAAAGCTAATTCGTGAGCTCCTCCCTAAGTTCGGCTACAAGTTCCAAAGCATGAGAGGAATTGATGACATCGCAGCTGCAAATCTTATAAATGAAATCGTAGACATCGAACGTTTTCCAACTGCTGCAAAGCTTAGTAAATTCGCATGAATCAGCCCTGTTAGTTATTCATCTGGTAAGACAGATTTACAACGAGGTAACAGGAAATTATAAGGTATACTGTTTAAAATATCGGTTACACTTTGCAACACAGGAGGAAGGCACAAAAGAATTACAAACCCTATTTTTTATGACTATTACCAGAAGAAAATAGCAGAAGGTAAGACAAGCAAACAGGCTTTAAAATGTGTCCAAAGACGTCTTGTTAATATAATTTTCTCGATGATGAAAAATAAAACGGAATATCAGAATCCACCTACAAGGAAACTGGAAGATTGATTTATTTTTGGCACTTTTAATAGAATTGTTGACTCTGGATAAATTACTAGAAATATGATATTATTTTATCAGATATTGTTTCAATCATGTGTATAGTTAACTAAATTAGAAATACAAGTTTTGTTCTTAAGGCATTTGAAAATGTCGTTTTATTTATTATTTATTGGGGAGGAAAGATTAATGAAAAAGATTACTTTTTTATTTCTTGTTTTTTATATCATTTTGGGTGGAACATCATTCCAACAGCCCGTGAAAGGTACATATGCAAATGATGGTATTACGTCGGCAACAGATTCAAAAGCATCAAATGGACAATATGATACAGTGGCTACGATAGTTTACGAAGAAGATATTGATAAAGACAATGTGATAATCATTGAAGATAAAGATCTAGAAGCAGCAATACGCATAATAATAGCTAAACCTGATGGAGATATTTTAAGAAGTGATGTATGCAATATTGAAAGTTTAGATTTACATGATAAGCGAATAAGCGATATAACACCACTTGGTGACTTTTCTAATTTGATCGAATTAGATTTATCTAGAAATCAAATAAGTGATATAACAGTTCTTGGTAAACTTGTGAATTTAACCAAGCTTAATTTGTCTGATAATCCAATAAGCGGGAATATAACTCCGCTTGGAAATCTTACAAATTTGACTATATTGGATTTATCTATTAATAATATAACAAGTGATATAACACCTCTTGGTAGCCTTGTTAATTTGACTGAGTTATATTTAGGGAGTAATCCAATAAGTGATATAAAGGCACTTGGCAACCTTTCCAATTTAACTAAATTAGATTTGAAATGGAACCCAATAAGCGACATAACACCACTTAGCAAACTTACTAGATTGAGTTCGTTAGATTTAAGTTTTAATAAAATAAGTGACATAACACCGCTTAGCAACCTGACTAAATTAACTGAATTATCATTGTCTTATAACAAAACAAGTAATATAACATTACTAAGCAACATGTCTAGTTTAACTAAGCTTTCTATAGCCGGTATGGAAATAAGTGATATAACACCGCTTAGTAACCTCTATGGTTTGACCAAATTAGACCTTACTTACAATAAAATAAGCGACATTACACCGCTTAGTAATCTGACTAACTTAACTGAGCTAATCTTATCCACTAATCAAATAACTGATGTAACATTGTTGGATAAATTTACTGATTTAACAATACTGTCTATAGAGGGTAATAAAATAAGCGACATAACACCACTTCGTAACCTTACCAAATTGACTGAACTATATTTATCTGGAAACAAAATAAATAATATAATACCGCTCACTAACCTAACAAAATTAACTTCGTTATCTTTTTCAGGTGAAATAAGCGACATAACTCCACTTTGTAACTTTGCTAATTTGACAAAGTTGGATTTATACCAATATAAATCCAGTGATATAACACCTCTTAGCAACCTAACTAAATTGACTGAGTTAGATTTATCTTATAATGATAGAAGCGATATAATACCAATTAGTGGTCTTACTAATTTGACTTATCTTAATTTGCGTGGTAATCAAATAAATGACATAACTCCACTTGACAATCTTACTAATTTAACTTATCTAGATTTACGTAATAATCAAATAAATGATATAACTCCACTTGACGATCTTACTAATTTGACTTATCTAGATTTATATAGTAACCAAATAAGTGATATAACTCCACTTGGTGATCTTACTAATTTACATGCTTTATATTTATCTGAAAATCAAATAAGTGACATAACCCCACTTGATGATCTTACTAATTTGGGTTTTCTACTCTTAGATAATAATCAAATAAGTGACATAGCCCCACTTAGCAATCTTACTAAGTTGTGGACTTTGCACTTACAAGGAAATATTTTAAATGATTCATTAACTCCAAAGGCTGTTCACAAGGTAGAATTGGACTTTACAGTAGATGGAACAAAATACGAAGTTTGGGTTGTAGATGATAGTATTGATGTAAACAAAGTTATAGTGTTTGAAGATAGAAATTTAGAAGCAGCTATACGAGAAAAAATAGGTAAAACTGAGGGGGATATTTTAGTAGGTGATACATTATGGATTGAAAATCTGAATTTATCAAATAAGCAAATAAGCGATATAACCTCACTTAGTAATCTTGTTAATTTAAATTTTCTAAATTTATCAAATAATCAAATAAATGATATAACCTCACTTAGCAATCTTGTTAATTTAACTGGGCTAGTTTTAGAAAATAGTCAAATAAACGTTATAACCCCTCTTGTAAGACTTACTAATTTGAATGGGTTATATTTATCAAATAATCAAATAAGAGATATAACCCCTCTTAGCAATCTTTCTAATTTGAATACTTTGTATTTATCAAACAATCAAATAAGAGATATAACCCCTCTTAGCAACCTTACTAATTTGAGAAATTTGGGTTTGGCTGGTAACTTATTATACAACTCATCAACTCCAAATGCTGTCCACAATTCAGAATTAGACTTTACAGTAGCTAATACAAAATATGAAATATGGGTGGTGGAAGGTGATAATGTAATAACTTTTGAAGATGAAAACTTAGAAGCAGCTATACGAAAAATAATTGGAAGACCAGTCGGAGATATTTTAAAAAGCGATTTGTTAAATGTTATATATTTAGATTTATCAAATAAACAAATAAGTGACATAACACCACTTGGCGATTTTTGTAATTTAAAATATTTATTCTTAAATAACAATCAGATAAGCAATATAACATCGCTAGGTGACCTTGCTAATTTGACTTTTCTACATTTATCAAATAATCAAATAAGGGATATAACTCCACTAAAAAAACTTGGTAAATTGACTGTATTAAGTTTAGATAATAATCAAATAAGCGACATAGTCCCACTAAGTGATCTTGTTGAGGTGATGGGTTTGGATTTATCTTATAACAAAATAAGCGATATAACGCCACTTAGTAGCCTTAACAGCTTAGCTGTGTTGTCATTATCTAGTAATCAAATAAGTGATATAAGCTCATCTAGCAATCTTTCTAATTTGATCGAGTTGTACTTGGCAAATAATCAAATAATGGACATATCATCACTTAGTAATCTTAAGGTTTTGGCTACCTTAGATTTATCTAATAATCCATTATGTAATTCACTAACTCCGAATGCTGTTCACAAGTCAGAATTGGATTTTACAGTGCATGGAACCAAATACGAAATATGGGTTGTAGAAGTAGCATTTGGTGATATAGATGGTGATGGAAATGTAACTTCGATTGATTTTGGATATATGAGAAAATATTTACTTGGAATGATTTTTGAGTTTCCTGCTGGTGAAAAAGGATTAGTTTTAGCAGATGTTGATAAGAATGGCAGTTTTAACTCAATCGACTTTGGACATATGAGAAATTACTTACTTGGAAGAGGGTCTATACCACTAGGGAAATAAGATACTTGATACTTGTGGGTTGCAAAAATCCCATCGGGGGTTATCAAGTACCAATAAATTGTATTAGTTCTATTGTAAGACATCTATGAAAAGCATCTTGAAGAAAAATAATAAAGAAAAAACGGAATTTTTCGGTAAATAACTGGGGAATTCCGTTTTTAATGGTAAACGGTAAACCATGAGTACTGGTATAAAAAATCACCGTCATTTCTGACGGTATAGATTTTACTGTTTTTGATCCAATTTGCGACATTCACTTGGTAAATCTGTAAGTGATTCAAAACATACCGTAGTGTAGTTATTAACTAATTCTGTTATGCTTTCTGATATAAAACTCATTAAGTCAGGAGGCATTTTAAAATGGCACAACGAAAATCCGAGTCAATATGGAAGCAGACAATTGCAGATTGCAAAGCTAGTGGCTTGTCTGCCAGGCAATGGTGTGAAAAAAACAATATTAAATTGTCAACGTACAAATATTGGCTTACAAGAGTAAATAAGCAAAAGAACTCAGCAACAGATATATGCTGGGCAGAAATGAAAATCCCAGAAATGATAAGACATTCGGATTCTGCTTCCATCACAATACGGTATGACAATTTTGTATTGGATATACACCAAAAGACAGACCTTCAGTTGCTAGCAGCAGTATTAAAAACACTGCGTTCAACATGTTAGGTGGATTTACTCAGGGAGCTGAACATATCTACATCGCCTGCAATTCCACAGATTTTCGGAAGCAGATTGATGGATTGGTAGCGATTGTGAACCTACAGTTTAAACTTGATCCATTTTCAGACAGATGTGCTTTCATCTTCTGCAATAAGAGAAAAACAGCTATTAAAGTTTTGAGATATGATAAAAATGGGTTTATCCTTGCCAGCAAAAAATTGCTGGAAGGAATGAAGTTTCAATGGTCAAAGAGCCCGTCGGAAGTAAAAGAGATTACATTCCAGCAGATGGAATGGCTCTTTCAGGGACTTGATATAGAACAGAAAAAGGCACATTATCCTGTTGAACTGAGTGCCGGAAAAACCTGTTATTAGGGTTCGTGAATATGACGAAAAAATGGCGAAAAACCCGCATAAAATCAGCACTTTTTTACCTATTAATATCGCTCAAAATATAGAAAAAAACATTGAAAAATGGTATACTTAAACCAGATAAAAAGGGACGTGTATACCATTGACAGAACATGAAGAACTGGAAATGCTTCGGGCTTTAGTTGAAAAACAAAAGCAGGAACTCGAAGCAAAAGATAAGATCATTCAAAAACAAAATATCCAGATTGAAAACATGATTCAGGCTCTCCTGCACGCTCGCAAGAGACTATTTGGTAGCCCTTCTGAGATTACCAGACAGATAGGCGAACAGATAAATCTGTTTGAAACAACGCAGGAACTGGCAAAGGAATTATTTAAAGAACAGAAAAAAATAGCCGTTCCAAGCTACCAAAGAACTGCTAGACAGCCTGGTGTCAGAGCTGAAATGCTTGAAAATATTCCGAAAGAGGTGGAGGAATATATCATTTCTCCCGAAGAAAACTGTTCCGAGTGTGGAGCAGAACTGAAAGTCATTGGTAAAAAGCTTATACGCACAGAAGTGGAATTTATTCCGGCAAAACTGAAAGTTATGGGTTGCAAAAATTCCATCGGGGACTTGTAATGGACTAATAAATGTAACTAATAACAATATAAAACACATTTAAAATAACATTTATAACGTTAAAAAATATAAAGAAAAAAGAAAAAACTGAAGTTTTCAGTGGACTGTTGGGGATTTCCGTTTATAGGCATGGTAAACAAACCTGTTAATAGACTTATAAAAATTAATTAGGCTACTTTTTGATAATCATGATATAATCCGTGGAGTATTGGTTTTGATTTAATAACTGTTTTTGCAACAGTCGTTTCGGGCAATTTTTCTTTCAAAATTGGTGTCTGACAATCAATGCCCTGATGTGTCCTGACGGGGTTATAATACTTCTCAATATACTCTTTAAGCAAGTATATAAGATGCTTTTCGTTTATCGGTATTATATGGTCAAGTAATTCCTGTCGTAAAATGCCGACTGCCCTTTCACAGACACCGTTTTGCCAAGGGCATTTAAAACCTGTTTTCTTGGATTTGATATTTGCATTGGAAAGGAAGGTTTTTAATTCACAACTGGTAAATATGGCATCATTGTCATGAATTAAGTATTTTGGTGTTTCTCCAAATGGAGTGGCTTCTCTGATCTGTTGTGCAACCCATGCAGAGGAAGGATTTGTTGTAATTGCAAAGTGTTCAATTTTCCTGCGGTCATGACTTATGAGGATGAAAACATACAAAACCTTAAAATAGAGAGTTGAAATTGTAAAAAAGTCCATTGCCCAAATTTCCTTACGGTGATTTTTGAGAAAAGTAGTCCATGATTGTTTTTGCTTTTCACTTGGGACTTTACGAATTTTGGGAAGGTACTTGGAAATTGTGTTTGGTGAGGGAGCATCTATTACATTGAGGTCAATTAAACGCTCATATATTTTTTCGGGTGACAGCAAAGGATTTTCTTTGTGAATGCGTTTTATAAGAGCAACTGTTTGCCGGGATATTTTAGGTCTGCCGGGCTTTTTAGATTTGAGCATCCAATAAAATTTAAAGGCTTTTTTATGCCAGCCGATTACTGTTTCAGGCTTAACGAGAAATATTGAAGATTTCCAGCCGGGAAAAAACTTGGAAAGAAAAACCCATAACTGACGAAATGCAGGTGTTAAGTGAGGCTTGGGGGTTTTTCGGTCAAGTATTTGACTTTGAACTATTGACAATTGACTGCGAAGAGCTGCAATTTCAAGGTCTTTATTTATGTCAGACAAAAGCCTTGATTTAAAAATCCACAAAAAGAATTGAAACCAATCCCGAAAAAATAAAATAATAGCTTGAAAACAAATCATACTAAAAAATTACACTTCCATTTCATTACCACATAATCCAATTGTAATAATTTTTTGATTATAAATCAACAATACTTTCAAAGCGGAAGAGTTTTCCCTGAATCATCACGAAAACTACGCATTAATACAATTTATTAGAACTTCAATTGCCCAGATGGAATTTTTGCGACCGACAACTAAAAAAAGAGTTAGAATTACTATCAAAAGTAGAAGAAATGTACAGAAAATATCCCGAGTCTAAAAATAAAATGGTTCCACTCCGGGAAATTAGCAAACAGACTACACCTACTAATGAGGAAATAGACTATTGGACAAAAGGAAACAAGCCTCTTGCCGATTATTTGCTAACTAAGTCTATTAACATAGACGCAAGGAAAAAGTTTGTAGAAAAAAATTTGGAAGATGAAGGTTTAGAGCCTCTATTGTGTCCTGTTTGTAAGAAAGGCATAATTAGCTTTAAAGATGGAAAATATAAAGGTTTCGAGACCAAATTGTCAAGATAAGTAGATAAGTATAAACCCGCTCTGATCCAGTAAGCGAGTGGTTTGCAAAAACTTCATCGGGGATGTTTATTTATACTCCCAGCGTTACAAAGCCGGGAGCAATCCCGGCATTTCCATTACCTGAAAATAAATATTAGTGTAATAGTAATTTACATTTTAATTTTGAGATATTTTTCTTAAAACTTCAATTTCTTCAGAAGTTAAGCCAGTTGCTTTAGTAATCGAGTGTGAATCAAGCTCCATTGATATAAGGTTTTTTGCAATTTCTAGTGCTTTTTCCTTTTTTGCAGAACTAATCATATTAGCTCTTTCATGTAAAGAATCTTCTCTAGCCTTATATAAAGCAAGAGTTTCCGCATCCGAACTCAAATATTCTAGTTTCTTTTCTGCTCTTTTAATAGCGCTATCCATTTCAATCAACTCCTTTAACTCTTCTTCCGACAACATTTTGTCAAAGAATTTTAACCAACGGTGTAGGGCATTACCCTTTAAGTCTTTTTCTTTCAAAGCCTTGAATTTAGGCGTTTCAATAAAGTGAATTTCTATCAAATCAGTCAAAAGATAATTTTCTTCTGCATCTTCCCAAAGATGATACTTTGAATGAAACTTATCCAAATCAAGTAATTCAAAATCCAGTATATTTATAGTAATTACCTTAGAAAGGTTTATATAATCATCACCTTTTTTAATTCCTTCAAGAAAAAGCTTTCCCCAATAAAACATCGTTCTTTTTTCCATATTGTGCTGATTGGTAAGCTGAACCTCAATGTCAAGTTGCATACCGTCGGCTGTTTTTGCTCTTACATCAAGTCTACCTGATTTGTCAGAAATCATTTCCTTTGTTAGTTCTTTATTATCAACAATTTCTAAGGATACAAGTTTATTTCGGTCATCAGCATCAAGAACAGCATTAAGGAACGCAATTAAATTATCCTTACTTTCTTCTTCTCCCATTATTCGTTTAAAAATATAATCATTTAAAGGGTTTAGCCTTTGCATTTTGAAAGTAACCTCCATTTCTTTTTCTTCTAAATATAGTATAGCATTTTTAAGTAATGAATAACAGAAAAATGTATTTCCTTGTCGGTTGCAAAAATCCCATTGGGGGTTATCGAGTTCCAATAAATTGAATTCGTTTTATTGTTAGACATCTATGAAAAGCATCTTGTAGAAAAATAGTAAAGAAAAAACGAAATTTCTCGGTAAATAACCGGGGAATTCCGTTTTTATAGTATGGCAAAAAGCCTTAAATGAAACAAAAAAATAATTAATCAGGCGACTTTTTGATAATCATGATAAAAGCCGTTAAGTATTGGTTTGGATTTAAGAACCGTTTTGGCAATTGTTGTTTCAGGAGGTTTTTCTTTTAAAATCGGTGTTTTACAATCAATGCCTTGATGTGTTCTGACTGGGTTGTAATACTTCCCGATATACTCCTTGAGTAAGTGTTCAAGATGCCTTTCATTTACAGGGATTATATGATTAAGCAATTCATGGTGCAGAATACCAACTGTTTTTTCGCATATAGCATTTTGCCAAGGACACTTTTGCTTTGACATTTGCATTCTCAAGGAGTTTTCGCAATTCTTAGCTGGTAAATATACTGTTATTGTCATGAATCAAGTATTTTGGTGCATTGCCAAAAGGAGTGGCTTCTCTGATTTGTTGAGCAACCCATGCAGAAGATGGATTTGTTGTAACAGCAAAGTGTTCAATTTCCCTGCGGTCATGACATATGAGAATAAAAACATACAAAACTTTAAAATATAGGGTTGGAACTGTAAAAAAGTCCATTGCCCATATTTCCTTTCGGTGATTTTTAAGAAAAGTTTTCCATGACTGTTTCTGTTTTTCACTTGGGGGTCTACGAATTTTGGGTATATACTTTAAGATTGCATTTGGTGAGGGAGCATCAATTACAGAAAGATCAACTAAACGTTCATATATCTTTTCAGGAGAGAGTAAGGGATTTTCTTTGTGAATGCGTTTAATTAGAGCTATTGTTTGACGTGGTATTTTAGGTCTGCCGGACTTTTTTGACTTTATCATCCAATAGAATTTAAAGGCTTTTCTGTGCCAGCCAATAACAGTTTCGGGCTTGACAAGAAATAATGCAGATTTCCAGTTTGGAAAAAACTTTGAAAGCAAAACCCATAATTGACGGAATGCTGGAGTAAAATGTGGCTTAGGAATTTTATGATCAAATACCTGCCGTTGGAGTATTGATAGCTGACTTCGAAGAACTGCAATTTCAAGGTCTTTGTTTATATCAGGCAAAAGCCTTGCTCTGGATATCCATAAAAAGAATTGAAACCAATCCCGCAAAAAGGAAATAATAGATTTAAAACTAATCATACTACGCACACACTTCCATATCATTACTCTACAATCCGATTGTAATCAGTTTTAAAGGTAACATTGCACTGCCAACCTTATACATGAAATCGGCGACATCAAACGCTTTCCAACTGCTGCAAAGCTCAGTAAATATGCAGGAATCAGTCTGGTTAATTATTTATCCGGCAAGACAGATTTACAATTTGCCAATGAACGAGGCAACAGGAAATTACACGGTATACTGTTTAAAATATCGGTTACACTTTGCAACACAGGAGGAAGGCACAAAAGAATTATAAACCCTATATTTTATGATTACTACCAGAAGAAAATATCAGAAGGTAAAACAAACAAACAGGCTTTAAAATGTGTCCAGAGAAGGCTTGTAAATATTATTTTCTCGATGATGAAGAATAAGACGGAATACCAGAACCCACCTACAAGGAAACTGGAAGATTGATTGATTTATGGCACTTTAAACAGTGCCTATACTGTTTTTTGCTGCAAAAAGTTGTGGTATAATATGTTCATAAAAGCAAACCTTGATTTGTCTTTGATTGTATAGAAAGAGGCGGTTTTAATTGAAGATAAGGAGTTTTAATAAAAACGATTCTGAAAGGCTTATAGAACTTTTTAGAAGTGCTGTTACTCAAAATGAAGTTGAGTTTCTAAACTATAAAATGAAAAAGGAATTATGTTATTTTAGTTAATACATAACTCAAATTGAACCTTGAAAACATGGCACTTGAAAGAGTGGCTACATATAAAAAGGCTGCACTCTGACAGTTAAGGAGTATGAGAACGACAAAGTTGTATTAGAAGTTGAGTCAAAGACAGGTCAGCCAGACAAGGTGAACCGTAACATTTATGGCACTAACCTGTTAATGAGAACCGCTGACGGTCAGTCTTACTACTACATGTACAACGGACACGCAGATGTAACGGCATTGATTAATGTTGCAACTGGTGATATTGCAGCGACTTACTATTATGATGCATTTGGTAACATTGACCCTACAGGATCAACCGACGATGTAAACAACGATATCATTTATGCCAGATACCAGTATGATGAGGAAACCGGGCTATACTACCTCAATGCCAGAATGTATGACCCCAAGATTGCCAGATTCCTGCAGGAGGACACATACAGGCACAGCCGATGACCCGTTGAGTTTGAACCTTTATACATATGTAAAGAATAATCCGTTGATTTATTACGACCCAACAGGACATGCGGAAGTACGTTATTCATATCATATATATTTGAGCCAGCTAGGGTCAGGAAATAACTATGTTTCTGGCTATTACCCAACACCAAGTATTTCTGCAATATCAGCACCTAAAAAAGGAGATATATGGACAGATGAAAATTATTTTGAAAGTGTCTTTGAAATAACAAACTATAAAAATGGTTATGGAATATATGAAGAAGTTTGGTGGCAGGATTTAAATAAGATTAAGAAATTATTATCTGTATTAAATGATGAAATCGAGGTAAATGGGGATATATTTTTACCTACAATGCAACCAAACGATATCTCTGATGTGCGGATTATGATGGTGCTTCAAAAAGCTCTATGGACAAGTAAAGTTACAGGTGTATGGGATGGTGGGACTCTAAGTGCTATAGAAAATATTCATTCACATTATGGAGTTCATAAAGACGCAAGTACATATCATTTGAGTAAAGAACTTATAGGAGCTTTGATCCAAAACTTGATGAATTTTTAACCAATTCTGAAAGGGTTAGTTTATTTATAGATCTATGCCAGAAAGTATATGAATTTCTGAAATCCTTTGGTGGTAATATTTCCAAGGGGTTTTTGAATAGAATTGGGAATTACCAGATACCCTTTGAGGTTATTGAAGACAATTCTACAGATCTTTATATCACATATGGTAATGCATTGATAAGATTATTAAAGGGTGAACAAGAAAAACAAACTGAAAACGCATAATTTTCGCTTACCAATCAAAAATCAAATTATTGTAGCTTCAAAAGCCTTTTCCAATTTAGCAGAACTAATCATATTAGTTCTTTCATGTAAAGAATCTTCTCTAGCCTTATATAAAGCAAGAGTTTCCGCATCCGAACTCAAATATTCCAGTTTCTTTTCAGCTCTTTTAATTGCACTATCCATTTCGATCAACTCCTTGTTTTATTCAGTACCTCGTAATGAATTAAGAATTGTGGGATAATTCTTCTATAATAGTTTTGCTATTTACTTTAAAGACTTGTAATAGTTTTTCAATTAAACTTTAAAAGCTCTAAAGAATTAATCGATGGATGCCCAAGAAGTAAAACGTTAGTAGCATCTTTCAATATTGAGGCCTATTGTCCAGGAGTGTCGTACTAGTGGTATGACTGTAAAGGCATGGTGTAAAGAAAACAATGTAAGTGAACAACAGTTTTTTTATTGGCAGTGCAGGTTAAGGGAAGAACTTTGCACATCTATACAAATATCTGAAAAGGAACATAAAGATCGTCAGCCAACTATATTTGCTCCTAACCCGGTTCAGAATTATCATAAAGAAACTCTTAAATCGGCTTTGTTCACACCTGATTTGGTTATAAGTATTGGTGATTACCGGTTGGAACTTGCAAATCAAACCAGTCCTGAATTACTGAAAAAATAAAATAACCGTGGACAAACAATAGAAATATAATAAAGCATCGGTGATTTTGATAAAAACACGGATTACATTGTGATCGAGGCATATAAGTATGTTGAAAAAGATGCGATTATGTGTGAATATATAAACATTCTATACAACCAGAATAAAAAATATGCTATAATCGAAGTGGGGGTGATTAGTTTGTACCGACTGAAAGCAAAGAATGATTTTGTATTCCAGAGAATATTTGGAAGACGAGAAAATAAAGATATACTAATAAGTTTTCTAAATGCAGTATTAATGCTTGAAGATGAAAATAAACTAAATGATATAGATATAATTGAAAATACCAAGCTTAATAAAGATAGACCAGAAGATAAATTGGGAATACTTGATATAAAAGCAAGAACAATATCAGGGATACAAATAAATATAGAAATACAAATTGTCAATCAATACAATATGGACAAGAGAACATTGTTTTACTGGTCAAAGATATATACAGAGCAATTGAGTGAGGGTCAAGCTTTTAATGAATTGAAAAAGACTATAACTATAAATATTTTAGATTTTGAATATATAAAAGTTGAAAATTATCATAGTGTATTTCATTTGTGGGAAGATAGCAGAAAAGATTATAAACTTACCGATGTACTTGAAATAAGATTTATTGAGC
>JAEWSG010000111.1 GCA_023398495.1 Bacillota bacterium
GCTCTCATTATTTCATTGTATTTATCAAGGCTAATGATGACAACATTCTTTTCATCTTTACGAGTAACGATAACCGTCTCATTCTCATCAGTTGCTTTATCACAATAATCCTTTAGCTTGCTACGAATATACAATACTAAAAAGGTTTGACATATTAGCAAGAGATTACCGCAAGCTTTAATGATTTGAGATGCTTTACCATATTACGGATGCCGCTTGTTGTAAAACATAGCTGATTTTGATATAATAATGATAGTAGAAATAGCTTAAAAATTGAGAGGAAACAAGAAGGATAAAAGAGGTATGAAATGCCAAAAAGAAAAGTAAATAAAGAACATGACTTGGGATATAAGCATTTGCTGACACACAAAAAGACTTTTGTAGAGCTTCTGAAAAGCTTTGTAAAGGAAAGTTGGGCAAATGACATAGATGAAAGTCAGGTAGTACTGATTAACAAAAGTTATGTGCTTCAGGATTTTAAAGAAAAAGAGTCAGATATAGTATACAGGTTAAAGGTAAAGGATAGAGACATAATATTTTATTGTTTACTGGAATTGCAATCTTCAGTAGATTATCAAATGCCATTAAGGTTATTGTTGTATATGGTAGAAATATGGCGGGATATACTAAAGAATACAGAGAAGAGTGAGGCAAGAAGAAAAGATTTCAGATTACCGTCAATAATACCAATAGTATTATACAATGGAGCAACTGAATGGACGGCATGTCGCAGTTTTAGAGAAACACTGAGTGGAAATGAAATGTTTTCAAATCAAGTGCTGGACTTTAATTACATACTGTTTGATGTAAACAGATATAGTGAAAACGAATTATTGGGTTTTACAAATCTGATATCGAGTGTATTTTTACTTGACCAGAAAATAGACTCTGAGCAGTTAAAAGAGAGACTGGTTAAACTGGCAGGAGTATTAAAAGGATTGACAGAGGAAGAAATAGGCTTATTCAAGGGTTGGTTCAAATGGATAATAAAGCCAAGAGTATCGGAAGAATTGCAGCCCAAAATAGATGAAATATTGGAAAATGCACATTCAATGGAGGTGGAAAATATGGTTTACAATTTAGCAAATACCATTGAGGAATTACAGAAAAAGGCGGAAGTTAAGGGAGAAGAAAAAGGAATAGAAAAAGGAATAGAAAAAGGAATAATTAAAGTTGCAAAATCAGCATTAGAAAAAGGAGCAGATATAGACTTTGTAATAAAGATTACGGGACTAGATGCTGATCTTGTTAAGAAATTAAAAGAAGAAATCTTATAATTAAAATGGGACAGGACAGGTACATTGTCCCACTCGCTAAGAATAAGGCTGGGAGCAAATCCCAGCCTTTATGTCATGAAAAAGTTTTCACGTATTAGCAGAGAGATAATGTAAGATTAATCTTTTGGTATACCAAATTGTGCTAAGCTGCCGTTTTTATATCTTTTATCGCTGGTGACCTCTTTTCCTACCCAAGAGGGAGGAGTATCTTCTTCATTAATCCAGAAAATTCCGTTCCTCCCTGATCATACCTTTACTGTCGATAGACGCTTTTACAGTGAGAAAAAACATAGAAGAATCTACTTTTCTAAGCCTGATTTCCGGAGAAAAATTTATATATCACTGAGTAATTTCGTATTTATCAAGTGTGTTAAGATCATAAGGGATTTTTTGGGGATCTAGTATCCAGTTCCTAAGTTTAAAGGCATATATGAAATTACCTATAAAGTTCCATATAAAGACCCGAAGACAGGAAACTATATTTTCCCACCAAGTGATTACAAGATATTCACAAAACCTAAAACTATATATGACCCTAATGTTTTTTCTGATGCAATTATGCTAAAATGGGGAGAGGAAGCAATTGTGGATGGAATAGTTAATAATACTATAGACGGATATATAATAACAGGGAAGGCATCAAACGGTCTTAAGTTTATGGGATATATTGATACGTCTGTAACAGATGCAATTAAAATAAAAAACTTCTTTCCAATAATTAATTAGGAGGAAATACAAATGAAACAATTAACTGAACAGCAAGAAGTGGATAATGTTGTACATATGTACTTTGCTCATATGAAAGGAAGATATTTTATAGAGATGTTAAAATCTTTTGCACGAGGAAGAGGTTATGGAATGGAAAGCACTTGTTGCATATTTTCATTTGAATATCAGCCAAAGGATGAAGAATATTTTGGTGATAGCGGTGTTCAAATTAGTAGGACATTTCCAAATGAGGAATTTGCAATGCTTTCATACGATGAATTTTATAGATATTTAGTGGAAGAAAGCAAAAAATACCCTGATAAAAGTATTGAAATAAATGAACATATGGAAGAGATAAAAAAAATATTAAACCTGTAACACATAACCCCGACTGTAGCAATACAGCTTCGGGGTTTTCTTTGTCACGCAGATAGACGTAACACAATAATGAAGCACCTGTATTAATGCTTCAACATATTAGATTATCTTGACTAGGAATGTGAGAAGCCATTTCTTGAGAATATTAAAATCTAAATAATTAGTAAAATATGGGCTAGGAGTATATATGAAACAGAAATTTGTAAGTGCTTGTGAAAGATTAAATAGAATAGAGTTTGACAAAATATCTATGACAAATAGAAAATCTGATATGAATTTAGTTATTGAATATGCTAGAAGAGTTGCAGTACTAAAGAATGACTATCCTAATTTACAGATTACTCATCCGTTGTTTTTTAAGGCTGAAACAGTATTTGGAGTAGAGATTAGTCAAGATATGCTTGTGGTTTGCCCTGTCTTAAAAGAAGTAAAAAACTCATATATAAAGGGCGTTTGTTTAGAATACTTGAAGTTTGTCTATCTAATTGATGAAGCTCATCCTATAGCTACAGAACATAAAGATTTATATGAGCCATTAATTAAGTTATATGAAAGAAATGGATTATTCGGATTACACAATGGAGAGGTAGTAGCTGGTGGATGTGGATGGGGGCCTGGTAAGCAAGAGTACATGATGATGCTTGAGCCAATTGAGATAAGTGACATAGCATTAGATGAGTATGATAGAAAATAGGAATGGAAAGTTCGTAAAGACATAAGGACAGGTGGACAGTATGAGGGACAGGGACAGGTACATTGTCCCACCTGCTAAGAATAAGGCTGGGAGCAATCCCAGCCTATACAATACTAAAAAAAAAGGAGTATAAACTAACCTGTGTTCTTGTTTTGATTGGGTTTGTCAAGTAAAGTGTATATCTTTTGTACCATTGACATCATAGCCTAAAATCGTATATATAGCATAGTTTTTTGTTTCGTATTCTTTCTTGATGGAAACATACATACAATATG
>JAEWSG010000025.1 GCA_023398495.1 Bacillota bacterium
TTTGTAGTATTTCAACACTTCTTCAACTTCTTCATGTGTAAAACCAAAATACTCACTGTAGCTGTCACTTAATATGGTACTCACATTTAAATTGTTCATATCGCTGAAAATACTTTCTTTGGCAACTCTGAAAATTCCGGTCAGAATGCCTTTCTGTAGGTACAGATTGTTCTTGAATCCGGAATTCATAAAAGCCTTCATAAACTCTATTGCCTCTACCCAATGTCCATGTATATAGGCTTCATTTAAAAAAGTATCGTACTCGTCCAGCAATATATATGGCTTCTGATTATGGAAGTTGTACAACGCCTTTGACAGAAGTTCCAGACTATTTATGTAAGCTTCAGTTTCCGCTTTGCCATTATATATCTTCTCAAAGGTTTCTTTGTCCTTCCCTTCAATTGCATTTGATTTAAGTATATATGAATGCCTTATAAACTCAGACGTAATTGCATTTTTTATCAACGCAAGGTTAATATTCCAGTCACTCATTTTTACATTCTTAAAAGTTAATGTAATTACCGGATACTTTCCCTGCTCGCTAGTATATGCATCACCCTGCTGCCAAATCTTGTATTCTTTAAAGAGATAACTTGTATCCTCTTTAGTCTTTTCAAAATAATATCTTAAAAGCGACATGTTCAAGGTCTTTCCAAACCTTCTCGGACGTGCAATCAGAACCACCTCAGAACTATCATCAATTATCTCTTTTATCAAAAGACTTTTATCAACAAAATAGAGATCATTTTCTAAAACTTTCTTAAAATCATCTACACCTATAGGCTGACGCTTCATAAAATGTACCTCATCGTTTTTTTATTTTATTTCACACCCTTATTATATACACTTTTGTTGTAGCTATCAAGAAATCCATATTTATATGCGATGATTAACTCTGAATTTCCAACAACAACATTCTGGTCATCGTGCATGGAACCCTTCACAGTTACCTCAATTAAATCCAATGGGTAAATACCTTTTATAGTTCCCAGTTTTTTATATTCATTACCTGTAGCAGACAGCGGTATATCTCCAATCCATGCTGATACCATATACTTTCCATCGGGCATGTGTACATGAGTGTATACCTTTTTGTTATCTGGATTGATTTGTATGGAAACAGTTGTTCTTTCGGTTATCTTGTACAGGTTTTGACCGTCCTTTATATATTCTCTGTACTTATAATTATTCTTGCTTCCGATAGTTCCAGACTCCTCATACCCCTCAAGTATCGCCTTAATGATTATACATTGAAAAATTTGATTTTCGAGATATTGTATTAAGGAAATTCGTTCGGGGTTTTGTTATTTTGTTGCATTACTTCTGATTCTCAGCAGCTTTAGGATACTCATTTGCTTCATAAACCTGATAAGGGTAATTTACTTTGTCACAGTAACTCACAACTTCATTCTCACACATCAATTCCACCTGTTTCATTACAATTTCCAGGGCTTCTTTTGCCTGTTCCGGAGGATATTTGTATTTTTTAAGCAGCCTTCTGATGACACTGCGCATAGTGGCCTGAGCCTGCTTTCTTACACCGAAATCAACAGTAACATTACGCCTTATGGCATCTGTCAGTTCCTGTGCAATCTTCTTAAGGGTTTCATCATCATAAAATGTTTCAAGCAAACTCAAAGCAGGCTCCCCCTTTCAAATGCCGTTATTCTAATTACACAATTACTTCGTATATCTGTTTTTCATCAATTTGTTTTAGTTCTTTTTTATACTCTTTGTTTTTATTGAAATTAAATATAATCAAATACCCTTTTGTCTCATTTTGAATATCCAAATAGTCACTTAATTGCAAAATGGCATTACTTTCAGATTCCTGACCCCTCCATATTTTTAATTCAATTATATATTTCTTTCTGTTATAAGTTATAACAATGTCCATTCTTTTGTTGTTTCTTGTCTGAGCTTCTATAAAGTAGTTTCCGACACCATTTATTATTGGCTTGATGAAGGCTAAAAAAATCAGTCTCCCTTCTCGTTCGATAAACTTCTCATCCTCTTTTCTATACTCCGTCTGCATCAATTCCTGAAATTTATCGAGTACTGCAATTATATTCAAATCTTTATTAGCGTCTATAAATTGTCCCGGATCAAACCTTTTGACCTTATAATCCTTCCTTGCTTTTGCTATAGACATATGATCATAGATCAAAGTTTCAAATATTTGGTTGTGTATTTTTACCTTCTTTTGATCTTCGGTGAATATCCCAAGCACCATACCAATATTTATCACCGGATCAGTATGCGTATAACTATATTGAACACCTAATATCAACATATCATATACAAATTCATATAGCTCCTTGTTGTTTTCAATATTTTTAATTAAGTCATCAAACAATGTGTTATTCTGGTGCAACAATACTTTTACAGCTTCTGTAATCCCCTCCGAAGTCCAATTTCTGCACAATTCCTCGTCAATTATCTTGCACAATTTGCTTACCAAAAATGGATACCCATTGGTATATTGGAATATTTCATTACTCATATTTTCAATATCAATTTTCTCTTTGTGGTCTTTCTCATAGTCTTTTAACATAGTTGATATTTCATCAGGATTAAAGCTCATATCAACATTGAAATCTGCGGCAATATTCCAAGGTGAATTGTACTTTCTTTCATCATCTTCCCTAAGCTTTAGTTTAAGGTTTTTAACATCATAAACGCCTGCTAAAATAACACTTTTAAAAGTATGGTCATAGCCCTTACTTCTATCAAGATATTTATTTCTGAGCATCCCCAAAAAGTGCAGAAATAATTGATTATTACTGCTCTTATCAACTTCATCAATCAATAATACAATTTCCTTTTCACTAGCCTTCACCAACCCTGTTATTTTCTTTGACAAAAGCTCAAATCTGTCCAACTTATCAATGTCTTTACTCCAGTTTTCAAGCAACTTAAAATCAACATTGTTTTGCTCAAGCCGGGTCTTTATTAGATCAACAAAGGTAATACAGAAGTCCCTGTCACTTTCAAACGCTTTCTCTCCCAAACCTTCAAAGCTGATTTCAAGCACAAGGTACTTGTGCTTCAATTTATGGTAAACTTGGGTTAGTGTTGTGGTCTTGCCGTATTGTCTTGCTCTGTTTATAGTGAAGTACTGGTCATCATCTATCAACGCAATAATCTTTTTAAGTTTATTGCTTATATCAACCATATAATGTTTTTTCTCAATGCAAACACCTGTTATGTTGAAACTTTTCACTCAGGTATTCCCTCCTCTATTGGTACTCTAATTTCACCTGACATTAGTTTTGTCAGGAGTGTGTCTCGGTTTTTTATTAAATTTCTATTTTCTTTTGTAAAGCACAAATATTGTTGATCCATACCATTTACTACCTTATTAAATAAATTAATGTAATCTTCGTGTGGACTTACTACAATTAAATTTATCAGAAATATATTTTAAGAAAATAAGCCCCAATACCACATGCTTGTATTCACTTGCATCCATACTGCCTCTTAGCTTATCTGCCGCCTTCCATAGTGTTTCTTCAAATCCGATATTTCCTGTTATTTCTGCCATCAGTATACGCTCCTTTAGTGGTTGTAAATACAACTTTATTGTCCAGATCAATATAAATATAATTTATTGAATTTAGTTTTCACCTAGCCTCTTGTCACAATGGGAATCCTATCAAAATAATCAAATAAAATATTGTTATATATACCAGATTCCTCCTTTTTTCGTCCCTGCGCAGGTCTGTAATCAAAATACATACCATTGACAAAATACACACAGCAAGAATCTGTAGCCATTGCAATTTTAATTTGCTGCCCGTCCTCCAGCATCAAGGTCATTATCCCTTCTCTAAAAGGGCACCCTGACCCACCATTTATTATCACTGCTTCAGATAACAGCTTCTCTATCTCAGAGAGGACTAAACTATCAGTTATCGTTTGTTTATAAATTTTCTCCCGGTTGTTGGAAAACGATACGGTAAATTCAGCACTTTTAATATTTTTTATCGACTTTGGATTAAAAGGCTCAATACCTAATTCTTTTTCAGCAATTTGGTCTTGATTTTGCAAGTCTTTTACAGGAGCACCAGAAAGATACTGTGATCTCAACTCCAAATCATTAACACCAGAATTTTTAGCAAGTGCGATTCCTACAATAATAATGACGACAATTGATACAACAATCACCCAAATATATGGCTTTCTGTATTTTGGCACTTTTGTTCCTCCTTGTCTCATCAAAAATTTCTTCTGGTCTATTTATTTTTCACATAATTGTCTGCACCATCGTTCTTACATCATAAATCTATAACTATTAGACTAAATTGTCAATAAAAAGGAATGAGAAAAAAGTCAACTCCAAGTCTTTTAACTATAGAGCTGACTTTCTGGTCTCTTATAGTATAATAAACAGAAACATCATAAAGTCGGTCTTATCAACAATACTTTTAGTATTGTAAAATGCTTGCCTCTTTACGCAATTGAATTACCCTTATAAAACTCTCAATTTCCAACAACAACATTCTGGTCATCGTACATGGAACCCTTCACAGTTACCTCAATTAAATCCAATGGGTAAATGCCTTTTATAATTCCCAGTTTCTTATATTCATTACCTGTAGCAGACAGCGATATATCTCCAATCCATGCTGATACCATATACTTTTCATCGGGCATGTGTACGTGAGTGTATACCTTTTTGTTCTCTGGATTGATTTGTATTGTAACTGTTGTTTTTTCAGTAATCTTGTACAGGTTTTGCCCATCCTTTATATATTCTCTATACTTATAATTATTCTTGCTTCCGATAGTTCCAGACTCCTCATACCCCTCAAGTATCGCCTTTAAATACTCGTGTGTATAACTGCCGCTTTGCGGACTGTGTTTTATTTCCTCTCCCTCTTTTTTATAGTCCAATTTCTTTACATTAAGTAGCTTCACGTCATCAACGCCCGTCGGATCTTTTGCTGTTAATGCTGCAGGTTTTCTGGCATAACTGCTTCCGCTTTTGGGTAACAATCCATTTTGTATATTAACCGGCTCTTTACGGTTATTTATATACATCAGGTCAGATTCATAACGGAAGGAATCAATTACAGCATCCACAAGGTCTTTGTGGTCTTTAGTCTCTGCATCGGTTGTCTTATATGTAACCGTTTCTACTGTAAATGTGTATGTTCCAGTCGGGTTGAAATAATAGCCTGACTTAATGGGGTAATCAACATTTTTCAGACCTATATCCGATGCAAATACTGCTTTATCATATTCTGTTTTTCTGTAATCTCCGTTTCTGGCAGCTTCTCTGCTTCGTTTGTAGT
>JAEWSG010000041.1 GCA_023398495.1 Bacillota bacterium
CACCAGGGTCGGGTAGATCTTCAGGAAGTCCGGCCGGAACCGTGGATTGCCGAAGAGTTCCTCGAACATCCGCCGGTCGTCCGCGATGCTCGCTCCGGGGAGGTTCGGCATCATATGGAACCCCACCTTCAGCCCGGCATCCCGGAGAAGGCAGTTTGCCGCGGCGGAGTCCGCGACGGTATGGCCTCGCCGGTTGTAGTCGAGGATCCGGTCGTCCACGTGCTGGACGCCGAGCTCGACCTTCGTCACGCCCATCGCGAGCATCCGGTTGATATGCTCCTCACGGCACCAGTCCGGCCTCGTCTCGAAGGTTGTGGCGACGCACCTGACCCTCGATGCCTCGTTTGCGGCAAAGACAGCGTCGAGATCGGGTCTCTCCTGCGGGAGACCCGCACGCGGGTAATCGTTCATCGCCTGGACGGCGGCCCCGACGAACCATTCCTGGTACTCGACCGGCCGGGCGGTCATCGTCCCGCCCATGACGATCAGCTCCGCCTTATCGACGTGGTGGCCGAGCATCTCGAACTGGGCGAGCCGTGCCTGCACCTGGGCGTAGGGGTCGAACGCGTGTTCGCGGGCCCGGAGCGCCGCCGGCTCCTCTCCCGTGTAACTCTGGGGAGACGCAAACGGGTGCTCCGGCCCGCCGGGGCAGGGGAGGCACTTCCCGTGCGGGCAGGGGTGGGGTGAGGTCATCACCGCGACGGGCGCCACCCCGGAGATGGTCCGGGTGGGCTTGACGAGGAGAAGCGGCCGGAGGAGCGTGCGCTCTTCCGGCGTGGCGGCGGCGAGGAGGGCCGAGTTTTTGGGCATATCTGTGCTGTACGCCCGGCAGACTTCGAGTTTAAGCTTCTGGACGCCGGCGGGGTCCGGCCTCGTAGAAAGAAGGCGGGAGATGATCTCCCGGAGAGTATCGGTATCGTTCATCGCTTAATGTTCGGTTGCGATCTGTTCTGACTGAAAATCGGCGCGATATTCGATGTAAGGGTTATGGTTCTCATGGATATGCTGGACGATCTCGCTTCCGAGCGTCAGGATGGCTTTTTTGTGCGTCACCTTATTCTTGTGGATGTGGACTGGTGAGATGCGGAGAGCATTGTACTGGTCGGTCGGCACGTCCTCTCCAGTGGTGCTTTCGTAGTACTTTCTAATGTGGACTAATAGCATGTGTAGATGGAGCAGCTCTTCTTTTTGCACAATATCACCTTTCCTCGAAAGAATACTACTGTCCGCGGGTAAATATAATTTGTTGGTGATCTTTTTTATATGCACGAGGTCCGGGCAGTCGGAGCGTTTATCGGGCTTGCTATCGGGGATGCCATGGGCGCGCCCCTGGAAGGCTTTTTTCCACGGCCGGTTGCCGTAACGGAGATGTCCGGTGGCGGGGTTCACGACACCCGCCCGGGAACCTACACAGACGACACCCTGCAGGCGTCGGCCCTCGCGGAGACCCTCATCGAGTGCGGCGGATTCGACCCGAACGATTTTTCCCGGCGGCTGGTCCGCGCATACCACACCGCCCCGCAGTTCTTCGGACCGACGTCGCGGGCGGTCTTCGACCTGATCGAAGGGGGCGTCGCGCCTGCGGCCGCTGCGAGAATGGTGCACGAGGCGAAGGGCGGGAGCAGGAGCAACGGGAGCGTGATGCGCGGGATCCCGGTCGGGATCTTCTACCCGCCGGAGGAGGTGCGCGAGGTAAGCCTTGCCGCATCGCGTGTCACCCACTTCGACCCTGCCGCAGGCGAGGCCTCGGCCTTCGTCAACCGGATGGTCAGCGGGCTCTGCCGGGGGGAGGAGGCAGGAACGGCGTTCCAACAGGCACTCGCCGCGTGCCGTGACCCGGAACTCCGGGAGTTGCTCGGCGACTACCGGGCGCACCCGCCGGAGCCGTCGCTTGACGCCGTCCTCGCCACCCACTGCGCCGTCAGGGTCTTTATGGAGGCCGCGTCGTTTCGCGATGCCGTGGTCGGGGCGATCAACCTCGGGGGCGACGCCGATACCGTCGGGGCGATCGCCGGCGGACTTGCCGGGGCGCGGTTCGGGTATGAGGCGATCCCGGCCGCATGGCTTGCGGCGCTCCAGGACCGCGAGGAACTCATCGACCGTGCCCGGCGGCTCGCTCGGGCGAGCAGGCCGTAATTGCTGCAAAAAATGGTATCCCGGAACGAGGGGAGTCCGGTATGGCGGCCTCAGACCGGCCGCAGTTCCACCAGTTTCAGCGGCCGGCCCCGCTCGCAGACGTCGGGAGCGTTGCCGAGAACCTCCCCGACGACGTACTTCCCTCCCTCGATGATGCCGTCGGGACGGCAGAGGCGGTAACTCCGGCAGCCTGTCCGGGGGCACGAGAACTCGTAACTGACCCTTGAGTTCGCGATCGCCATATCGGCACTGATCAGCGCGACGATGGGGGCCTCCATCACGTCGATCGCGACCACCGCCTCGTGATGGATCGGGCAGTCGTGCCGGGTATTCGAGCGGATCGCGACGATCCGGTATTTCTTACCCTGCTGCAGGTTGTGGCAGACCTTGCGCACCTTGCAGTTCTCGCATTCCGCGCAGGTAATGCCCTCGTAGACAAACTCAAGCCCCTCCCGCGCGATCGTCGCCCCGATCAGCGTCACCTTCGTCTTCTCTTTCGCCATTTCGTCTCACTCCCGGTAGAGCATCTTCACGAGGTCCCGTGCCGATTCCCTCGTCAACCCCATATCGAGGATCGTGAACCGCTCCGGCCTGATTGTCCGGGCGGCGAGAAGCGCCTCCACAGCTGTCTCGTCATCGACGCCGATCTCGGCAGGGGTGGTCGGGGCCCCGACCTTCTTTAACGAGCTCCGGATCCCCTGCCAGTCACCGCCGTGCAGGTACATCGTGATGATCGCCCCGATACCACATTTTTCGCCGTGCAGGCCCTTCCCGGGGCTGAGCCGGTCGAGAGCGTGGGAGAACTTGTGCTCGCCGCCGCTTCCCGG
>JAEWSG010000138.1 GCA_023398495.1 Bacillota bacterium
TTACATCCTGCTTTCCTATAGGATATTTTTTGTGCATCCAGTTAATTCTGTTTATCACGGAATAATGCTCTATCATTGCTCCTTTTGGCTTTCCTGTAGAGCCCGATGTATATATTACATATGCAAGGTTTCTTGATGAATTTATCTCATCAAGGTTTGAACTGTCACCACTATATAGCACATCATCTTCCAGGTCAAAAACAGTAACCTTGCAGGCAGCTTCGCCTTCCTCCTGCAACTGTTTGCCATAAGCCTCGTGCTTTGTCAGAAGTATACCTGCACCACTATCCTCTAGCATAAACTTAACCCTTTCGTCAGGATATTCCGGACTTATGGGAAGATAGGCACCTCCTGCCTTTAATACCGCCAGTATCCCTACCATCATTTCTATTGAGCGTTCAAGCATTATTGCCACAATGCTGTCACCCTTTACACCTTGCTGTCTTAACACTCTGGCCAGTGAGTTTGCCCTTTTGTTCAGTTCACTGTAGGTTAGCTTCTCATTTTTAAAGATTACCGCAACACTGTCAGGTATTTTTTCAACCTGCTCCTCAAATACACAGCTGATAGTCTTATCCATCGGATACTCACAGCTTGTGTCATTAAAACCTGATAGTATCTGCTTTTTCTCTCCTTTTGTCAGCATATCTATTGCTGAAATTTCTAATTCAGGGTTTTCAACAACCTGTTTAAGGATAGTTTCAAAATGCATTGCAAACCTCTCCATTGTTTCCCTCTTAAAAAGAGCTGTACAATATTCAAGGTTAAACTCAATACCCTCCTGATTTTCCCTGGCCTCAAGGGTAATATCAAATTTTGCTGCTTTGTTGGTGACTTCATAATTTGTAAACCTTAAACCCTCGATATTGAATTCAGGTATTTCCATATTTTGAAGCACAAACATAGTGTCAAAAATCGGATTTCTGCTCATATCCCTTTTAACATTAAGCTTTTCCAAAAGCTGCTCAAACTGATAGTCTTGATTTTCAAATCCCTTTAACACTTCTTTTCCTACTTCTTCAAGAAAACATTCAAAGGTTTTACTAGCTGTTGGAAAACTTCTGAAAGGAATTGTATTTACAAACATGCCTATAATGTTTTCCAAATCAGGGTGAGCCCTTCCTGCTACAGGAGAGCCAACAATAATGTCATCCTGACCTGAATATTTCGAAAGCAGAACACTGTATGCAGCCAAAAGGGTCGTAAAAAGACTTACACCTTTTGATAATGCCATCTTTTTAAGCTTGTCCTTAAAGTCCTTGTCAAAACCGAATCTTATCTTATCCCCCTCAAAACTTCTCACAGCAGGCCTTTGAAAATCCAAAGGCATGGACAGTACAGGAATTTCGCCGGAGAACTTCCTTAACCAGTATTCCTCCTCTTTCTTTGAGCTTTCTGTGACTAAATTGTCGTTTTTCCATTGAGCATAATCCTTGTACTGCACACATAATTGCTGTAGTTTTTCTCCCCTAAATAAGCTATCAAATTCCTTTACCATAATACCCATAGACGTTCCATCAGATATGATATGATGCATATCCAGCATCAAAACATGCTTCCTGCCAGATATCCTGACAAGTCCAACCCTTATCAGCGGTGCTTTTGACAAATCAAAGGGCTTTATGAACTTTTGGGCTAACTCATCTATTTTTTCCCTTACAACAGCTTTACTGTCTTCCGGTTCATTTATATATAGCATTTCTACTTTAAAATCCACCTGCTCATGTACTCTTTGAACAGGCTGCCCCTCTATCACTTCAAAGGAAGTACGAAGAATTTCGTGACGGCAAACCAAGGCCTTAAACACTTCTTCTACCTTTTGAACATCAAGAGAGCCTTCTATTATCATAGCTGCAGGAATGTTATAACTTGTTCCTGAACCCTCAATCCTATCTAAGGCATATACTCTCTTCTGTGCCGAAGATACCACATAGTATGCAATTTTTCTCAAAGAGTTTGTACTTTCAACAAACTCCCCAGAAGATAATGCTCCGCTAGATACCGCTTCAGAATTACTAGTTTGATCAACGCTTCCGCTTAGGTATGTATTCATTTTTGCAGTCGGAATTGGCCTATATTGGCTTTTTTCCGCCCCATCCACAAATTCTGCAAGTTCCCTTACAGTCGGAAAGCTATACAGGTCTTCTAAAGCAATTTGTATATTAAAATGTTTATGAATTTTTGAAACCAGTATTGAAGCCTTAAGAGAGTCGCCACCCTGTTCAAAAATATTGTCATCCCTTCCGATATTGTTAAAATGCAATACCTCACGGCAAATTGCGGCAAGTTTTTCTTCTGTGCCATTATATACCGTATCTTTAATATGGCTGGCGTCGTATTCATTTAAAAGCATTTCAAGCTCTTTAATTGATAAGTCATACTCACCCTTTTGATACATTTCTGCCATTTTGTATCTTTGAATCTTCCCACTTGTCGTTTTCGGTATTTCCCTAACCGGTATTATATGTGCAACCTCCAAACCTATCTTGCTATGTATATGCTTTTTCAAATCAACTGCCAATTCAACAAAATGTATAAGCTTCTTTTTGTACAAAACCAAAATTATTATGTCATCTTTTTGCGAAACAGTATTAAAAACTCCACAAGCAACCACTCTGCCAAGTTCAATACCTCTAACCTGCTCCGATACCCTTTCAATGTCATGTGCATAATAGTTCTGTCCGTTCACAAATATTACGTCCTTCGCCCTTCCTGTAACTATCAGCCTTCCGTTTCTCAAAAAACCAAGATCTCCGGTATTCAACCAGCCATCAGTTCTGATTGTATTTAATGTAGCTTCTTCGTTGTTATAATACCCTGAGGTCACATTTTCTCCCTTAATTTCGATATTGCCAACCTTATTTTCGCCCAATACACTTCCTGCCTCATCACTAATCCTCACAGAACACCCCTTTACAGGGTATCCAAGATCTGCAAACTCCACCCAGTTTGTGTTATTAGTATCACTCACTTCTTTTATGCTGTCTCCAATAAATAGAAATTCACGATCAAGCTTTATGGAGGCAAGCTCCTCATTAAGCGGTGGAAATGTTACTGCCAGACTTGCTTCGGCCATCCCAAATACATTGAACATTACATCGGATCTGAGGTCATGGTCTTTCATCTGATTTAAGAATTTTTTGCATAAATCCACTGATATAGGTTCAGCACCATTAATTATTAACCTTACACAGGAAAGATCCCAATCGCCTGCCACTTCAGGATTGTAAAATTCGAGAAAATATTTGAAACCAAAATTTGGTGAGGATAGAAGATTAATTCTGTGCTCATGGGTCTTTTTTAACCATAGAACAGGATGACGGATAAATAGAGCCGTCGGCATAATATATTGGTTTACACCGGCTGCAAAAGGTGCGAGATGGAAGCCTATCAACCCCATATCATGAGTTAACGGCATCCAGCTAAGAGAGCTCTCATCTTTAGCTATAGCCGTACCCGAAATAATTCCGTCTATATTGGTTAGCAGGTTGTGATGAGTAAGAATTACCCCTTTAGGATCACCGGTTGAACCGGATGAAAATTGTATAAGTGCAATATCCTCACGTGAGGATTTATAAACAATACCAGTACCATGAGATTTCATAAGGTCTTCTACTGAAACTAATCTTTGTGTAATTTCTTCGGTTTTGTCCAGGCTCATACCATCATCTGCTGATTTTCTAAGAACTTTTGCCCCTTTATTATCAGTCAAAAGATAAGGATTCCTCAATATCTCCAATATTTTGAATAACTTTTGTCTGTGTTCATGGTTGTTTCCAAGCGTTACAGGAACAGGAATTATTCCTCCAAGTATACATGCCCAGAAACATAAAACAAAATCGTAATTATTCTCAATTTGAAAAACCAGCTCACTGCCTTGACAAATGCCTTTAGCCTGCATATTGTACAAAACTTCCAGCGATTTTTCATACACTTCTTTATATGAGATGTATACCTCATCGTTTTCTCCCCCAATGAATATAATCCCCTTATTGTCATCTCTCTTTAAAATCAAATCAGTCAGATTATTATACAGTTCCATTGGCCTACATCCCCCAAATATATTCGCCCTTTCTGCCACAAGCCCCAAATCTCTACAAACACTTTTTTGTTACGAGGCACTAACATGTGACTATTTTTTTGAAAGTGCGTATTCTATCAGATACTTTCTTTATGCTCTTCTCAAAAACAGGTTTTGTAACAAGTTTTATATAATTGGTGTTCTCTCCGCAGCACTTCCCTAGTGATTTTAGCAGAACCATAGGAACAACATCGTCATTTTCAGGTATGTAGCCACGTTTATTATCATGCCTCATAACATTCCATATCTCATCTATTGTATAAGCTTCCATGCTATTAAGAAGGTTTATTATGCCAATTCTTTCTAACAATCTATAATGAATATCCACTTCGTTTTTCTTAAGATAACCCAATTCATGGCTTATCTCACTTTCAACCATTAAGCCGAACGCAACTCCTTCTCCATGCTTTATTCCACCCTTTGAAAGGAATTCAACAGCATGTCCGACTGTATGTCCATATTCAAACACAAGAGCTTCTTTCTTCTCATACATGTCCCTCATTAAAAGGCTGCACTTAGCTTTAATTGACAAATCCAGGAACAGATTAAACTCTTCATAGGTATATTCGACCCTATCATTGAGTAATTCGTATAATTCAGGTATTTGTTGAGGAATAACCGAGACAAGGTTTTTTACCAATTCAGCCAGACCTGCATTATAATCACGTTTTGAAAGTGTCAAAATACTTGTATAATCTGTAAAAACCATTTCGGGTTTATAAAACATCCCTAAAAGGTTTTTGCCAAGGCTAGTATTCACTGCCTGCTTTAAGGACAATACAGAGTCTGTTGCTGCCATCACCGTAGTAGGGATATGGATAAGCTTTATCCCTCTGTAGAGTAACCCTGCCACCAGCCCTGCAATATTGCCAAGAACTCCCCCGCCAACTGCAACTATGCAGGATTTTCTGTTAATACCAAGCTCCAATAGTCGCTCTGAGATTAATTTAACTTCATCAACACTTTTACTCTTTTCACTGACTTTTACACTTACAAGCTCACAACTTATTTCTTCTTGTACCAGCTTCTTTAATTTGGTTACATAATCTAAATTCAGTGCATCGTCAAATACTACGAAAGCGGAGTTAATTCCAGTCTGTTTCAACTTTTTAATAAAGTCTTCGGTATTGTCAGAAAGATAGTACGGATATTCCAACTCCCCTATTTTTATTTGGTATTCATAAAGCATAGCATTTCCTTCCTTCGTAAATTGTTTGTTATACGGTCAGGCAACTAAAGCTTTTAAATCCTTAGAGATAAATATATGATTCACCCGGCTTATTTGTTTGCAAACAACCAGGTTGCATAGGCGAGCAGTAAAATAATCCAGATAATCCGGCCCGACAATTAAATTTATCTACTTTTACAATTTGATTTCTATAACATAATTATAAGGGGTTATTAATACAATGAATGGAATAGAACTTGAATATTAAATGAATTTTTAATGAACAAAAACTGAATTTACAGCAAATTCCTTTTTAACTTTTCAACAGAATATTTTTTATAAAATAGTAATCATACAGATCTTTTTTATAGGTTTGATATAATATGATATTGTAGCTATTTCGATCGGTATTTGCAATCCAAATATCAAATACAAACATTTCTATAAGTTATTTCTATTCCCGTTACACTTACAGGCTGCATTTTATACCACCTCTCATTGCCCGTATTTAACCAAATCATACAGTCTTTTATTTTGATAAATCCGCTCCTTACCTATTTTTTCAGAAGTAAGAAAACCCTCTTTTTCAAGAGAAGATAGATAGTTCACCGCAGTCTTTCTTGTTACAGATAAGCCATTTTCAATATAGACAGTTTTTGTATAAAACTCACAAAACAGCAAATCAATTAATTCTTTTGAATATATTTTCGGTAGTTTTTCCTTAATCTCTACACTCATGGTTTCAACTTCGGTATTAATTCTTTTTACCAATCTCAATGTCTCTTCTGCTGTTTCTTCAATACCTGTGAGAATATAGACAATCCATTCTTCCCAATTCTCATGGGTTCGGATTTCCTGAAGAAGTCTGTAATATGATGATTTGTTCCTGATTATATAGCTACTCAAATAAAGTATAGGACTATCAAGCAATTCCTTCAATACCAAGTAAAGAACATTTATGATTCTGCCTGTCCTTCCATTTCCATCATAAAATGGATGAATGCTTTCGAATTGATAATGGATGACTGCCAACTTTATCAATGGGTCAACATCATTATAATCTTCATTGATGTATTTTTCGAGATTGCTCAAAAGCTCTCTGATTTCAGCTTCACCCGCAGGGGGAGTATAAACAGTTTCACCTGTTCTTTCATTACGAAGTACAGTACCGGGTAATTTTCTTATTCCTGCACGATTCTTTTCAATAATGCCTTGAATCTCAACAATCATATTTGTTGTAAGCATTTCACGAGCCTTAACCAACTCATACCCTTGCCATAAAGCAGTCCTGTAGCTGACAACCTCTTTTGCAGCAGGACTTGCTCCGCTGGCATCACTCATTGCTTTATATAGGTCATCATGAGTTGTTATAATGTTTTCAATTGCAGAGCTATCCTTAGCTTCATTAATCATGACCGCATTTATTAAAATATGTTTATTCGGAATCGTATCTGCATAACCTTTCAGTTCAGCCAATGCACGATTGGTTCTTGCCAGCTGTTTTAGCACTACTTTCGTTTCCAATTCAGCATTCGGTGGCAACATAGGTAATTTTTGCTCACTCATTGCATACACCTCCATTACATAGGTATTATATCGCTATTTTTTACCTACGTCAATTTAATATAGGTAATTTTTCTAATAATTTTACCCACATTAAAATCATATGGGTAGTTTTTTTGAATTTCTTCTTTATAGATGGCAAAAAGAAAATATTCGTTCAAATCCTCATCATTACTGCATTTAGCTGCAATTGGTTCTGAATCACATCCAAAGTAAATAACCATCATTGAGTTATCAGGTGGATAAGCTACCCTAACTGAATTAAGAATTTGGTTGCCATTCTTTTTTAATACTTATTCAACCTTCCCACTTTAATTAGCAAACTTATGAAGAAATCCAATATGAATATGTTACTTCATAATTAAAAAAGTATTATCTCCGCCTTCCTCTATTAAAACTATGCTGTCACCATTAACTCTGTATTTCCAGAAGTAGTAAAGAATAGATCCTTCAGAATTTTTACCCCTCAGATATTCAGCACTCCAATACTGCGTCAAGGTAACTATATAATTTCCGCTTTCATCTATTTGCAACCGGGTTTCAAGTTGAGCAGGGATTCTCATACCCGGTGCCTTACCACCTGCAAAGAATTCACCTTGCACCTTACCTGGAATTTCGGGAAAATCCGTCTCCGGGTGCTCCTCCAATGCCAGTTTTATTGCCGTTCTCTCAGCACTTATAGCATAGCCTATACTCTGTAATACTTCACCAGTGCTGGCATCCACAAGTATATGAGTGTTTCCCTGAATAACTTTTGCTTCATTTTTTTCTTTTGCAGTATTGAATACAGGTTTACTGTGGACTGTAATATTTATTCCATACAAAGATACAACCCATACGGGGTAATCCTTTAGCACCACGCTGGACCCTGCTATTTGAGCATATTTCTTTTTAGTAAGTTTAACAAGCACTGCTTTCACCGCTTCAGGATAATCGTCGCGATCTGTGCCATTAAATTTTAATGCTTCTTTAGCAGCGGTTGCTTTATCAATATATCCCTTAGCATCCAATTTCTCAAACAAATATTCATCGGTTGGGAAATGAGGATTATTGATTAAATCCTCTATTAACTCATCGGAAATTAAATCAACCGTAACTATTTGCTTTATGCTGTCAGTATGGAGAGTTTTTTGGGACTCATTTATAGCATCTCCAGTATCGGTGGTAAGCGGAACGTTGTCAGAGATAATTTCATGTTGTATGTAAAATCTGTAAAGACCTATTAAAAGGAAGCTAAAGATAGCTAAAGCCAGAACAGGTTTTAAGAAAGGCTTTATTTTAAAGGCAATAGCAAAAATAGAAATTGCAAGCTTCCTTTTTGCATATCTGTCCTTATCTATAACACCAACTGATTTATCTACAACAGTCGTACTAAAAGACAGGTCTTGAGACAAGTAATCATCGGTAAAAGAAAGCAGTGAATAAATTTGGTTGCACTTTTTGCAAAGGGTAATATGTTTTTTAATCTCCTCCTGAACTTCCTGAGAAAATATACCTTCCGAAAACTTAACAATATCTTCGTAGCTATATTTACAATTCATTTTGCTTCACCCCCTGTTTTTTCAAAAAACTCTCTTATCAAAATTTGCTTTGCCCGCATTACCTTTATTCTTGCGTTGCCGGGTGTAATTTTTAGCATTTTCCCTATTTCTTCATAGCTAAAACCCTGTATATGCTTTAGTATAAGTGCTGTCTTCTGGTCAAATTTCAGACTGTCTATAATCTTTATGATTTCTTCACTATTTTCTTTAACAACCATTGCGTATTCAGGATTATCAACCAGGCTTCGGGGAAACTCCCTTAACACATCATGGTAATCAACTGTCACAATTTTGTTTCTTTTATTACATGTACTCTTACAAATATTTATTGCTATTGTATATATCCATGTTGAGAAGCTCCAACGGCTGTTATACCGGTACAAATTGTTGTACACTTTCACAAAGACCTCCTGTGCGATATCCTCAGCGTCTTCCTTAGATAAGGTCATTCTAAAAAGAAAATTCAGTATACGGTCTCTATAATTAATTACAAGAGTTTCAAAGGAATCAACATCTCCATCTAAAATTCTATCAACCAATATTTTGTCTTTATCCAATCGATATTCCACCACCCCTGTAAAAAATGAATGAATACTGTATAGACATATAGTTATACTATAAAAAGTAATGGAATGTTACACTAGAATTATAATAAAGAATTGTATTAAAAACTTTATGAATGAAGTTCGTATGGAAAAGAGAGCTGCTTAAATCTGACAATGCTTTATGAATACAAAGAAAAAACGGCTTATCTTCTCTTATATCTTTGTCAGCCAGCCAAGAGGAACATAGTACTTCATATATCTGGTTCCATTTTTATCTGAATAAGTTCCATTTGGATTCACAACCATTACCGTTGCCCTTTTATTAATATTTGAAACAAACCCATTCAATAGCTTACCTTCAAACAGAAATTCCACCTTATTTCCGATATTGATTCCTAATTTCTCACTTGCAATCTTTCTGTTTGTCGGCATTTGATGGTGGCTTTGAGTATGTCCAAACAAATTTTTTGCTGTATCTTTAAAGCGCTGTTCACTACAATTTGAAGCATTAAACATAAGGAACTCCAGCACATGGATAAGTTCATGTTCAAAAACTATCTGCAAAGCTTCAAGACTATTATATGTTTCAATGCCGCATACCGACTTGCTTCCTTCCAGTTGGTCAAATTTAAAAAAGAAATCAACGCCGATAGCAATTATAATCCTGACCTCATCAGGTTTTATCTGAGAAATGTTTTTGGGACACTTAGTAATTCCTGCACTTTTTGTCATTCTCCTTGAAAGCTCATAAAATACATGTCCTTTGAAATTGTTTCTGAACCAATTGTTAAAGAAAACCTTGTCATAGTATTCATATAAGATACGCAGATCCAAAATACTGATGCAAACTATTTTACCGGATTTAATATTATTTGATTCCTTCAAAAGGCCTTCTGTAACTTCTTTTCTTTTTGCTTTTATCGTTTCATAATCATATTTTATATTTAACATAAAACTATAATACCGTTCCTTCTTTCCTATATGTTGCCTGTTATTCATTCAATTTATTAATGGAAGTCTGCAACACATACTAATTTATAATATCAAACATACTGTTTATCTGCACAATACACATCAGTTTTTTAAAGAAATATTAGTGTCCATAGTCAATCAAACACTTTATTTTAGTTTTTCCTTCATAGGTTTTGAATAGCTGCTTGAAAGGTTGTATTTCTCCCGCAGCTCGTTAACCGACTTATATAAAGAATTCTTATATTCCTTGTCTGCTCCGCCAGTCTTATAAAGTACAGCCAAATCATTGTACAGATGGGGAAGTTCCTTTTTGATAAAATCAAAGAATACAGTCCTTGTTTTCCCCCTCAGATACAATGTTCCGGGCAAAACATAATGAACATTGCTATCTTTTGCCATTCTAAAAAGTGAATCAAAATTCTCATAGCTATCTGTCAGGTAAGGAATTATTGGCATTACATGAAGTCCAACAGATGCATTTGTCTTCCTGAATGTTTTAAGCATACTAAAGCGTTTAAGTGATTCCACACCACCTGGTTCAATAAGCTTTCTTACATTTTCATCCATAGTTGTAATGGTTGCTGCAACATTAATATATGTAATTTTTGACAACTCATCAATCAAATCATAGTCTCTCAATATTAGATCTGATTTTGTTGATATAATAGCTGGGGTTCTGTATTTGATCAGCAACTTTAAAATATCCGGCATCAATCTGTAATGTTCCTCTGCAACCTGGTAGCTGTCAGTTACACCACCAATGTTTATTACCTCACGTTTCCATTTTGGATTACTAAGCTGCTTCTCTAGCTGCTCTACAATATTGGTTTTTACAAAGATATTGCTAAAATAATTCTCAGAGCCAAGATAATCATGGGAATAAATTGCATAACAATACTTACAGCCATGCTCACAGCCCCGGTAAATATTCAAATCCCAGCTATATGGAATCCGCCTTTTAAGCTGATTCATTGCAAATTCACAACTAATTTCTGTATATTCCATAGAGAAACCTCATTTTTCTATTTGTTTATAAATGCGAACTCTTTCAAACATTTGTTCTTTTTATTCTATATCATATTTCCAATAAAATCAAGCTGCATTACATAATCGGGTGCATGTAATAAACGTGAAGAAAAATATACACCCTCCATAACTTAGCCAGTGGCTTATTGGCTGACACCAATAATGCCTCCTAAAAATATAATTCAGGAGGCACGCTTCTGTTTTTCATGTTAAATTAAATAGTCCTCTGCATTGCAATTATTGCGATCCCAATGAAGTATTCAGACTCCCTGCGGATATGATCTATTACTGTGGCCGCAACAGGGTTTCCCTGAACAGCCGAACTCCGGGAGGAAATCAAATTGAGGAGAGTAATGAACTCCTGACTTTGCCTGATACAGAAATTTATGAACTGCATTATCTGCTGCTGCAGCTGCGGACTGATATAAGAGTCAGCTCTGTTTACCGCTTCCAAGTATCTGACAGCGGCTGCCTGAGTTTGAGACAGGGCGAGTTCCCAGTTTTCCAACTGTTTTACATATTCGTCTTCAAGGTTCGGCACTATTTTCCGGATAACGACGGTGTGCTCAGCCTCCTGTAGTTTCCAGAACTCCACTTCGTCAAGAACTCTGTAAAACATTTTGTCACCATAATAAAACTGCATTTTCATCAACCTTTCATAATTTGCTACTCGCCACGGACAACCATGTTAATTGCACCGTTATAAAAAATTACTGGTATATTATATTCAGCGATATAGATTTATGTTAGGTTTATTTAAGGTGAACACAATGTTGGTAAACCTTTAATGTTAAAGTCTCAGGATGCTGATGTACGTAGATATTAACTTTTTATTGACAATTTCCTTCCTAATCTGGCTATAAAAACTGCTAACACAGTAACAATACATTCTGTCATGACAAAAGCAAACCATACACCTGCCATATTCCAGATTCTACTTAATAAAATAACCAGAGGAACAATAAGAATACACCCTCGTGCTACAGAAATGACAAATGCATCCTTTGCACGTTCTGTAGCACTCAAATACATAGCCATAACTATATTAATACTCGCAAAGAAAAATCCGATAAAATAAATCCCAAATCCTATTTTTGCAATCCGGAAAATTTCCAGGTTACGCTGGCTGTTGAAAATTCCAATTATGCTGTTGGTATTAAAAAACATAGCAAAATATATAATTGATGCTATCGAAAGCGAGGTTAGCAAAGCATATTTCAGCACTTTTCCTAACACACCATAATTTTTCAATCCATATTCTTTGCTGATAAGAGGTTGCACACCTTGTGCTATTCCGGTAAATATTGCAATACCCACAAGTGCTATGTTGGCAATAATTCCATAGGCAGCAACACCTAAGTTGCCCTTAAGCTTTAAAATCACCAGATTAAAGGTAATAAGAACAACAGCAGAAGAAGCCTCAGTAATAAAAGCAGATAATCCCAAACTAAATATATCGACAACATAAGACCAGATTATTCTATTGTGGATATACATAAAATTGTTTTTCCTTTTTACAAAATGGAATGACAGTATACAAATGCTTATTATCGGTGCAAGCCCCGTTGCAAACGCAGCACCAAACATTCCCATTTCAAATCGAAACATAAACAAATAATCTAAAATAATATTGGAAAAGCTGCCTGTCAACATTGCAATCATTGATAAATTCGGATTATTATCATTACGCACAAATGCAATCAAAATGTTATTTATGATAAAAAATGGTGCAAAACAGAGTATTACCATCAAGTATGTTTTTGTCAGCGGTAATGTGGATATATTAGCACCTAAAATCAAAGCTAAATATCTTGACCCCAATACACCAATTATTGCAAGGATAACTCCTATCAAAATACCTAATTTTATGCAGATAGTAAATACCATATTGGCTTTCTTATCTTTATTTTGGGCTTTTAATATACTGTATCTTGTAGCCCCGCCAATACCGAGCATTAAACCGGTTCCATGAATCACACTATAAACCGGAATAGAAAAATTAAGTGCTGTAATCCCCTCAGCTCCTAGTGCTTTGGCTATAAAAAAAGTGTCTGCTAAAATGTAACAGGAAAGCCCTATCATTCCCATGATATTTAAACCAACATATTTTATGAAATTTTTGATTAAAGACTTTTCCATATAAACCTCCTAAAAACACAAAAGGTGTCCTAAAAACATTCCTTCCAAGACCTAACGGAATGTTTCAGAACACCTTGAAATCTTTACCCGGTGGCAAAGTCCAGGCTTAACTGCAAAATCAATTGCTATAATAATATAGTTTTAAATAGATGTCAATGCCATGAAAATATGAAAACTATCAGCAAATTTTTAATGGTATCTGCCTTAGCTGCAATAGGTATGAATACTGACTTTCGTGAAATGAAAAAGTCTGGTATTAATCCTATGATTCATGGCTTTATAATATCAACATTAGTAATTATTGTAGCTTTTATAGTGGAATACTTTATGGGCTTAATTTAACCTTAACATGTACTTTCTGAACTAATTGTCCCTGTGGACTTCCCTCCCTTAATTAGCCCTATAATTCACAAAAAAATAATAATGATTGTTACTGCAACAACCATTATTATTTTTTTACTTGTTTTTTCTTGTAGTGTAAAGGTTTATATACTAACGCCAAGCTTGGCTCCTTGGTATATGGCATCTGTTATATTGCCGGCTTTATTGGCATCTCCAATGATGTGTATTTTCTTGTCGGTTTCCTGCATAGTCTTTTCTAAAGGATTATATGATTTTACACCTACTGCGAGAACAATGGAATCAAATCCTTTTAGCGTTTGCTCAGCCCCCTCTTTTTCAACCGTTACACTTCCTTTGGAAAGGGCTTTTACCTTTGTGTTTGTTAAGATGTTAACACCATATTTATTTAACCGTTGATGAGTTAAAAAGCGAATATCGGGATGTTCTTCTTTTGCGATCTCATCTCTCATTTCTACGATGGTCACTTGACGGTTTTGATTGGCAAGCATTTCTCCTGTCTCTACACCAACCTGACCTCCGCCAATGATAATTACCTTATCCCCTGCTACTTCTTTTCCTTCAAGTACATCAATGGCTTGTACAACGCCTGCTTCGTCTATACCTTCAAATGCTGGGCGAATTGGCACACCACCTGTAGCCAGAACAATTTCATCAAAATCTGCAACCGTATCCGGAGTTGCTTCTATACCAAATTTATAAGTAACACCATGTTTTTTTCCTAAGGTCATATATGTTTGAACAGCTTTCAGGAGTTCTTGTTTATATGGAGGTCTTGCTCCGACTGCAATTTGTCCGCCGGGACGATCTGCTTTATCAAACACTGTGACCAAATGACCACGTTTTGCGGCTACCCAGGCAGTTTCAAGTCCGGCAGGACCCGCACCGATAATGGCAATTCGTTTTGGCTCCTTCGTAGAAATAAGTTTTAGAATTCCCTCTTTTCCTGTGAACGGATTATACGTACAGGAAACCCCCGTATCCCATTCATCACGTCCGCCTTCTCCTGCACATCTTTGCAGACATGCAACACAAGGTATAATTTCATCAATCCGGTTCTCTTTGACTTTATTCGGGAATTCTGGATCGGCTAAAGAAGGTCTTCCTAGTGACACAATATCAGCTGAACCTGAAGCAATGATATCCTCCGCAATGTATGGATCTACAATTCTTCCTGTGACAATAACCGGTATTTGCAGCATTTCTTTTATAAACGCTGAATTATCAGCATTAAATCCTGGCGGTACTGCTTGAGGAGCTAATGTTTTATAGCTTGTTCCATAAGCACCACCTATGGAGACGCTAATCACATCTGCTCCAGCTTCTTCCAATACTTTGGCTGCCATTCTGGCTTGCCTTACTCCCCAACTGTCATGCTCCGATTCTTCTGCACTGATTCTGATACTAACAGGGAAATCTTTACCACACTTTTCCTTAATCCTCTTTATGATTTCCGTCACAAATCTCATGCGATTGTGAAAATGTCCGCCGAATTCATCCATACGCTTGTTTGAATATGGGGACATAAATTGTGCAATAATGTATTGATGAGCACCGTGAAGCTCCACACCATCGTATCCTGCTTCTTTGGCTCTAACAGCCCCATCTACAAACTTCCCAATCAATTCATAAACTTCCTCAGTCTTTAGTTCTCTGGGAATTTCTTTATTCGAGGGACTGGCCACGGGGGATGGTGCAACAGGTTGCTTACCGGTGACCATGGAGTAGGACAGGCGACCTGCATGATGTAATTGACAGAAAATCAACCCGCCATTTTTATGGATCTCTTCAGTTAATTTCTTGTGCCCCGGAATAAAAGAATCATCCCAAATGCATAGTTGACCTGGCATTGCCATACCAACAGGGTCAACGCATGTAAATTCCGTAATAATTAAACCATAGCCCCCTTTAGCCCTGGCTGAGTAGTAATCAATTGTACGTTCGGAAACCTGTCCATTAGATTCGGCCAGGTGAGCACCCATGGCTGGAACAATATAACGATTTCTTAATTCAACAGCCCCGACTTTTATGGGGGATAGTGATTTTGAAAAACTCATCTAAACACTCCTATTCTGAATTATAGTTACACGCTAGTGCTTTTTAACACAATAGTTTACCCGTAGGGTAATTTAGCCAACCAAAATCTTTTCTGTAATATCATAACCAAAATCCATATACTGTATGCCAAATAAGAATTGATGGGTATTCATCAACTTCTAAAACTCAATTAGAAATTCTATAATTTCCTTATGAAACCCAGTAAGTACGTGACCATATCCAGACAGCAAATTAACTTTTGCATTGGGCACATTATCTGTTACACGTCTTGCCGTTTCCTTTGAATTCAAGAGAACATCATTTTCACCGGCAAGTAATAATACGGGTATTTTTATTTTTCTTAATTCCTCATCACTATAAATCGGAACCGGCTCCGTTCTTAAATTAAAATTTCTTGCAATTAACTGCGTATAATCCTCTGCTTCCTTCGGCATTTTTTGACTTCCGTTTACAATCCTGGCAATTCTATTATATCCCCAGTTACCCAAAAACATTAACGGCAGAGTTTTAAAAATGAAGGATATCTTTTGGGCACCAATCCCGGAAGGGCATAACAGTACAAGCTTTTCCACCGTTTCCGGATACCTGACTGCATATCCAACACCCAACCATGCCCCTAATGATATGCCAACAATGCATACCCTCTTTAACTCAAGAATACTGATAATATCATTCAGCCATTCAAAATATATATCATCTTTTAAGCTATATTGCTTTTCTTCACTCTTTCCCGGTTCTCCAGGTATATCAATGGCATATACACAAAAGTGTTTTGAATAACTAGCCGCCTCACCAAGCCACATAGCCGAATTTGAGCTTGTGCCATGCAGGAGTATAAGCGGCGGAAGAGAACTATCACCGCTTTTAATAACGAAGGTTTTACCATAATTTGAATCGATGGATAATGCCTCATATTGTGTCTTCCATTCCTTCAGTATTTTGTCGTACACACCTATAACAGCAGCTCTTCCCTTTACAGTCTTAAATGCTTTTTTATACTCCATATTTTTCACCTCAACAACTTTCCACGAGCCATTTTGCTGCTTCCTCACTATCAGAAAACACTCTAAAGTGCTTTCCCCTATTGGCTTCTATAACCATGTCCTTAAACTTTCCGGTTGTGATCCGATCATTTGGGATGACTGCAACTGCTTTGATATAATAATTAATAAATTTCTGTAGAACATTCCCTGCAACGCCTGTTTTAAGTCTGAAAAAGTCATCTGAAATTGCATCCGAATGCAACATCAAAAGATTTGTATCATGCTCTCCACAGAGTGCAATCAAATCCAATGCATCTTGCTCTGAATTGATAGGAGACACGCATGAAAAAAGTTCAATATACTTTATGTCACCTGCTTTTATTACCTTATAGTCCATTTTGTTTTTCTCCTCGTTTAACTTATATTCAAATAACTGGCTTCGCAAATTTTTAATCCATTCCATTTCATTTTTATAGGATGAGAGAATGTTTTTATCTATCATATCCCAAATAAATTTTTCCCGCTCAGTTCTGGCTGGTGAAATACTCCCCCTCCTTATTTTTTCTTGTTGAAGTATCAATTGAACCTTTATCTCGCTTTCATACTTGGTTAAAAGTTCATACAACTCAGAATTATCAAGTAACTCTGACCATGCCAACTGAATCAGAAACGGCTTTTTAAACTCAGGTGCTTCCGGACAGGAAAGTACCCACTCTTTTAGTTCAGATACGCCTTCACCGGTTATTGTATAAATCTTTTTTGAAGGCAATCCTTCCTGATGCTCTGTTTCATTTGTTACAAAGCCCTCATCTTGAAGTTGTACCAAGGCCTTGTATATTTGATTGTTATTTCCCGACCAGTACATACTTGATGATTCTTCAAATATTTTCTTAAGTTCATACCCTGTAGAAGGTTTCCAGCTCAATAGACCTAAGATCGCATACTTAATCGACATAAATTCACTCCATTCTTTATAACCTATGTTAATAATAACATAGGTTATAAAGAACAATCAATCAATTTGTTATAATTAAACAAAAATAATATTTTCAGGTTTAAGATCGTTATGGCACGAAACTAAATCCTCAGTATTACGAGGGTAAATACTTGTGACCCTTGTGTATTGTCTAAAAAGTTCTTCTGTTATACTCTCCGGGAGGATTTTAGCTTGCCGAAATTTTTCTACAAGGCCATTCATAGCATCCTTATAATTCATAATCCTTGGGAAAGGTGACAGTGAATGCAGTCGGCGAGTAATTACACGAAGCAATACACCCAGTAAATGTAAAATATAAGACTGTAACTAAAATTTTTATATGATATAATGAAATTGGAGATAAAATAGATTAGGTTTGGTATTATCTTGCGTTTAAAACATATTTAAGTTAAATAAAACCAAACAAAATGCAATACTTATAACAACGTGAAAGTATAAGTATTTTGTAATACAAGTTTTCCTATTTTTCAATGTTCCGAGTACAATATTCAATAAATGAATCACAGTTGAAGCTGCTATGAGCCATACACAAATATTAATATAAGGCACATAGCTTAGGACAGCATATTGCATAATTCCATTAAATATCATTAATCCTATACCCAAAAATGATAATAATTGAATACCTGATGTAATTACTAATAAAACTAATGATCCCTTCTTTTTGAAACAGTAAACCAAAGTCATCACCAAAAAAATTAATGTACTGATTAAAAATAGAATGCAAATGCTTAGTGTAACAGGTTTATTCTCCAAACCACTTATTTTAACATAAGTTTGTGAAAAATCTGTTGCCATCATAAGCTTTGAATTTTCCTCTAAAAATTTTACTGTGCCAATTGGCGTGTCATAGGTATTATTGCCTATATGTACCATTTTTTCTCCATTAAAAGTATAACCATCGGTAGGTGACCCATTTATCTCAACCATTTTCATGGGTATAAAAAATCTTAAGAGCTTCTCTGCTGTCTTAAAACTCGACCACATATTGGCATAGCATCCGTCAATCTCTATATCAGCTCCATCCTTAAGAGCATTGACACTCTTTTTACCTAAAAGGATATCGGTTATATCAGCAGTTATCTCGTTTATTTCTCTTTCCGGAACAAAAGTATTAAATGAGATAAACAATCCTGAACAATTTCCGGGATATAGAACAATTCTTGAATAAAAATTCAGGGTTTCACCTTTTTTATCAAAATAGATATGATTATTTCTTATTTTCCTGTTCCAGACATAACCTATCCCCCCAAGCTCTTCGGCCATATAATATTGTCTTGAAAACAACTTATCCTTATTATCCTTAAATAGAATATAATCATTTTCATCCAAAAGCCATTTTATGTACTTCCCCATATCTTCAGCAGTAGATACTGCTGAACCTTCAGGATAAAGATTAATGTATGGTTCAATTGTTTCTTCACCATTTGGCAGATATGCTTTGGAAACAACTACTTTGTTATGCATGTAAGCAAAAGTCGTTTTCCTCATATCTAAAGGAATAAAGATTCTGTTCATACAATATTCTGCAAAATCTATACCCGTAGCTTTTTCTATCACATATGCAGCCAAAGCAATACCATAATTTGAATAGGATGCGATACTGCCCGGCTTAGTAATCTGTTTGGGCATGTACTTTTTCACAGTAATAGATAAAGGCTCTGTTTGACTTACATTTTTTACGGCAATACCTGTAATGGTTTCCTCAAATCCAGCTGTATGAGTAAGAAGGTGATGCATCGTAACCGGATATTTCAGTTTGGGAAAATCAGATTCCAAGTATAAGGATATATCTTTATTCATATCAAGCTTACCATCCTGAAAAGCTGTCAATGCTGCCACTGCTACAAATGTTTTCGAGATTGAGCCTATTCTGAATCCTGTTTTACATCCATCTGCAGAAGTGCCCAAGAATTCATCTGCATACCCGTACCCTTTATTCAATATCACCTCACCGTTTTGAATCAAAACAGCTATTGCTCCCTTAGCTTTATTCTCGGCTATTATTTTTTCCATTGATTTATCAAGGTGTTCCTTGATAATCAGGTTTTCTTCCAAGGCATATACGTCAACTACAAAATTCAACATCAAAAACAAACTTAGTAACACTATTATTTTACGCATCTTCTCATTCTCCTTAAAGCTTATTTTTTAAATTCCAAGTCCTCTTTTTCCAATAAAAAATTGCCATACCTATAATTTAATTATAGAACAGCAATTTTAAATTGGTCTTATAGGAACCTTAAACCATCCTTAAATTTGGGGAAGAATTAGAATAAATTCACAACCCGATCCTATATCTGACTCCAATAATATTTTACCACCGTGTAATTTAACTATCTTTTCTGCAATAGCAAGTCCAAGGCCACTTCCCCCGGTTTGGGAGTTTCTTGACTTGTCTGTTCTTACAAAAGGCCTGAATATATCTTCACATAAGTCTTTAGATATTCCGTTCCCGTTATCTTTAATTGTTATGTGCACGTCACTGTTTTGTACTTTTAAGGTCACGGATAGCTTGGTCCCTTTTGGATTATACCTGATAGCATTCGCAGTAAGGTTGTCAAAAACCCTGTCCATTTCCTTCTCATCAAGATTTACATATATTTCTGTTTCAGGTATATCAAAATCATATGTAAATTCTGCCCTATCAAGTATTTCAATAAGTTGTGCAGCTTTAATCCTAAGATATTCAGATAAATCAGTTCTATTAAGGTTCATTTTGTATTCAGGACTTTCGAGCTTAGATAATTCCAGCAATTCTTTTATGAGATAATCAGCACAAATACATTTTTGATGTATTAATTCAAGATACTTTTGATTATTTTTTTCAGGATTGTTAAGACAGTATTCCGCATAACCACTTATAATAGCAAGGGGGTTTCTGATGTCATGTGCAATATTAACAGTAAGTTGCCTTCTTATACTCTCCGATTTCTCTCTTAACTCTATTTCATATTGAATTTTGTCTGCCATTTCATTGAAAGCATGCTCAAGGTCACCAAATTCATTATTTTGTCTGACGTCAACCCTGGTTGAATAGTTTCCTTTTCTAAGATTATATGCAAAGTTTTGAAGTTTCTTCAGCGGCTTTATAAAACTTGCAGCAGTGATTCTTGAATAGATAAGCGTACTAATAATCAGCATCAGGATATAAGTGAAGATAATAGAAACTATAAACAAGCCTACTGATTTTATATCAGCAGAATTGTAAAGGTTGTTATGTGTTACATTAAAATCTATCCTTACAGAAGTCGGAAAGGTTACAATCATCCAAAACTTTTTATTCTCATTGTATGCAATACTATAACTGTATTTTCTGTTGACACTCTGTGAGCTTGTTAAGAAATCGGTAAATTCAGAGGCTGTAAGTTTGCTTTTTGGGAAACCATTGATTCCTTTTGAATATATTACATTATAATCCTCATCAATGATATGCAATCCTCCATTATATTTTAGAACGTCTTCAAAATGAATATCAGCAATATTATCCTTCATTAGCGAATATGCAGTGTAGTTATTCTTAACAAGTGAGTTCTCAAGAAGGCCTGATACCATTCCAAGAGCATAAAATGCAATAATTGCAATAGTTGTACTTATAATAAACATAATGATGTAATTCATCAGAATACGGTTTTTAACTTTCACAGCCTTTTCTTCCCTTCTGTGAGTTTATAACCTATACCTTTTATTGTTTTAATATACACTGTGTCCCTGGAATCGTTTTCAATTTTATTTCTTATACGGCTTATATGTACCATTACAGTGTTATCATCATAGTAATATTCGTCTTGCCATGCGGCACGATACAGTTGTTTTTTTGTAAAAACCTTTTCGGGATTTTCCATAAAGAATTTAATAAGCAAGTACTCTTTGGCATTTAAATCAATTGCTACTCCATTTTTAAATAAGCAGCATGCATCTGTATCTAGAGTGAGTTCACCAATATCAATAAGGTGAGAACCCGAACGCATTACATTATCCTGTCTCCTGCGCAAACGGGCAGCAACCCTGACTACTAATTCTGCCATACTAAAAGGTTTTACAAGATAATCATCGGCACCTAAACCAAACCCTAGTAATTTATCCATTTCTTCACCTTTAGCTGTGAGGAGTATTATTGGAACACTACTAAATTCGCGTATTTTCCGAAGCAGATTTAGTCCATCCAAAACCGGCATCATAATATCAAATATTCCCAAATCAATTTTATTAGTTTTAAATATCTCGATAGCCTCTTTACCATCTTTTGCACATAGCACCTGGTAATTTTCTTTTTCAAGGTTTATTCTTAGAAGTTCTCTTAAATCCTTTTCATCTTCTGCGACTATGATGTTCAATTATTTACCCTCCCAAAATCTTATGAATATTCCAGCTTTTATGTTTGAATGAATTATACATATTATATCACATAAATTTATTTTAATGAAAATCCTGCCAACTTATTGAATCGTCAAGATTCTTGAATTTTCTTTTGCATAGGTAATTTGAGAACACACTACTAGTGCTTTTGAACATAATTCATTTCAAGAAATGAATTATGCAAGTAAGGCACTCTGCAAAAATAACATTGTAAAGTGCCTTACTTGTTTTGAATGATTTGAGACAAATTAGAGTTTGATGAACTAAGATTACGCTCTTTTACTTAAATTATTTTTTCTTAACAGGAATCCAAATTTCGCTGTAGTAATTTTCATCTTGATTTCCTTTTGGATAATCTTCTATATTGCTGTACATTTCAATATTATAACCTGCTGCAATATCATAATCCTTACAATTAGGCAGCCATTCTGAGAAGATTTTTTGGTTCACATCTTGCAGAGATTTTGGCATTGCTCCCTTACAGACAAAGACAGCCCAAGTGTGTTTTGGAATAACCTTTGTAACAAATCCATCCGGTACTTCTAAGGACGGGTCATAATTGTCTGCAATCAAATATTCAAACTCATCAGAACCCATGCTCTCATCTATACATACTCCGTACATTCCACATACATTTTTGCCTTTTCCTGTTTGAAAATGTTCTGTCCAGAACTGTGGAATCTCTGTTTTTGATGTATCATATTTGAATACCTTTGATACACCCATGACTGTAAACGAATCTTTTTCAACAATTTTGTAATCCATAATATAACCACCTTCCAATGAAAATTTGATTTTTAGAGAAGCAAAAGATTTTATCATTGCTCCATCTTTACGAACAGCAGTAGGCGTGACGCCATGGAAACGGGTAAAAGCTTTTGTGAAACTATCCGGTGAGTCATAACCATATTTTAAAGCTATGTCAATGATTTTCTCATCGGTAGAAACAAGCTCACTGCCGGCAAGTGTGAGCCTGCGTTGCCTGATGTACTCTCCGACCGTAAAACCACAAAGCATTGCAAATCCTTTTTGGAAATAAAATGGAGACACAAACGCTCGTTTTGCAATATTTTCTATTGTTAGATCTTCGGTTATATTATCTTCAATATATTTGATAGCTTCACTAATACCTTCAATCCATCTCATAATCACCACCTCCTCTCTGTATTTATATCTTATCAATTTTCATTAGGTCTCACCCGACTTTTTATGTTGTGTTTTGTCTATTATAAAACACAAACGATATTTTCTTATATTCCTCATAAAGGGCAATTTTCCTCTAGAAATTCACCAATATTTGCAATAGCCCGTTTTATGTCAAATTGTAGTTATTCTCGTACGTTTGTCTGTTCTTGCCGCCTTTACGAAAAAAAATATATAATGTATAATGCAATAGACATCTGGAAAGTCTCAAAATTTATATCAGTTTGTTTGGAGTGATATTTAATGCTGGAGAAAATAACAGAAATCTTGTTGGAATACGGAGTAAGGGAGGATATTTCTACTTATTTATCTTATGCTATATTAATTTTAATGATCGCAGTAATCAGCTTTCTTGCAAACCTTATTACAAAGAAGGTAGTTCTTAGGATTGTTTCCCACTACATAAAAAACAATCAATTTACATGGGACAATATAATGCTTGAAAGAAAGGTCTTTCAAAGGTTATCCCATATTGTTCCTGCTGTTATTATCTACCTGTTCGGTGGAATTTTTCCTCCGGAGAATTTATTATGGTTTCATAGGGGGGCAATAGCCTATATAATTTTTGTAGTAATATTAGTTGTTGATGCCACACTAAACGCCCTAGATGATATATATAACAGCTATGAGATATCAAAAATAAGACCTATAAAGAGTTATATTCAAGTGGTGAAAATTTTTTCATTTATTATAGGGGCCATATTAATAATTTCCAACATTATTGGAGAAAGTCCTTTTTACCTTTTAGGGGGAATTGGAGCTATTACTGCTGTATTGATGTTGGTATTCAAAGATTCGATTTTAGGTCTTGTAGCAGGTGTTCAACTTACTGCAAATGATATGGTGCGCATTGGGGACTGGATTGAAATGCCTAAGTATGGAGCAGATGGAGATGTAATTGAGATATCTCTAAATGTAGTTAAAATACGAAACTTTGACAGGACTATTACTACAATTCCAACATATGCACTTATATCTGACTCTTTTAAAAACTGGAGAGGTATGAAAGAATCCGGAGGACGAAGGATAATGCGTTCCATTAATATAGACACTGAAAGCATTAGTTTTTGTTCGGATAAGATGTTAGAAAAATTTAAAAAAATTCATTACATCAAAGAATACATTATATCAAAGCAAAAGGAAATCGAAGACCATAATAAAAAAAATAATATAGATAATGAAATACCTGTCAATGGAAGACGATTGACAAATATAGGAGTTTTTAGAGTGTATATTGACAATTACCTTAAAAATCATCCTAAAGTTCACAAAGATATGTTAAGAATTGTGAGACAACTTAAACCAGGAGAAAACGGAGTTCCCTTGGAAGTTTACGTATTTACCAATGATACCAATTGGATAAATTATGAAGGAGTACAATCGGATATTTTTGATCATATTTTAGCCTCTGTTCCTGAGTTTGGACTGAGATTATTCCAAAATCCTACGGGATATGATATAAGATCGGGAATTGGTGGTATTAAATATAATGAATTCTAAATTTCTAATTATTTTAAAACACAAAGCAAGTGCTGATTAATAAAATAAAATTCCAGAATTTATTTTGTTTAATCAGCAAAAAAATAGGATGTGCATTTTGCATAATTCATTTCTAGAAATGAATTATGTTCAAAAACACTAGGAGGAATATTTATGTTATTTATTAGAAAGTCAATTTTATCAATGGTTATAGTAAGTTTTATGGTTATATTTTCAGCTTGCAATAACCCGGCTATACCCCGGAAGGAGAATGAAAATCCACCAAAAAGCTCAATGACAGTATCAGCCCTTAATGGACCCACAGGTATGGGAATGGTAAAGCTTATGAAGGATAACGAAGATGGAAAAAGTGCAGTAAACTATGATGTTAACCTTGTTGGTAGTCCTGATGAGTTGATTGGCAAGATTGTAAATGGTGAGGTTGATGTTGCTGCAGTTCCAATAAATCTGGCCATGGTACTATATAATCGTACTGGAGGAAAGGTACAATTGGCAGCAGTGAATACTCTTGGAGTTTTATATGTTCTGGAAAAAGGCAATAGTATCAAAAAATTTGAAGATCTTAAGGGTAAAAAGGTAAATGTCAGCGGAAAGGGCTCTATGCCAGAGTATGTATTCGAGTATCTGTTAAGCAAAAACAACCTTGAGATTGATAAGGATGTAGAAGTAGACTTTAAATTGCAGCATGCAGACTTAGCTACTGCAGTTGCAGCAGGTGATGCAGATATTGCTTTACTGCCCCAACCTCATGTAAGTACCGCAATGATGAAAAATGAGAACGTAGGAATTGCCCTAGATCTTAATAAGGAATGGAAGAAAGCTTTCAACAATGAAGGTGAGCTTTATATGGGGGCAATTATTGTCCAAAAAGAATTTGCCCAAAATAATAAGGAAACTCTCAACACCTTTTTAGATGAGTACAAAGCCTCAGTGGGTTTTGTAAATAAAAATCTGGATGAAGCATCCGAGTTAATAGAAAAGTATAAAATACTTCCCAACAAAGAGATAGCAAAAAAGGCTATACCCTACTCTAATATTGTATATATAGATGCAAAGGATGTAAAAGATTCTGTAAATGATATCTATGAGGTTTTGTTCAGCTTTGATCCAAAGTCTGTGGGGGGAAACCTAGGCGATGACCAGTTTTATTACCAAAGATAAAAAAACTCTCAACAAAATATTTATATTCTTATTCTGGTTGGGTGTCTGGCAGATACTTCATATTATAGTAAGACAGGATGTTTATGTCCCGTCTCCTTATAGTGTTTTTATTAAACTTAAAGAATTGATTTTTATGCTCCATTTTTGGGAATCCGTATTTTATTCCATATACAGAGTAGTTTTGGGAATGGCATTTTCCGTATTGATAGGATTGATTGCTGCTGTGGCTTCGAGTATGAACAGATATATACATGATTTATTAAAACCACTAATGATAGCCATTAAGTCAACTCCTGTGCTATCCTTTATAATTATTGCACTTCTCTGGTTTTCATCTTCAAATGTACCTATATTTATTTGTTTTTTGATGTGCTTTCCGGTTATCTGGACAAATGTACTCACAGGTATTGAAAACGTTGATAAGAACTTGTTGGATATGGCAAAATTATATAGGGTTAAAAAGCTTCTGATAATAAAAAGAATATACTTTCCATCTGTTTTACCCTATTTTTCAGCGGCATGTATAACAAGCCTTGGTTTGGGGTGGAAAGTCAGCGTTGCCGCAGAAGTTTTAAGCCATCCCAAAAAATCCATCGGAAGCAATTTGTATAGTGCGAAAGTGTACTTGGATTCTTCAGAGTTGTTTGCCTGGACTATTGTTGTTATATTACTTAGTATGATTTTTGAGTATTTATTTAACAGAATAGTTATGAGTAAAAAAAATAAAAGGAGGGCTGGTATTGCAGCTTAAAATAAATAATCTAAGCAAGAGCTTTGGAAATCTGAAAGTTATAGAAGACTTCAGTATTTGTTTTTCACAAAAGAAAACACACTGTATATTTGGTCCTTCAGGATGTGGTAAGAGCACTCTGATAAACCTTATAACAGGTCTTGTTGCCCCTGATAAAGGCAACACTGAGGTGACAGAGAATGTGAGCTATTCATATGTATTTCAGGAAGATCGTTTACTACCCTGGGCAACTATAAAAGAGAATATAATGTTTGTATTGGAAAGTATTCATGATAAGAACAAAGCTGAAGAACTTACAGATAAATATCTTGCATTGGTGGATTTAGTGGATTTTAAAAATCACTATCCACAGGAGTTGAGCGGGGGCATGAAACAAAGGGTTTCAATAGCCAGAGCTTTTGCTTATGGGGGTGATATTCTTATAATGGATGAACCTTTTAAGGGGCTACATTTAGAGATAAAAAAAGAGGTCATGGATTATATCGGTAACAATATGACACATAAACTTATTTTCTTAATTACTCACGATGTAGAAGAAGCTTTATACTTGGCAGATAGTATTTACATATTTAATGGTCTTCCCTTGGCACTAGAGAGGCAGGTAGATATTGATATTCCATTTAGTCAAAGGCAACGTAATAGGCAAGAGCTTGAAAATATAAGAAGTAAGATTCTGTATGGATGAGATACTGTATCTACACCATCTTATCAACCAATGTAATGGAACGAAGAATTTTCAGCCTCATTTAGCCTCTTTCTGTAAATCTATATATATAACGAAACGAGAAAGGCTCCTGTTCCGCAAAAGAAATGAATAAAGGAGATGGCAATTAACGACCTTTCCCTTTCATAAAGGATTCCAAGCAGGATTGAAAATGCAAAGGTTATTAGGCAAAGATATATACCTCCTGCAGCATGAAATAAGCTAAAAAACAATGAACTAATGATAATTGCCACAGCTTTAACAGTAAATCCCTTAATGCTTCTTTTGGAAAAGACACCAATTAAATAACTTTGAAAGTATCCTTTGGATACTGTTTCTTGTATAAAAGAGCCCACCAAATAGAAAAACATAAACTGTAAGTTGTGTACTGAAAATAACCCTGTCCAATGAGTTCCAAAAACTATGTTTTCAGTGGTTTTAAATCCGGTAGAAACAAGCGTTTTTCCTACAATAGCAGAGATAAACAGTCCTATAATGCCAATAAAAAAACCGATTATAAGTTCACTTCTCCAATTTTTCAGATGTAAGCCGTATTTAGAAGGGTGAAGTGGCATGAAGATAATTAATAGTATAGTACTTATGAGAAAGTATGCAGTTAATGCTTTGAACATTACTGCTAAAGGAATATGTTTATTGTTGTATTGGATGGTTAAAACGATATCTAAAATAACACCTATAATTATTAGCGAAATCACAAAAATATCTGATAAAGATTTATTTAAACTTTTGCAATTTCGCTTATACATGTTCAGTTTTGTTTGAGAATTCTGATCCATTATTTTCACCCTTCAATAAAAATACGTAACGAAGAATATTTCCATTAATGCCTATTTAATAAAAGCCCGATTATAGATTTCTAAAACAGCACATTCCCTCTATCTCAATCAATAAATCGCTCCTGCATATATCTGCAACAACAATTAAAACCTTCACACACGGATAATTTTGGGCAATAGCCATTTCTATTTCTTCTGCACTTGACCTGTCCTTTATGTAAATACGCAACGAAGAATATTCCATAAATGCCTCTTTAACAAAAACCCCTTGTTTGCTAAGATTTCCGGCATCTAGCAGCTTATTAATATTGTCAACAATAATATCTAACTGCTTACCAACATCGCCTATTCCAAGTGTTTCTTCACCTTTTATTGCAGCTGTTCCCGATATATATATTTCTTTAGCCTCATTTGCAGTAACCAGCTTGGCCCGCTCAAATTTAGGTGTAGCTTTAACGTTAAGCTCGCTGATTGCTTCTCCAACTAATATCTTTTGTGAATACTTATATGCTTCTATCTGTTCCAAATTCGTTATGGAAATAATTCCTTCCCTTTGTGACGAAGCAATAATTTCAAAAACAGCACCACCTGTTTTCATTCCTATACCTGTTGCACTTGGATAGCCGTTAATAAAATTGCATTTCCTATAGAAAAGCTCTCTTACGTCATTTAGCTGCTGATAATTTTGCATATTCTTACCATTGTGAACTTTTTCTCCTATAATATCTTCAATGTAATTCCATTGTCTTACAATGTTGGATAAATCCATTCCTTCGATTGCGAGAATCTCTTCCATAATATTAAAGCTTTTGAGCATTTGGTGATATATCGGTAAACTACCATCATAGAAAGTAATTCCAGAGCTTATTACTTCTTTTACATCACCCATTGTTAATAAACTATAGTTAAAATCTTTATATGTTTTATAATTAATTTTTATGTAGCTTTTATTTGTCGAATCAATATAGCATATCTCAGCAGCAATTTTGCAGTTAATTGGCGGTTGTGCAATAACACTATGGGGATACGGTACATTAAAACCCTCATTCATTTTACAAGCTATTAAGTTTTTTAAACCAAAAAAATCTTCTTCGTTGTGTACATCAATAAAAAAGGCTACTTTTAGTACCCGGTTCCCCTCATCAGATACAATTTTTCCGATACTTCTTATACATTCATCAACCTGTCCCTCAACACTTAAATCTGCTGAAGGTATAGCATAATAAAAACACTTCAATCTTCTCTCTCCTTATCTAGTGCTTTTGAACACAATTCAAAATGCACATCATCTGTTTGTGCCTCTCATGTTTTAAAATTAATCCTGTTACGAGACTCTAGGAAACAACGAAACAATACTTTCAGAAAAGTTTGTTAAATAAACTATATAACAGATCCGATATGTAATGAATTACGACATTCTCTATGAAGTATACTGATTGGGATAATGGAACTCAGAGCTCTTCACATTCTCCCAATCAGCTGAGATTAATTGTAAACCAATTATATAAAGAAGAAAAGTCAGACTATTTTGCTAAATCAGCTTTGATAGCATTAAACCAAACATCTCCCATTTTATTGTAACCGTTAGAATTAGGATGAACACCATCAGCAAGATCTCTAGTTGTAAGTGCACTATACATGTCTACCATATATACCGGCTTTCCTTGATTTGCCTTATTCTGGACAACTCCAGAAATTTGAGAATTATAGGACCTTACGTCTGCATAGCTTATTGGGATAATGCTTGCCACATATAGCTTTCCACCAGCAGGCAACTTGCTGCAGATCTTGTCAATCAGACCACTTAATCTATTAGGTGCATTATTCAAATCGTATTTTTGTGAAATATCATTAGTACCAATATGCAAAAGTACAATTTGGGGTTTATATGTATCCATCCATGTATTAATATTGTTACTAATCTGGTCGATTCTCCATCCGGAGTGTCCTTCATGATTCCTGTCACCAAGGTCGTTTGGACCGCCTACCATCGAACCCACAAAATCCACAGTGAATCCATTATTGGTTATGTTTTTCCAAAGTTTAGTCCTGTATGCTCCCGCTACTGTAATACCATCTGTTATAGAGTCTCCCAAAGGCATTATTTTGATGGTAGCTTTTGGCGTTGGCTTTGGCGTTTGTGTTGGAGTTGGATTCTGTGTTGGTGTTTGTGTTGGAGGCGGCGGTGGAGGCGGCATTACTATCGTTATTGTACCTAAATCATCAATTATTCCTAAAAGGTATTGTCTCAACATAGCAAAGTCAATCGAATTCATAGATTTGTTTTGGTCTATGTCTCCTGCAACAGGCAGATAACTTATTTGTCCCAGTAAATACTGCCTGTATTTTGCGAAATCTAAAGAATTAACACTTCCATTTTCGTCTACATCACCAAGAAATATTGTGTGAATTGCTGGTGTCGCAAGAATTAATGGAACAGTAGGTGTAGGAGTTGGAGGTGGCGTTTTTGAACTACTTAAGTAGGACTTTATCCATGTTAAAGCAGGACGTTCAACTCCAGACGAACTGATTAGATGTGTATTGTTTGCCCAGGTTTGTCCTTGAACCCATCCCCAAAAAGTAATACCTTTTACATTGGGATTTTCCCACAGAACAGGGAACTTTTCCTTATATCTTGCCAATTGTGTATTGTCATCGCCAGTTATATCAAGCTCAGATACATATATTGGCAGCCCTGTTGCAGACAATGTATTTAAAACATTCCTCATTGTACTTGTAGAAACAGTATCCATATTGAAGTAGTGACACTGAATTCCTATTCCATCTACCAAACCCTTGGCTTTAAGAATATTTATAATTTTAACATAATTAGCTGTTGCGTTTGGATCACCAATTATTCCATAATCATTTATAAGTAGTTTTGAATTTGGGAAATACTTTCTTGCCTGTTCAAATGACCATACTACCCAATCCCATCCTGTTGAACCGCTTCCGCCTATTGCATTTCTAAAGGATGCTGGTGCATGTAAAGGTTCGTTAACAACATCTACGAAATCGCAATCGGGATATTTTTTTGCCGCAGCTTGAATCCACTCCAATACTTCTGCCTTTTGATCATTTGCTGAAAGGTTTTTTATCCAGCTTGGTTCCTGGCTACCCCATACTAAAGTATGGAACTTAAAGGGCATCCCATTGGCTTTTGCATAATTATAAGCCATATCTGCCTGATTCCAGTTCATACTGTTCCTGTTCGCCTCAACACTGCCCCATTTAGTTGAATTCTCCGGCGTCACCTGATTCCAATAAGTTCCAAAACCATTTGGTACACTCCCAGCTATAATATTTCCAACAAATTTACTGCCGGAAACCATCGCTGCATCGGCTTTTTCAACTGGGAAAAAACCCATTGAAAGTGTTAAGCCCAATACTATTGCAGCAGATAAGGCAATAGCGATGTACGACTTAAGACTTTTGAATACCTTCATACATTACCCCTCCTATATTTTTTATTTGCACATAATTATATAGAATGTGCTTATATTATAATGATACCATAAAATCACACAAACAAATATCAAAAATAAGTTCTTAATGTGCTAATTTTAAAAGGTCACCATATTATCGAAAGTACAAAATCGTATTTTATGCCTTGGATTTTAACGTATACACATGTTTTACAAATCTTTATACAATTCAAACTGCTAATTAATTATTATGGCAACAATTACTTGTATTAAAAAACAATTTATGTTACAAATTTAAAGAGATAAAGGATTAATGAAAAAAGGAGAATTTCTATGTTTTCGTTCAAGAAAGTGAAGTATAAGCATATACTTAATATTCACGATCTTTGTATAAAAGGACAAAAAGTAACTTGTATTGTTGGAGAAAGTGGAAGCGGAAAATCTACACTTTTACGTCTTCTAAACAAACTAATAAGCTGCGATAGTGGAGAAATTTTGTATAACGGTCAGCCTCTCGATGCCATTAATTCTGTCGAATTACGGAGAAAAGTTGTTATGCTTCCGCAGACTCCGGCGGTTTTTCCCGGAACTGTTAGAGATAATCTTCTGATAGGCTTAAAATTTGCAGATAAGCCCTCAGTTGACGACGAAAGACTTTGGCAGGTTTTAAAAATAGTGCATTTAAGCAAGAACCTCAATGATGACAGTCAGTTAGTCATTGGTGATTAAAATTGACATTTCGATTATCGGGTATATTATTATAGGTTTATTCTTTGAGAACTATGATTATTTCAAACTTATAATTAAACAGCATAACTTGCAAGAAATGTGTTGATTCATGGTACAGTTCATCACAAATAGTGCATATCTAAATGTTTCCATCAAAAAATTCAAAGAATATTTTGTCTTAAAAAAACAGACTTTATTAAATGTAACAAATCACTTTTATAGGAGGAAATAAATATGCAATTACAAACAAATATGCCAGCAATGTCCCTCATGCCGAATGGGAATCCACATCAATCTTGTATAGATTCTTGCTTGAAATGTGCTCAGATTTGTGAGGAATGCTTTAATATGTGTCTGCAGGAAGCAGATGTTAATGCTAGGACTAACTGTATGAAAACACTTCAGGACTGTGCTGAAATATGTTCAACAGCTGCTCATTATGTTTCAAGACAAAGCGGGAGTTTAAACGAAATCTGTAATCTTTGTGCAGATATCTGTACAAAGTGTGCTTCAGAATGTGACATACTTAAAGACCAACATTGCAAAACTTGTGCAGACACCTGCAAGCAATGTGCTGATGAATGTAGAAAAATGGTTAATATGAGTAAAGTTCAGTAACTTTGATTTAATGCAGAAGATATAAGTGTTAGATAATACTCATATCTTCTGTATTTATTGTTTTGAATCTAAATAATCAATACCTGCAAAACCTATTGCATCAAAATTCCTCAATATTTACTTTCTCGGCTTCCACTATCTGTCCATCCATTATTATACTGGAAAGGTGATTGAATTTTTCTACACTGTCACTCGTAAAAAACCTGCAAATTGGATTTGCTGATAAATCACTCCTTATTCCATTTTTATCCAACTCCAATTTTACAAGCTTTGCAACTTCCTCTGCAGAATTTATATAATTTACTTCTTCACCAATGAACTTTTTTATTGGATTACATAAAAGTGGATAATGAGTACACCCAAAAACCAAAGTATCAATACCTTCATTTTTTATTGGTGTCAAGTATTCTTCAATGGTTTTGTATGTAACCTCATTTTCCCACCAACCTTCTTCAACTAGCGGAACAAACAAAGGACACGCTTTGGAAACTACTTTTACAGAATTATCAATTTCATTTAATGTCTTCTGATATACAGCAGAATCAATAGTCGCTTTTGTACCGATGATTCCTACCTTTCTATTTTTTGTCTTCTTGATAGCCGCTAAGGCACCTGGCTTTACGACTTCCACAACAGGTATCCCCAGTTCATGCCTAACCTTTTCAAAGCTACATGCACTTGCAGTATTACATGCTATTACAATCATTTTTATATCCATACTCAATAGAAATCTTATATTTTGGAATGTATATTTCAAAACAGTATCTTTTGATCTATTTCCATAAGGCGTTCTTCCGCAATCTCCAAAATAAATAATATTTTCATTAGGTAAAAGTCTAATTATCTCATGCACTACTGTGAGACCACCAATTCCAGAATCAAAAACTGCTATAGATTTTTTCTTCATATTCCCCTCCTATCCTTCAACCCCCACTAGCCTGACTTACATACAACTATTTTTAATCAAGGATTCTTGTATAGATTTACTTATTCAAAGCTCAGTACATTTGCGTGCAACAATAACGCTTTGTCCATCAGAAAAAAAATCATGCAACACTTCAATGATCCTGAAGCCACCTTCATTTAGCCAACATGCATATTCATTTTCTGTATATGCCTGACCGAAGTCATATATATTTGCAAAGACAAGATTAAATAATACTGTCTTTTCAGGAAATATAAAGTTGTTGTCAAGTATTCTGCCAAGAATATAAAGATAGCTTCCTTGGCTCATTACACTTCCAATATTTTTAATTGCATTTATGGCTTCCTCAGGAGATAACACCTGAAAAAAGCTTCTTGCCACTGCTACATCATAAATACCTTCAGGTTTTTTTTCTACTATATTTATGCCTTTTATCAAAATCCTATCACTCAGATTCTCACGGTCCACATAGAATCCAGGAATTGATACAACCTCATCAAGCTCAACTATTGTTGCCCTCATGTGGCAATTAACCTTGCATGCACCAATAGCTATTCCGCCGTTTCCTCCACCAATATCAAGCAGGTTATTGTACTTGCTGAATTCAAATCTTGAAGCAAGGTGAATACCTGCTGACAGAGTACACTCATAAATGCTGCCCAGCTTATTAAACAGCTCCTTTTCCGAAAGCTTTGAATAATCAATTTCAGCTTGCGGCACACCGGTTTTAATGCTCTGAGCTGTCTGTAGACAAGCACTCCAAAAGGCTCTGTAAAAATACGCTCCTCCGCCTTCATAATCGGGTTTCCCTTTTACCAGGAATTTGTCAGTTTCCAATGTATTGGAGAAGTACCCATTTGAGTAGTTCAATAATTTTGATCCCACCAGCGTAAAAAGTAAAATCCTGAGTTTATCTGCCTTGACTGATAATTTTTCCCCCAGTTCATAGAGAGTACACGCCCTTTGGCTTAAATGTGTGAATATATCCAGCTCTATACCAGCAAGCATCGCAAATGAAGAGTATATAGTAAATGTATAATTCATTATTGTCGAAGGTTCAATTTTTTCAAAGTCATTATCCACAGATTTTCACATCCTCAAATTATTATTCTGGACAGATAAGGCCTTAGCCGAAGTTATATTTTCAGTATCCCTAATGCATTTTCATATAAAAGCAATTCCTTTTGTTTTTCTGTCAGGTAATCCAGTTCTTTAAAATATTTAACCCATACCTTTTGAGATCCCTTATTATTAAACAGAGGCCAATCTGTGCCAAACAATATATTTTCAGGACAAACCTCAAATAGTTTCTTGAGCTTTTGAGACATATCACTCTCATCTTTAATGTTCTGCTGAAAGCCTGATATTTCAAGATATATATTTTCCCTTTGCAAAGGCAACATGTAACTTTCCGTAAAATACATTATAGCAGCATGTCCCAAGATGAAAGGAATTTTTTTAAAGTTTTTTGCCGCTTCAAGAATTGAGCTCGGATAATCAAAGCTTGATCTCATTGAAGGTAATGAAGGTCCAATGTGTGCCAATACAGGAAGATCATAATGTTCACACATTTCATATATTGGATGCAAACTCCGGTCATTAAGATCAAATCCACAGGGAGGGTATAATTTTAGTCCCTTGAAGCCATATTCCTTTATCCCTTTTTCAAAAACCTCCAGACCCTTTTTCCCTCTAGCAGGATCTATGCCTCCAAATATAATCAGTCTGTCCTTAAACCTTGAAAACACTTCATAGTGAACTCTGTATAGTTCTTCTATATCAAGTTTGTTGTCCTCTTTATTAAATCCCAGGTCAGCAAGTAAAACAACAGATTTGTCTATGCCAGCTTCATCCATTTGTGCAATCAGTTTTGATCCATCAAAATCCTTTAATGAATTTTGTATTATGTTTTTTAATATTATGTCAGGTATATCGGTATTGTCGTTTTCCCTCATTGATCCGACAATACTATTTTTTATGCCATCAAGCCAGTATTCTGGATATATCCTGTAATCCGCCAGATGGACATGCATATCGATAACCACGGTAAATCATCCCCAATCCGACCTATTACTTTTGAAACTTTAAAACAGTATCTGTTATATCCTTTACTGTCCGTATTTCTGAAAAATCCACTTCTTCACTGGCTCTTAACACATCAAAGTTGGCTTTCTTCTCAAATTCTACAGACATTCCGAGAAGCTTGAGTGAATCAAAGCCTAAATCCTCTATTAAATTCGATTCAGACCTGATTTCATTTTTAAGATTTTTGGGAACACCATTTTTAATAATATCCATAACAATCTTATCTACATTTTTCATCATTTCAACCCCTTAAAAAATAAACATTCTATATTGAATGCGATAAAAATTTTCATTGCACTTCAATTTCCTTAGTAGAACTCAGAAAAACCTTAGTAGCAAGTTACTCCATAACTCTCTATTGGAACAAACTTATTTCGCTTTACATCTTCAACCATTTCAGATACGGCCTTAACTAACAAATCTATTTCTTCTTCCTCTGTAAAGTAGGAGAAGCTTGCTCGTACAGCTCCATACGGACTTGTACCAAGTTTTTCATGTATCAATGGAGCACACAACAGTCCGGAGCGGACTGCAATGTCAAAATTCTTCCCAAGTGTATAGCCAACCTCTACCGGTTTTAATTTCTTAATATTAAAACAGATTATTGGAGTAGAGTACTTCCTGTTTCCGTACAAAATAACCTCCGGTATGGACGCAAGCCCTTTTATGGCCTTATTATAAAGAGCTTCTTTTTTTTCGGCCATTTTTTCAATACCTTCACTCAGAATAAACGATACTCCTGCTTCTAGTGATGCTATGCCAATGGTATTCTGAGTACCTGATTCGTAAAATAACGGACGTTCTTCTGTCTGGTACAATGACTGCGTTTTAACTCCTGTACCTCCAACAATCAGGGGCTTGACATCCAGTTCCTCATTTATGTACACTCCTCCAATTCCTCCAAAACCAAACAAGGATTTGTGTCCTGTAAATATAAGAATGTCAATTCCCAGCCTTTTTACATCAATTGGTATGCATCCCGCTGTTTGTGATGCGTCAACAATAAGAATAATATGCTCCCTTGCGGCAATATCCGATATCTTTTCAAGGTCAACAGCTGTTCCAACAACATTTGAAGCATGATTAACTATTATAGCTTTGGTTTCAGGGGTTAGTGCGTTTTCAATGTCTAACGCATTAATTTCACCGCATTCATTGCAATCAATTACCGTAAGCTTCAAATCTCCGTTCTTTTCTCTTAGCTTTAATGCTCTTAGAACAGAGCTATGCTCAATCGCAGTGGTAATAACATGCCCCCCCATGATATCATCTAGCCCCTGTATTACCATGTTCACTGAATGAGTAGCACCTGATGTAAAAGCTATATTGTCCGGATTGTCTATGGAAAAAAGCTGTGCAAGCTTTTCCCGGCAGCTTGAGACGACACTCTTTCCCGAATCTGCAAATGCAATTCTATGTGCATCCATGGGGGGAAGTGTCGTAAATTCACTTACTGCACGAATGACACACTCCGGTTTTGGAAAAGAAGTTGCAGCGTTATTCAAATAAATCATATATTTGCCCTTCCTTTTTTAAGAGAATAAGTTATTTTACCATTCAATGAGAAATCCTTCCTTTGGAAGGGATAACTATGCAAAGAAATACGTCTTCTCTTTTCATCTTTGTACATCTTTCCCCAGTCAACACAGAGACCCATACACCATAGTCTTGCAAGCCTGTCAGCAATAAATCGGCTGTCCGGATATTTCTCCCTCTGGTTCCTAATACATGGGAGTACTGCATGATCATTGTTTTTAACCGGGTGTCTGTTTATAAGATTTGCCAACCTGTCTCCCATACCCATCTCGATAATACACGCACTTTTGTTTTCCAAAAGCAATGCAATGGCCTTATCAATATTTTTTGTGTCTGTCATCTGATGAATCCAGTAATCACTCGTAGATAAGTCTTCATTTTTGCTCCAAGTACCAGAAAGGCTTGATATTAAAGGCACACAAGGTATTTGGGCCTTAATTCCGGAAAAGCTTGATGAAAACTCTCCTGTCAACGACTCTGAAAGTCCTGTGTAAGCTCTTATTTCTCTGTCTTCCATAGAGCAGCAAACGCTATGTTTTTCCAGTTCTATCTGCAATCCGATTATTGCCTCACTAGATCCTCCAATTACTATAGTCTCTTGATCCAAATAGGCAAGAATACTGACATTTTCATTCAAAAACATCTCCAGTTTACTTGCGGGAAGTGAAACCTTTAATTGATTTCCTTTTGAGCATTTATCCAATATCCTTGACCTTGTAATCAGAAGCCTTAAAGCTTCCTCAACTGTAAAGACTTCACTTATGGCAGCCGCTGAGTACTCTCCTATACCATAACCAAACATCCCATCAGGCTTTATTCCCCAATCCAAAAGAAGCTTTGCCATGGAATACTGAACAATAAAAGTCAGTTCTTCCGTGTTTTCAAAGCTTTCCAGTTTTCTACCTTCTGTAAAAAACTCAAGCACATTGCTTCCATTAATTTTATTTAAAATTTCACAACATTTCTGTGCTTCTTTACGGTAGCCTATTTCCTTTTCATAAAGTTCCCGTGTGCACTCCTCATAAAATGGCAAAGAATCCGGAAATACGAAAAACACCTTTTTTGAGGGTTCATCTGCAAAAGCGGTTTTTGTGCTTTTTGCATTCAATGTTAAAAGACTTTCGACTGCATCATCCACACCAGAACAGACCACCGTTCTTCTATGATTGTATGCTTTCCTTCCTACTTGCAGTGTATAAGCTGCATCATCAATAACAATATTTTTATTCTCCTTCAAGCATTGAGCAAGCTTGCCTGTAGCTACATCAAGTGCATCTTTGCTCTTGGCCGAAAGAGTAAGTACCTTCCAATCCCTTGTGGAGGGATAAACTTCCTGCTGTGGAGCCTCTTCTAAAACAACATGGGCATTGGTACCGCCTACAGCTATATTGTTTACCCCAGCTCTTCGAGGTTGTTCGTCACTTTTCCATTCAATAAGACTGTTATTGATATAAAACGGACTGTTATCAATATCTATTCCTTGATTCGGATTGGAATAATTGATAGTCGGAGGAATCTGCTTGTGATAAAGAGATAGCACCACCTTGATCAAACTTGCAATTCCAGAAGCCGGGCCTAAATAACCAAGATTTGGTTTATGTGAGCCTATTGCACAGAAATTTCTTTTTGGCGAGCCAAATGCTTTTCTCAGTGCTTCAAACTCAATCTGATCTCCAAATCTAGTCCCCGTCCCGTGTGTTTCAACATATGTAATGGTCTCAGGTTCAACTCTTCCAAATTTCATTGCCATTTTCACTGCCTGGGCAGGCCCTTCTACGTTTGGAGCAGTGTATCCTGCCTTGGCTGCTCCATCACAGTTTATTGCAGAGCCCTTTATTACGGCATATATTGTATCTCCATCTTCCAGAGCTTTCCCCAAAGGTTTGAGAACAACTACTCCAACTCCTTCTCCTCCAACCGTTCCGTTGGAATCCGAGCTAAAGGCTCTAACTTTTCCATCCTTTGAGAAGATAGTACCTTCCCTGTACAAGTACCCGGATTTACCGGGCATCAGTAATGTAGACGCACCAGCTAAAGCCATGCTGCATTCACCTATCAGCAATGAACGGCATGCCATATGCACAGAGGATAGCGATGTTGAGCAAGCAGTTGCAATGGTGATGCTAGGGCCTCTGAGGTCAAGCTTGTAAGAAACCCTTGAGTTGGTAAAATCCTTGTCAATCAGGTGCAATGCATCAAATTGCTCGTCCATTAAATCAGCGAGAAAAGAAGCCTTTTGCTCCCAATAATGGTTTGGAAGTGCACCTCCATAAAAACCAATAAGGCCTTTATATTCAAACGGATTATACCCTGCATTTTCAAGTGCTTCGTATGCACACTCATGAAGAATACGAATTTGCGGATCCATTATTGCTGCTTCGCTGTCAGTATAGTTAAAAAGCTCAGAGTCGAAATGTTCCGACTTATCCAGAAACCCTTTTGCTTTTACATAATCGGGATGATTATATATATCCGGACTTATACCAGCCTCTTCCAACTCCTCGTCAGTAAAGGTAGCTATACATTCTTTACCGTCTTTTAAATTTTCCCAAAGTTCATTTATGTTTTGCGAACCTGGAAACCTTCCAGCCATACCTATTATCGCTATTTCAAGTCCTGTTCTTTCTTTGCTCATAATTCCACCCGCTTTTTAGTTATTTCGTAGCAGTTCCAAAGTTTTATTAAGGGTAAGGAAAGATTCTTCAAGCATCTTATCCTCTTCTTTATTTATCAAGTCCTCTTTTTCCTCGACTTCATCCATACTCTTGATATATTGTTCTAAAGCATGAATGGTGGGATATTGAAACATCTTTAAAACTGGTATGTGTTTATTTAGTAAAGAATTTATTTTACAGTTTACTTCAATAAACGAAAGGGACGAACCTCCAATATCAAAGAAACTATCATATATTCCTATCTTTTCTCTCCCCAACACTTGTTTCCATATGTTCACTATCCCTATTCCAATATCTGATTCAGGCGCTACATACTCAATTCCTGTATCAATTGTTTCAGCAGCAAGCTCAAGGAGCTTTTTCCTATCCAGCTTGCCATTTTGTGTTAGGGGCATTGCATCAACTTGAACGAACAAAGACGGTATCATGTAATCAGGGAGTTCCTTTTGCAAAACAGCCTTCATTTCTGCAACTGTAAACTTTCTATCTGATACAAAGTAACCTATAAGCTGTTTTTCACCGCTTTTTTCCCCTTTTGCAATAACAATAGCTTCCTCAATATCCTTATTCTTTCGCATGACACTTTCAACTTCCCCAAGTTCGATTCTATAACCTCGAACTTTTACCTGTTGGTCGTCTCTGCCCAAAAACTCCATATTATCATCATCAAGCCACCTTGATAGGTCACCCGTCTTATAAATGTTTTCACCTTCCACAAATGGGCTTTTAAGAAACTTGCTTGCAGTAAGCTCAGGCTCATTGATATACCCTTGTGCAAGACATGCACCGCCAATATAGAGGTCTCCTGAAACACCTATTGGACAGGGCTTTAGCTTCTTATCCAGAATATAATACCTTGCATTCTGGATTGGCTTTCCATAGGGAATACTCGGCCAATATGGTTCAACTTTGCCAACAGGATAATAATTGGACCAAATTGTTGCTTCTGTTGCTCCTCCAAGACTGATAACTTCAGCTCCTTTAAAAGTCTCCCTGATTCTATCCGGTAAAGTCACAGGTATCCAATCTCCGCTCATGAAAACCAGTCGCAACTTGCTTTTTTCCTTATCCTCTAGCCTGTCAAATAAAGGTTCCAACTGTTGAAGTGCCGGAGGTGCCGAATCCCAAAAGGTTATCCCATGTTTAATAATTGAATTGGCAAGGGCTTCAGAATCACGTATATCCTCATGCGATTTTAAGTGCAGCGACGCTCCTGCACCTAATGCTCCAAATATGTCATAAACAGAGAGATCAAAGCTCAGCGAAGAAATAAACAGCAGCTTGTCTCTTTTGCTGACACTAAAACTTTTATTAACCCATTCTATCAGGTTAATTGCAGGTCTATGCCTGACAACAACTCCTTTTGGAGTACCTGTTGATCCGGATGTAAAGATAATATATGCTATATCATCCGGAGTGGATGCCGGCTCAAGGTTATCAGACCTTTCACTGTCAACCCCGGTTATAAAAACAACTTCCTTCCCATCCATATCGTATGATCTTTCCTTCAGGCTTTGCATGTGCATGTCCAGACATATTACAGTTTCAACATGTGGAAGTCCTTTCACAATCTCCTTAATTTTATTCATTTGAGAACTGCAGGTAATAATAACCTTTATTGAGAGATCATCAACTATTTTTCTTATCCTTTCATTCGGCAGGTAGGGTTCAAAAGGTATATATGCTCCCCCCGCTTTAAGAATCGCAATTACAGCCTCTATCATCTCTAAGGATCTATCAATGACAACACCAGTAAAGGCTGCATTTTTTATACCTTTAGCGCGTAGTACCGAAGCTATGGTGTTTGCCTGTTGGTTGAGTTCTTTGTATGTAACAGAAGTATCCCGGAATTCAACCGCTAACTGTTCAGGATTACTTAAAACCTGACCTTCAAAAAGTTGGTGCATTAATAAATTTTCCGAAAATGGCGCATCGGTATTGTTGTTCTCGTACACTAAGTGTTTAATCTCATCAGCTTCCATTACATCCAGTTCATAAATTGGTGCATCCGGCTTTTCAACCATTGAGCCAAGCAGATTGATAAAATGTTTACCAAACCTTTCGATGGTAGACTTCTTGAACAAAGCTGATGCATATTCAATAATCACATCAATACCATTCTCATTTTCAAGAACTTCAAAGAGAATATCAAACTTTGAGACCTTATTCTTATACTGATATGGTACTGCTGCAGCTCCACCCATATCTACTTTACCCAAATCGATATTCTGAAGAGCAAATACAACATTAAACAATGGATTACTGTCAATACCGCCCTTCACTCCGAGCTTTTCAACAAGCACATCAAACTGGCAGTCCTGATTCTTAAAAGCATCTAAAGCAGTCGCCTTTACTTCTTCAAGGAAATCACAAAATGCCATATCCGATTTTGGAAAATTTCTGATAGGCATCATGTTTACAAACATTCCCACCATATTGTGAAGGTCTACATGAGGTCTATCTGCAACAGGACTTCCAACAATAATATCTTCCTGTCCTGTATATTTATGAAGAAGAACATTGAAAACTGCAAACAACACCATATATAAGGTCGATTCCTTATCTCTGGACATTTGATATATCTTGTCCTTCAAATTACGGTCAATTGTAAAATGGACAGTGTCTCCGCCAAAGTTTTGTACTTTGGGTCTTGGATAATCAAGTGGCAGATTCAGTTTTGGTATCTCACCTTCAAAGCGTTTAACCCAATACTGTTCCTGGTGGAGTATATCAGAACTGTTTTTGAGCTGTTCCTGCCATGAAACATAATCCATATAACCGATATTCAATTCAGGTAAGCTGCTGTTTCCTTTATAAATCTCCGCAAACTCCCTTATCAAAATACCTACTGAAACCCCGTCAATAATTATGTGCGGCACATCAAACATTATGAGAGATTTATTTTCCTTAAGATTAACAAGCATTAAACGTATCAAGGGTGCCGTGGTCAGATCAAAGGGTCTGACAAATTTTTCAATTATAGTGTTTATATCATTAACTGATGCTTCTTTGTACTCAACATCAAGTTCTACACTTTCCTTGATGCTCTGGAACGGTACACCGCTTTCCATTCCAAAATATGTTCTGAGTATGGCATGTCTCTTGGAAAGCAGATTAAACGCTGATTTTACTCTTGAAATATCAAGAATAGCATCAACTTCAATTGCAATTGTTACATTATATGTAATACTATCTGGATTAAGTTGGTCTATTACAAAAAGACGCCTTTGAGCTGCTGATATAGGATATTTGCCGCTCATCGGAATTACAGGTATAGGTAAATATGCTCCGCTATCTGCATTCTCCCGGATATATTGGGCAAAAGCTTCTATTGTAGGCGACTTGAAGAACATTTCCAAGGGCAACTCCACATTGAATTCCTTTATAATTAGTGCAATAAGTCGTACCATAGATAACGAGTGACCACCGCAATCGAAAAAATTGTCCTTTATTCCAATCCTTTCTTTCCCCAAAACATCTCCCCACAAGAAAGCAAGCCTTCTTTGCAAATCATCACCAGGCTCAACATATGCATAATGCTTTTTGCTTTCTACAACGGTTTGAATGACACTCCCATCGTCAACATCAAGGTTAGGTATGGTCTCATCGCTAATCAATATCTTTTCTAATTCTTCTTGCGATTTATCAAAAGTCTCCTTTATTTTTCTGATGCTTTCCTTTACTGCTCCCTCAAGTTCAATAACTTCTTCAAGTTGTTTTGATACGTCAAGAGCAGACTTAATCCTATAGCATATGACACTCTTGTTCTTTATCTTCGACCAAACCTTTAGAAGCTTTTGATAAGTTTCTTCCAGTTGTGACAGAATTGCCTTATCCGCTCCAAGCATCGAAAAAATCTTGCAGAGCTCCCTGAAAAAAACTTCCTTGTAATTTAAGGCTCTTATCAAAACAAAATCGATTTGGGAAGTATACTCATCCACGCCATGCTGCTTTACGGGTATATCTTTGTCTATATATTGAATAATTTCATTTACATAGTCAATCTCTTTATACGGCTGGCTTTCATGATCATCAAGGAAAAGCTCGAAGCAATCCATATAAGCCTTCAAATCAAGTCGCAACTTGTCTTTCCTTTGTACGTATGATACAAATGCCAAATCCCCATATTTTTGTTTATAGGATGCATAAAGATTTTCAACAATTTCATAGGATAAAACAAATGGCTTGTATTCCTGACCTTCCTTTACTCCTTCATCATATTCGGTAATTGTAGTATCCAAAACCGAATATAACTTCCTTTCTCTGTCGTATCCATTGATCAGAAGAATTGATGGCCAATCCTCAAGCATATAATGCCTGGAGTAGAACAAATCTTTGAGATTGACTGTTAAAATTACAGGGCAGCCATTATCCAGTTGCCTTTCTATAATTGCATGAATTTTCGCAGGTTCAATGGTCTCAATACCCATATTCAATTCAAGCTTTTCCTCAACAATCCATCTAATCATTGAACTGAAATCAAAAATATAAAGATCCTGTTTCCCAAATATTCTTGTATTATAGCTCTGAAACAATTTGAGATATAAAAGAAATACCTGTTCATAACGCTTTCCGAACGAACTGAGCATAAGTCCCATCGGCTTTTCAAAACAAGTAAGATAATCAAACGAATACTTATTTCCTTTTGTTTCTATAGTTACTTCCTTTTCAAACACACAATCACCTCGCATCACAGTTTTCAGATATTTAGGGATAACGAAAAAATAACTTCCTATTCTCATGTTTTAAAAACGTTATTAAATCAATTTTTTCGTTATCCAAAGTTGGAACTTATATTTTAGCCACACCTTATTTACCGATTCTACTATTTAGGTAATCTTCCTTACACGCCCTACGCTGAATCTTTCCACTCGATGTCTTCTTAAGCGAAAAACGTTTAACAAGTACAACATCGTAGACACTTAAGTCATAAACTTCCTTAATTGTGCTTTTAACTTGTGTTTTTAAATCTTCCGCTATTTCGGAGGGGGCTTTTCTGTCAATCTCCTGGACTACAACAAGCTTTTCTTCCCCATCAACGTCAATGGAAAAAGCGGCTGAACTGTTTTTACAAAAAGACTCATGAATTATTTCGGAGGTCCTCTCAATATCGCTAGGATTAATATTTCTACCGTCAATAATAATTAAATCTTTTAATCTACCTGTAATATACAACTGATCCTCGTAGATAAAGCCCAAATCTCCTGTCCTAAGGAAGGAATCCTCTGAGTTACCTGCAACATGTGCATTGAAGGTTTCTTCAGTCAATTCACTCTTATTCCAATACCCTTTTGCTATACTCGGGCTTTTTACCCATATCTCACCAATACAATTGCTATCGCACTCTTCAAAAGTATTTGGATTCACTATCAGAATCTTCTCGTCTCCCAGCCTTGTACCGCACCCTACAATTTTTCTTGCACATTTGTCATCTTGCCCGCACTCCTCGACAATATTGTCCTCGAGGAGATTCCTGTTAAAAACCTTTACAACAGGTTCGACTTCTACCAATCCGCCGGACACTATTAATGATGCTTCTGCAAGACCATAACAAGGGAAAAAAGTTGTCTTTCTAAAACCACAGCACTCAAATGCCTTTGTGAACTCGTCTAAGGATTTAGGATTTATCGGTTCGGCACCATTGCACACAACCTTCCAACAAGACAAATCCAGAGTGCCCCTTTGCTCAGGTGATATACTTTTTACACAGTGATCAAAAGCAAAATTGGGAGCCGCGCTTACCTGAGAACCGTTCTGACTGATAGCTTCAAGCCACCTGAAAGGCTTCTGTACAAATGCAAACGGCGACATAAGGTGAACGGTTACGCCATAACATGGCATTGAAAGAATCCCTCCAATAAGCCCCATATCGTGATATGGAGGAAGCCATATGACCCCGCTTTTATCATGGTCATCCCCTTCAATAGCGGGTTTTATGCAATTTCCGATAAGACTTATATTATGAAGCAAGTTATCATGAGTTACAATAACACCTTTAGGTACCGATGTGGAGCCTGACGTATATTGTAAAAAAGCAATTGAATTGCTGTCAATCGCAGGCATACGCCAATCACTGCAAAAATCTTCAACCAGTGAATCAGTTGTCATCCATGTCAGTGCATATTCCGTAATAAATTCACCATGCTTTGTCTCAATGTTTTTCTTGATTTCAGAAGTCGTCAATACAAATTTTGCCCCTGAGTCCGGAATCATTGAATGCAGCCTTGGCGAAAAGAAACGCGAGGCACTCGGAGGGTATGCCGGAACCGGTATTGCACCTGCATAAAGGCATCCAAAATAAGCTTCTATATATTCAATACCTGCCTGAAAAAGCAGGACAATCCTTTCCCCTAGCACTTTCATTTCCGTCAGATAAGCTGCAAGCGACCTTGCCTTGCGGTCCAACTCCCCAAAAGTTATGCTGGTTATGTCAACTTCATTATTCGAGTAATTCCGATATGTATAAGCAACCTTGTTGGCCATTTCCTTTGCAAAATGACTGTATGCATCTACAATTGTGTTATATTTCCCGTATTCGTACAGTGTATTACTCATAATTTCTTCCCCCCATACAATTGATCTCAGTCATACAAATTTTGTATTTCATTTTTATACTTTTCATATATAACCTTTCTATTAAGCTTCAGGTTATTTGTGAGTTGATGGTTTGCCAAAGAGAATTGTTCGGTTACAATAGTAAAGTTCTTTACCTGATGATGGACAGGCAAATCCCTGTTCAACCTTTTAATCTCTTCTCTTATAACCTTGTCATCAGTTTCCGCATGATTTTTTACAATTATTGAGGTTAAATACGGCCTGTTGCTTCCAATAACCATTGATTGAATTATAAATGAGGAGTTATTGAGATGCTTTTCTATTACAGAAGGATGCACCTTTTGTCCATTGGTAAGTGTTATCACATCTGATATTCTCCCCTTCAAAAACAAAAAGCCATCATCATCCAACCACCCAATATCACCGGTTGCCGCATATCCATCATCTCTAAATATCTTGGCAGTTGCCTCATCTCCTACATTAAGATATCCGTGTGACCAGAAATAGTCGCTTTTTACAAGAACTTGTCCATTTTCATCTATTTTTATGTAATAGCCATCAAGAGGCTTTCCAACACTCCCAATCCTACAAGCTTCAGGAGAGTTCAGCGTCAGAACACCTGTCTCGTTCAAACCATATGATTCAAACAGCGGAATTCCTGCAGCATTAAAAAACTCAAGTACCTTTACAGATATTGGAGCTGTCCCCGTAATCATTACACGCATATTTGCACCAAAGTAACTGACAATTTGTCCGTATATTTTATTCTTAAGCTTTTTAGAAATTTTCGGTGGCAACTTGCCACCCCACCTCATATATAAACTGTAAATGCATTTATTTATCTTTGAAGACATAATTTGTTGAAAAAACACATTGCATATGCTTTCAAAAAAGCTTGGCACAGCTTGTAAAATAGTGGGTTTGTATATCCTTAGTGCATTAAGAACCATTTCCGGGACAGTTATAAGCACGTTAAAATCCAGCAAAAATGCTCCATATATATATAGTCTGGAAGTAAAGACCGATAGCGGCAGAAAAGCAATTGTCTTGTCATCAGGCATATAGTTAAATTGCTTAGAGGTTACTTCTATTGTATGCTCAATCGACCTGCTTTTTAGTCCTATCGCCTTAGGAATTCCTGTAGTACCTGAGGTAAACACAACGGTAAACATTTCATTAACACAAAAGCTTTCTTGATCTGATTCCTTTTCATTACTAATCGTCTCAAGAAAACTATCTAACTCAGTTTTAATCGCATTGCCACAGGAAAGTTCCATATATTTTTTCTCAACAAACATAAGCTTTATATCAAATTCTTTTACCACATTATCAAGCTTGTTTTCAAAATCCTTGGCGTGAACAGCTACAAGTGTGTACCCTCCAAAAAGACATGCAAGATCAACAAGCATCCATTCATACTTATTAGTACTCATTATCCCTATTTTTTGCCCTGTGCCTTCTACCTTTGATCTAATGTATGTAAGGGCTTTCGTTATATCAACATAAAATTCACTATATGTCTTTTTTAATTTAATATCCCGGTTATAATACTCAATTGTATTTAATTTATTGTTTTTAATTTTTTCTGCAATGTCTATAAGCTTACTCATATTATCCTCCATACCACATGCATTACAAGTGCTACCGCAACGGAAACTGCAATCAAATCAATTTTTCGTTATTCTTTTGCAAGACCTTAATTTTCAGCTATATCTAATATAGCAAATAACTTCCTTCAATTCTTGAGGTCGCTCTCCCTCCGAACAGAACCTGCTTGCTTCCATCAGTGCACTCAATGGTATCAAGCTTTACAATATTCGGCACCTTGAGTGAAGGTCCTTGTTCAATTGATATTGCTGAACCATCCCACATATTGTTTTTTAGAAGATAATACGCTAGGGCTGAATTTCCAGAGCCTGTAGCAGGATCCTCCAAGTAGCCGTACTTAGGAGCAAAAACCCTTGTGTGCAATCTGTTTGACTTATCGGTTACATCATTTGTATAAACGATGATAATATCTATTCCATTTGCAAGACAAAACTCCTTGAGTGCATTGATATCAGGCCATATCGAGACAATATCATTTACATTTTTAATTGGTACAATCAGTGTGTTAAGGCCTGCATTTATAAGATCCACAGGATATTTTTCATCTATCCAGGTTTCAGGTATTTTCAAGCCGCTGGATATTTCCGGCGTTTTTAGCTTGGTACCTATATGTTCTGGCATTGGAGCCGTTATATATACTGCGTCAGCAGAGGCAATATTGTTATAAACCGTCAAGTCTCCTTTTCTTGTACGTATGATAATTTCCTTCCGGCCAATTGCCTCTGGCGAATTTGAAATTAAATCATACATGCAAGCAATAGTTCCATGCCCACAAAATTCAACTTCACATTCAGATGAATAATATAACAGTGAATATATCGTATTACCGTTGTTATCTATAGGCAAACAGTATACCACTTCATTTACAAAGCCCTTAAGTTCATTTGCCAATTGCTGCATTTCATCCTCTTCAGCTGCTGTCTCAAGATATACACATCCTGCTGGATTTCCTTTCGAGCCTTCCTTTGTAAAAGCATCCACTTTTTTAAAATTGAATTTCTTCATATATACACGCCCTTTTTACATAAAATTATTTTCCCTCTACTAATGTGCGATCTTCACCCAAATGGGAGGCCGAACACCCAAATACAACCAGTAATTCTGTATCTCCTTTATTCTCAAGCTGATGAACTTCACCTGCATTAACAGTAAAAGCATCACCTTTCTTAAGGTTTACAGACATCTTCCATTTGACCTGCCCATTGTCTTCGGGTATTCCAATATGTATTTCTCCTGCACCTTCAATTATCTGGTATGTTTCTACACCCTTCTTATGATAATGTGCTCCAACTTTTTTAAAAGGCTCGAGTTTGGCACAATAAAGTCCTAATGTCTCATCTCCGGCAACTTTTGCTAAACCTATCCCTACTGCCGGATCCACTTTACCGCACACTGAATAAACATTATTTACAAATGTAGATTCTGTCATCTTATCAACTCCTGCAAACCAAATATTTCATTCTGACTATCACGCCTCTTCACAACAGTTACACTGCCATTTTCATCAACAAGCACACGACTTGGACATGGATATGAATTTGCATTTGACGCAAAGAAGTGTGATTCTGTTCCTCCCGTGTCGTAAATCATTACAATATCTCCTCGTTTAGGAGTTCTCTGTAATTTTATTTTGTACTTTGCAATTATATCACCGTTATAACACAAATTTCCACAAACAAATGCTTCAAATGGCTTTTCCTCCATACGAGTATAATCATTCACTATCGACCATCCATTTAAGAGCTTGTGAATAACCGACCCCGCATAGTTCACTACTCCCATCTCAAGCACCAGCAGATTATGTCCGTATGCTATTTTCTTTACATTGCTTACCCTTGCTAAAGTTATCCCTGTATCTCCAACAATACTTCTTCCCGGCTCAATAAGGATTTGCGGGGTTCCAAGCTCTTTCAATGCAGCAATGGTATTTATTTTGTTGCCATTTACCTCTATAGTACCTTTTAAGATTTCTTCCAACATTTTTGACTTAGGATATGGGGAATAGAACATTTCACCTTTCCAATCGGTAAATTCCAAGTCTTCCCCATAGCTCGGGCAATATCCTGAAGTCTCATTGTTCCACACGTACAATTTGGTGAAATCCCCTTTTTCCGCATGCATCATTCCTATTTTTACACTTTCTTTGAAGTCCGACCATTCCGTTTCATTCATATAAGAAAGGGGAAAACCTCCACCTATATTTATAATTGAGCACTCATGTCCATTGCTCCTCAAAAAATGTCCAAGCTCAATCAAAACACCAAGGGGATCTAAAAAGTCTTCCTTTCTAGCAATCTGAGATCCAACATGCATATGAAGTCCACATATTTTTATACCGGAAATTATTTGTGCATTTTTTAATCTTTCCTTTATCGTCTCAGGACTTATACCAAACTTTGTCCATACCCCAGAAGTCAAAATACATTCATCGGTACCTGATTTGCTTTCAAAACCGCTAACCCTGAGTAGTACCCGTACTGTTTTACCCATACTTGAGGCAATTCCCGACACCAGGTCCAATTCCTCCATGCTGTCTATAGTAATCAAAATGTCTTGTTCCACTGCCTGTGTTATCAAAAAGTCTTCTTTTGCATTACCGTTAAGATTTAAATCCCCAGGTAAAATTCCCGATTCAAGGGCTGCTTTTGTCTCATTATAAGAAGACACATCTGCTCCGACCCCTTCTTCGTACAAGACCCGGAAAATGGAAGGGTGGCAATATGCCTTGGCTGCATAAAGAATTTTCCCATTTGGATAATTCTCTTCAAAGATGCGTTTAAAAGCCCTTATATTTTTTCTGATAAGTGGAGTATAATTAATATGAAGAGGAATACCAAAGTTATCTACCCACCAGGAAAGTGAATGACCTGCGATGGTTGCATCTTCAAAACTAGTATCAATAAATTCTCCATAGACATCTTTTAGTCTGGACTCGTTGAACCTAGACGTTTTTTCACCGCAGCCAAAAAATCTGTTCATCTTAAAAAATCACCTACCCATTCACACCTGAATAAGACAGGCTATGGCCAATACCATGTCTTTCAATGGCCGAGTCAACTATTTTGTTAATCAACATTTTGAAATTTTCTTTTTTTGAAAAACCCGGGTAATAAAGTGAATGTATTTGGAGGCTCCTACTTTTTATAGGATTCAAACCGGGAATGCCATTAACCTCTATTATCTTTAGTTTACCGGTCACATCTTCTCTCATATCAATACGTATATGGTCATAGCAACATAAAACCTCAGCCGCATCATTTGCCAATGCTATAGATTCATTGTAATTAACCTTAGGCACGCTGAAACTTATCAAATCTTTTACTTTCAACTCAACCGTTACAAGCGGATAATTCTCATATGCGTTTCTTTCAATTATGTTTTCGACAGGAAGTATTTCCCTATTACTGCCATTTTTTAAAACTGCCACAGTAAATTCTCTTCCGGGCAAGTACTCTTCAACTAATGCAGGTTGTCTAAAGGTATTGTGAATATAGTTGAGTCTTTTTATAAGCTCCTGTTGAGAACAAACAACACTTTCTTCACAAATGCCTGTACTTTCGGATTCAAAACACGGTTTTACAATCATAGGAAATTTATCAACATAAATTTCCTCACCTTCATTGACTACATGCTGTTCCGGCACAGGAATGTTTGCATTCCTCAAAATATTCGTTGTTGCCGACTTATTTATAAGATCTTTCATTGTTTGTGCACCCGGTCCTATAAAAGGTATGCCGCGCTCATTGAGAATATCGCCTATCCAAGACGTATCCGAGGAAGCCAATCCTACATATTCCCCATTCTCTGACACATGGTAAAGAGCACTCCAGACAATATCAAAACGCAAGGTTTTCAAGCCTCTTTCCAGCTCTTCCATATTATTAACATATAAAATTTCGGCTTCCTTACCTGATTCTTCAATTGCTTTGCACATATTTCTTGTGGTCTCTAAATCCCCCCAACCCTGGACATGACCAGCATCGCCTGTTATTAAAAGAACCTTCATAAAACTTAAGCCCCCCGACCTTATTAGTAATCATAGATTTATACTTGTTCAAGCTTTCTTCAGTACAGCTACACTGCAATAGATTTTCTATTACTTTCAGTTTTTACAATTTTAATCAACTTTTTGAGCCCTAATCCTTCTACTACTGGCTTAGGGTATCCCACCTCATTATTCCAGAAAGAGTCGTCATCAAAAACATCAATAACAAGCGGAAGATGTCCATCCTGACAATAAAGCACTCCACCATCCGCCAATAATGGATAAAGATATTTCAAACATGTTTTTACTGATGATGCCAAATCAACATCAATATAAATTGCTGCAATAGGCTCTTTAAAGTCAGGAAGTGTGTCTTGAAACCATCCTTTAACAAACTCACACACTTCAATACTGCCATACTCTTGAATATTGGATTTTACTTCCGGAAGTGTTCCGCAGTATTCACCCTGTGAAAAAGTAACAGGCCTTCCATAAATGTTGAATGTATGTGGCTCAGTGTGTGCTGGTATCCCTTGGAAGGAATCGAAAACTACAAATTTTCTTCCTGATATTTTACATGCACAGCTGAATTTAGAGGTACTTCCACCCTTAAAGCAACCTGCCTCTACCACACATCCATTTACATTCTTAGGGAGTGTAAGGATGGTTGTGATGTACGATAATATTTCCTCATGTGTATGTGGACAATCAACTTCATGCGATATACGGTACAGTTTCCTTACTATCTTCATTTTCTCACTAAAGGATAGCTTGATTTCTTTGTCTTTAAGAAAACTCAATATCGCTTTGGTGTCATTTTTCTTAAATAAGTTTCGAATAGTAAATAAAATTAATCCTATAGTACTTTTACTTTTATTCATATTTGTATTTCCTTCTCTTCAATATGATAGTGTAGACTCAATAAACTTTTATACAATTCTTCCAAAAAGTTTGTTTATTAACAAACTTTTTAGAAGATATTATTATTCTTGTAATCAATATAAATCGTGAAAATGATTTTAAAAGGATAATTGAATTTTCACAATAATAAATCAAGGAAATTGAAACGCGATGTAAAATCTTTATCGCGTTCAATATAATTACTCATTTACATACTTTCTCTGATTTGGATCAACTCTTGTTCTTCCTGCAAAGTTCGCTTTAAAAGTATGATACCTCTTGGCTTTTTCTTCTTCAGGAATTTGTCCATCCATCTCAGCTGCAACAGAACCTGGACGGGCAGAAAACATATGACATGCTACTGTATCAAACGTTGCTTCATTGCAGTAATCTATGCTTTCTTGCAACTCCTCTTCCGTTTCAGTTGGAAATCCCACAATAACTGCCGAGGACAATACAAGATCCGGACAAGCAGCTCTTAATTCCTTAAGATTGTCCATAACCTTTTTCATGTCAGATTGCCTTTTCATAAGCTTTAAAACACGTTCACTTCCTGTTTGGATAGGTGTGTGGAAAGAACGTATCTTACCTTGCACGCAAAGTTCCTTTAAATCCTCAAAAGACTTCAAGAAATACCACGGGTGTACATCTTCGAGGAGAATGTCATAGTCTCCATCAATAGTCTTGAACTGTTTGAGTAATTCACTCAAATTTGAACCAAAATCCAAACCATAAGCACCTGAGCATTCCCCGAGGAAATAAAAATGCTTGTATCCCGCTTCCAGACCGCTGTGGAATTCCTCCATAACCTTATCCAACGGCTTGCTCTTGCTTGGTCCGGCTGCTTTCCATATAGCACAATAAGCACATCTGTGATTACAACCATCCTGAATTTTTATAAAGAAGTTGTCTGTGTTTTTTAATCTGTTCGGCTCTGCAATTTCACTATAGTCAACAGTATGTTCGACGTAATCATCCATTTTGAAATATGATTTAGCATCAAAAGTTGGCCCATCAAACTCCTTGTCCAATCTTTCCTTTGCTATCTCAAGAATACATCCTCCTACAATAACCTTTGCATCCTTCTTTTTGTTTTCATTAATGATTTTTAATGCTTCAAAATCACCATCTTCAATTGCTTTTGAAAATCCACAAGTTGTAAGAACAATAATGTCTGCATCCGGATGAATAACAAGGTTTTCTAGCGGATATGCATATTTATTTGTTGGATCAAGCCCCGTATCATCATTAACCAATTCATACCCATTTGCCTTAAAATAATCCCTCATTCTTTCAACTTTCAATCCTTCACGGTGACAACTTTTTTCAACTATCTGAACTTTTTTCATTTTAACCCAGCTCCTTTAAAAATAAATTATTTATATTTAATTGAATACACAATTACTTTTAACTCAACATCATCAATTTCTCCAACATTTTTGGATTCATAAAATAGTCCATGACTTTTTCACGATACATATAATTTCCTCCTTTCATAGTTTTAGTTCTGTTGCTTTGCCCTCTTACAAATTGATTTCATCAACTCTAAAAACTGGTCCATCCTTACATATATGTCTATGGTCAATATTGCATCTTCCACATATGCCAACACCGCATTTCATTTTCATTTCAAGCGAAACGTACATTTGCTCCCTTACAAGCCCTTTCTTTTCAAGACTATTTACACATGCCTCAATCATTCTGTGGGGACCGCACATCACAGCTATACTGTTGCTCGGGTCAATTTCCTGTTGCTCAATAAGCTGTGTTACAAAGCCAACTCTTCTATCTGAGCCTTCTTCGGGGTATTCGCTTATAATCTGAACATTTATTTTCTTATCCAAATCACTTAGTTCTTTTTTATATATAGCCTTGTCGTAAGAACGGATTCCGTATAGCAGCAAAATATCCTCGCTATTTTGCCTGTTATCAATCATGTCATACAACAATGACCTTATTGGTGCTAAACCAATTCCTCCTGCTATAACAATCCTATTTTTACTTCCCCATTCTTCAACAGGGAACCCATTTCCATATGGACCCCGGTACCACACCGCATCTCCTGCTGAAAGCTCGTGAATAGCAGTTGTATTCATTCCTGTTTTCTGTATGGTTACTTCTATGCTCATGGGATTTTGTGGACTCGAGGATACGGCAAACGGCGACTCCCCTACTCCAAGCATAGAAATCATAATAAATTGTCCTGATTTAAAACGAAAAGGTTCCTCCACCTTAATCACAAAAGTCTTGACTTCAGGTGTCTCTACTTTTACATCTTCAATAATTGCTTTTTTTACACTTAAAAGGTCTATCATATTTTCCCTCTACTCACAATTCATTTTAGTTTCATCTATCTCTTTAAAAATGTTCAGTCCGGATGGACAATTGCTTATACACCTACCACATCCACTGCACATAACATCACCATTTTTAGTAGTGTAATACTTAAACTTATGCAAAATTCTGTTTTTCACCCTTAAGGATTTTTCCTTTCTTGGATTTGCCCCTGAAGCCTCCTGGGTAAAATACTTACTCTGGCAGGAATCCCACACAATAGCCCTTCCTCCCTCATTCTTAAAAACCTCATCTGTAACCGTAAAGCAGTGGCAAGTCGGACAAACATAGGAACAAATCCTGCAATTTATACATCCAAAAGCAATTTTGTGCATATGTTCATTGTCAATTCTTTCAGCATTTTCTGCTATGCTTTTGACATTTATGCTCATACTCTGTTTTCCTTTGTACATAGGTTCTGGAGGGTTTTCGACTGTTTTAAAGGAAGACTTCTCTAAAAGTTTTCTTCCCTTTTCTGTTTTAGCTGAAAGGATGTATTTACCATCCACAGGATACATGACCAAATCCATACCTTTTACAGATAGCGGTTCAACTCCTGTTGATTCGCAAAAACAATTTTCTGAAGGTTTATCACACAAATATCCGATTACGGTCATCTTTTCCCTCAAATCCCTGAATGATGAACTTTCGTAGAAAAGGCTTTCAAATACCTGCAAGCCTTTTATGTCACACGGACGTAATCCGAGAACTGTAAAATAAGTTTTTGTTAAAGGCAAAAAATCAGTATTCTCTGTATTCTCAAGATTAAATTTCATGTAATATTGAGTAATTGGCAGTAAAATTTCCTTTGCTGAAAAATCACTTAGTCTTGAAAGATCAACTGTGCCATTTCTATCCAGTTTTGAATATTTCAATATATCTTTGCCTGATGGAGCATATACATCTCCCAAATCCATCAAAAAAGCAGCAAGACTATCTGGTGATTCAATTTCCCAATTCATCACAGTCCCCCAATCCTCACTTCTGATCTTCTTTTCTATATTCTTTAAAGTCCAAATCAAGTATTTTTTTCTCTGTATCCGTTCCTGCAACATATCCCCATGAAGTTTTCACTTGATCAAACATTTTGTAGTGTAATAAATGAAGCGGAATTCCTTGCGGACAAACTCTCGAACATTCCCCACAAGCAATACATCTGCCTGCCAAGTGTAAAGTCCTGGCAACTATCCAATAATAATTTGAGGAAGGTTTGACACTTTTCTCAATCCAATTCGGGTCGCTTTTTTCAGAAATACATTGCTCACAATAACACATTGGGCATACTTCCCGGCATGCATAACAACGTATACACTTTTCAAACATATCTGCAAAATATTTATTTTTTTGTTCATGAGATAAACCATCAATTCTTTGCACTTCCTCAATTAAATCGGCCGAAGTTCCGTCTTTTAGTTCTTGCTTTTCTCCAAGAAACTCATCATATACTGGTGGAATGGTACTAAAACAGTATTTGCACTTATCTTCAATAAAATTATTTTGTGAAAACTGACCACAAGATACTCCCACTATTTTAAAATCTTCTCTTGAAATACGTCCTTCAGCTATAAGCTGCACCAAAGCTCTTCCATCACAGCCTTTGAGTAATATTCCGATTTTTTCTTTCTTCTGACTATCAACATAACTCATTAGATTTTGAACACATCCTGAATCAAAATCGAGCTTACTTACATCCTCAACATCATATATACATACAGGCACAAATTTCCCATTTTCTTTTTCAGTAAACCCCAAAAAACAATCAATGTCTTTATTTTTCAGCCAATCAGCTGCAATTCCCCTCATTTTTTCAATCATTCATTTAATCCTCCAACCTGCTTCTTTGAATGGGATTAGCCTTTTCCAGTGCTTTTATTTTGGCAATAAACTTTTCCACAGTTTCAACAAACTCATCAGCTTCTGAAGCAGAAATCCATTCAAGAGTTAAACGCTCAGGCTCCATTCCTGTAAACACCAGCAGAGACTTAACCAGCTCAAATCTGAAACGGGCATAATAATTGCCCGTGGAATAATGGCAATCACCCAGGCGGCACCCACCAACAAAAACCCCATCTGCTCCATGTTGGAATGCCGTAATTATTAAATTGGGGTTTACCCTACCTGAACATGGAATCTTTATAAGCTTAATATTATGCGGGTACTTCTTTCTTAAAAGACCCGCAAGATCCGCAGCTGAATATGTACACCAGTTACAAACCAAACCTATGATTTTGGGTTCAAAACACATCTTCTCTTCTCCCTTATCAATATAACGCTCCGATAATTTCATCATGTATCTGTTCATCAGTTGAACCATTTAAGCTGATTGAACCGTTAGGACACTGACTTGTACAATTGCCACATCCATGGCAAACCGCCTCATTAACCTGTGCTATCAGCCTACCATTTATCAGTACTTCATTAATGGCTCCATAGAAGCAAACATCTTTACAGGCAAAACAGCCTGTACATGCTGACTCCCTTACACTCGAAACCAATGGATCTTTGACTATATATTCATCTGACAATATTTCCAACGCATTTGCTGCTGAAGCAGCTGCATGGCTTACAGTGTCAGGAATGTCCATCGCCCCTGAACATGTGCCCGCAATAAATATACCTGCTCTTGAAGTCGAAACAGGCTTCAGTTTGGGATGTAGTTCTTTATAAAAACCATATTTGTCATATTCTATTCCAAGAACTTTTGCAAGTTTTATAGCATCTGGATTTGGCAGCATGCCACAAGCAAGCACCACCATATCAACTTCTATCCTGACGGGTTTTCCTTCAAATATATTTTCTGCTTTAACCAGAAGTTTGTCATTTACTTTCAATATATTTGACACCCTGCCCTTTATAAAATTCACACCTTCTTTTTCTCTGGCTTGGCATACAAATTCCTCATAGTTTTTCCCTCCGGCACGTAAATCGATATAAAATGAATAAATTCGAGCCTTGGGATTTTTGATTTTTGCAATTAAGATTTGTTTAGCAGTCACCATGCAACAAACTTTTGAACAGTGAGAAACTCCTTTTGCAGAGTCCCTTGAACCCACACAATGTACAAATGCAATACTCTCAGGTTCTTTACCGTCTGATGGTTTTATTAATTTACCCTCTGTTGGGCCAGATGGACTTAAAAATTTCTCAAATTGAAATCCTGTTATAACATTAAGATATCTTCCATATCCGTATTCAGTGTACTTATTGGCATCAAACAAGTCATTGCCCGTGGCTACAATAATTGCACCCACACTTTCTTCCAAAACGTTATCCTTCTCATTATAATTTATTGCCCCAGATGAACAAACTTTACTGCAAAGCCCACACTTGCCTTTTGTCAAATACAAGCAGTTCTCTCTATCTATAGTAGGAGCTTTGGGATAGGCTTGAGGGAAAGGACTGTATATAGCAGGTCTTTCCTCGCTCCCTATATTAATACCTGATGAAACCTTTACAGGGCATTTGATGCTGCAAAGCCCGCATCCTTTGCACTTATCAATATCCACATATCTCACCTTTTGAAGGATTTTAGCTGTAAAATTCCCCACAAATCCGGATACTTCAAAAACTTCACTGTTTGTATATATTTTTATTAACGGATGGCTTCCAGCCTCCACAAGTTTTGGAGAAAGAATACAAGCAGAACAATCCAGCGTTGGAAAAGTCTTATCCAAGTACGCCATTCTGCCTCCAATCGAAGGACTTTTCTCAACCAACAAAACTTCATGGCCGTTATTGGCAATCTTTAAAGCGGCTTCAACACCTGCAATTCCCCCACCTATCACCAGAACCTTTTTCGTAATTTCAAGTCTCGTTTCTTCCAACGGTAACAACTTTAATACCTTTTTTATTTTCATCTGTATCAGTTCTATTGCCTTCTTTGTGGCATCTGCTTTGTCTTCTGTACACCAGGAAACCTGTTCCCTGATATTGGCAACCTCAAACAAATATGGATTTAACCCTGCTTCTTCAATAGTTTTTCTGAATGTACCTTCATGAACTTTTGGACTACATGAGGCTATGACCACACCATTTAACCTATATTCTTCAATCATTTTTCTTATAATTTCATTTCCTTGAGATGAGCAAATATAAATGTAATCCCGTACAACAGCCACATTTTTTAAAGTCTTAACAGCAGTTGTCACTCCTTTGATATCAACCACCCCGGATATATTTGTTCCACAATGGCAAACGAAAACTCCTATTCTCTTCACGGCTCTCCACCAACCTTCCTGAGTAGTTTGCCAACATCTATAACATGTGCATCAAAACCCAAGCATTGGGGATCTATACCTAAAGCCAACCCAACAATCTGAGCAATATTAACCACAGGCATATTATAACCCTTATCCATACTCTTGCTTAGCTGGTATTGCATTCTATCAAGATTCATTAAGCAATACGGGCAAGTGACAACAACTGCATCTGCCTTTGATTCATTTAGTGAATCCAGTTTCCTTACAGTGGTTTGGACAGCGGCATTATTATCAATATAAGTATTGCTTAATACACCACTTCCGCAGCAAGATCTGTTTTCCGAATACTCAACGTTCTCCCCACCAAGTGATTCTATTATTTCCTCCAATATAGTGGGAAAGAACGGATCATCCACAGCACTGTTTTTTGCACCATAAAGATAATGACAACCATAGTGAGTGGCAAATTTCAAACCATGCAAGGGTTTCTTAGTTTTTTCCTTGAGTTTATCTTTGAGCAAATATAAAATTTCCATCACATGGTTTACATTTGAGGTACCATTATATTTCCTCTGTATCTTACTAAGTTTTTCATTCACTAAATCCTTGATATCAGGGTTTTTATTTATATATGCACCAAATTCAGCAAGATTTTTAAAGCAACCGTTACACATTACCATTAGGTCTAACTTCATTTCTTCAGATATGGTAAGGTTTCTTGCTGTCATTAGAATAGTTGATGCAACTTGTCCTATAGCTGTGAAGACTATTGCACTTCCTCCACAACAGGTCTGGTCTTCAGATTCTTCAAGAACTATTCCGAGTTCATTAAAAACAGCTTTTGTGGCACTTTCCATCCCTGGGTATTTATTCGAAATTGCACATGAACGAAAAAGCATATATCTATCATTGACTTTAATATTTTTCAATCTCTCAACAAATGGCATACTCTCACCCCTCTGGAAGTTTTTCAATCAGGCTAAAAAATTCTCTGCACTCCTGCTCCCAATCCAAACTTCGCAAGTCACCTTCGTTTTCAGGGTTACAAGATTTTACAATATTCGTCTTTCTAATAAGGCCACTAATTTCTGCAAGCTGATTTATTTCAGCTATTGCCTTGTCTGAGACTTTCCTTTTTGGTTTGAGCCCTATCCTATCTCGTATTTCCGGCATGGAAGCATCTTTACCGTAATTCTCCTTCAGAACATCTTTGATCTCATCGCTCTCATTATCCGGCAACGACATACCTGTTTTTAGACATTGCTCAACATACGGTATAGAAATATTATCTAATTTCCATCCGAAACCATAATAAAATGAGATAACACGTAGAATCATTATAGATAAAGGGAAATTTATGTTATTAGGACATACGGCATAACAACTTGAACAAAGCACACAATGCCAAATATTATTATTTTCCAGAGTTGTTTTTATGTTTCCCAACTTTATAGAATGGATTATTTTACGTGAGTTGAAATCAGATATCTCCCCAGCAGGGCATATGCCTACACACTTGCCACATTGCATGCATCTCTTAAATTCCTGGCTAACATATTTAAGAGCATGTGTTAACTTGTTATTTTCTTCGCAATTTTCATAATTATTCCATACCATAATTCGTTTTCAGCACTACTTATTCCCTAAACCTTGATAATTAATAAGTTGAAAAAACTTAAAAACGTAGCCCCTTTTAAAATAAAAATATTGATGATATAATAAAAGCAGTGTAGCACAACAGCATAAAGCTATTGTACTGCTAATCCCATAAATCATCTGATTCGGCCAAGAACAAGTATGATTTATGGGATTTCTATTTTTCATTAATAACTCTATATTGTATTTACAAATTAAAAGGCTTTCCGCATTTTAATTAACAAATAGCTAGAAAGTAGTCTTTTACCCCCCCACGTAATGTGTACCTCAAATGCACAAAAATTAAATTTTCTTTATTTTTATACCTTATTATATATATTTAACTATTTTTTCCTTGTTAATATTCTAAAATATTGCAGCATTTTTGTCAATTGATTTCTGAGATATTTTTGACCTTTATAATTTCGCTTAAAACCTTATTTTACCCTCGGATGTGAAAATTTTTCTTACAATAGGGTGCATGTTTTCACTGTAGCTTAGGTCTTCACACTCAATATCCAGTTCTTTCATCACTTTATTGATTGCTTGATCGGCATTCTCATAACCGCGTTCTTCCAATTCCTTAAGTGCTTCTTCCCGTGTAATCTGCCCAAAATGAATAGCAGAACTCAACTCAATGATTGATTGTGGAAACATTGGTACGGATTCTTGAAACATGGGCATAGACATGTCGGAAAAACTTTTATACTGGAAATAGTCCTTATAAGTTTCAATCTGGCAACTGGTATGTAGTAAGCCCGTCTGTCCTGCTGGCATCTCCCAGTCCAACTCTTTTTGTATAATGTCCCGTACCTCAGTCCATGTTTTATATACACTTTCACTCGACAACCTTAACATTTGGGGAAGAGTATATTGTTCTTCATGATTTATAATTTCTCTGAGTTGATCAAAGACCGGGCTGAATACTTTATTTGTTTTCTTAATGAAATTGTACATAAATGAAGATGACTTGCTTTCATCAGAAGAAGAAATTAAGCGAAGATAGTTTAACATATATTCTTTAGCCGGGGTAGTATCTTCCTTTTTCTTTGTTGAAGAAGCTGCTTCCAATGCATTTGACATGAGCATTTGAGCCGCTTCAATCCCATCCATTATTACAGGTATTTTTTCGTAAACTGCAATAGGATAAAAGAGGGCATAGGATATCCATGGACAAGGGCAAGGCAACCCCATATCAAAGACCAATTCACGGTATGCCTTTTTTAAGTCTTCGGGAGCAATTGTTCTTGTGATAAATTCAACATTTGGCAGTTTCTTTTGAGCATTTTTAATATTACGCAAGGTGGTTTCACTATTAAAAGGCATGTCCCAAGTACAGGCCAATACTCTAAGACCTAATTTCTTTGCCAAATACCATAATAGATAAGAAGAATCCTTACCGCCGGTATAAAGTACCATCACATCAAACCGTGACTTATTGTCAGCGAGCTTTTCACGAAGTTCCTCCCCTGTCACAACATTATTTCCACCAACTTTTAACGTTCTCTCTTCTTTCGCCTTTTCAACACATTGGCAAAATGCACATAACCCATTTTTATCAAATTCAAGTCCCTGTAGTACATTGTCATTATTGACACATCTAATACAACTTTGATGATTCTCTCTAGTAGCAGGTTTACGAAGCTTACTTTTCTCAACAATAACGCCTTCATCCATTAAGTTCTTTAATGTAACATAGTCTCCTTCATCTAACGACTTATCTTGCTCTAAGAGTACTGAAAGACTTTTTTCTCCGTCAAATGCATGGATTATTTCTAAAAGCTTACCCGTTATTTTGATCTTGTTGTTTAACTGATTAGGGTAATTTCTTAATCCGAAATATAACAGTGAATGACTGTTGTCATCTAACTTCCAACGGTATTGCAATACAGGTATCCATTCGTTTAAATTTGGTCTTTCTAAAATATTATTATACATAACAATATCCTTTCTATAATGTGTATTTATGCTTCCTGACTTTATAGAATAGTACTACTAATCCCATAAATCATCTGATTCGGCCAAGAACAAGAATAATTTATGGGATTTCTATTCTTCATTAATAACCCTATATTGTATTCACAAATTAAAATGTTTTTCTTCATTTCAATTAGCAAATATCTAGTGCTTTTGAACATCCTACGTTTTCTGCTGATTAACAAAATTAAATTATAGAATTTTATTTTGTTAATCAGCACTAGGAAGTAGTCATTTAACCTCACATAATGTGTAATCTAATCCTATCATTTTTGAATATTCTTCATTTTATTACCTTATTATTTATATTTATCTACTTTTTTTCCTTGATGATATTGTAAAATATTGTAGCATATTTGTCAATTGATTTTTCAGTTGCTTTGACCTTTTTCGTCATCTTCATACTCTACAACCGGATTATCTATAAATTCCACCTTAACTTCAAAAAACCTAAAAATGACACTTTTTAGTTATCATAATCACATACTTTTGATTATTCGTTCATCAATCCTTCTCGTCACTGAATATGTATAGGGCATAAAATGTTTTAACCAAAACCCACTTGCAGTTGGGTTGAAGCTCTCAAAATCAACACCACAACGTGTATATCCTTCAGATTTAAGAAGATCGAGTAGAAATGCAAACAAATTTTGAAAAATACTCTGTCCTCGATACTCCGGAATTAAATATGCTCCGCAAATATTCATCATACTAGGAAATTCACAAGCAAAATTTTCTCCAGAACTCATGATTTCTATAAAGCCTACTAACTCATTATTTATTTCCGCACCAAAAAATCTTGACTTTCGGTTTTCGGCATCTTCTTTAAGCGTGTCAGAATCAACCTGGAAAAACAACGGAATAAACATGGGTGTATTTCTCAAATGTTTTATCAATTGATTTTTCAAAGGAACAACCTCTGAAAGCTCTGCATATGGTATCTCCCGAAATTTCACAGTAGATAACACACCGTATTCAATTGATATTACTTCTCTGATTGCATCAATGCACCTTAACCCGAAGCCATTCCAGAAAAAACTTTGGATTGCTTCACTATGGGCATAAAGGGATACGGCATGGCTGAGTATGCCTTTTCTCACCCATTTCTCAGATGTTTTTTGATATAACCATGAATATATCTTCGCTCTATTTTCTTTGACCGCACCATGTCCGTGGAGCGGTGAAAATACTCCCGGTGTTGTTCCGAAATGATTCTGCATCGGTTGATAGCAAGTTAAATATCCGACCACCTTTCCATTTTCCAAAGCTACTGTACCCAAATCTGAATCCGCCAGTTCACTGATTAATTTACACAAGCTTTCATAAAAATCAAAGTCAGGCAGTACGGGAACTGAAATCCTCTCCTCCAAATACTCTGAAAAAGCTATTTTGGCAGCATCTTCAACATGGTTGTTATTCATTGTTTCAAATATCATTCCTGTCATATGACTTTTCCTCCTTCTCTTTCTCTTTTTCTAGCCCTTGATATATAGAGCTCCTTTTGCTTTTTCCGCACTGCCAAATCTTTAACCTCTGAATAGAGCTTTTTAAAATTTTCATACCATCCGTAATCTTCTAATTTCATTGGTCTGAACCTTCCTTTATTAATTTCTTTGATTCTTGTCTACGTTTCTTTTTGCTTTTTATTTCGTTTTCCTGTACTCGTGTCCGAGGGTTGATAACCCATTCGCTACGGATTTGTTTTAAATAGTCATAAGTACTTCTATTTTTTGACATAATCATCGCTCTCCCTAAATTTAATTTATGCCCTCGTGCACCCTGAAAAAGAATATAAAAATCCCGCAGACAACGACCACCTGCGGGAATATGTTGCAATAAAAGCAATAAAAAAACACGCTACCTATGCGTGCTAACAAATTGCTAAATACGCTATTCAGGTTGCTCGAAAGAAGATGCATAGGTAATACAAACAAAACCTGTCATAAGGCTTTTCTGCATACCTGTGCCGGTATTAAGTTAGTTAAAAACCACCTCAACATTTTTTACAGACATCAAAACAACTCCTTTCTTATATAAATTAATATTTTCTACATGGTACAATTTTATTATATTAGTATTTCCATTCATTGTCAACAGAATTGAGTTGTCAAGAAACCCTTGTTCAAGGATTCAATAACTGGAAAAGATTCCATAAGTCCAATATTACCCCATGGAAGCCAAACCTATATAAAAGTATTAATAATACCTATGACAAATCCAATTACAGCACCAAGATTTACAATCATACCGAGTTCGGTTTTCATAACTGAAAGCGTTAGTTCTTCCATTGATTCGTTGCTCATATTTGTAATCTTTTCCTCAACGATTTCGCTGATTTTAAAACGTTTTATAAAGCTTTCAGCATTACTGTTTACAAAACTGATATATAGGTCACCGAGCTTGTTTTGAATTTTTAACATAACAGCTTCCTTGTCACTAAACATACTATTGATTTGCCTATTCTCAAGTTCTGAAACTTCGCTGGAAAGAAAGCTTTCAATTTTATCTATTCCATCGGTTTTAATATATTCATTTATTTGCTCTCCAATGGGTACCGCAATGGATTTTATAGTCTTTTCATTGATTAAAAAGGAGAGCATTGGGTTGCTCAGTTTCTGTTTTAAAACTTCTACACCCCTGTCGGTTATTATTTTACCGACATCCATATTCAATAACCCCTGTACGATTTTATCGGCAATTTTTTGAGATAATTCATCTCTCTTTTGTGAATATATTTCTTCTCCTATAATTTCTGAAAGCATAGATTTAGCTGTTGTATCTTCTGAGACTCTTTCGTTTATAATTTTCATAATTCCATCTACAAAGGTATTTTTCATTTCTTCAGAAGCAATAATTGACATGACTTCACTTTCACCAAATAACGCGTTGCCCACGGTTCTACCGACTGCTTTTGCAAGGTCGGCTTTTCTCTTTGGAATAATACCTGGTGTAAAAGGCAATGTATATTTGCCGATTTTTACAGCATTTTTAGGTCTAAAAAGCATTTTAACTGCTATATAATTTGTAAAAAGGCCTATAATTGCACCAACAATTGGTCCTGACAAAACTCTTATTAATTGCATACTAAATTTCCTTTCTGAATTTTAAACTATATTATCACAATTATAATGTTTGTCAATAAATTGATATATATTATTTTACTTAATATCTAATCCTTTATTATATTATGTAATAACATTGGCTTTTCTGCCCCTAAATGATATAATTTCAATGTATGGTGTTGATTTATATTAACACTACAATAAATGTTGAGGTGATATCAAAATGAATCCAAAAAAAGTGGAATGGTTGTTCGGAATTATATTTTCGGCTATAGGCTTGATTTTTTTAATAGTTGGAATATCCATAGCTTCATACAATATTAATTTCAAAAACAATGCATTAGAAACCACTGCAGTTATAAGTTCAATAGAAACTTACAGAGATTCTGACGGTGACACTAATCATACTGTCTATGTAAAATATACAATTGACGACAAACAATATGAAGAGCGCCTTAACTTTTACAGCAGTGGCATGAATATGGGAGAAGAAGTAGAGATCTACTATAACCCTGAGCAACCTAACCGCATATTAGCTAAATCGTCTTATTCATTTTTTATCTTTTTCTTTCCTTTGCTAGGACTTATATTCGCTCTCATAGGATTTGTGTTTATCTACAAAAAGGTTATGAAGGTAAAAAACCGCAAATACTTAATGGAAAACGGCCAATTGGTATATGCTGAAATTACCGGGGTTAATTATAACAGCTCGTATAGAGTAAACGGAATAAGTCCCTACGTAATCACCTGTAAATGGGTGGATTCTTCAACAGGGCTGTTTTATTTTTTCAAAAGTGAAAACATATGGTTTGATCCTGAACCCATTATTAGGGAAAGAGATATCAAAAACCTTCCGGTTTACATAGATAGAGACAATCCAAAAAAATACGCCGTTTCTTCAGAGGAATTAGAAAATATGGTTGCAAATGTATAATCCATTATTCCAGAATAACTATTAAATTTGACCCCCCTTCATACCTTAATTTATTTAGCGAATACTAGAATACTATCCCAGCAAGTTCTTTCTTAAAAGTGCAAGATCCAACGAATTTACTTTTCCATCCTCATTAATATCTGCATTATCTATATTTCATTTTATTCTTCCCACCGAAGCAATCTTCTTTCTCCTTCCAGATTCTTAATTTCTGTTATATCTTGACTAGCTTCCAACACCCCTTTATACTCCCCTTTAGAATTTCTCAATGCAAAATACTGTATCAGAATCATTTTTCCTTTTACATTAATCCAAAACGCTGCTGTATCCTGCTTACCAGATCGAAACGCATCAACTATTTTATGAACAACATGAACGCTTTCCGGTGGGTGACACTTGTCAACATCCCTCCCTATAACCGCTGGTGATCGAGGAAATATCCTGTCTTTAGGTCTGGTGAAATATTTTACTCTGTTATTTTCATCAACAAAAGTTAGATCTATGGGTAAAGCGTTAAGCACCAGCATTAGCTGTTCAAAACTCAATTCCCCGGTTTCAGTCTTAAACTTATACCCCTCAGTAAACTCTGTAATACTACTATTCGTACTATCTGGCTCTATCTGACCATCAAATTCCTGTTTTGGACTTATTATAAAAGGAAACTCATATTCCAGGCTTTGCCTTTGCATTTCACTCCACTCATTGTCACTTATAATTTCACTGGATGCAGGAAAAAGAATTAATTCTTCCTTCTGTACTAAACCATACATAGCAAAAAACAATCCTCCAATTTGTGCATTAAGCTCTGCCTCTGGACAATTTTCAGCTTCAAGACATTCAATAAGCTTTTTAAGACGTGCCCTTGTCTCGTCATGCAATGACCACATTATTGCCAGCCCATTGAACTTTTCCATCTTTTTCTCAAGGAATGGAAATAAGATATTTTCCTTTTTCAAATAATGCTGATTAAACTTAAAAAGCTCCTTGATTCTTGGAATCAATTCATCTTTTCTTGTTTGTAAATCCTTTTTCTTTAATATATCCTTAATATTTTCAAGTTTTTCTTCCAGAGCATGATTCTCCTTCATAAGTAAATCCATAAAGCTATCCTTCTCAGGTCTTTTCCAGGGGTATGCAATCAAGCTTTTATAAAAGATATTAATAACCTTATCCAGAAAAACAAGTATTTCTTTAGGAGTTGCTCCTTTTTGAACCATGTGGTAAAAAACTCCAAAAACCTCCTGTGGCTTAACCTTTTCAATATCATCCTTATATTTTAGATAAAGCTCCTTACCATCTAATCTGTTCATAAGTCCTTGTACATACTCAGCCAAGCGGGTAATCCTGCCCTGATTTTCTTCCATGTAAAGAATTCCTTTCTTTTTTGCATAATAAAATACTAATCCATTTTTTTCATTCAACAGAGGACGTTCTAAAGTTTCTAGAGTTTCCTTTTATTATTTCTTTCATTCTTGGTAAGTGTTTTTACTGATAGGATATGAATGGAAACAGTAATGACAATTGCGAACAATAGCATTTTAACCCATAAGAACTCAAAAATAATTAATGATGAATATATGGTGGTTACCCACAATATCAGTAGTGATAATATCTTGCCTCTTCTTGGAATTCCTTTTCCATCCCGGTAGTCCTTAATATATTGTCCCAACCATTTATTTTTCAAAAGCTTATTGTAGAGCTTTCCCGAGCTTTTGGAAAAACAGGCCGCAGACTATGTCCAATATCAATACCTTTTTATTTCCAATCATCTCAATAATACCTTCGTCCTGCAAAACACTCAACTTCCTGCTTACCGTTTCTCTTGATATACCTATGTAATTGGCTATCCCCTCTCGGCTTAAAGGAAGTTCTACAAGAATCCCTCTGAAGTGCTTTTTCCCGTATCTTTGGGCAAATTCAAGCAAAATTATGTTAATACGCGTTTCAATACTTTTCGTACCCACGTCTAAATTGATTTGGTTAAAAAGTCTTCTGCTTCTGTTATTATTTCTTCCGGAAATCCAATATAATCTAAAAGTCTTATTGCATTGCTCGAGGTTGATGCACCATCATATATCTTATAATCAAAAATAATATCATTATCTTTTATTTGCTCACGGAAGTGATAATTAGCGTATATTTTATCTAGAATTCTTGTAAGCTCAATATCATGGGAGGCAACAACGGCAATACAATTTTTTTTGCTCAAATATCTTAATATCGCTGTTGATGCCGCAACTCTTTCTTTTGTATTTGTACCTCTTAAAATTTCATCAATTGTGCAGATAATAAATCTATTTGTGGACAAGTTTTCTATAATTCGCTTCAAATATTTGATTTCTTTAATATAATAACTTTCGCCAAGCATTAAATCATCCCGTACTGCCATAGAAGTAATGATTTGTGCAAACGGCAAACTCATCTTTTTAGCCATGCATGTCTGAATGCAATGTGCAAGGATTACATTTACGGCAACCGCTTTTATAAATGTTGATTTTCCAGATGCATTTGATCCTGTAATAATACAGTTTCTATCTATAGTTACTGTATTGCAAACAGGATCATCAATCAGAGGGTGATATACTTCCTCCATTTGAATTATGTGTTCCCCAGTAAATTCCGGAGTGCAAAAGAAGGGAATACTTGCTCTAAATGAAGCTATGGCTATTGCCATATCAATTTCTCCAACTTTATTATATAACTGCATAAACTCATTTTTCCGTTCTTTTAGAACACTTATAATTTGACCGTATTTTATAAAATCCCATAAAGTCACGCCAAGTATATAATCGTACATAATTGAAGTTACTTCCCCTGATAAAGATGCGTCTTTTCTATTTTTCATCATACTGACAATACGTGAAATCTTTTTAAATACTGCCACCTCACTTTTTAAGTCCCCAAACGTACTTTCATACGAGAATTTTTCGGTATCTGCAATCCTGTCTGCTGTTAATACTAATCCGCCAATACTATAAAGAGTGTCTAACTGAGTGTCATACTTATTCTTGCTTTTTGAATAAACAAACAAATTTATGGTAAATAAAATACCTGTAATGCTGAGTAAATCTATTCTCTGTAGAACAATTACCGGAAGGATAGAAACAAACAATAATATCTGCATTAATTGATATTTCCAGATTGCTATTTCAAACGCATCCAAGTTTGCCATAAATTTTGGTAAATAATAGCCATGATCATCTTTTCTGAGGCCACATAGAAGTAATTGAATTTCTTCTTTCTCCTTATCATTATCTGAAAAAAAACAAATTTTCTTTTCCAATACTTCCATATTTAAATTGTTTTTAGGAGTACAGTGAAGTGAAGAATATAAAACCTGTTCACCTACAAAAGAATTGCAACTGTTAATTCTGCAAAATACATTATCCATTTCTAAGTCATTCCATGTAACTTCATCTAATTTTTCATCATCAGGTATTGACTTTGAGTATTCTCCCCAATAGTATCCTAGTTTTTCATAGTCATATTTAGCCCTTTCTGGCTTTTTACCAAACTGCTCTTTTATCCATCTGCGGAGCTTTCGTCTTCTTTTTTTACTTTCATGTATACTTGAAATTGTCATAAAAATCAAAATGCCTGTAATGATTGCTACAAATTGCATATTTGCCCTCCTATTAAATGTCACAACAAACTGTTCACAATTACTTCGTGAAAGAAGATACAATAACAAAATTTAGTCTCCATAAGGAAGTGCAGCAGGAGAATTTTTGATTAAAATGCCGAATTGGTAATAATCTTTATTCCAACCAAAAGTTCCCTTTAATGCCGAATAAACAAGTTCCAGATAAACAGTATCCCCTATTCTTAGATATTGGTTAATTAAACATGATGCACCATAATCTTGTTCAGTAATAAGATATCTTACATTGCCTTTTTGATCACTGGCATTTATACTGCAGTATTCCGCTTTTTGATTATTCCTGTAAATAAAAAATGTTGCTGTGACTATTATAATTAGTGAAGCTGCGGTAATTAGTGTAATTCTCTTTTTCATTCATTTACCTCCAAAATATAGTACTGGTCTTAATGTCAAATTATTCTATCACAACACATTTCTCCTGTAAATTAGTTTTACATCAAAATACCTGGTAGAAGCAATTCAAAGGTATTATGGGGTATAGTTACAAAATCAGGGACCATGCCTTTGGCACATTTCACAAATTTTCAGCGGATGGTTGAAATCGTTTTATACCATATATTTCATGTTTCCGTCTTTTATAAAACTCAACCACCAATTCCAGAATTGAGAATCAAGTGTGTTTCCACCAGGTAGAGAACCTAAAAATTCAACATGATTTGAAGTCAAAATATAAATACACCCATAAATAAAAGACATTAGTATTACAAATATAGCATTAACCATAGGATTTTTTATTTTCATTTCCTATCACTCTCCTTAAATAAAAATAATTCCTCAATTGAAGTATTAAAGTATATTGATAAATCATAAGCAAGCCAAATTGATGGATCAAATTTCCCTGTTTCTATAGCATTTATTGCTTGTCTTGAAACACCTACTTTTTCACCAAGTTGTTCTTGGGTAAGCCCTCTTTTTTCCCTTAGGTCTCTAATATTGTTCTTCAATCTCATTTCACCTCCAAGTAAGGTTAACCTTACTTACATGCTAGCACCTCGTTTATCTCGTGTCAAGTTAACCTTACATGCAGGGCACATATTATTTAAGTGAAGAAGAATATACTTAACCTATATATGTAGATATTTCATATTTATCATCTTTATCTAAATTTTCCTTGCTGAGGGAACTCATAATAGTCATCAGATATATTCTTGAAATTATAGCTATAGCAGCTCCTATAAAGCCTATTATCTGGTGATTGATTATAAGTGAGATTGCCAACAGAACAATGGTTATTCCCATTAGGATTATATATGTTCTGTCCTTGCCGACATATTTATCAGCAGTCTCCTGATGCTCCATTGCATTGAAATTATAAACTGAGGCCTCCAGAATCTTGTGAAATACTACAAGCTCAATGACTATTACAAATAAAGGATAGAATAGCAGAGGAAGTAAACTTTCAAATTTATCACCTGCTAAAAATGATATTAGGCCTCCCCCAAAACTTACTAAAACAAGTAGCAGGGCACCTATCTTAACTCCAGAAAAACTTCCTTCAGAGGAGTTTTCTTTAGAATCTGAAAGAGCTGTCAATACAAGGATCCAACCTACAAAGGCAGGAAGTATGGTAATTATTCCATTTGTTATTCTAAAGGTTGCAAAAAAGATTCCCCAGAATATTCTCTTGTAGTCCATTGACATCTAAAACACCTCCCTTGCTTTGATATATCTATACAAATTCATAAAGCTGTAGTTGTGGTAAATACTATTTACACTATAAATTCTTTGGTTGTAACACTTTCCACCATTATCAGTAAATGTTATCTTTGGTTGTATGTTAAAAAGGGTATATTCACTGATTATATCATCCGGAGGGCTTATCTTTGTTGTAACATTTAACAAGCTTCCATCCTTAAATGTCATTCCTACTGCAGTATAGGGATTGCCACCATTTACTTCCCACTGAATTCTATCCTTAAATTTTTCCGTGAGAGGGCTTTCGATAGCAGTAACAGTCAAACCTCCAAGAATTTTGTAGCTTGTTTTTCCAGTTCTATCAGATGATACAGATGAAGAAACATCCTTAAGGGGACTTTCTCCAAACATGTGCTCAAAAAGATGGATTTCTCCAATATCAACTGTCATTTCGCTGGAATCACTAAACAGAATGTTGGCTTGTGTAAGAACTACACCGTCCAGATCTTTTCCTTCCGGCAAATCAATAATCTTGCAGTACACACTTCTTACGCTGTATCGGCCGTAGATGTCACCTGGTGTATTATTTTGTTCAGAGCCCCAATTGAACGAATTAATATCTCCGTACTCCGATGCCTGAATATTTAACTCCGGCTCTTCGGGAAATCCAATATCAATTACGACTCTGTCGTCATAAGCGTCAGTAATGTACCCCAAGTTGAATGAATTACCATGATAATAATCACTGTCCACATAAACCCCCTGGTCAAAGTAATGTTGAAAGAACACAGGTTTATCCAACTTAATATAGAACACAAGTCCATATCCCACTACTACAAAAATCACAACCATCACCAGGACAAACTTAAAAATTCTGTTATTGGTTTTCACATAGCATCACTCACTCCCTAAAACATATCATGCTAATCTACTTAGTCCACTTATTAATAAATTCATCTCAATTTCCCTTATGGATGCATAAAGCTTGCAAATAAATGTATTGGACTAAGTTCTTTGCTTCTTTTTCTATTTTATTCTAGTGCTGATTAACAAAAGAAAATTCTAGAATTTAATTTTTGTTAATTAGCAAAAAACATAGGATGTGAATTTTGCACAATTCATTTCTAGAATTGGATTATGTTCAAAAGCACTAGTAAATTATACCTTAAAACATTCAACAATGCCATTACTATTTTGAACGCGATAACGATTTTACATCGCTTCAATTTCCTTGATTTATTATCGTGAAAATTCAATTTGTCCTTGTAAAATCATTTTCACGATTTGTGTATTTTTGAAATATAGATAACGTATACTAAAGTCAAATCTATATAGTACCCAAACATTATCTAATTTTAAACGTGATCTTCGCATACTTCCATTCTACATTTTGGGCATATGTGGTAATTCCCACCTTTAAATATATAATATATTGATACAGGAATAATACCTATTACCAGTAATAGCAAACTCTCTTTTTCTTTTCTTATTGCATAAACATAAGGAATAGCACCAAGAAATATAAGAAATAAAAACATAAATAAACTTCCTTTTTCTTTACTTAATGCATAACCACTATAACCACAATTTGGATTCTGGCAGATAATTTTTATCTTTTCCAAGCACAAATGACGTATAATTTCAATCAGAACAACTATTACAATAAATATCATAAATGCAATCATTTCTAGTAGTCTCCTTATATTATCTATAAATTAACAACTCTTATATTATTATCGGAAACTTTTAAGAAAAATTCACAAAACAGTTGATATTTATCGCAATATACCCCAAGACCGCGGCATTTAACATTCCTAGTGCTTTTGAACATAATTCATTTCTAGAAATGAATTATGTAAAATGCACATCCTATGTTTTTTTGCGTTCAAAGATATATACTAATACAATCCCTCCTATTTATGCCGGAGCTTATGATAGGTGGAGATATTCAGCTAATAATTGAATCAGAAAGACCTCGCTGCTTGACGGAGCAATTGATTTTGATGCTCCTGTAAGAAACTTGAACAATCCCAAAGCTTTGTTAGATATATATAGATTTCCAATCGGTAATAAAATCCCTAAACTTTTCTTCAAGGGGTGAAAGGCATCTGTTTTTACAGTAGACCATACTGAATTTTCTCTTAAGATCCAAGTTCTGAATTTCATATTGCCTTAGTTGACCTGAAGCAACTTCGTGCTTTACAGCAATTTCTGATACCAAAGCGACACCAACATCTAGTGCCACCATTTTTTTAATTGTTTCTAAGCTATCATTTATTGTCTTAGACCCAAACATGGTCATATCCAATTTCTTTTCCTTCAACGCATTTTCTAAAAGAAGTCTTGTCCCTGAACCTTCTTCCCTGAGCAAAATATCTTCTCCCACCAAACTTTCAATGCTAACAGAGTCTTTAGAATATCTTTTTTCTGTAGACGTTATAAGCACTAGTCTATCGTCATAAAAATCTATATACTCAAGGATATCCGAGGGATACTTAGCACCAACAAAACCGAAATTAATCCTGCCGGATAAAATCTCTTCTATTACTTCTCTTGAGTCTTTGTGACGAATAGAAAAAACAACTAAAGGATAGTCTTTCTTAAAGTCCTTGACAATGTACGGAAGGAGATACTGTTCCGGTATTGTGCTGGCATGTATCTCCAAAATTCCTTCAATATCCTCTTTATATCTGCTGATTGCATACTCGGCTTGAGCATAAATGTTAACCAATTCAAGTGCATAACGATAAAAAAGTATACCTCCTTCAGTTAAGGAAATATTCTTGCTTTTTCTGTTTATTAATTTTATACCCAGTTCATTCTCTAGTTTCTGAACATTGCTTGTTACAGTCGGTTGTGAGATAAATAACTCCTCTGCTGCTTTGGAAAAACTATTTTTTTGAGCAACTGCAACAAAGATCTTGACCTGATTAAATTCCATTTTTTCTCCTTCAATTACTTCAGTTACTTCAGTTTATATAAACAATCTGCTGCATATAATATATCTGATTCATCAAGAAAATGGCTCAACCCAAAACGCACGGTCCCTCTTGGAAAAGTGCCTAAGGTCTTATGTGCAGAAGGTGCGCAGTGCATTCCACTTCGTGTCATAATTCCAAATTCCGATGCGAGACGGTGTGCCATCTCTGCATTGTCGTTAATCTTAAAATTGATAGAGATAACTGCCGTTCTTCCTTCTAACCCCTTCTTCCCAATTACTTCAACATGATTCATATTCATTAGTTGTTCCAAAAAGATGGACATCAGTTGCATCTCTTTTTCATAAATCTCTTGAATTCCTATTTCTTGAATATATTTTAGCGAAGCATTTAGTCCATAAATACCAGGCACATTCAGAGTACCCGCTTCAAACTTATCCGGCATGTAGGAAGGCTGTATTTCTGTATCAGACAAACTTCCCGTGCCCCCTTCGATAAATGTAGAGAGCTCATTAGACAGTTCATCTCTCACCAAAAAACCACCTATCCCTTGGGGTCCTAGTAATCCTTTGTGTCCAGTAAAAGCTATGGCATCCGCATACAACGCATCAAAATCGACCGTTATACACCCCGCCGTTTGAGCAGTATCCACAATAAACCAAAGATCTTTTTCTTTACAAATCCTACCTACCTCTGCTAAATCTAAAATGGTTCCACAAACATTAGAAGCATGCGTCATAACTACTCCCTTTGTATTAGAACGGATTAAAGGAAGTAAATCTGTAACATCAAGGCTACCGTCATTTTTACACAAAACTCTTGAAAATGTAATCCCTCTCTCTTCAAGAGCACTCAGCGTTCTCATAACTGCATTATGCTCCATTGAAGAAACTATCACATGGTCTCCACTTTTAAAAAGCCCTTTTATCAACACATTAAGGCTCTCTGTAATATTCTTTGTAAATACAACATTTTCTGGCTTGTTAAAGCCAAAAAGCAAACACACCAATTCCCGCGTTTCAAAAATCACATTTTCCACTTCAAAAGAAGCTACATAAGCCCCTCGATTGGCATTTGCACCTATATTAATCAAATACTCATACACTTTTTCAGCAACTCCAGGAGCCTTTGGAAAAGACGTTGCTCCACTGTCCATGTAAATTCTATTCATTATACACCTCAAGTATCATTATCTCTAAATATTATACAGTAGAATGATTTTATAAAGCAATTTGTATTTCAACTCATAATACTTCATCCCCTTATTATTTGTTTTTGTTATTTTACTATTGGTATAAGCATTGTTAAAATTATATAGATATTTATGTTTTTTAGGGGGATAGTTTATTTCATGAAAAGAAATTTGGGAATTATTATTACCGGTGGTATAGTTGGCTTGTTTTCTGTTCTACTGGTCTATTTCGGCAATCCGGCAAACATGGGTTTTTGTATCGCGTGCTTTATCCGTGACATAGCAGGAGGATTGGGTCTTCATCGTGCAGAAGTGGTACAATATATACGTCCGGAAGTTATAGGCCTTGTTTTAGGTTCATTTATTTTGGCTTCTAAAAACAAAGAGTTTTCGTCTCGGGGAGGTTCTTCACCTTTTACCAGATTTGTGCTTTCAGTCATTGTAATGATAGGGGCTCTTGTCTTTTTAGGTTGTCCTCTACGAATGGTACTTCGAATCGCTGGAGGCGATTTCAATGCAATTATTGGACTGGTTGGATTTATTGCAGGTATTTTGGTTGGAATTTTCTTTCTCAACAAAGGCTTCAACCTCAAAAGAAGCTATAAGCTTACAAATTCAGAAGGATATCTGTTTCCAGCCATTAATATTGGCTTGCTGATCCTACTTATTGCAGCACCTGCTTTTTTGTTTTTCAGCAAAAGCGGTCCGGGAGCCTCTACTGCACCAATATGGATTTCTCTTACAGCAGGTTTAATTGTCGGTGCCCTCGCACAAAAAACAAGGCTATGCACTGTAGGTGGTGCCAGGGACATGATTCTCTTCCGCGACTCCCATCTGCTGCTTGGTTTATTGGCAATTCTGGCTGTCGGCTTTATAGGAAATTTGTTGTTTGGTTACTTTAAGCCAGGCTTTATAGGACAACCTATTGCCCATACTGATGGAATCTGGAATTTTCTAGGCATGACTTTGGTAGGATGGGGTTCTGTTCTTCTAGGTGGTTGCCCTATGCGACAGTTGATATTATCCGGTGAAGGAAACACTGACTCGGTTGCTAGTGTGATGGGCTTGCTTGTTGGAGCAGGTATCAGCCACAACTTTGGATTAGCTTCTAGTGTAAAAGGAGCAACTATAAACGGTCAGATATCTGTAGGAATCTGCCTCTTGACTCTCTTGGTAATCTCTTGGGTCAATTCAGAGTTTCTTCTGAATAATAAAAAATCTTAAACCAATATATAATACGAGGAGGAGGGTATATATGAAAACCATTGATACTTCTGGCATGAGTTGTCCTCAACCGGTGCTCATGACTAAGAAAGCCCTAGATGTAGAAAAAGGCGGCGTGGATGTTATTGTAGACAGCAATACTTCAAAGGAAAATGTTCAGCGATTTATGCAAAGTGCTGGATATGTTGTCGAAATTACTGAAACGGACGGCAAATTCGTGCTGAAGGCAAGAAAATGAACAAGGAATATCAAGTACTTTTTTTCACACATACTGGAGCAATAAAATTTAATAGAGCTATGATAAAGGAAAATATACCCTGCGAGTTAATGCCCGTACCAAGAACGCTGAGCTCAAACTGTGGTGTTAGCGCACGTATTTACTATAATGGAGAAGTTAATACTATAATTGATGATCAAATAGAGAAAATTTTTGAAAATCATGAGGGTAATTATACTCTTATTTTTGATTCAAATTGCTAATATAAAATTCACCTTATAAAAACAGAAAACGGAGAATATCTAACATTGGCTCTGAATATAGTTTGCTTTCCTGACTGCTTAGACCCTTTAGTACAATTCAGTGCATATTTTAAAAGCACTGAATTGTACTTTTTTACTTCGTCTCTTTCTCTCTGACATGATCATGGTTCTTTAGATGATCCATGCAGTATTCATAAGATCCTTCACAGCTCAAACAATATCTGAACTCCATTTGAGGACTATCCTTTTCAGTAATACCACACACTGTACATTTATGGAAACTATCCTTCTTTGGCGATATACTCATCTTATATTTAGTCTTTCGATACATTGAATTCCCTCTGTTTTTTGAATTCAATAAAATATCTTTCCCAAAAAAGAGGAAATAGTTTAAAATAGAAACAATTATCGTTACCTTGGACGATATAGGAATAATTGGCAGCAGTAAATTTATCCCTAAAAATATCCAGTTAATCAGTGCCAAATATTTCACCTTAACCGGAATAAGAAAGAAAATCCTTATTTCATAATTGGGATAAATACGAGCAAATGCAAAGAAAAGCGACAAATTCAAATACGTTGCTGTAGCAATACCTCCTCCAACAAAGTGGCTTGCTAAAAATGAAGCAACTGTTGTCCCAACCATTCCAACAAAATAGTATACGTTAAATTTGAAGCTACCCCATTCTTGTTCAAGTCCTATACCAATAGAATAATAGAGGCTTAACACAAATACTATCCATATTATAGACGAAGTCCCCAGCATTGGTGGTATAAACAAATAAGTAATAAGCCTCCATACTTCGCCTTTCATTACAAGTGCAGGATCTAAATAAAGCAATTCCGTGACCCCGGGCACTAATAAATCCACAAGAAAAACTGCCATATTAAGTGCCACAATATGCAACATTAAATTCTTTATTGCGAATTTGTGGAATTTCCTGTCCAATTTGTCAATTAAGCTCATAATAAACGCTCCTGGATCTATGTAAGAATTTTATTATCAATTATACTACGGTTATTCTTATAATTCAAACACAACAAATAGGAAAAATAGGAAAGGGTGTATTTATTTTTTGCGAACCATATTATTCCAAGAACTGAAGCTCCAAGGCTTAGAGAATGTAAACTCGCTTCGGGTCGAATCAAACTCGCTTCGCTCAAACAGTGATTCGACTTTTCCTTCGCTTCGTAAACATTCTCTACAGCCTTTACGCAATGTTCTTTCCATAATATGGTACACTATTGGAATATGTACCCTTGTTATTTTGTTATTCTGAACCAGTTGACAAAACGTTAAATATATGCTATTCTAAATAAGTATTTAAAAGTGATAATTATTTGCACATATTTTTGTAAATGATTCAGATTATTTACGGATATATGTGCTTTTGTTTTTGCAATAAAATATAATATAAATGATGGAGGTACCAATATGAATAATGGTACAGTAAAATGGTTCAATGCAGAAAAAGGATTTGGATTTATTAACGTGGATGGTGGAGAGGATGTATTTGTTCATTTTTCTGCAATCCAGTCAAGTGGCTACAAAAGCTTAGACGAAGGACAAAGAGTGCGCTTTGATATGGAAAAAGGCCAACGTGGTATGCAAGCAACTAATGTTTATGTTGACTAAATTTCCTTTGAAGAAAGCTACCTCTTTTTGAGGTAGCTTTCTTATTTTATGTGTCAAATAAGATAGCATATGATACCGTGTGAATGGATATAGTGTGAAAAAAAATTATAACATGGGAGGTATTAAGATGAAGTTAAGTGAAATAAAGCCCGAAGATGTATTGACCGTTTTTGATAAACCAAGTAGAAAAATTCGTGAGCGGCAAGGCAAATATGTATCAGGAAATGCTAATTTTCTAACTATTCAATTCCTATATTATAAAGACAGTCTCTCACTATCCGATTTAAGCTTGGGAAAAGCTACATTATTTAAAGGTACAGAAGCTGTTGAATTTTCATAATTCTAAAACTTGATTAATAAAAGAGGAAGTCTTATAAGGTTAAACAACCTCAAAAGCTTCTTTTTTTATTGTTTCATGGCTGAATTTTAACCAACAAAAACCCAGGTATTTTTGTTTAAATACTACCCGTACATCTCATTTTGTGGTAAAATTTCATTAAATCACTATTATTTTGGCAAGAGGTACTATAGAATGCATATTCCTAAAAAATCCGAATTGATGATAATAAGTATAGTATTAATAAACCTTATAATTATTTCAGTCATCGCTTACACTCTATTATCACCGAAAGCAAAATCCAACTCAATCAAGCCTGAGGTTTATGAAAAGGCCTTAAAATACTCTATTATCTTTTATGATGCCAATAAATGTGGTAAAGAGGTTTCTTTAGATAATGCATTCGACTGGAGAGGACCTTGCCATACCAATGATGGCCATTCAATAAACCTTGATTTAACAGGGGGCTTTCATGATGGATGGGGTCATGTAAAATACGGAATAACGCAGGGCTACACAGCCTCAATGCTTGGCTGGAGCTTTTATGAATACCAAAATGTATTTGAACGTACCGGAAATAAAGATAAGATGTTATCTACACTTAGATATTTCACTGATTATTTCTTGAAATGCCATGTAAATGAATCAACTTTCTATTACCAGATTGGTGATGATCTTGAAGATAACATTTATTTAGGACCTCCCGAAAAGCAAACCGAAAAAAGGCCTGTTATTTGTGTGGCAGACAGTACACATCCTGCATCAGATGTATGCGGCGAAACCTCTGCAGCTCTTTCCATTATGTATTTGAATTATAAGGATAAAGACTTAGCGTATGCAAATAAATGCTTATTAGCTGCAAAAGAATTATATATTATAGGAAAAAACAATCCGGGTTTTTCTGAGAAACAATCTTCCTATATTTCAGGAAGTTTTTATGATGATTTGGCATGGGCAGCACTGTGGCTATATCAAATAGAAAAAGAAAAGCAATATTTAGATGATGCAGAGAAATTTGTTTTAATTCGCGGCAGATACGAAAATGACCCTTTAGAAAGTGGGTGGACTGTTTGCTGGGATGATGTTTCGCTTGCATGCATTTTAAAACTCTATGACATAACTAAAAATCAAATCTATGCTGATGCCATAAATTATAATTTGGATTATTGGAAAAACAAATTGCAAACAACCAGGGGAGGACTTAAGTATTTAACTGATGATGGCGTCCTAAGATATGCTGCGGCTGAATCGATGCTAGCTATGCAGTGGTACAAGGTAACTAATGACAATTCCTTGAAGACCTTTGCAAAATCACAAATTGATTATATTTTAGGTGCAAATCCTTCAAAAACTTCATATATCATCGGTATTGGCAAAAACCCCAAAAACCTTTTACATAGAGCAGCTAATGGAAGCACTGAATCAGGTAAGTATGAGCACATATTATATGGTGCTCTGCTTGGCGGACCTACGGCTAAAGACAAATTTATCGATGAGAGAGAGAGTTATAAAAATACAGGTGTGACACTTGATTACAATGCATTTATTGTGGGTGCTATTGCATCAATCTTAGAGAGTTTTGAAAATTAGTTATGTTAAAAGGCAAAGAATAAGATTTTACATAGCCGGAATTTCAATGTGTATACTAAAACCGCTTTCCTCCCCGGCACCAAAAGAAATGCTGCCGTTTAATTCACGGATTCGGTCTTCCATACCTTGTAAGCCCATATTTTTAGTTAATTTAGGGCAGCCTTTACCGTTATCCAAAATATATAAATCAATCTTTTCGTCAAACCTTAATATAATCATCACATTTTGGGCTTCGCCATGCTTAAGGGCATTTGTCAAAGCTTCTTTACAAGTATTATATATAGCTGCCCAACGTTTTTCATCTAGTTTTACAGGGCACTCACCTTGAAGGGTTAATTCGACTTTTATGCCTGTTGCTTCAAAGCCTTTAATCATTGATTGAAGGGACTCTAATATATAATTTTCTTTTTTTGTAGAAAAGTTTGAAACCATATGTCTTAATTCAGTTAGTCCATTTTTAGCAATCGCATGTGCACTGTTAAGCTTTTCTCCAACAACCTCAGGCTGTTTAGAATAGGAGATTTTCATAACTTCGAGCATCGAAACCAATATGGCCAGGCAATGTCCTAAGGAATCATGAATTTCACTTGCAAGCCTGTTTCTTTCCCTTGAAGCTGAAAGTTCTTCTACCACTTTTGCATGCTCAAGTAGTTTTGTATATGCTTCTGAAATTTTAATATTTTTTTCACTAAGCTCATCCATTAAACTTTTGTGCTCATGAATGTTATAAAATGAAACCACCCATCCAATTAGGAAATTAGCGTTTTTTAAGGGTTGGCATTGAATTTCATATTGAGCTTTATCATTTAATTCTATAATTCCTTTTAGCTCTTCGCCTTTAGATATACCAATTGCCAAAATAGCTTTTTTGCTTTCGTCACTGTATTTCCAATTTTTCAATATATAATCTGAAATATCTGATGAATTTTTACCTAATAATTGCTTTTTATCCATTCCCAGAATTTCTTCTAAAATTTTGTTTGCACTTACAATCTGACCTTTTCCATCGACAATCATAATTCCTTCTTTAAGCCCATTAACTATTTCAGGCAGAGCTAATGGAAGTATGTTTAAAAACTGATACCTGTAGGATGCAATCCCAAAAGTTATCAGCGTAATCAATGCCGATAACGGAAATATATCCATAAAATCAAATAAAACGTATAGACTACTCGAATAATACAAAACAGTTATACTTTGAGCCAGCGTGAAGCCAGCTGTTATAAGAATGGAAAGCTTTATTGTCTGTGGTGTAAAAGCACTTCTAATCACAATGATAAGTCCTGCAAAATGATATACCGATTGAACAATCAAGCAAAGCCACAACCCTTTTGAGGAAATGATTTTACCATAGCTATCAAAAAAGTGTATATCCATATCAAGAACATTAAATAAAAACAAGAGTAGAAACACCAGTACAGGTGAAAAAACTAAAAAAATCTTTTTAAAATTAAGTTTCTCTTTTAACCACACACTTCTTGAAAAATAGAGATAGAAAACAAACCAAATAGGGCCAATTGAAAAAGCAGAAATATATTTTATGCCGGTAAAAAGGTATGCTTTTGTTTCAAGATTAAAACTCGACAATACCAACGTGCAAAAAGTCCAGCAAAAATAACAGGAATCAAGTACAATAAAAGTTTTAATCAAACCGCTTTTTTGTTTTCTGAAAGACATAAAGATAATACTTACAAAACAAATTTGAGTAGTTATAAAGGATAGGATAATATCGATCCATTCCATATACTATATCCTTTCATAATTTAAAAAACGCATTCTAAATTATTCTATTCTTTACAGCAAACGCAACAAGTTGAATTCTATCATTCAGATTGAACCTTCCCAAAAGATTATACAGTATGTTACGAACCGTACCTTCAGATAAATAAATAGTTTTGCCTATCTCTTTATAGCTTTTTCCATCTGCAATGAGTTTAATTATCAGCTTTTCTTTCTCCGAGATACAAATGTCTAAAGCCTCATTATTTTTATTACCTGTGCTCATTTTGGCATAATTCGAAAGCGCCGTATCCTGAAAAATTCTAAGTCCTAAGTTTACACTTTTTATTGACTGATGCAGTTCTATCACCCCAAGATCCTTGGTAATGTAGCCGTCAACACCGTTTTCAATAGCTTTTGCAACACTCCCTTCATCATCAAAGGTAGATAAAATCATAACCTTGATATAAGGAAATTTGGACTTAATAATTTTGGTGGTTTCCAAGCCATCCATAACAGGCATTTTCAAATCCATAACTACCAAATCCGGCTTTTCATTTTCACAAATAGTTAACAGTTCCTTACCGTTTTGTGCGAGACCAACAACCTGCATTTCTTCATTGCTCTCAATCATGAATTTCAAACTGTCTCTAAGCATATTCATATCTTCAGCTATAGCAATTCTTATCATATCAGTAAGTCTCCGTTTGAATTTAGTTATACTTTCAAATATTTCATATTTCTATCATACCGAATTTGGTAAAACAATTCAATAATATGTAATGAACAGGTGCATTCAATAAATGTATAGAAATATGCACGCTAATTAAACGCACCTTAATGAAGAAAATATAACTTCAGCTGTTCATCTTTAACTTATCATAAGGGGAACTTTCTGTCATTAGCAGTTTATCACTTATTTTTGCTAAAAGAAGTGATAAACTGTTAAAAGTTTTTGTGATGTGCTGTAATTGTGAGATACCAGCTTAAATTAATATAATCTAGTTAAGGATAACATTTTGAAAGGAGTGGATAAAATGAAAAAATTTATTGTTGTTTTTGTTGTAATTGCTTTATTTGCAAGTCAATTTGCGGTAAATATATCGGCAAATGAGGTGTTTTCTGAAAATCTAATTGAGGTTTCAGAAGAACCCTTAAAAAATCCAGCTTTTTCCCATAAGGGTGGATTTTATGAGGATGAAGTTTCTCTTTCTATTTCAACAGATGAACCTGATACAAAAATATATTATACCACTGACGGTTCAGACCCTGTTCCTGGAAAAGAGTCAACTAGTGAATTCGATGAATTTATAAAGATAAAAAGCAGATCAGGGGATCCAAATGTACTTTCATTAATTAATACTGCTAATCCTGAATATGATGGGAATATTACAACTCCGAACGGTGAGGTTTTCAAATGTACTATTATAAAAGCTTTAGCTATAACAAACGATGGTGCAAGAAGTGATATAGTAACAAATTCTTATTTCATTGATGAAAATATGAAAACACGCTATAGTATTCCGGTTATTTCCCTAGTGACAGACTATGCAAACCTGTTTGATAGCGAAACAGGCATCTATACAAGTTTTAATTGTATGAAAAAAGGATCTGAATGGGAAAGACCAATGCACATTGAATTTTTTGAACCTGACGGCAAGCTTGCTTTTTCACAAAACATAGGAGCTAGAATCAATGGTGGATATACAAGAGTATATCCGCAAAAATCCTTTAGATTATATGCCAATGAAAAATACGATGCCCAAGAAAAATTTAAATACGATGTATTTCAAGGTAGTGCTAAGAATAGTGATAATGAAGTTATCGACAGTTTTAAACGCTTATTGTTAAGAAATGGAGGAAATGACTGGCAGGGTGTTATGATGCGGGATAGTTTAATCCAGGGTCTTGTATCACATCTTAATGTTGATACACAAGCATCAAGACCTTGTGTTTTATTTTTAAATGGTGAGTATTGGGGAGTTCATAATATTAGGGAACGTTATGATAATCATTATTTGAAATCCCATTATGACCTTGACAAGGATAAAGTTGCAATGCTTGATGTATTTGAAACTCCTGAAATACTTGAAGGTACCCAGGATGATGTGACAGCATATTTTGAAGATATAGTAAACTATTTGGAAGGAAATTCCATTACTGATGAAAATACTTATGAGCAAATCAAAACAAAAATGGACGTAGAAAACTTCATTGATTATAACATTACTCAGATTTTTGTAGGCAATAATGATTGGCCCGGAAACAACGTGACTATATGGAAATACAAAACAGATGACGGCAAATATCATCCTGAAGCACCTAAAGGACAAGATGGGAGATGGAGATGGGTTATAAGAGATACCGATTTTGGTCTTGGAATATGGGATAGAAGCCCAGATCACAATACTTTAGGTTTTGCTCTTGGTAGCTTTACGGAATCTGGTATAGAATATGCAAATGCACCCTGGGCCATATTCATTTTGACAACACTGTTAAAAAATGATGAATTCAGGAACGAGTTCATAAGCCGTTTTGCAGATCAATTAAATACTACCTTTACTACAAATAGAGTCAAAGAAAAAATTGAGATTGCCAAATCCTTAATTGAAGAAGCAATGCCTGAACACTATGACCGATGGAATGTATACTGGCTAAACATGTCATATTTCAAACGAAATACTTTACATATGAAAGAGTATGCAAGAGTACGCCCTGATTATGTTAGAGGATATATTGTAAATGAATTCAGTAATTATGGTGTCAAAGGTCCGGTTTCAATAAAACTTAATTCTGATACCTCAAAAGGCCATATAAAAATAAATACAATCGATATCGATGCTTCTACGCCTGGAGTTGAAAATCAATCAGAATGGTCAGGGATTTACTTTAAGGGAGTTCCTGTTACTTTAAAAGCAGTTCCATCAGAGGGTTTTGAGTTCTGTCATTGGAGCGGTATACGCAATATATCAAAGACGTCAGATACTATATCCTTTATACCAACTGAAGACATGAGTATTACTGCAGTCTATAAGCCCATCGGAAGTCCCTACGTCGAGGAGTATTACTATGGAGATTTTAACGACGATAAGACGGTTGATGCTATCGATTTCGCTCTTTTAAGAATGAAGCTTTTAGGAATCACTCATACTTACCGTGATAACGAAGATGCTACATTCCAAAAAAGAGTTGACGTAAATGGAGATACTAATATAAACAGTGTAGATTTTGCGTACTTGAGAAAGTTTTTGTTGGGTAAAATTTCAGAATTTCCAGTAGGGTCTAAGTTCAAAGTTGAAGAAATATCATAAAAGTGATATTGATTAAAAACTCAACTAAAATTCCCTGCTGTATACTCAATTCGGCAGGGAATTTTTCAGTGAAAAAGTAGCTTTTAACAAGCAAATAGTACTTGTGCCATATTTTTTCGATACATATAGAGTAATTCCTAAACCAAGACAAAACCAGTGACTTAAGTCACTATTTTTTTACTATTTCTATGATAATATGATGTTGCGCAATTAATATGAATATTCATAATTTACCACATTAAGATGCATCAATTAAATAACTAATAAATAAAGGGAGGAATTACAATGAAATCTTTAAATTTAAAAAGAAGGTTATCTGTATGTTTTGTAGTAGTTTTTTGGCGAATACTATATTGACTGTAGTATTCTTAACAACAATGGGTATGATTCTTTCAGTGGTATGTTTCCACGCTTGAAAATCAACTGATCAAAAATCATACCAAGGAACTATTTTTGAAATAATTTACTGCCTTAAACGTTAGATCGGGTAGGAGGCTAACCATTAATTGATTAGCCGACCTCCCACACCGCACGTACGTACCGTTCGGTATACGGCGGTTCTTTAGTTTTCACAGATTTTTAGATAGTAGTCAGACATGGAGATATA
>JAEWSG010000172.1 GCA_023398495.1 Bacillota bacterium
AATTAGTCAAATTGAAGGTACATCTAAGGAAAGCATCATCTGTTGTTATAAAGATAAATATCTCAATACTATTTTAGAAGAAGAAAACGAAAATATTGAAGCAGCAAATGAGGTGATTGAAACAGAATTCTATGAAAATAAAACACAGAAGTTCTTAATTCATCATTTGTGCCATAAATATTGTCAAGATATTAAATTCGAAGAACAAAATCATCAATTTGTAATCAGTAATACGGAAGAAACAGAAAATGAAGAATTTGGTAGAAGAGCTGAATTAGTTGTTAACTGGTATTTGGAAAAATATTTTGAAGGCATGAGTTGGTTTTATTATGATGAGACTAACGCTACCGATTATGAAGACTATCCTTATGACCAATTTGATGCTTGCCGTATTGATTGGAATAATGGATTAAGTGAATCTTTCATGCCTTATGATTTTTCATTGACATTGGCTAACATAAAATACAAGATAGAAGTTAAAGCTACAAGAGGTGATGATCAAACTATCTTCTATTTAACAATTGGAGAATTAGAGGAATTAATAAAAGAACCCAATAAGTATTTTATATTTAGGCTTTTCTTAATAAAAGAAAACTGTAAAGATGTTGGAATACCCCTTAATGAGGAATTCTATGGCAAATTTTATAGAATTAAACCAGATACTCTTAAGGAAGTTACTAAATCTATCAAAAAATGGAAAGAATATTACAAGGAAAATTCTATTCGTTTTACATTAAGTCAGTTTGAAGCTATACCTGATGAATTTGTATGTGATTCTCATCCTCAAAAAAAATCAATCCCAGACGTAAGTGAAAAAAAATATTGGATTAATTTCTCGGAATTTGTATACGGCAATTATTTCCAAGAGTTTGAAAACAGCTTTTTCCAAACAGAAAATGGAATAAAGACTTTTGTAAATGGATTTATGAGTTATTTAGAAAGCGGTGAAGTTAAAAGCGCATGGGATAGATACCAAGCATTAAAGAAAAAATGCATGGACTTTGATGAGTATTCTGATATTGACCTTGAAATAAACACTAGTCCTTTAAAAGAAGAGAATATTAGCGAAGATCTATTATTTAACTTAAGTGCCATTAGACTTCACAATCGGACAGGAATTAGTGAAATGAAGTACTTTTTAGATAGTGGCAAAAAGTTTATCGTTAAGTAGAATTTAAAAATTACTTCTGTTTACATAAACTCTTAAAAAATAATATTCGTGTTAATTAATTTAAACATAATACTAACGGTTTATTTCCTGTTTATTGGAAACATTACTGGAAAAGTAATTAGGATTATTGATGGAGACACAATAGTGGTATTAACTTCTAATAATGAGCAAATAAAGATCAGGCTGGAAGGAATTGACTGTCCCGAAAGTAATCAGGATTTTGGAACACAAGCTAAAAGGGCAACAAGTGACTTGTGTTTTGGGAAGCAAGTGCGTGTTGTCCAAAGTGGCACAGACAGATATGGACGAGTCCTTGCACGGGTATTCGTACCATTCATCAATTAATCTTGGCGTATTCCCAGTTTATTTAGTGTGCAAAATTCAGACTTTTCATTGTGCAGATTTCAGACTTTTCATTGTGCAGAATTCAGACCTGTTATTGTGCAGATTTCAGGCATAGTTATTTATCTGTCAATGTTCTTATTTTATTGTAAATTTTTTCTGTTTCAACTCCATCTTTAAAATTGACAATGATTTTGTCACCGTTGCTTTTGGATATTGTTAAATATGGTGCCGTATCGGAATGAATCAACAATCTGGTTTTGCCATACTTATCAAGGTTAAAAAATCCTTTTTTCACAGGGCCAAAACTAAAGCCATTAGTCCGGATTTTAATTTCCGGAAGAGTATCAGAAAGCTCCATTTCATCAATTTCGGAAATACCTATTTCAAATCCGTACATTCCTGAAAAGCGGATCGTATCATCGCTGTAGGTTATCTTTGAAGGAATAAATCCATAAGTATCAGTCCAATCACGAATAAAAATGCCAAACCCATGATAAAGTAGGTCAGTTTTGTTTGATTTGACTTGTTATGGTCAAATTTCTGAGACTTTATAACCAGAATTGCTACACCGACCAGGGTCACAATGAGTATAATTGAATTGGCAATCATCGTAAAACCAATCCATTTAAATAGATAATATCCGATTATAATCGACAATCCAATAGCGATTAATCCATTGCGCATGAAAGTGGACAAACCTTCAATGTCCACGTTTTTCTTTTTGTCTTTGGGCATAGTGTTATACCCTGCAATCAAACCGGGTGCGGATTTAACCAAAAATCCAATCCCAATCATGAATAGCCCGACTATCAAATTAAGTATGTCCATTGGTTGAGGGTTTTTCTTCCAGGCCAAGGCTCAAACGTGTCTTTGCTAACCTCCACACCTTGCTTATATCTAAAATCCATCTTTCCTGTTAATGTGCTATCGCTTGTAAGCATCCGATAAACCACATCTAATTTAGGTATTCTACCGAATGACACACTTGTTTTTAAAGAAAATGAGTTGAATTTGTGATTTTGGCTAAAATTTAGCCAAATTCTTTAAGATTTGATCAAAATTGAGCCAAATAGACCAAATTGAGTCAAATTGAGTGGATTTTTACTAAAATTTGAGTGATTTGGATAAAGTTGAGTCAAATCAGTCTTACTCTTCAACAGTTTGATTCTTCTTCCGGATATGCGGAAGCAGCTCTTCTAACAATGAACATAGAGTAACTGAATATTTATCTTGCTATTATAAAGTATTTAATTGAATTTTGTGGAAGACTATCTTCTTAATATTTATGACTAAAGAACAAGAACGCGACGAACTACAC
>JAEWSG010000180.1 GCA_023398495.1 Bacillota bacterium
AGTTGTAATGTAGGGAACGTTACGCCCCGGTTGGGGGATAGTTATATATATACGGGGTCATCATGGGTGACCTTCAGAGTCAGACGGTGGAATGCAGACAGAGAGACACGGACATGGCAGAAGATACCCGCAAGCAACAGCTCCTTGAGTTGTTCACGACCATCACGAACAAGAAGACGATCGTTGAGCCGATGAGAAAGGTTCACGGTACGCTCCGGGATCGCGACGCCGTTGAGCGCGAGATCGCCCTGATCATGCGCGAAGTTCTCGATCAGGGATACTTCAAGACCAAACTCGCTCCAAGGCAGCTCGCACGACTCGTGGTTGCGTATTACGACGGCAAGAACGATACGGAGATTGCGAGGGCGCTCGGCGATGAGAAGCTGAGCAAGACCGTGGCACGTGCGCGGGTCCGCCTCAAACTCTTCAGGGAACTTGACTTCAAGATGCCGTTCGATCGCGAGACGATGTCGGAACTTCTTGATTCGGGGAAGACCATGAAGGAGATCAGCGAGGAACTCGATGTGAGCCCCTCCACACTTCGTGAGTATCGCCACGTGATCGAGCAGGAGAGGGACACAACTCTCGACCCGTACCTGGAACGGATCCGGGATGTTATGGAGGACCGTGATCTCTCCGAACAGATGACGCGCGGTGTCGCGAACGACGGTCTCTCCGAGGCCATCGACATCACCGAAGCGATCGATATGGGGGAGTTCTGAACTCCCGGTCCACCCTCTGCTTTTCCTGAACATTTTTTAGTGGGCGAGATCGATCTCTTCTCCATGAGGTTGACCTGGCTTGGCCACGCATGTTTCTCGCTCGTCGGATCGCGAAAGATCCTCATCGACCCCTTCATCCTGGAGGGCTCCCTCTCCGAGGAGCCGGATATCGTCGCCGTGACGCACGCCCACGCGGACCACATGGGCATTACGGTGCAGCTTGGGAAGAAGACAGTCGCCGTCAACGAGGTGGCGAAGTACCTGAAAACGAAAGGTATCCCTGTCGAGGCGATGAACATCGGGGGCACCATCACCGTCGACGGCGTCCGGTTCACGATGACGCCCGCGCTTCACTCGTCATGGCTGGAGGACGAGGGCATGGGTTTCTACGGCGGCGCCGCGGCAGGGTTCGTCATCACGATGGACGGCACCACCGTCTACCACGCCGGCGATACGGCGCTCTTCTCCGACATGCAGCTCATCCGGGACCTCTATCGGCCGGACGTAGCCCTCCTCCCCGTCGGCGGGCGCTTCACGATGGGGCCCGAAGAGGCGATGATCGCCGCCCGGTACACCGGAGCGCGGCTGGTGATCCCGATGCACTACGACACCTTCCCCGCCATCTGCCAGGACCTGGAGCACTTCAAGCAGGCGATCGAGCGGACGACGTCGAGCAAGGTCAGGATCCTCTCACCGGGGGAGAGCATCGACCTGGGGCCGGAAGGGGCCGGGGAGTGAGAGAGACCATTCTCCTGAAACGATATTCAACGCGCTGAAAGCACACTATCCCTCACACCATCAGGACCTCGCCTCCACCGGATCCTGCACAAGATATATGTGGTCTCAAGCCCGCTGTGAGGCCAGGCTCACCGGGCACCCGGTGAGAGTACCACGTATGAGGTGATGGAAATGGACGAGAAGATGTTTACCTCCGGCGGCATGGAGCGCATGCAGGCGATGAGCGACCGTCAGAACGCTCCCTACCCCCGGGGTGACGGGAAGGTCAAACTGGTGACCACGGACTGGCTTGCCGACCACATAAGCGACGCCGACCTGAGGATCATCGACGTGCAGCCGGACGTGCACGACTACATCCAGGAGCACATCCCCGGTGCCGTCTACCTGACCGAAGGAGTTCTCCGGGTCTCGAACCGGGGCTTCCCGACGGCGTACAACTCGACCGGCTGCATCCAGGAGTCGTTCCGGCGCGCGGGCATCGAGGCGGACTCGCCGGTCGTCGTCTACACCGGAAAAGGCGCGTTCTCCGGCCGGGGCGATGGGCTCGGCCAGACGATGATGGCCTACTCGCTCGTGAAATACGGCCACAACATGGTATACGTCCTCGATGGAGGGATCGATCAATGGAAGAGCGAAGGCCGCGAACTCTCGCAGGACTTCCCCACTGTTGAACCGTCCTCGTTCAACGTCGAGGTTCGCGAGGAGTACGCTATCGGGTATGATGAGTTCCGGCAGATCAAGGACAACGAGGATGTGGTCGTGCTCGATGCACGTCCGGCGAAGGTGTACGAAGGGCAGGGGCCCTGGCGGATGCGGGGGCACATTCCCGGCGCGATCAGCCTCCCCTGGAGAAGTCTGATGGACGACGAGAACCCGGCCCTCCTCAAACCGAACGCAGACCTCGATATCGCCCTCGAGGACCACGGCGTCGACAGGACCAGGACCGTCATCTGCTCGTGCGGGACCGGCCGGGAAGCCACGAACGAGTTCGTCCTCCTGAAGTGGTTCTACCTCTACCCCAACGTCCGGATCTATGAGGGGTCGTTCACCGAGTGGTCCTCGTATCCGGACAACCCGACCGTAGAGGGGCTGGAACCGCGAGAGCGTCGAGCTGAGGCGGCTTTCACACGGTAGACCACAAACGCCCGGGCAACCGGCCAGAACCTTTATTTTTTACTTATTAAAAACGGAAAACATTATATAAAACCACGCTCCAAATAGTCCTAGAGAGATTTGGATCCGCACAAGACACTTCCCCCCTTGACGTCGTCTTTTTGTGCATCCTCTTCTCTCAAAACCGCATTTCTTCTGCAGCTCCTTTAAACCAGGAGGTCCCTCTCTCCATGCTATTCCATCCCACGAACCCGGAGTGGTGCAGGTCCGGCGATCTGAACGGGAGGACGAGCGCCATCATACCCGGCATAACCAGGAGTGCGCCGGCGATGAGGGGGCAGTTATCGCAGGTCGGAGAGGCTCCCGCCGGGAAGGAGAGACGAAGACGAAGACGACGGGCAAAGGCAGCCGTGTAGAACAGGGCCGCTCTCGCCGATCCCCACAGATATGCCGGTTATCTTCCGGGACAGGCAGTTCTGCGAGCGCCCGTGCGATCCCCGTCGGAATGCAGGCTGTCGGCCGGATATGCCTTCCCGAATGAGACTATATGAGTATATGTA
>JAEWSG010000223.1 GCA_023398495.1 Bacillota bacterium
ACCATCGGCTTCCTTCAGACCCTTTCGTCACCGAAAACGCCCTTGCCTACAGCTTGTCTTCCCATTAGCTAGGTGACAGGTTTTCTTTCAAACCATCGGCTCGGCAACATGCCTCGCGAACTTCAGAGCCAAACAGGACGTTTGGCCCTCAAATTCTTCAAAGCCTTTCTCCAACAAATTGCACCTCAATTATATACAATTATTTCTTGTTAGGATTAGATTTTCTATAATAAAAATATGTATCACTTACCATATTGGCTTGTTTATGTCCGATAGGAATTCTTTTTTCAAACAATTCAAATCCGCATTTTTCTGCCAATTTATGAGATGGTATATTTTCTTTATCAATCGTCAAAATTAAATATGGAACATCTGAATTTGTAAAACACCAGTCTACCAAAGCAGAAGTAGCTTCACTTCCATAACCTTGTTTATAATAATCATTAGAGATAAAGTATGCAACTTCTACTTCATTTAATGAATCCTCCACTCCCATTCCTACCATACCAATCATTTTATCCGTATCTTTTAATGCAACAACATATCTCTTGTTCTCATAGATATCAGTTGAATCTTTTTGTGTTTGATGCCAATCGATATACCCGTAGTAACATTCTGGAGAACTACCAACTTCAGACCAATCTCTCATAAATCGCACAATGTTTTCTTGTCTAACTATATTAAACAGATCTTCTGCATCTCTTCTTTCAAAGTCTCTTATTACTAGTCTATCTGTTTCTATTCTCATTATCTTAAATCCTCCAATACTAAAATTCTTCGAAGAAAAACCCTGACAAATCCTCGACACGATGTCGAGGCCTGCCTCCCATTTCAAATAACATCCCATATACGTACCAATTACGTCTATGCAATAATTTCCTCCGCATTAGCGAAAATATTTTCGTCTATGCAATTATAGTTTGACTTTTACGCTAATTCATCGGTGAGATGCTTATGCACACGTTTCTTATGATAAAAGTATACATCTGTTTTTGGATAAAATCAACAATAAAGTAGGTGCAAAAAGCTTCGGGGCTCGACGTCCCGAAGCTCTTAATTTTTGCGAGTATCACGTTATGTAGTCGTTTTACGCTCTATTACTCTTAAAATCCTCCGACATCCTTTTCAAATCTTCCATAATTTCTAGAGTATCTTTTGAATATGCTGCAAAGGTTTTCTTACTCTCAGCTGTATTCTGACATATAAAATCTCCGGATATAATACCATTAGCAATAAGCAAAGCTCCATTGCAATCAATATTATATACATCATCCTTATAATCAACTGTTGAAATGTTTTCGATTTTTTCAAGTCCGTCTTCGGTGTGAATCACAGCAGTAATAACTAGATTAGACGCTTTCACCATGCCGATTTCCGTCAATACAGGGTGATCAGCTGTTAACTGCAATACACGTCCTGTTTCAGTTTCAATACGTATTAGTTTTTCTTCTCTTCCCTTATAAATTTCGGTTACTTTAACGCTGTCTTTGTCAGAAGTCATGACCAGATCTCCTATTTCTATTTCACTGATCTTCTTTACGCTGCAATCAGCCATTTGAATAAACGTGTCCTTGTGGAAGCATCCCCACTGAATATAGATATACGGTATGACAACCTTGTTATTGCTTGCCTTATTATACTCTCCACCTGATGGTGGGGTAGCTTCGCTGTTGATACATAAGCCAAGTTCTATAATCATTTCATTACCATCTTCATCTAATAGCCTTTTTCCGGTGCCATCAAGCATATAACAATCATATCGGAAACTCCATCTAAGTTGACAATCATTTATATAAGTTCCATCAAAATACTTTGACTTTTCCAAATATGATTTCCAATCCTTATTGAAATCAAAACTCACTTTATAACAATTAGCTGTGTTATCTTTTTCAATTTTACAATAATTATTTAACTCTTTTAAGCTCTCATAAGAGTAGGTTACAACTGTTTGTTCATTATAAATAAGCTGAAGCCCTATTACGCTGGAAATACCTTTTGGTTCAAGAATCGGTGACAATTTAAAATAGCCTGAGATCGGTATAACCGTTTTAACATATTTTTCATCTACACTTATATCGTTACCGGTATAAAAATAGTCAGTCTTCTCACCATTTTTGGGTGTTCTGTCATAAACTATATTTATATACTTATTTGACACATTTTCGCTCTTTATTTTGGGAGCATTTACAACAAATTCGCTAACACTGCTCTGACCGTTCAACAATGTGTAATTTGAAGTCTGTAAGGAACTTGAACCGCAAGTCCCATCAGGATAAACATAATAATATTTTGTTGATGCCTTTATTTTATGGTCATCATATTCTACTACTTCCGACACCTTGCTTTTTAAGGTACTCAATAAATCTGTATATTCAATATAAGTGCTGTCTGAAGCAAGCATTCCCGTTTTCTCATCGATCATTTCCGAAGTTACCATTATCATTGTGGCATTTTTTACAGTCGCTGTGGAATCACATGCTATGAATTTGTCAGGTGAAGCCATTATATTACTTTTTAATTGTTTGTTTGAAACGTCAGATATTCCTTCTATCCTTATGGCACCCATGTTAAAGCCTATATTTTTTGAATCATCTGTACTTTCTTCATATTGATTTGCTGCCATTAATTTTTTCTGTGTCTTAACAACGGCGTTGTATAGGGCAGGATATTTTTCCTTTGCGGTTGCAGCACCACCAAAGTCTTCAAAAAACGCTTCAACATGCTCCTGTTTTCTTAAATCCAGTTTTACACCGTGATTTTCCATTATTATTCCTCCCCTAGCTTTACTAATGTTATTTTTCCTGCCTTGCCCTCGAGACCGCGATTCCCTCGATTTCCATTCTTACCGTTTTCAATATTGGAACTATATGCTCCGTTTTTTCCTGCAACCCCACCACTTCCACCTTCACCCGGCACACCCGGTTCATTTTTAGTCAAAATTTCTTTACCTTTGGTCGTACCCCATTTTATAGTAAGATTACATCCGTCTCCACCATTGCCACCGTCTCCACCTTTGCCACCATCGCCGCCTTTACCGCCCTGTACGCTATCTTCTTCACCATCACCGCCATTGCCGCCTTTGCCACCTGCTCCTCCGTTTCCACCCTTGCTTCCGATATTAAGTATTGATAAATCTATCTGTGTATCCTTAATAACCAAGGTCAAATCAGAACGAGGATAACCCTTTTTGCCGGATGTTCCTTCACCGCCATTTCCACCATTGGCTCCTGACCCTCCGCTTCCTCCGTCTCCTCCACTTTTCCCGTCTTCTCCGTCTCTTCCGGTCACAATGATATCATAGTCCCAGCCCTGTGTCCGAGTTACCATTTTCGTCATTTCAGGTCTAGCAATATTAATTGAATCATCATACCTGAGAATTTTGTTAACAGTAAATTTTGAACCACATCTAATTTCAATGTAACCTCCCTGTTCAAAATATATTGTGTCATATTCCATAGGCTGGCTTGTGTCCGACACAATTAAAGGAAAGTCTTTCGATACCACGGTAATTCTTTTCGCTGCTGTTTCATACATATTTATTCCCTCCATTTACATAATAGTATTTTATTTGTTACTGAAATTTACATATCCAGCCTGCCCATTTATGAACCAGTGATGGTGTCCTTATCCATATAGGCATATTGATGCCTCCTCCTGCAAGCCTGTCTATTGAATAAGTTGTGCAGTTAGGGCCAAACAAATTTGTTTCTCTTAACCTTGGTGCAGCATTATAATCCAAATTGATCCGCCCACCATTATGATTAAATCTTCCTATTGTACTTCTGTTTACCTGCATAGCATGTTCACCTAGACTTCTATTGTATTGATTAGGTATATATGCATGATTGTTAGCCACCACACCCCGCCCATTTCCACCTGGCAAATAGCTATAGTCTGCATATCTTTTTGGGTTTAAGGCGTCTTCATAGGTTGTGTGAAGATGTCCAAATCTCCCAATCCTATAATTTTCTACACCGATAGTATTTTCAGCATTACGTCCTATAAATGCCCTGTTATTGCGTAACGAACTACTCATGCCTGAGAATCCTGCAGCAACTCCGCCAACGGCACATCCTATAGTAACATTCATTGCCCAGTTATCAAAGAAATCGCGAGAGTGATTTATATTAATTAGACCATTCGATATAAGCGAATCTGTTCCACCAACTACAATTCCGACACCTATATCAATAAGGCCTGAGGCGGTGGCCCCGATAACCGGAGTAATTGCAGTTATTCCAGCACCAACTCCTGCCCCTACTACTCCTCCGATAAAACCAATTCCGCCATATATCAGGCAATCTACAATGTCAAAATCATTATTAATGGCAGAAGTTATGCCGTAAGTCGTGACGCCAATTCCTGCTCCAATCAGTCCTGCTCCCAAAAGCCCAAGTGCTACTCCGGCACCTGAACCCATTCCGGCTGTCCCGATTGCAATTGCTGCACCCACTCCAATAATTACGATACCTACAACCATACTTAGTATTGATCCTAATGAAATAGCTCCATCAGGGTCAAAATAATTTACCCAGTCGGCACCACCGTAGATATAAGGACTTGCGTGCTGGTTTTCCGGATCAATATTAAGAAACCTTCCGGTGGTTGGATCATACAATCTATATCTCATTCTGTATAATCCAATTTCTTCTTCATATCTTGCTGAAGTAAAACGGATGGGTATCAGTTCATTTATTGAAGGATCCAATATCCTATTATCCTCAAAATTCCCAAAGGGATCATAACTGAACACTGCCAGAATATTTTCTCCATCATATATTTCACGCACTGACGATTGATAATCTTTTATAAGATAATAAACTTTTTTATTATAAATTTGAGCCATCATACCGTTGGCACCATATACACAGATTGTCCTTTTTCCATCTCTTAGCTCACTGAGAACTCTGCCCTTGGCATCATTGTTTACATAGGTCGTTCCTCTGCTATCAGTGAAAGAAGTATTCCCCTGTGCACCATAGGTATATGAGATACTCTTAGCTCCTTTGCTGACGCATTTTACTTTGTTCAAAACATTATCATACTCTAAAGAAATTCCAGAAGCTTTTATCAGGTCTATATTACCTGAATCATCATATTGAAAAGCTGTTTCTTTACACGATAGCAATCTGTTAGTACCTGACTCATATGTGAATACTGTAGAACCATTCTCGCCTGTCTGGTTTCCATTTGCATCAAACTCAAGAGTATATTTTTTATTACCCTTTATATATCCGCTTAATCTACCATATGTATCGTAGGTATAATTGCAGGTAATTTCCTTCTGTATGGAATCAGGTACATTTTTCAAAAATCTGCTGGTACATTTTGTGATTCTTCCACCTAACCCTGCTTTTTCTGATGTTCCATCATATTCTAACTCTTGTTCAAAAAATCCATCCTTTAGTTTTCTAAGCCACATTGCAGAATCATATAAATACTGTCTGTATAGCTCATTGCTCTGTCCAGGCAAAAATCTTTCTTCCGAAACATTTCCTTCTGCCAGATACGAACAGGAATAAATGATATTATCCATATAGCTTACTCCAACTAATCTGGACTGTATATCATACTTATAACCAATTCTCTCACAATCAGTATCACCAAAGGAATATTCAAGGACATTTCCTGCTTTATCATACTCCATCCTTACAACATCTACATTATTATCTGATGTGGTTGTCTTCCGACAAATATTTCCCTGGTCGTCGTAAGCATATTCTTCTTTCGTTTCTAAAATTCCGTTATCATTATAGGTCTCAATACAATGCAACCTTCTTACAAGGGATATTTCTTTCCCGTCACCATCATAATAATATTTTAGCCGGGGGATAGCATTTTCGGGTGCAACTCCAATTAATTCAGCTTCCTTCGATAGACGCTCTTCATCCCATACGCCTTTTACCAGTCCCTCTTCGAGCTCCCTTGTATATTTGTCATACACATAATATAGATATTGGTTGGCATTGAAATCTGTCTTTTTGAACCTAAGCTTTCCCGCTCTGTCATATATAAATTTAACTGTCCCTGTATCAGGTTCCTTTTGAGATATCAGCCGACCCAATCCATCATAAACATACTCACTTACATATTTGTGATTTTCTTTAATATCAGTGAAATAATTCGGATAATAAACATGCCTCAGGTTTCCATTATAATCATATTCATATTTCATTACCTGTGTAGAATTATCCTCAGTGTTGTTTTTACTTAATGACATTACCTTGTTATCAAAAGCGTCCATTACTTCAATTCTTACAATATTATCCGGTGTTGAATTTACCTTTAACGTATAGGCTTTTTCTTTTAATCCAAACAGTTCATCATTGTTGGTATAGCTTCCAAAACGAGCTGTATTCCTCCCCCCTTTAATAGCCCTGCTTGTGCCGGCCTGACCTATTTCGAGAGGTTCGGGGCTTGGTGCGATGCTGCTTCTTATCTGGCTATATGAAAACCCATTATCTTCAGGATATGCTTCTACTATTTCTCCTTCCATCAAACCGGTATTCCAGTCATAGGAAGTTACTAGATTATTTCGGTACTGCCACATTTCACCTTCAAGATGTATCTTCTTCGTCGTTATTTCCGCTTGGCCAAGCTTGTTAAATACTGTTTGGCCGGCAACTATTCCGGTTTCTGTTACCCCAATATCCTGATGAGGCTTTCCTGAATAATCCGTATAAGAAAGCACTATCTTTGGTTCTTTGCAGTAACCTATACATATAAGGTCTTCAACCTTTTCAGCTTTTAGCACAGTCTGACATGTCTTACTGAAAGCTTGTATCCCTGAATAAATTATTACATCTTCGCACGAAAACTGGACTCTGTTTCCCACTTTTAAGAAAAGATAATGTTTACCCTCTGGTTTTGAAGTCTTCGAGATAATATTACCATCATATGTAATTATCCATTCAGTGTCTGATGCCTCAATATTAAATTCACCATATGATATTGCTTGCTTACCTTGGTGTACGGCAAAGAATAAAGCCAGATTTTTATCCTTTTGAAAGGTCCACACACTGTTCTCCCTCTGCCAGCATTCTGTGTTTTCAAGGTCTTGTTCCAACCACTGGAAGCAACCTCCCTTTGGCATCTCAATGGACATTGTTTCATCCAATGCACGATTTGTCTGTTTCCTCCCATAGCATTTTCTCGAATATCCGATAAATGTGCCGTCATCTCCTGCTGTGGCAATTGCGTTATGAAACCTGTCATAAAATATTCTTGCTCCCTGCCCAAAATTTTTATGGGAAGCAGTTTGAATCATTAAATCAGTCGAATACACATAGGCTTCACCCTGAGATAATACTGGCGATAAAAACAGAGCATCCACATATAAATTCTCTATTCCGCTTATGGTTATAGTAAATGATCCTTTTTCCTTTTTAAGATTCGACAGTATGGCATTTACTCGTTTCCACTTACCCTTTGTAGAAGGGTAAGATAAAACCTGCTGATTACCTAAACTTCCCCAGGTTATATAAAATTCATTATTCGTTTTTACGGCAAAGGATATTCTGCTGTCAGTTCCGTTTCTCATTATATTTACTGACATTTTATTATTTTTCTCTATAACTGCACTTTGTGTTCCGCTAAATTTTTCACTCTTTACAAGATAATCACTTAAGCTGCCATTTTCCATGCTGATCTTCTGACAAGCTTCATATGGCTCAAAACCACAATAGTAGACTTCTTCTAAGACCGCATTGTCAAATTTTGCAGTAATGAACTTATTATGTTTGTCATAAAGATAAACCGTACTAAGACCTTCAATATCTTCTTCACATACCTTGTCACAATTTACATTGACCTTTGTGATCCGGTTACTGCATATCCAGTTACCCTCATCTTTTGTGTAATCTCCGGTTTTATCCCAGATAAGGCTTTCACTCTGATAATGGTGTCCGTCCGAATCATATTCATACTTATACCTGTTTACTTCAAGTACCTCACCTGAAACTTCTTCTTTTTTAATGGTCATACTTATATCAGATAACGCATTTTTTTGAAGGAGCTTTTCATTTTCCTCCCACAGATAACGGATTTCATTGCTTATTCTGACTTCGTTACCCTGAACATCCGTTCCTATCTGAGTAACTTTCTTCTTTAAATTGAATTTATCTTCATATTCAATAACAGTGATTTTTTTCATCTCCGATACTGTGTTTCTTTCGCTGCAATCTTTAGTTGAGTATGAACGAAGATACTTTGAATCAGTAATTTTAGTTTGGCAGATATTAAATCCCAATGTGTCCATAGCTTTTAGCCAATTTTCTGAAGCAGCTACCATTTTACCTTCACCGTTATATTCCCGGCTGCAAGACAGTCTTCCACACATATGACTGTAGTATAGCTTTACATTTGTATACTCATCATCAGGATAATCGTAAACCTCTGTACCTGCTCCATTAAAATACCTGTATTCTGTCTTTCCGCTCGAACCATCTTCACTGACAGGACACAGACAGGTACACTGCATAGCAGCCTTACCTCCCTCAAGCCTTGCAGTTTCAAGATTATAAAGTATATTGATATTTTCCTTTTCAAAACCATTATCACATATAACACGCTTTAAAAGTATTGTACTATGTTTATCACTATACTTCTTTTCCTGCAACTGATAAAAATTAACAGCTGCCGTGCCGCCAACAGAGTTAAAGGTATAAAACGCACTTGAAGCGGCCTGAAAACCACTTGACCTTTCCATATCAATCCGTTCTCCATCACAGATTTTTACCTGTGAACAAAGATTATTGTTTTCAAAAGGTATCTGATAGACCCTGTCATAACCTTTCAACTGATATAACAAATATCCGCCTTCCATATCTATCTGGACATTTTCGTAATCGGTATTTTCCTCAAGGTAACCAATACAATTCCACGATTCGTCAACATTTCTTGTAAATATTTTTCTACCCAATACAGCATACTCATCTACAATTAATGGCTGACATATTCCATCAATCTGGTATAAATCCTCCGATTGGGGAACCCCGTCTCTTGTCCATTCCTGAGTATAAGGATCAAACTTCATAGAATAAAAACGCTGAACACCTTCCAAATTTTCCACGCCTGACACAACATCTGAGCCGTACGCATATCTGTACTCGCCACCAGGTTTGGTATCTAGTAACCTGAGTGCCTTCCATCCATTAGGGCAGTATCTGTATACATTTTCAGCATACCCTATCATTGTATCTGTTGCCACAGCGTAAAAGTATTGATTTTTTATATCATCTTTATATTCAAAATCATGAACTTCATATTTTGTAAATCTGAAATGATCAGTCCATGCCAGCAATACCAGCGTTGTCTTTACTATATTGTCTTTGTATGTGATAAAGCAGGCACCTGCCTGTGAGTATCTTATAGACCAAACATAATCACTCATTACCAGTTTCCAGTCAACATTTACACTAACATCTATCGTATCACCAAACTGCCATTCATGGTCCTCGTCAGAATAAAAGCTCATTAGTCGGACCCGGCTGCTGCCACTGTCACCATATGCACCAAACAAAAATCCGTCACCTGCTCCAATCGCTTGAAATTCTCTGCTTTCAACCTGCAAATTCTTTTCATGCCATTTGTTGTCGGTATATTTATACTGCAATATTTTTAATACATTCTCTTTAGTATACTGAAAGGCTACAAAATCACTTCCACATGCAACAACCGGACGTGTATCGCTATTCTCAAGAAGCCATTCTTCAGTATCCCAATCAAACCGTCTCACAGGACAACGCTTTATTATCCTTAGCTTATAATTATTATCAAGGAGGTCCAGATAAGTAATACACACATATCCCCCTCCAAGATGAACTCTCACATCTTCCACAGGAATTTCCAGCATAGTTGTGTCCTCATATTGATGCCAGCCCATATCCCAATAATATATCTGGAATTTTATATGATTATCACGTCTTAATAATATAAAATTAAAATCACTTCCGTTATATACTTTTAAATCCCAGTCACCTTCAATATCAAACGTATTATAGCCATCGCTCTTTGGCATTTCAAGCTTCTGATAATCATATGTAACCTCAGAAGCAAGGGGATACATGAAACTTTTGAGCATTCCTGTATAGTTTTCATCCTCTGAATAAGACAGTGATAAAGGTGGCATTTCTGTTCCGTCCGACGTTACCTGTGAAATACTTACAAGCAGCCTCTTCTTTTCATTTTCGCCTGAAGGTTTTAACACATATGATAATTTCTGCGTGTATAAAAGCTTCTTCTGGTCATTCAATATCTCTATTCTATCGAGGAATTTATCTTCATACCTTTCCTGATAAGCATTTTCTCCTTCATAACTGTTATGGTTGACACCATATTCATATGTATCCTTGTCTCCATAGCAAAAAACAAGTTCTTCCTCATAAGATGATATTATTCTGTTTAATCTGACTGTTCTTGTATATGAGCAATCCGCAAGGCTTTCCATTACGTTATCATACTCATATAGAACTTTATTGCCTCTATTGCTTTCAATCATTGATAGATGCCATGCAGTAGTAAAACTCTCTGCACCATTCATAACCACAGGTCCTACCCAATTATCCCAGCAAACTGTCAGTTCATTACTATCGCTACTTCCTCCATACCTGTACTTACTACCATCCTCTTTCCAGACCTCCCAATAGGTTACCCCTGCATTATCATAGAAATAAAACTTCCAATTCGGTTGTTCTATTGAAAAAAATTCAACGCTTTCAGCTTTCCTTCCAATCCTGTATAAAGGATATTGTCCGCCTCCACCGATAAGATAAAATTCCCTTTGATATGACTGTTTTACCAGGCGGTTCTTTACCACAATAGCCGGAAGTGATATATTCCAGTTATAGCCTAGTACAGAGTTTGATAGCTTCCTATTCTGTTTGTTGTAATTTTCAGGATTACTTTGAAGATATTCAGCCTGTACTGTAATAGATAAACCATCACGCCCTTCAAGAAACGCTAGGGAAAGCGGAAGTTTGACATTACCTGTGAATAAGTCTACAGTGCTCATTACATTGCTACTTGAACTATTTCCCCTTTGACCATTTCTGTAAGAATTACTACTGCTTCCATCTTCTTGTATGTATGACATTGTGTACCTCCTCTGTGCTTTTATTGGTATTATAAAGAAATATGTTATTCTTCTCAAAAGGTCTGTTTTGGGGAAGACTTTTATATTGAAAGAGTTATATCATAAGTGTTACAAGACACTTTTTGAGAAGAAATATTTCATCTGTTTTTCACAGTGGAACTTGCTACTTTGATTGCAGGCTTCTTAATTGATCTACTTTTTTCTATGTTTTTGATACTCAGGAAACACTTGTTAAGACTTGCTATTCATGTTACACAGATGTCCATTACTAATCACAAATAGCTACATAAACTCTACTTAATAATTGGTTTTGTTATTTTTAGAAAATCAAATTTTCAACTAAATTTTATAATTTAATTTTTTCTATGTCAAGTAACATTTTACATTTTAATCAATATTTAATAATTATACTTTATACCACAACTTATTTTTAGGCATTAAAAAAGTCAAAAAGTTTAGTGAAAACTTTTTGACTTTTACTATTATTATTTTATTATTTTCAGATTACTTCAGTTATGAATATCATTTCACCGGTTATGTCTATGATAACATCCTTTAGAAACTTAACACCTGAATCAATACTCCAGGATGATTTACATTCAAATACTCCCTTATTGACTTCCTTTATAGCTAACGCTTCAAATACATTTTCAAATCCTTTTTGAATAATCGCCTCCATTATTTCAGAAGAGTTTTTGTAAAATGAGTACTCGATGTATTCACTGACTTTTGATAAATATTCACAGAGCTCCATTGAAGTCATAAAGACCCCTCCAATATAATAGATTGATTTTATAGTCTTAAAGTATAATGCGGAATAAGTTTGTTAAATATTAATCAATGTTTGATATGACGATATTGTTATTATATTATATATTCTATACCAATCAGGCTTATCCTCTTTTATATTTAAATTTAATATAAGAATTTTAATTGTCCCCGTATTGTTCTGGATAATACAGAGTAATTAAAATGCCTGTTTCAAAATAATCAAGAGTAAACCTGCCGTTTTTGAATTCTGGTATACCAAACATATAACCAGTGCTTCCATAACCCTCAAACTTGTTATTGTCTTTATCAGTGTCGTGTTTACCATTATTGTTTTCGTCATGAAAGGCTATAGCACAATATTCCCCCATAGGCATATCTTCTAAAATAAGTTCAGCTTTGCCATTGACTGCTTCGACAGTTTTGGTCATGTAAACATTTTCTTCAATAATGTCAAAGCTCTTTTCATCAACAAGAGGGACATCTTTGTTAAATAATTTAACAATAATAGGACCGGACTTGCCTAACCTGCTATTAATGGTTATCTGAATTTTTCCCTTTGAACAAGGATTGTTCTCTTCTCCATTTCCGCGATAAACTCTTCTGGCAGTGTATACAAACCCAGAATTCTCTACCTGTAAGATCTTGTCGTCTTCCTTGTAACACAAAATACCGGAATTATAGCTAGAATATATTCCACTTTTGCTACCTCCACCTGCCCTGCCAATGACCCAGATATTATCATGGCCTTTTATGAAGGAGCTTACGTCAGCTCCTGCTGTACCGACCGGACTAAATGCTTTATATCCGCTGTAGCCATGTATGCCTTCTTCGAGGCACAAGAAGTGCTCATGTTCAGGATAATAGTAAGATAAGACGCCAAAGGTGTGCTCATCATAGTGAATAAATACGTCATCAGGCTTTATGTTTTCTTCCATATAATATTTCAATTCCTTAATTGGTCCATTGTAATAGTTCATGTTTATTTTGCTATATGGTACGAAAGAAAACATAAGGATAATCGCAACTGCAAATAGTGAAAAATCCTTATACTTAATCCTTGTAATTCCATAAGACATTGAAAGCAGAAATAATCCAACAACCGGGAATATATATCTTGTAACAAATATTGGCCTGACAAGCTCGGACACAACAACTGCTGAGACAAGGGTCAATATATACACCGACACTGCAAATGCTGACAGCATGCCTTTCTTATCCTTATTTTTAAGGGTAAACCATAGACCTGCAAAAATAAAAATAAGAGAACCAATAAATGAAGGGATTACAAATGGATATCCCGAATCAAACTTTGCCTCAAAAGGAAATAGCAAAGAGTGCCATACTGTATAGCCATTTACCGGTGGTATCCAAAAATCCTTTGACACTCTTGAAATCTGTGAAATAAGAGTCACTATCCATGGTATATAACATACTACCGCAACTCCGGCTGAGACAAAATATCCGTACCTTCTCTTCTTATTTGAAGACCTAAGAAAGTAAAGAAATAGTATAGCATTTGCAATAGTAGCTGCTAATAAAGCATAATAGTGAATATAAGCTGAGGCAATTGAAAAGAAGGACAGCATAATAAAATCAGCTTTTTTACCATCCCTTGCAGACAAATAGCCGTAAAGAACTGTGCCGGTTACAAAGAAAGCTGCCCATGTATACATCCTTGCATCTTGGCCGATTGAAAGGCTCATAGGTATAATGACTACCAGCAGGGAAAAAATTACGCCTGTAAATTTATCAAACGCTCTTCTTACAGGACCTGCACCTAAAAGAGCAAGTGCCAGTACACCAATTACAGAAAACAGCCTTAATGAGCTCTCAGTTCGTCCAAATATCATGCTGAATACTTTAAGAGCCAAAAAGTATAACGGTGGATGGCTATCCTCGGCAGCTATGCTTATAATATCTGCAAACGATTGATTTATAATTGCAGCAGAATAAGACTCATCAAACCATAGCCCTTCATGCCCGATATTTGATGTCAAGTGAAAAAATCCGATCAATATCAATACTGGCCAGAACACCAGCCAGAGAAAATTAACCTTTGATATCATAAAGGCTACAATTCTGTGCGTTTTAGTCACTATTCCAAGTTTTTTGTCTAAGCTCTTAAAGGGGTTTATAATGCTACTGATTAACCTATTAAGAGTTTGTGCAATTTTATCATAAAGCAAAATTTTTCTCTTTTCACCTTCAGTAACAATACCATCTTCTAAGTTTGAACTAAAATCCTTTTTGAAAAACAAATACCATAATAATATAAATACAACAACACAAATCATAACCATTATTGTACCAGCACTTCCAGATCCATAAAGCCATGGAGTAAAGTAAGTGTTCCTGAAATAATCCATAATGAAGAACCAGCCGGCTTCATTATAAAACTCTGTGCCCAGAACCTTATACGAATCATATGTATTTATTATCGTTCCAAGAAATATGAGTATTGCAAGTACTGGCCTTAAGAGTGGTAAGGTTATGTTTGTAAATTTCCTAAAATGTCCTGCCCCATCTATGTCTGCTGCTTCATAATAGTCTTTGGGAATATTCTGAAGACCTGCCAGAATGAAGAGAGCAAACAGAGGAAAGTAATGCCATACTGTTATTAGCGTTACTACCCAAAATGCTCTATCACCTGCAAACCACTGTATTTTTTCAGGGACAAGATGAAAATAGTCAACGATTACTTGATTAACCAGACCGTCATTTTTAGAAAGTAAGGTCAGCCATGCAGTTTCTATAACAAAACCCGGCATTATAAAGGGAAGAAGTATAAGGCTTCTTGCAATACCGCTGAATTTAAATTTTCTATTTAGAGCCAGTGCAATTATAAGGGCAGCAGCCAGCGTAAGCACATTTGCAATTATTACAAAAAATATGGTTTTTTGTATGGAGGCGTGGAAAGATGACACCTGCGTACCGTTTGAGCCGGTTATCACAAAGAGATAGTTCTTCAGACCAACAAAAGGAGCTGTAAAGGTTGTAAAAAATTTTCTAAGGGTATTTCCTCTTATATTGAGAAAAGACATATATATAGCTTCAATAAAAGGTAATATTTGCAGAAAAAATATAGCTATAAACGCTGGAATTAGTAATAAATATGGTTTTTTACTTTTTAACTTGGATAATTTATTCTTTTTACTCACTACTTTTCCCCCTTTTAGCTACCAAAAAATATTATTGCTTTAAAGCTCCCCCAGTGATACCTTTCATAAACTTGTTCTGAATCAGAAAAAATATAACAAATATCGGTACTGTTGATATGGGACCTGAAATAAATCTAAAGCCTTCATAAGTAGGCAATAATGCTACTGTTCTATATTGGTTATCTGTCATAAGTACGTCTACCAAAAACCTTTCATCCCATACCAGCATGACTATAAACATTGAAGCAACGACTATTCCGGATCTGATCAAAGGTAAAATTATTTTTGTTATAAGCTTAAAATTTGAACATCCGTCAACTCTCGCAGCTTCTTCTATTTCAATCGGTATAGCAACTATAGCTCCTCTTAGAATCCAGATACAATACGGAAGGTACATAACAGAATACATCAAAGCTAAAATAATATAACCATTATAAGAATTATATATGTCGATATTTGTAAGTTGTTCAAAAGACTTCATTGAGACTGCAAATGATAAAAAGTATGTAATTGTCGGTATAAGCAAGGGTATCACAATTAACATCCCAAACAGGTTTACGCCCCGAAACTTGTAACGTGAAAGAGCATAAGCTGTAGGGATAGCAAGTGATAACCCCAGCACTATGCTAAGCAAACATAGAATTAAGCTATTCTTTATATAGCCAGTAAAGCCTATATAGCCTAAGAACCCCAAAAAGCTGCCAAAGCCTGTAAAAAAATTGTTCAAACTGAAAAGAAATCCCTCAAATAAAATCCTGAAAGAGTTATTGAAAAGAGTTAGAATCGGGATAACAGCAAATGCTACGTATAGGATTACAATCCGATCAGCAAGTTTGTCAAAAAAGTCTTTCTTTTTACCCTTGTATACATAATTAGACAATTTAACATTCCTCCTATTTTACTATAGGTTTGACGAAAAAACATTCTAAGTTATTTATGCCTTAAGATATATAGATAACGTACACTAAAGTTAAATTTCTATAGCATCCAAACGTTATCTAATGTAGATGAAAAACGTCCTTTAATTTTAGTTTTAGAGTTTTTCATCTATACTATAATACAAGTTAAATATACTATATTATCGTTAAATATATCAATAACTTTGATAAGAAACTTCACTTATAATAGAATTTGTTTGTAACAAAAAAACTTCCTGCAACAAAAGTACAGGAAGTTTTTTTTATAAGAACAAGAAGCTATCTTTTTGTTCTCACTAAATCTCTTATTCTTTTGGTTGAAGAACTGAATACCCCGAGGTGATTCTCTTTCCATTCCAGTCAAACAGCATTGTTCCATTTATACCATTTGGCATTGAAGTTGAATCCTCAAAAAGGACTGTAAATGGAGCAGATTTTAGAACTTTAAACTCTATAACAGCTAATGTCCCTGTTGATTCAGGATTTCCAGATGCTTTGTAATCTTCAACAGCAGTATACAACTTTCCGAAATTTAGTACACCAGATGTTAAGTCATGGGAACCTGCACTAATAGGAGCATAATCCATATTTGCAATTAAAGTTCCACTTGAAGGTATTGTAGTGCTTGTGTAAGTTTTACCTGTAGATTTGACAGGCTCTAACACAGTTGGATCATATCTCAAATTAATCTGGTATCCGGATATATTGCTTATTTCATTTACTTTTACTGTCGCTTTAATTGTATCTCCAACTTCTGCAACAGACTTGTCAATATCGAGAGTTATATAACTTTCAGAAACAGCACCAGAATTAATTTCTGATGGTTGAATTACTTGATAGCCTGAAGTAATCCTATTTCCATACCAGTCAAACAGCATAGTTCCTGTTACACCAGTTGGCATAGAAGTTGAATTCTCAAACTTAATTGATGTTGCACTTTCTGCTAAAACCTTGAAAGTTATAACAGCCACTGTTCCTGTTTCTTCAGGTATTCCGGAAGCTCTGTAATCTTCAAGATTTGTATATATCCTGCCAAAATTCAATCTTCCGGAGGCCAAATTATGAGATGATGCCGGCATTGCTCCGTATTCACTGTTTTTAAGTATAGTCCCACTAGCTGGAATACTGCTGTTTGAATAATTATTTCCACTTGCAGTGATTGGTTGTAAAACAGCAGGGTCGTAAGTTAAGTTTACTTGATATCCTGACAAATTATCAATATTGTTAACTCTAACTGTGGCTGTAATTGTATCGTTTACTTTTGCAGTAGTTTTATTGAGGTCAATTGTAACGTAACTTTCATCCTTAACTGGTGTGCTAGTTGCAGTTGGTACTACTATTGTAGCAGTAGGAGTAGCTGTTACTGCAGGCGTTTCAACTGGAGTTGATGTAACTGTAGGTGTAGGTATAGGTGTTACTATTGCCGTAGGTGTTACTATTGCCGTAGGTGTTACTATGGCTGTAGGTGTTACTTTGGCTGTAGGCGTTACAACAACTGTATTTGTAGGTGTTACTATAGCTGTAGGTGTAATAACAACTGAACCAGCATTTATCGGTTCTGATTGTATAACCTCATAACCTGAGATAATTCTCTCTGCATCCCAGTTAAAGAACATAGTTCCTGATATACCGTTTGGCATTGTACTTGAACTTTCGAATTTGACTGATGTTTCTTTAACTTTTAAAACCTTAAAATATATATCATTAAGCGTTCCTGTTTTTTCTTCAACACCAGACAATTTATACTCTTCAAGGTTTGTATAGGTTTTACTGAAATTCAATATTCCATTTTCAACATTATGTAATGCAAAAGCCAGTGCAGCATATTCCTGTTTTACAAGTATATCACCTACTGCAGGAATTGTAGTGTTAGTATAAGCAGATCCTGATGCATTAACCGGTTGCAAAACTTCCGGGTCATATTTTAAGTTTATCTGATAACCTGCAAGCTTATCTATGTCACTAACTACTATACTTGCCTTTATTATCTCACCTACTGTAGCTTTGTTCTTATCAAACTTCATCTTTATATAACTTGTATTCTGAGCACTTGAAGTAATTTTTTCCGGTTGGATTACCTGATAGCCGCTTGTAATTTTGTTTCCATCCCAGTCAAATAACATTGTTCCAACAATTGCACTTGGCATGGTTCCGGTATTTTCAAACGTAATCGAAGTGTTTTTTTCCTTCAATACTTTAAAGCCTATTACAGCTAACGAACCAGATTCTTCTCCCCCATTTGCTCTAAATTCTTCAAGATTCGTATACGCTCTCGTAAAGTTAAGTATACCTGCTTTAAGGTCATGTGCCGCGAAAGCTATGACTCCATAATCAGAATTATTCAGTGTACCCCCGGCTAAAGGATTTGTGCTTTTATCATAAACTACTCCTGTTAAAGGATTTACAGGTTGCAATACAGCAGGGTCATATTTCAAGTTTACTTGATAGCCAGCCAAGTTTGAAATCTTATCTGTATTAAGTGTTGCTTTTATTATATCACCAACATTTGCAGATGTTTTGTCAATATCTAGTGTTATATTACCAGTATCATTTTCATTTCCATTAATGGTAATAACAGCAGGCTGAGTTACTGTATAACCGCTTATAATTTTTTCACCATTCCAATCAAACATTAATGTTCCTGATATACCATTTGGAATTGAATCAGTATTCTCAAATAAAATTGCAGCTGGTTTTGCCTGAAGGACCTGGAAGTTTATCGTAGCAATTGTACCAGACTTTTCAGCAACTCCGGATTCTTTATAAGGCTCAAGGTTTGAATATATTTTACCAAAACTTAATACTCCACCTGACAAGTTATGTCTTGCAGCAGCATATGGTGTATAATTAGAATTCTCAAGTAATGTACCGGATTCAGGCATAGTAGTGTTTTTATAATCTGCTCCCGAAACTGTAACCGGTTTGAGTGTTGCCGGGTCATAAGTCAAACTAACCTGATAGCCTGCAAAATTATCTATACTATCTATTTTAACCTTAGCAGTTATGATATCGCCAACTGATACAACGGTCTTATCAAGCTCTAGCGAAACATTTCCGTTTATTACTTGTTGCCCATCTTTATTTAGTATTCCTGCCTGTTTAACAGAATAACCGCTTATCTTTTCACCATACCAATTGCACAACACAGTGCCGGTAATTGCACCAGGCAAAATATCCGTATCTTCAAAGGATACTGTAGTTGCTATTCCTTTAAGGACTTTAAACTGAATAACAGCAATCTTACCTGTTTTTTCAGCGTTACCGCTTTCTCTATAAGCTTCAAGATTGGTATATAAATTAGCAAAATTCAATATACCCTTCTTAATATCATTGTTGGCCAATGGAAACCTGCCAAAATCAGCATTTGTTAGAATTGTACCTCCAGAAGGTACTGTATTTCTTGTGAAAGCACTTCCTGATGCTGTAACAGGCTGAAGAACTTCAGGATCATATTTAAGATTAACCTGACATCCTGCTAGATTTTCAATGTTATTTACACTGACAATAGCATTAACAATTTCTCCTACCTTTGCAGAAGTTTTGTCAAACTCCAATGAAATATTACTATCGATTATTGGATTCTGACTATCTGAGTTTATTAATCCAGGCTGAACAACTGTATAGCCGGAAGTTATCTTGTTTCCCTTCCAATCAAAGAGATTAGTACCGCTATTAGCACCTGGCATTACTTTGGTATCTGCAAAAACAACTGAAGTTGCTTTTTCCTGAAGAACCTTAAAGTATATTACTGCAATTGACCCTGATGATTCAGGAGTACCAGCGGTTCTGTAATCTTCTAAATTGGTGTACAACTTACCGAAGTTCAATATTCCCGCTACTACATTATGTAAAGCTTGGGGCAGAGCACCGAAATCGTCATTGTTAAGCAATGTGCCGTTTTCCGGTATTGTAGAGTTGGTGTATTGTATACCTGTGGACTTAACGGGTTGTAATATTGCTGGGTCATATTTCAAGTTAACCTGGTACCCGGCAAAATTACTGATGTTATTAACGCTGAGTGTTGCCTTAATTATTTCTCCTACCTTTGCCACATTCTTATCAAGCTTAAGTTCTATACTTGAAGCCTGAACCCCAAATACAATACTTGTAAACAAGCTGCTGCTTAATATTAATGCGAACGCTAAGAGAATAGATATAGCCTTTCTTATCCTCATATAAAATACATCCCCTTTCAAAGGATTAAATTGATAACTAATTTTGAATATCATATAAATAACTTATAAACTTGTAATAATATATAGTTTGGAAAAAGAAAAATATGGCGAAATGTTATGATGAATCGGTTGCATCTAATTGTTGTATTGATAGGTATATAGATTTATACTTCGATTCTTTTACTGCGGAAAATCAAATTTAGTGATACAATTTATTTCTCTCTAGTAGTTGCTGTTGGTGTAGGCCTTGGTGTTAATTCTAGAACTCCCCATCAACAGTTAATACAATGCACAAGTACATCTAAACATATCTATTTAAAGATACAGCTGTTACATGACCTTTACCTTTTTGCATCTTTTATAGAATAATATGTTATAAAGTACTCACTATAGTAATATTTCATATATTCTTTATTACAAGGTTGACTTAACAATAAAGATCAATGTTTCCATGTATTACAGCAATTACTTTCTGCTATACCAATCGCAAGCATGGTTAGGTTTAACATTCTCAATATTTTTTAAGTCACTCTTTTAAAAGTTACAGGTACATAGTTACTTTAAGCACCTCCTTTTAAAAAATGTACCAATTTGCACCTCAAAAGAGCAACCACTAGGTTAATATAAAAATTCATCCTTCGTACACTATAGATGAAAAACACTAAAACAATAATCCGATATAATAAAATTTAACTGAATTATTGTAAAAACCTTCGCTAAGTATTTGAGCAAATATAACTTATATAGTACTTCGTAAAATAACAGTTTTTTTTCGGTATTTTTATAATTTATTAATATACTTTTCATATATTTTTCGTATAAACATCTTATTTCAGTGCAAATCAAATGAAAATCGTACATTAAAGAGTTATAAGTTTATAAAGATATTTGTGTATTAGTAAAAAAAATAATAATGTTGTGCAAAGTTGTATTAGTATGAAGAGATTATATGTGAATTCTTAATATGTAATTACCTGAAAATATTAATATAACTTAATTAAATTATATTATAATTCAAGGTATCTTTCAACAATTATATAATCCATACTTTTCTTAATATATTACTCAAAACAAAAGATTACAAGCATATTATGTACACTTATATTTAAATGCACACCACATACTTCCTTAAGCAGCATCCATAAAAATTAAGACAAGGCATAACTAAATATAAGTACCTGCTTTGGATAATGAAAAAATTTGATTTAGTAGTATTTCCATGTTAGGATAATAGTTATTTTTTCATTATCCCTAAATATACTTTTGCCATGTTGTACAAATCGTAAAATTCGATGTCAATAGGCTTCTCAGGAAAATCAGGCTTTAGAGAACATACAGACATCTTATATTCTTTATCAATATAATATTGCTTGAAATAACAATCTTTTAATTCGTTAGTAGTTGTAAATGAGATGTAATCACCTTCAATTTTGAAGGAAAATGAATTCAGAGGTATAGACAAACCGCGGCCATCTGCTTTAATATAACTTTCTTTCAGAGTCCAAAAATCAAAAAACGCCTCTCTTCTTTTAGTATTTTCTAGAGATACTAAATATGAATGTTCTTCTTCTGAAAAAAACCTTGCTGACAAATTCAGATCTACATCATGTATTTTTTCGATATCAATTCCAATAGTAACGTTATTTACTGCACAAACTACCCAGTCACCTGAATGGGATAAATTAAAATTAAAATTATCTACTTCTCTTATATAAGGCTTTCCATACTCATTATTATATATATAAATGCTATCATTTTTCTTGTTTAATGAAGTCGCAATAATAAATCGTAAAAGTATATTTGAAGTAAGTCCCCTCAAGGCATCTTCATACCTTTTAAACCTAAGTATCTTTTTCTGCTGTTCACTAGAAAGAAAAGATAGCAGTTCGTCAAAAATATGTTTTTCAATCTGAGTATTTATTTTTACAGTATATATCTTCAAGCAGTTATCCCTCGCAAATAGATTATTTAGTGTTTGTATAAACATTAAATGGCTATATATTTCGCAAAATCACACACTTTATATAAATCCTTAATCTAATTAGTCCGTTTCAAAAAATATGCTTTAAAATTCTATTATAACATCAAATAATTGTCAACAGCATATTCAAGTCATGGGTGCATATTTTATCAGTGCACCATATTATGGAAAGGACATTGCGTAGAGGCTATAGAGAATGTAAACGAAGCGAAGGAATAGTCGAATCACTGTTTGAGCGAAGCGAGTTTGATTCGACCCGTAGCGAGTTTTACATTCTCTCAGCCTCGAAGCTTTAGTCC
>JAEWSG010000226.1 GCA_023398495.1 Bacillota bacterium
CCAAGGACTAAAGCTTCGAGCCTAAGAGAATGTAGAACTCGCTACGGGTCGAATCAAACTCGCTTCGCTCAAACAGTGATTCGACTATTCCTTCGCTTCGTTTACATTCTCTATAGCCTCTACGCAATGTCCTTTCCATAATATGGTGCACTGGTAAAATATGCAACCTGAATGGATTATTCAATTGACTTGAGCCTGTATTATAATTATAATTATTAGTGTCAATGAATTAAAAAACTCAAAGAAGAGTATTTTTTTACAAAGATGTAAAGCATAAATTTGTCTTATTCCGAGTTCATATTTTTATCTAGTGCTCTTTGTTCTAATGGTCGCAAAAATCGGTTTATATTTTTGAATTAGTACTATAAAGAGGAATTTATGACTGATTTTACAGATTCTATAATGTTTCATTATTGCAGTACATGTATTAATATAAATATAAGAGGTTGGAAATCAATTTTGATGTAATTAATAAAGATAAAATGGGGTTAGGTGTATGTTTTTAAAAAGAATGTTTAAAGGTGGTGCAGCAGTTTCACATCATAAAAATACTGAAAACTGTGAAACAGTAAAAATGACAGTACCTGAAAAGGTGGTCATTCCGATGCTTCAGCATATAGGTGCATCCTGTGAGCCATATGTGAAGAAAGGTGATGAAGTTAAGGTTGGACAGGTAATAGGAAACACAGATAAGTTTGTTTCTGCTCCTGTACATTCAAGTGTATCAGGTATAGTAACCGATGTCTCACCTAAGCTTTATGCGGGTGGGGTTTATATAACATCTGTCGAAATTAAAACCGATGGTATGCAGGAAATTGACAAAAGTATAAAGCCACCGAAGTATTCAGGCAGTGATGAGTTTATTGGAGCTATCAGAAAATCTGGTCTTGTGGGTCTTGGGGGAGCTGGGTTTCCTGCGCATATCAAGCTATCACCTCCACAAGGGAAAAAAATTGATACCTTGATAATTAATGCAGCTGAATGTGAGCCGTTTATAACCTCCGACTACAGGGAGATAATTGAAAATTCCTGGAATGTTATGGACGGAATTAACATCGTAATGGAAGCATTAAAGATTAAAAATGTTCTTATAGGAATTGAGGACAATAAGCCTGAAGCCATAAAAGAGATGGAACATGTGGCATCTAAAAGCGAAAAAATCAATGTTGTGGAGCTAAAATCCCGTTATCCACAGGGTGCCGAAAAAATGCTCATATATGCAACAACAGGCAGAAAGGTTCCGCCAGGAAAACTTCCTTCTGATGTTGGTGTTATTGTTATGAACGTTAACAGTATTTCATTTATATCGGAGTATATAAAGACAGGAATGCCCCTTATAAAAAAGAGAGTTACTATTGACGGCTCTGCGGTAAATAATCCTTCGAATCTGGAAGTTCTGATTGGGACTTCTTTAATTGATGTATTTGAATTCAGTGGAGGTTTCAAAACTTCCCCCGTGAAGGTTCTTATGGGTGGACCTATGATGGGAATATCCCAATTTTCGTTGCAGACTTCAGTGCTCAAACATACAAATGCTCTTCTGGCATTTGATGAACCGGATGCTACACTTCCAAAAGCGGGTTCGTGCATAAGGTGTGGCAGATGTGTGAAGGCATGTCCTATGGACTTGTTACCGCTTTATTTGAATAATAACTCAATTAAGGAAAATATTGAAGAACTCAGGAAGTATCATGTAAATGATTGTATAGAATGCGGAAGTTGTTCCTATGTTTGCCCGGCAAAGATTCATCTCGTGCAGTCGATCAGGCTTGGTAAGGCACAGGTAAGACAGGCAACTGCAAAAGGGGGGAAATAATATGGAAAACAATTTTGTGGTGTCATCTTCACCTCACATCAGAGATAATGCGAGCACACGGAGAATAATGCTCGATGTTATAATAGCACTGCTGCCTGCGACAGTTTTTGGTATATATTCCTTTGGATATAGTGCAGCACTTGTTATACTGGTTACAATTTTATCGTGTGTGCTTTCGGAGTATGTGACAAGATTGGTTTTAAAAAGAGAATCAACAATAACCGATTTAAGTGCCGTAGTAACGGGACTTTTGCTTGCTTTAAACCTGCCGTCTACAATTCCGCTCTGGATGGCAGCAGTCGGCGGAGTAGTTGCTATTATAATAGTAAAACAGTTGTTTGGCGGGTTGGGGCAGAATTTTATGAATCCTGCACTGGTGGCCAGAGTGTTTTTACTAAATGCGTTTTTAAAGCAAATGACTACATTTGTTAATCCTGGAGTAGATACGGTTTCTAGTGCTACACCACTGCTTAGTATAAAGGAGTATGTCAAGGGCAATGAAGCAAATTTATTAGGATATTGGGATTTGTTTATTGGAAATATCCCGGGGTGTATAGGTGAAGTTTCTGTAGCAGCTTTATTGATCGGAGCCGTATATCTTCTTTTCAGAAGAGTGATAAGTTTAGAAATACCTGTTTCCTTTATTGGAAGTGTTGTAATACTAACTTGGATTTTTGGCGGAAGGACTTTGTTTGCAGGTGACGGGCTTTATCATATATTGTCCGGAGGCTTGATGATAGGTGCGTTTTTTATGGCAACTGACTATGCAACATCTCCGGTAACCTTTAAGGGACGTGTAATTATGGGAATTGGTTGTGGTATTCTGACGTCTGTCATACGCCTCTACACAGGTTACCCTGAAGGAGTGTCTTATGCGATACTGCTTATGAATATTTGTGTTCCGCTTATAGACAGATATACTGTGCCAAAAAGTTTCGGAGGTGAAAAAGCCATTGCGTGATATAATTATGCCAACAATTGTCTTATTCCTGATATGTACAGTAGTAACATTAGCACTTGCCCTCACAAATTATGCAACAAAAGATACAATTATGGAGCAGGTCACAGTGCAGGAGGAAAGTGCTAAGAGGGAAGTGTTTTCTGAAGCTGAAAGTTTTGAAGAAATTTCTGACTTAGAGGCTGTTACAGATTCAAATGAAGATATGAAGTGTGTTAAGAAAGCATATACAAGTATAAAAAATAGTAAAACAATCGGCAGAGTTTATTCGGTTGAAACAATCGGGTATGGAGGTATTATTTCAGTAGCTGTTGGTATAGATGAAAAAGGAAGAACCACAGGTGCTAAAATTGTAAGCCATAGTGAGACACCGGGATTAGGTTCAAAAGCAGCAGATGAGCCATTTATTTCCCAGTTTGTAGATATAATACCTAAAGAGTCTTTAAAAGTTGTTAAGTCAGGTGCTTCAAAAGATGAAGAAATAGATGCGGTTAGTGGTGCTACAATAACTTCCAAAGCAGTTGTAAAAGCAGTACAGGCTGCATTAATGGTTGACAGTGAGCTTAAAAAAAGGGAGGGGGACTCTTGATGAAGGCGTTAAAGACACTAACCAACGGTATTTTTAAGGAAAATCCGGTATTCAGGTTGGTTCTGGGTACTTGTCCTACCCTTGCGGTTACAACCTCGGCTAGAAATGGAATTGGTATGGGGCTTGCTGCTACAGCAGTTTTGGTGGGTTCAAACCTGGTAATATCACTTTTACGAAAGGTGATTCCGGACAAGGTGAGAATACCTGCTTATATAACTATAATCTCCGGATTTGTTACAATTGTGCAGATGCTGCTTAAGGCATACCTTCCCGATTTGGACAAAGAGCTTGGAATATTTATTCCTCTTATAGTAGTAAATTGTATTATACTTGCAAGAGCTGAGATGTTTGCGAATAAAAACAACGCATTGCTTTCAATATTTGACGGTATAGGAATGGGACTGGGTTTTACAGTTGCACTGCTTACTATCGGGACAGTGAGAGAATTACTTGGAGCAGGAACCTGGTTTGGAATGACAGTTACAGCAAACCTGTTTGAGCCGGCACTAATAATGATTCTTCCTCCTGGAGGATTTTTGGTTTTCGGTATAATCATGGGGCTTGTTAATAAGTTTTCAGCAATGAACTTAACAGAGAATAAGGGATGTGCATCCTGTCCTATGCCTTGTGGTGCATCCGGAAAAGGTAAGGAGGGTGAGGTCAGATGAACGAAATAATGTTAATTGCGATTAGTGCGGTGTTAGTAAATAATTTTGTTTTGTCTCAGTTTTTAGGAATTTGTCCTTTTTTAGGTGTTTCCAAAAAACTTGAAACAGCACTTGGTATGGGTGGAGCCGTGGTGTTTGTTATGACTGTTTCATCTTGTATAACAAGGGCTATATATGACCTGTTTTTACTTCGTTATGGTCTTGAATATTTGAATACCATTGTTTTTATATTGATTATAGCTTCGTTGGTGCAGTTTGTTGAGGTTGTACTTAAAAAATTCCTACCTACGCTTTACAGAGCTTTAGGAATATATCTTCCGTTAATAACAACTAACTGTGCTGTTTTAGGAGCTGCTCTTATTAATATTGATAAAGGATATAATGTATTAAATTCAACTTTATATGGATTTTTTGCTGGAGTTGGTTTTACCTTGGCGCTGGTCTTGTTTGCTGGTGTCAGGGAAAGACTGGAGTACAGTGATATCCCTCAGTCACTTAAGGGCTTACCTATTGCTCTTATAGCAGCAGCCCTTGTTTCTATGGCGTTTTTAGGGTTCAAGGGGCTTTTTGGGATATAAAGATGATTGAATAAATTCCATTTGTTTGTGGGAAAGGTTGCTGAAATTATGATACAGGAGTTATTATTACCAACTGGTTTGATAGGTGGACTAGGTTTGGTATTTGGACTAGGTCTGGCTTTGGCTTCAAAGAAATTTGAAGTAAAAACAGATGAAAGGGTTGTAAAAATAAGAGAAATACTGCCTGGTGCAAACTGTGGTGCTTGTGGCCAAACAGGTTGTGATGGATTTGCCGAATGCGTTGTAGCTGGAAAGTGTGACGTAACAGGATGTCCTGTAGGTGGTGACTCGCTTTCAAAAAGTATAGCTGAAATATTGGGTGTAAAAGCTGGAACTACGGTGGCAAAAACAGCCCGGGTAATGTGTTCGGGCACATACACTGCTTGTAAGTTGAAGTTTGATTACTCAGGTATAGAGGATTGTACTGCGGCTGCAAACCTTTTCGGAGGACCGTCGGCTTGCACTTATGGGTGCTTAGGTATGGGCAACTGTGTAAGAGCTTGCCCATTTGGTGCGATTGAGATTGTTGATGGTGTTGCGAAGATTATTGAGTATAAATGCAAAGCGTGTGAAAAGTGTGTTGCTGCATGTCCTAAAAAGATAATAGAGATGGTCCCTGTATGTGGAGAGTATACAGTAGCCTGCAGTAGTCTGGATAAAGGTGCTATAGTAAGGAAAAACTGCAATGTGGGATGTATAGGCTGCGGAAAATGTGCTAAGGTTTGTCAGAGTAATGCCATATCATTTAACGGAACGCTTGCAAAAATCAATCCTGAGGCTTGCACAAATTGTGGAGATTGTATGAAGGCTTGTCCAACAGGTGCGATCGGAAGATACAAGTGTGATTATTAAAGTGATGCAAAAAAAATAACTGGTCAATTGGAGTTTTAAAAAAGCTGTAACTATAAACTTTACCTAAGGAATTTTTGAAATACCTTAAGTCTAGGAAATTATATAATCTATAATTTCCTAGACTTACTGTAATGCCTATACAACTTGTAGTGCATATATTTTCTTAATGTGAGTTCTTTTTGGTGACAATTATTTGGTTTCTTCCGTTTTTGAATGATTTTTTTACATCATAGCCTTTCATTACAAGCGTATCATAAATGATATCATTTTGATGATAGTAATTGTTACCCACATCAAGTACTAAAGTCTCATTTTCATTTAGTTCTTGTGAAAGCTTTTCCAAAGTTGAGTCAATGTTCAGGCTTTCTGCATTTATAATTTCTTTATTTTCATCCATACTATTTTCCTCCCTTATAAGTAGAAAGTTGTTTAAAACATAGAAAGCAGAGTAATACATAGATAACAGATACAAAAGTTAAATCTATATAAAGATGAAAAACAATATTATAATTAATTATAGAGTTTTTCATCTATAGTATTATCAAATAATATTTTTATAAAACAGCTAAAAAAATCAAGTTTATTAGTATATAAATCATGAAAATGGTTATACAAGGACAGATTGAAATTTAACGATAATAAAATCAAGGTAATTGAAGTGCGATGTAAAAGCTTTATTGCATTCAATATAGAAGGAGATGTTTATGAATAAGTCAAATGTAGTATTGATAGGTATGCCAGGAGCAGGAAAGAGTACTATCGGGGTTTTGCTGGCAAAAGCTATGAGAAAGCGTTTTGTTGACACGGATTTATTGGTGCAGCAAAAATATGGTATGTTCCTGCAGGATATTATCGATAAACATGGTTTGGAAAAGTTCCTTCAAATGGAAGAAAGAGTTGTAGTAGATTTAGATGTTAAAGATCATGTAATAGCAACCGGTGGGAGCGTTATATACAGTAATTCAGCCATAAACCATTTAAAAAGGGATAGTACACTGGTTTATCTCAAATTAAGATTTGATGAAATTGACAGAAGGTTAACAGATACTACGAGCAGAGGTATCGTAAAGGAAAATGAAAAGTCTTTGGTGGACCTTTATAATGAAAGGGTACCTTTATATGAGAAACATGCTGATATTGTATTTAATTGCTCAAATAAACATATGGAAGATATAGTTAGTGGGATTAAATTAAAATTTATATAGTGGGAAGTCAGATGGCTGTAAGTTTAAAGCCAAAATACAAAACATTTAATAAATTTTTTTGAAAACATGTATATTAATTCCGGATTTGTGGCAATAATAGTATTGACCTCACAAAATACATTTTGACCCCCTTTACATGGGTTAGTCGCAACGACTAACCCTCTTTTTTTTGCCTTCTATTAAAGGAAATTTTATATGCTAGCGTTAAAAATAATCCCATGATGTGTTTGTAATTATACATCATGGGATTTATTGGTTTAATGTGCATAAATTAAGGCAGTGTTTGTGTATGGAGTTAATATAACGAGCACTTTTTGTATGCTATTTTGCCTTCCTCAGGAGACTTACCTGCATCTTGTTTTACCGTCTTGACATTAGGTGAGTTGACAATTATTTCAGGAATATTTGAACTATCAACCACATTTTTAGCAAGACCTATCTTTGAGTAAAATGCTACCATTTCCAATGATGGGTAACTTGCCTCAACATTATTGATTTTTGTGACCAGTACATCTCTAACATCCCTATAACTTTTGTGTCGTATAAGTTTTTGTAACCAATTTTTATAGTAAACCTCAGTTTTTATCGTATAAACAGAAACTGTAAGCAAAGCAGGATAATTAATATGTCCTACCCATATGGAACAGCTATTATAGCCTTGTTGAGCCATCTCTGGATCAAAATCCACTTTATTATTAAAAGTTGTAGTAATATTGTATGTATCTGAATTTGTATTTACAGCAATACGATTAAACTCTCTAGATAATCCTGCTGAGAAATTTACTTTTTTAACTTCAGTATTAAGATTCACTCCAAAGTTATATTTGTCAACTGTAGTTGCTGTTACTGTAGTTGATACGTTTTTTGTAACAGTTTTTGTTTGTGAGAAACTTCCGCCAGGCATAATGCTACCTAAATAATCTGGCTTATAAAGTTTACGATCATAATCACCAGCATTTAACTTTGTGGTATTAAACTGCCAACCTTCAACTACATATTCATATTTAACTCCGTTTTCCTCATAAACATATCCTTGAATGCCTTGTGCAAATGCCATGCCTGAAAAAAGCATACTCATTGCAAATGTTGCCAATACTACACACGAAAAAATCTTGATCATTTTACTCTTAAACATAATTTTCTTCTCCTTTTAAAATTATTTGATTTTGAGAGTTTTGATATTGTTAATTCTATGTGCACCCATAACAAAAGTGTTTGATATTATTTAACTAACATTGAGCTCATGGTTATACTATCATACGATGCATGTAAAAAAAGTGACAAAAGTCACTATTTTTATATGAAAAGTTTTTCAGTTTGGGGACCTATTCTAAATGGTGTGATAAACCTTCAGCCGATAATTATAACATGTGATGCATTCCAGTACGATGTCGAAAAATGAAAAAGCTCCCAGTGTAGAATCGCTGGAAGCATTGCTTTATACACAAATCATGATTCAAAAGAACTAAACTTCTTTCCATCCTTCTTACACAACATACGGGCAATATTACGACCTGCCGCACCTGCCGGTGGTAGACCTCCGCCTATATCTACCCATTGCCCTATCATGTAGAAGTTATCTAATCCCGGCAGTGTCTTTTTAAGATTTTTACCCATAGTTTCCTTTGTTGGAATCCAACCTTCCCAGCTACCCTTCCAGTTATTAGTGTAATCTACATATGTAGTAGGAGTTGCAACATCAACAACTTCTATCTTTTCTTTTATGTCCCCAAATTTTTTCTCCAATGCATCAATTATTTCATCTGCTATTCTTTTCTTTTCGCTATCATATTTTTCGGGATTTTTACTCTTCAAGTTTTCCCAATATTCATACTCAGTCGGAATCAAAGCAACGGCTGCAGTCTTGCCAGCAGGCGCCATTGTAGGATCAAAGTTGTAAAATCTGAATGTAAGATCTTTTATTGGCGTCTTATTACCTGTATCTATAGTTTTCTCCAGAGAAAATGTAAATGAATGTGGCTGATCAGTAAAATCACGGGCTATGCCTAGCGAAACCTGCAATGTCCTCTGAAATAGAGGATGGTTTTCATAATGGTTTTTTATTTCTTCGTCTATGTATTTACCTTCAAGTGCCTTAAAAATGGTAAAATGGCCATCTGCCGCCGAAATAACCACATCTGATCTGAATTCAGAACCATTTACCAGACGTATACCGACTGCCTTATCATTCTCAACAAGTATCTTTTCTACTCTTGAGTTGTAATTAATTTTACCTCCGAGCTCCAGGTATCTTTTCTCAATCGCTTTTGCAAACTCCAAAGATCCGCCTATTGGATAACCTGCTGATCTAATATTCATTACCGTTAACATCATGATAATACCTGCAGCAGGAAAATTTTCATCTATTCCAAATGCTTTTTCAAAGGCTTCCCTGATATAACTATTGGCAAATCCATCAATGTATTCCTTAAGTGAAAGTTTACCCCATTCCTTCATAGCCTTCATGAATGGAAACATGGTAACTCCTGCTTTTGCATAATCCACAATATTAAACAACTCCATTGGCTTATCCATGAATAAATCCACTTTAGAAAGCTTTCTAATAGTATTTCCCAGTGCAGTTATTCGCTTTTTATCTTCAGGTGCTATTTTAAGCAGTTCTGCCTCCAGCTTTGCAACATCGGTGTAAAAAGTGACTATTTTGCCGTTTTTAAGCTCCACTCTCCTGTATTCATCAAATTCTATCCATTCTCTTCCCTGAATTGCATGAAGTTCCCTCCATACCTTGTTAAAACTACTTGCAGGACTTGAGCCTACAAGCCAATGAATACAGCCATCAAAAGTATACCCTTTTCGTTGCCAAGCAGTACAAACCCCTCCAGGTAATTTCCACATCTCAAAAATCTCAGTATCATAACCATTCATTTGCAAATAACACCCTGCCGACATTCCAGATATACCAGCACCGATTATTATAACTTTTTTATGGGCCATTTTATTATCCTCCTGCAAATATTTAGTAAATAGTATTCAGTAGTTAAGTTAGTATACTTATATAATTTACTTTTGTCTGATTTATCCAGATAAATTTAGAATATTTTTCTAGCAGTAATAATAAAACCGACCAGAAGCATCAATATTTTTTTACTGTAAAAAGTTATGATATAATGTTTATTGTTATTATGGTCTGGAAAGTAAATAAACATTAGGGAGTATAGTAAATGTCAGAGTACAGGCGAAAGTATCCTTTGTTTGCATTGTGTGGTCTTAGTTGTGGTCTTTGCCCACGGTATCAAACGGATGGCACATCAAAATGTCCCGGTTGCGGTGGGGTGAATTTTCATTTAAAACATCCTACTTGTGCAGTTATTAATTGTAACAAAAAGCATGATAGTGTTGAATATTGTTTTGAATGTTCTTCCTATCCTTGCAAAAAGTATAGCGAACCAAGCAAAGTAGATTCATTTATAACATATAAAAATGTTATATCTGATTTTGAAGAAATAAAAAAGACAGGTATTGAAAGTTTTCAAGAATCAATAAACAGGAAAGTTGAAATTCTCGAATTTCTTTTAAAAAATTATAATGATGGAAAAAGAAAAAACTTTTATTGCCTTGCAGTAAATCTTTTGAGGCTTCAAGATTTAGAAAACATTAAACAAAAAATAGATAGTGAAATAATCCCTTTGAGCTTAGATAGCAAAAAAAGAATAGAATTAGTTGTTGAAATGTTTAAGTCAGTTGCAAAGACAAATAATATTGAACTGAAATTGAGAAAATAACAGATTTCGATTTGTTGGGACTAAAAGGAGAGCATATGAGAATACTTTTTACTCCATCGGGAACAGATGGTGATGTAAGACCAACATCGGTTTTAGCAGAATACTTCAGGCAAAGGGGACATGATGTTCTATTCTGTGCACCTCCTAACAGCCTTGATTTCTTAAAGGAACTTGGATTTATATCATATCCACTATCAATGGATTATAAGGAATTTTCAACAGGAATAATCAGGGAGGTTCTTAAAAATCCTTCGGCTAAAGGGAAATTGTTTGTCAGCTTCATAAGGGAAGATACTGCCGGGCAGTTTGAAAGTATTGAGAAGCTTGTGGATAAAGCTGATATGATTATATCATCCGGTCTTAACTTTTCTGCTCCGTCAATAGCTGAATGTTACAATAAAAAATTCTATCATATTTTGCATATTCCTGAAGCACTTCCTACAAGGTATTTTCCTCCCATGATAGCTCCATGTGTTGAATACCCTCCTTTTATTAATCAGCTGCTATGGAAACTAAATGGCAATTTTTTTAATTATGTTGTTTTGAAGCAGGTTAACCAATGGAGAGAAAAGCATTGTTTAAAACCTATTAAAGGTGTCTATGAAAGCATTACATCAAAGAATATTATATCAGCAGATGCTGATATTTCAAGAGTGGGACAGGATGTACAGACCCATTATCATCAGACAGGCTATTGGCATGTTCACAGTGCACAGGCCATGGAAACAGAATTGCTTGAATTTTTAGATTCGGGTCCAAAACCAATCTATCTTGGGTTTGGAAGTATGGCTGGAAACCACGAAGACACATTGATAGAGTGTCTTCCTGACCTTGCACAAAGCCTTAATATCCGTTTTATAATATGCAGCGGATGGGGGTATAAAAAGCTCGAAAGCCTGAAGTACAAGAATATTTATGTTACCGGTTTTGTACCGCACTCAAAGCTTTTCCCAAAAGTAGCTGCAGCCATTCACCATGGTGCTGCCGGTACTACTCATGCAGCTGCACTTGCCGGAATTCCACAAGTTTTGATTCCCCATAGACTTGATCAGTTTGGATGGGCACTTAAAATAGAAAAGAAGGGCCTTGGGCCAAAGGCATTTAATGCAATATCCTTCAGCAGAGATAAAATATATAAGGTTTTGAACCAACTGTTGTCCAATCAGTCATATTTTAGTAATGCAGAAATACTCGGTGAAAAGCTGCAGGGGATTGACCGCACAAGAGAGTTGGAAGAGCTTTATGATTGGATAATGGGCTAGAAATGTACATGCCGTATCTTGCGAGTTGTGGAAATTCTACTATTTGCATTAAATAATGGAACACAGGCAGTAAAAATAATTACAAAAACAAAATACAATTGAGAAGGATAAAAACTTGATCCTTTATTCCGGATACTAGTACGATGAGGAAACAAAGCTTTACTACACAATGCAAGAATGTATGACGCTAAAATAGCAAGGTTCTTGTAGGAGGATACATACAAAGGTACAGCTAATGACGCATTGAGTTTGAATCTGTATACTTATGTTAATAATAACCCTTTAATTTACTACGATCCAACAGGCCGTTTGGAAGCGAGAATATCATTGCATTTGCAAAAGCAACAGGTTATGAAGCTGTCACAGTGGAGAGAAGACTTTCAAACCTATATAATTCAACTTTCCCGAAGCTTGGAGTACCAATAAGGAGGTTTCCAATAAAATAGGTATGTATAATATTTTAAAGCTAAATTTAAAATGTCCATTTTGTAATTACGAAGATGAAATGGAATCTGAATTTAAAGTTGGTTATATGAATCTTAATACTTACAATATAGGTGACAAAATAATATGGTCAGAAGGATTCGCTAAAAAACCTCATCAAAAGCGACCTAAAAGTGGAAACTTTTGTGGAGAGGGTTATGTGGAATGCCTGAATTGTAATAAGGACTTTTGGCTAAAAATATTCATTGAAAACGATATTATTGCAAAGGTGGACATTGATTTTACCAAAAATGGATATGTAAAATAGTGAAAGTAGAAGCAGCCTCAGCATTAATGCTGTAAATCCAATAACATTCAATGAGCCGGAGAAATCCCGGCTCTAATTGGATATAAATAAATTGTTGTATTATTGTACAATTTGAGGATAGAAACCAGCATAGAATATCAAAGTTCCATCAAATAATTTACCTATGTTCATACGGGAGTTGGTAGTCAGGGTTCGGGGAAACTAACTGGAAAACTTGATGGATTAAAACAAGCTGAAAGGAAAATGGTTGATGACTTACTTAAGCAAGGTAGGGATGTAGAAATTATACCAAAAGACCCTGCAGCAAAGTTAAAAACACCTGATTTTAAAGTAAATGGTGTTTCAACAGAATTAAAGACCATTGCTAACCCTAATGTAAATACTGTAATTACAAAAATTCAGAATGGATTTCAACAGAATGCTCAGAGAGTTTTAGTTGATGTTAGAAACACAGGATTAACGGCACAACAAGTGCAGGAAGCGATCACCAGAACAATAGGGAGTTACAAAAATGGTGTACCAGGTTGTATTGAAATTTGGTATAACGGTGGAGTTATCACTTATCCTTAAATTTAAGGAAGGGAGAGATTTTATAGTGGCTAGTTTTATTTGCAAATGCGGAGAAAGGTTATCTGATTTTGAATGCTCTAATGATATTGAATTTAGAGTTTATTCTGATAGGGAATGGGATTCTATTCTTGAAAATGATGCAATCGAAACATGGAAAATACCATTTCCAAAGCATAGTGCATGGAAGTGCCCAAAATGCGAAAGACTCTATATTTTTAAAGAAGGCAATAATGAAGCTATTAAAATTTACAGATTAGAAGACTAAATTACAGAGACAGCATATCACGGTTTGGAGACGAGTGTCGGCTTCAAAAACTCCATCGGGGGTGCATACACCAGCAACATATGGTATTAGTTGCAATATAAAACATCTGCCCAAAAGCATTTTGAAAGAATAGTAATTAAAAACGGAATTTCTTGGTAAGCAACCGAGAAATTCCGTCTTTAATGGATGACAAAAAAGCCCTTTATTAGACCATATTCTACAGTTATATCACTTATGGAGCAGGGATTTAAGCCTAAACTACTTGTAACTCCATAAATAAAATTGTTAAGTCAATTTGACGGAATCAAGAGTTCCGGCTTTCCTTTTATCCGAAATTACAGTTTCATTGAATTTGTTTAATGAGAGTTTTAATGTTTTAAAGTATTTGATGAATTAAACAACTTGATTTATAATTTGGAACATAAACTGTCAGTATTACTTTTTCTCAAAAACTAAGGGAATTTCAACATCAATAACTGCGCGGAGTTTTTCAAGTATATCTAGTCCAATGAGACCCATTAATTCACCTTTTGAATCGATTTCTCCAAAATCTAACTCGATAGCATTAAACTCAACACCTGCAATTCTAAAACTATCAATAATTTTTGTAAAAAAAGCCATTTCACCGCCAATTCCAAAGGTTGTTGAAATTTCGCTAATATACTCCGGTAAAATGCCTATATCCTCAACTGCCAATGAATTTATTATGGATTGAGCGGCTCCAGTATCAATAACAACATTTTTTAAAACTTTTTCCTTTCCTCTAAAACATATGGCTATATCAGTACAAATAAGCCTGTCAAACTTATAAATATTCATTTAGCGAGCCTTCCTAAATCCAAAAATATTTTTGATTTTGTAATATATATCTTCATTATAAGTGTGATAAACAGCTTCGTTTCCTTTACATTTACCAAGTTCACGACCTGCTTCCAAATCACTCGGAATTGTTTTTATAACTTCCATATCGTCGATTATCTTTTTATCTTCTTCAATGTGTGAAGCTAAGATATTGAGTTTAAGCCATTGGTGAGGATATAAACTCCTTATTTCCTGCCACTTCATATAATCACCGCCTATCAGTTACTTTATAATTTTATTTTACCACATCAATGCAATTTTCAAAACAGCAACATTTTCATAAACAACATAATATCTACTTAAAGACATTACCTGAAAATAAATTTTAGTGTAATTTTTTATTGTCAAGATATGAAACTGTTTGCAATAAATAATGTTATCACACCATTTAGAACGAGTCCCAAAATTGAAAAAGTTTTTTTGGTTCTCGGCTGAAAAATGCCGACTAATCCAAGAATAGTACCTATAAAGTTGAGTGCTATTACTGCCCAAGTAATTGCTATACTAATAGATGAACTTATTTGAATCGATTCAATACTTGTATCAAACAGCAATCTATTTATATCGTAAGCTGAAATAGCTATAGCTAATAATATGTATACGCAGAATATTATAAATGATGCTATACCACACTTAGAATGAGATTTTAAGGTTTGAAATACCATTTTAATTCCTCCGTAGAGCTTGTATTTTATGTTACTCATTATATCATTTGGATTTTATCTTTCCAAGTAAGAGTATTAAAATTGAGATTGATTTAATTCACTGGATTTAGATATATCTCAAAGTTTTCCTTTTACCCGGAATTACAGTTTTGAATAATACTTGTTTTATCTTTTATCTCAGGAAAATCGCCAGAAGAAACTGCTTTTATGAAGTTTATGAGAATGATATAATTAATGCTAGTTGGTTGAAATTAAGTGAAAAGGGGTTGTAAACATGGATATTAAAGAGCAGATAAAACCGTTTGTGATTGTAGAGAACGAAAATTCTACTTCTCTTATTTTGGATGTAGGCAAATATAAATCGGAAATATTCTTAGAACGCGAGGACGAAGGCTTTGAAGGTAACGGCTATGATTGGAGTTCTCTGGCTCAAGTATTTTTAGATGAAAAAATGCCCGAGCTTCAAGACCTCATTAATTTTGACCCTGAAGCTGGAATGTTCTGTGCTTATTCTGAAAGTGCTGAGGCAATAGAAAATTTCGCTACTCAATTCAAGGCAATGTGTGAAGATGAAGATTTAATGAGAGACTTATTTTCCCGTGCTGAACTGGATTAAATAAAGTATATGCAAAACAAAGCTATGACTATGCAGGCAATGTTAGAACTACTACCGATGGAAAAGGAAATATAACAACATATATCTATGATGATGGTATGTTATATAACCTGACTAACCAAAAGGTAAAGTATGAGCAAAATGAAAAGATTGTAGAGGCTCAAATTGAGAAGTATGTTTATATTTACGATAATGCACACAATTTTATAAAAAAGCTAGAGAGCCTGAGTAGTGGGAACAAATACGTAAATTATGGTTATACGGCTCTGAACCAGTTGAAAACAGTAGACGAATCAAATGGCACATATACAGAATACATCTATGATCTTGCAGCAAACAGAGATATTGAAACCAAAATAGAAAATGGGACAACAACAGATCAAATGAAAGTTATATATTTAATGATTTAAAAACTGGTTATTATACTGCGGAGGTAAGCTGTCCAGGATATATAACTATAGGAGGAAGAGAGGTTATAAAAAGTGTATCTATTACTCCGAACTTACTCTCAGGCCAGGTAAGGATAGTTCTTGAGTGGGGAGCTTCTCCAAGAGACTTAGACTCCCACCTGACCGGCCCGACATTAAACGGTGGAAGATTTCATATTTACTACTCTAACAGGACTTATACTGTAAATAATACAACTATTGCACAATTAGATAGAGATGTTACTTACTCATATGGTCCTGAGACAATTACAATGACTATCAATAATGTAACAGATGGTTTATACCGATATTCTGTACATGATTATACAAATAGATACAGTACAAGTAGTACAGCACTATCTTTTTCTGGTGCAAAAGTTAAAGTATATGTTGGAAATGAGGTTAAGGAATTTAATATTCCACAAAACAAGATAGGAACATTATGGGAAGTATTTGTTATTGAAAATGGTGTGTTTAAGCTGATAAATGAGCTTACAAATCACTCAACTCCAAGTACTGTGAGGTAATAAATATGTTTACCAGCCCGAAGAATTTCTTTGGGCTGGTAATTAAAATTTTAAAGGGATACTGCTGAATTGATATATTATAATTTGAACTGCTTTATTATATGATAAAATAATATTATAGGGAGATGATGGGTATGTGGTTAATAATCTTTATGATTTTTATTTTACCTCCATTAGCATTTAGTTTTACAATTTTCATTCTCCTTCATAAAGGAAGCCAAAAGAAAATTCTCAGGAATATTGCATCTGCAATTATCCTTGGAGTAATAAATAACGTTTATCAATTACTAATTAACAATTTATTTATTAAACAATTTGGGCACAGTTTAACAACTAACGACAATTTAAAACTGGGGCTATATATAACTGTACTATCGATAATGCATATTCCTATAAACTGGACTGTTCTAAAATTATTTTACAAAGTATTTGACTATGAGATATCCAACTCTTTAAAGGACAGTATAATAATAGCTGCAATAGTCTTTCTAAGTTACATACCTATTATATTTGGTGGAGCTGCATTAATTGGTCCATAGATACAAACCATGTATGTTTGTAACACACTTTACATGATACAAGCTGCTCATCTGTTAGTAGTTGTTAAATTTATGTCCTCTACCAAATCTGTAACTTGGTGTACATTTGTTCAAGGTTCGATATTTGTACAAAACAACCCCAGCTATAGCATAGTATTTAACCTTACCATACAATAATGATTATGTATATGTTTTTTTGAGGTTGGTAATTTCAATCATCCTCAAGCTCGAACTGCAGCATTCATTTGTGCCTCATTGACTGCATTTAGTGGAGGTGCATTCTTACAATTGACAGAAGACATTAACAATGTGTCAAATGATAACTTGAGAAAGCTCAAGAGGTTTTTTCATCCAATATTGCCTAAAGCGGTCTTTTTTCATCCGAAGCTACATTTATAAGGATGATAATTGATGATGATGACGAAAAATACTATTTAAGTACTTGACCAGAATCTTTTATTTGTTTGAGATTTAGTTATTGATGGGCCAGGGTTTAAATCAATCCTCCTTTACAATTGTAGTTTGATTTGCCTTAAACGCTTTGTCCCACAGAAACATATATGAGCTCTGTGTCCATTCTGCCATAACTACCGAGCTTCCTTTTTGTATATTTATCTTTTGGGTAGGAGCCTCTGCCAGTCTGCCGTCCAATATATTAAAAACAAGTATCTTGGTCGAACTAACCACTACTGCAAAATCTTTCGACGGTGATGTATATGCATCTATTGCTTCTGGAACCCTTTCTTTTATATGCTTCCAGGGGATATATAGTATGTCGTATTTTATAAAGTTTTCCGGTGGCCTGGAATTTATATTATATTCATAAGGCACCTGATTCTCTTCACTGCTGAAATTTATCCTTCCATTGTAAAGCCATTGACCATTCTTTCGGTATAACGCAAAATTCCTATGGTTAGAATACTCCATTGACTTTAAAACATCCTGATCCACGCCATCCTTCCTAAGACCATTAACAGCATTCATATAAGCATCAGTACCTGCCTGACCTGCTAAATCACTTATGCTTACACCACCCGAATCAGCAGAACTGTCAATGGGATATATTCGAAGACTTGACTCATTCCACAGTGCACCACTACCGGTAAATTTCCCCGTTCCTCTAACTTCCATAGCTACATAGTCATTACCAATACAAACAATATCCTTATAAAGAGTACCTTCTTTGTCTTTCCAGAAATCACGGTTCATATCCGGAAGATTGGAAGTTGTATTCGACTTGAATTGCCTTGATGCATTTAAGTATTGCTCACTGGCTAAATCATTCCCGGTTTTTTTTATTTCGACCTGCCAAAAACCGTCTGTTCTTGGCAGAAAAATATTTTCCATTTCATAGACTGGATTCATTACTCCTCTTTCACGTGAGATCCATAAGGTTTTATAGGAATACTCACCTGAATCATTAACATATTTAATACCAAGCAAAACTCCCATTGTAGAATCAATCTGTTTATTTCCTGATATGTACATTTGCGATTCATTTCTTTCCAAAGGCTTTTGTGCCATAAAGTAATCAGTATTATCTGAATCCCGTTGCAGGAGCATCACTTTGTCCTGAAAAACCGAAATGATTCTATTATCATCCAGCTTCACAAACTCCAATGCAAAATCAACCTTTGAAGCAAGAGATATAATATAAACAGGTTTATTCGTAAAATCTATTTTGTTGTATATGCTTTCCCCAATATTTTCTAATGCGTACCGTTTAAAATCAACCTGTTTTGTTTTATAGCCCGGATTTCTCCACAGATAATCACCCATTCTTACTTCATCACCATTAAATTGTGCAAAACTTCCAATCCAAGGGGTTGCGACAGTATCTTCCTTAATAGCATTACTGTTTTTATTAAAGCAATGGGTAATCTTCCATTTGCCTTCTATAGGAGGCTCTATACTTTGTGGGGCAACAATTCTCTCTATAGATGTCTCGCTCTGATTAAGACAGCTTGTTAATATAAACATAATCCCAATAGAAATTAAAAATAACATTCTCCTCTTCAATTTGGCACCTCCTGAAATGGAATAGTTATTAAGACCTCAGTTCCCACATTAACCTCACTTTGTATCTCAAAGGTTCCGTTCATCATTTTTATGATTTCATCACAAATGGACAACCCTATACCATTTTTGGACTTACTGTTTTTTCCCTTGTAGAATTTCTCCTTTACCTTTGCCAATTCGTTGGCCGGTATCCCGCATCCTGAATCCCTGATAATAAATTTTATACCCATTCTTGAAAAACAGGCTTCAAAATAAACCTTCCCACCCGGGGTAATAAAATTGAAAGCATTGTCCAGAATGTTTATGAATATTTGCTTCAAACGGTTTTCATCCGAAATTATGCAGGGTATAGCTTCATCACATACCACTTTGAAATCTATTCCATCTTTTGAAGCCCGAGGAAGAACTATGTTTCTTAAATCAGCCATCAATTCATTTATGTTTACAGGTTCCATTTTTAGCTTTATCTTACCCGAAATAAGCTTTGAAAAGTCAAGAAGCTCTTCAACCATAATTGTAAGTCTGTTGCTCTCCTTTTCAATTATATCAAGTCCATCCATTAATAGCTCTGCATCATTTATACATCCGCCTTTAAGAGTCAGAGCCCAGCCTTTAATAGCAGTGAGCGGAGTTCTTAACTCATGTGATACGGATGAAATAAAGTTATTCTTAAGCTCATCCTTCTTAAGGATTTCCTGAGCCATCATATTTAGTGTATCTGATAGCTTTCCCACCTCATCATCATGTTTCTTTTTATTACGTATTAAATAATTACCCCTTGCCATTTCCTGAGCCGTGCCCGTTACTTCCTTCAAAGGTTTTGTAATAGCTCTGGCAAAGATAAAGCATAAAAAAGTTGAAATTGCTATTACTACTATACCTATGTAAATAAAAATTACAGATATATCTCTTATCTCTTCATCGACAATTCTTAAGGACGTTATGTATCTTAAAACACCCACAATATTACCTCCGGATTTTAAAGGAGCAGATACAGCCATGACATTTTCATTACCCATTTTACCAATCCATCTCCCCGGCTTACCCTTTATAGAATCCACGATATCTTCGGTAGTTAAAGCCTTCTTTGGTATATTCCCTTTCGAATCCATCAGTATATTTCCCTCAGGGTCCGTTATCTGGACCTGAGCTGCCGTCTGTTTCCAAAAGGTATCTACATTGTTTAAGATGTTGTCATTAAGTGAGTCGTAAGAAAAGTACCTGCCATATATATCACAGGATGTATTTACCTCATGTCTGAGATTATTTTCAAGATTTGAGTAAAAGACCTGTCTGATTATCTGAATAAGGAAAACTTCCAGTGACACAACAGTTATCAGTATAATTATTATAAAACTTACAATAAGTCTCGTTTTGATACTTTTCACTACAGACCTCCCTATAATGTCTTCAATCTATATCCAAAGCCCCAGATAGTTTCAATTATTTTTGGCTCCGAGGGAACTTCCTCAATTTTCTCCCTGAGTCTTCGTATATGCACGTCTACAGTTTTGGTATCACCAAAAAAGTTATTTCCCCATAAGGTGTTTAAAATCTCATCCCTGCTAAGAGCAATACCCGGCTTTTCCATGAACATTTTTATTATGGAAAACTCCCTTGGAGTTAAGTCCAGTTCAGTATTATCCTTGTACACTTTTTGTGCATTATTATCTAAAGATATTCCGCAATGGGTTATAATACCGTCATTGTCTCCCTTGACCTCTGAAATCCTTCTTAGTATTGCTCTTATCCTTGCAATAAGCTCAAACGGATTGAAAGGCTTTATCATATAATCATCAGCCCCAAGGTCAAGTCCCATAATCTTATCCATATCCTGGTCTTTGGCAGTAAGCATTATTATAACAGCTCCCGGCAAATTGCTCCTGACCTTCTGGCAAACTTCAAATCCGTCCATTTCAGGGAGCATGATATCAAGAATGATTACATCAGGTCTCGTCTCCATTAATTTCTCAACGGCTTCCTCACCGCTTGAAGCTTCAAGAACCTCAAAATCACTTCTCAAAAGATTTACTTTTACAAACTTTCGAATGGATTCTTCATCTTCAACAACCATTACCTTTACCTTTTTTGCCCCCATAACATATCTCTCTTTCCAGTGCTTTTTAACATTACAAATTCCCATTGTTTTACAATGCTAATAATGCACTTCCTCTGTCCTAAGCCTCGCCTGCTCTAAGAATTAATTCTGTTAGGAGGCACCTTAATACTTTTATTAATTCTATCACTAACACCAATATGTTTCAATTTTGAAATCAAACAATACACCAAGACACTTACAAAGCCTATGGATATGATTACAATCGAATGTTCTAAAAAAAGAACCCCGTCTTTTTTATAAGCCCTGTTTAGCATTGGAATTCCTATAGTAAACACAAAATACCAGAATAATGGAGGTACACATGTCATTATTAATCTTTTCATTGACCTGGCAGAATGTTTTTCCTCACAAAATCCTGATACAATAAAACCTGCTTTCCTTTCTATTAAAGAAAATATTATAAACAGGGATACAAAGTATATCAGAACCCCTTCTATCCTGTGGACTCTTTCAGGAGTTATCAGGGCTCCATATATATCAGCATTATAAAGGTGCATTGATATTATAATCCTGAGTCCGTTCACTCCAATTGTCATTAAATAAGAAAAAAGCATACAGAAAGCAAACCACAGTGCTTTTTCCTTATTTACTTTAAGGCGGTGGATAAATGAATACAAAAGGGTAGAAAATAACACTATAAGGAAGTTTACGCCTGAACAAGATGAAACTATTATAAATTCATTGGCATTATTAACATACCCCAAGCAGGGAACCTTTTTGAAAGTGTTCCCGCTTAGTATTTCAGTCCACCATGCAGTCGGGCCGATAATCCATTCGAGGTCTTCTATGCCTGCCACGCTGTAATACCACTTTAACCCGAACAGCACAATAAATCCTGCTAAATAATAATACCAATTTTTTATCAGTAAAGTTTTCATACCTTCAAAGACCTTTTCCTCAGAATATAAGCAATTAGAATCATCATAATCATTCCCACCGCCAGAAACGCAGCTTCAGGTTCAGAACCTCTCCTATAGCCTCCTACTGCAAGGTTTGATACACCCCTTGGCAATGTTAAAGGCTGGCTTACATCATCACCCTGTTCTTTTGTGTTACGGATAGTCTCGCTCACAGCTATAAAGGATGTGTATGGGGTTAAAATACTATAGTTAAGCCCAAGTGCGGTAATTTCAGTCTTTGTATCTTCATTTTCATCACTTACGGAATAATCTGAAATCCTGGCAAGTCTTGTCCTTGCCCATAAATAACTTAACGCACTGTTGGACTGAGAGGGCTTTATACCAGCTACCGGAACTTCCAGAAAAAAGTCTCCGGTTGCTGTTTTACCGGTAATTTTTATAGAACCTTCTGGAATACCTTTATATTTTCCCAATACCTTTACAGGCCTTTGTGCAAATAATGTTGAAATATGCCTTGGTTCTACATCATAGGCATTAAATCCATTGAATTCTACCTTGATATCCCTAAGCAAAGGTGAACTTACATATTTTCTGAAGTCATCGCAGATTTTTTGGGCATCACTGGATTCAGTCAGGAAAAAGGGCTCTCCCAATCCGGTCTTTGCAATTCCTTCGATCAAATATCTGTTTATTGAACTACCTATTCCAAAGGAAAAGAAATTTGTATTATTTATATTTTCGTTAATCAGATTAAGTGCTTCTTTTTCACAATCTATATAGCCATCTGTTATTATAATTACACTTCTTGAATAGTACTCACTCTTTGGAATAGATAGTGCTGATTTTAAACCCTGTATAAACTCTGTTCCTCCACAGCCATCCTGCTTATCAATCATATTAATGGCACGTGAAATATTTACTTTAGTAGCAGGCACCGATAAATCTGACATTGAGTCTGACGAGCCTGCAAATAGTACAAGATTGAATTTATCGGTATCTCTTAGATTTGAAATAAGATTTTTTATGAGCATTTTTGCACAATTAAGGGGATATCCATGCATAGATCCTGATACATCCAGCAAAAAAATATATTCTCTTGGTGGTATATCAGTAAGGTTTACCCTCTCAGGCGGCTGGATGTCAAGCAAAAAAAAGTTTTCCCTGTCCCCCTCATATAGCATCAAACCGCTTTGTATCTTATTTCCGGTCAGGCTGTAATTAAGAATAAAATCCCTGTCACCCGAAAACTCATCTTTATTTGCTAAAGTTACCTTTGCATTTGGTGTTTTGTCACCTGTTATGTCAATTTTATGCGATTTACATGCTATATTATTAACTGGTGAGCTTGATATAATATCTACCGAAATATCAAATTTGGTATTGGGACTCTTACCGTTTTCCAGATAGGGCGTCTCAACAAATTTGTCCACGTCTTTTGCACCTTCTGCCGGCTTATTTGAATATCTGGGTCCGACCACAGTTGGAAAAACAAACTGGTATATTCCGTCAGTTGGCTCTATTAATTCGGTATAATGAAGTTCAATACTGATTACATCTTCAGGCATTACATTTGCAACGCTCATTGTAAATACATTAGGTCTCTGCTCTTCCAGCAGTGAAGCACTTTTTCCTTCTTTTTTTGCCTCATTGAATTCTTTTTTTGCCGTTTCACGCTCCTTTATTTTAGCTGTTATAACCTGGTCACCTATGGTCATTTTCATGCCATGCACTGAAGCTTTTGTAGATGCCGGGAAAACATATGTAGCATTAATCGGTTTTGTTCCCTCATTTGCAAAGGTTTGATATACAAAAACATCTGCAATAGAGCCATTTATATTTGCCTTTACTTCTGTGTCTTTTAGAGGAAATTTTTCAACCGAGCTTTTGTCGCCATCAACTAAAAAATATGGTGAAAGGGTTTTGTCACTTTCATCTTCTTTGGCCTCATAAGCATATATGGGTTTGGTACAGGTAAAAATAACAATCAAAGCAATTACAAACAACATAAATATTTTCTTCATACAAAAAAGCCCCCCGATTCTTTGAAATTTGGAATAATGAATTCCATTTTTATAATAGAATAAATGGGACACATTTGATTTATAGAATATTTAAAAAATGGTTACAAAATAGTTAAGAAATTTGAATTACATAATACTATGAAAGATTGGAAATTAGAAAGTTAAAAAGCTAAAAAGCATACAGCATAATTTATAATGTCGGTTTATTTTGCAATAAATATGGTTTGGTGATTCTGTAATAAGTGTTTGCAGAATCACCAATTTTTATACTTAAATCTATAAAATGCCAAGTTTATACAAAGTTTGTATAAATTAATTAGTAAACATTTACATATAATAAAAATGTACAATAATAACAATTAAAGATACCTATGTTATTTGTGGAAGTTTATATTATATTAAGGAAATTAAAGCGATGTAAAATCTTATCGCGTTCAATATAAGACTATATTTTTCAATTGTTTCTGATGTTATTGATTAAATAGATAAGGAAGGGTAGGGGGAGGTTTATGCAAACGTATGATTTAACACATCCGCAGAAAAGGGTATGGTACGTTGAAAAACTTCATTCCGGTATGCCTGTATATAATATTGGGGGATACTCAAGGTTTAATGGAGATATAAAATTTGAACTGGCCAATAAGTCAATTAATATATTTATTGAGAAAAACGATGGAATAAGGCTGCGTATTCTGGAGCACGGTGGGAAAGCAGTACAATACATAAGTGAGTACACTTTTAAAGACATCGATTTTTTTGACTTCAGCAGCTGTGAGAAGCCTGAAGAAGCGTTGAAAAAGTGGCAGCAGGATATTATGGAAAAGCCGTTTGAATTATTAAATAGTGACCTGTACTATTTTGCAGTATATAAAACCAGCGACAATAATTCAGGTATTTTCGTCAAAATGCATCATATTATTTCAGATGGATGGTCTGTAAACATAATGTCCAAGCAGATTTTTGATGTTTATAATAGGCTTCTAAATAAAGAAGAGATATTTACTGATATTAAACCTTCATATACTGAGTTTATTGAAAATGAAAGGGCATACCTGGCTTCAGAAAGATTTCAAAAGAACAAGGCTTTTTTTGACAGTAAATTTCAAGAAATGCCCGAACCAATCTTTAATAATGTTACACGTGATATCAGGGGAAAAAGGAAGGCCTTTCATATAGAAAACTCTCTTACCAATAAAATAAAGGAATACTGCAGTAATAACCGCGTATCGCTAAATGCTTTTTTTGTCGCAAATGTCTTGGTATATCTATATAGAATTTCGCAAAAAAGGGATATAGTAATCGGTACGCCGGTCTTAAACAGATCTGGTAGAACAGAAAAAAATATATTTGGAATGTTTACAAGCAGTATGCCGTTCAGATTTTATATTGAGAATGGAAAGGGGTTTCAGGAGCTGATAAAAGGCGTTAATGATGAGCTTAAAAGCTTTTATTTTAACCAGCGGTATCCGTATGACCTTCTGGTTAAGGACATCTCGGCACGGGATGCATTGTATCAGGTATGTGTAAATTATTACAATACTGCCCTTGAAAACAAAGTTAACGGAATAAATGTTGATTTTACGGAACTTTATAACGGAAGTCAGTTGTACCCTCTTGAGATCATAATTAAAGAATGGTCAGGGGAAGGGAAGCTGGCACTTGAATTTGACTATAAGCTTGGGGATTTTTGTGAAAGAAAGATAGATAGTATGTTTTTTTCACTGGAAAAAATGATTGGACAAGTACTTGAGGATGATTCTGTAAAAGCTGAAAAAATTGAAATCCTGTCAAAGGAAGAAAGAGATTTTCAGCTGAGCATTTTTAACTCAAAGAATGCCGTATATCCTATGGATAAAACAGTAATCCAGCTATTTGAAGAGCAGGTTAAGAATACGCCGGATAAAACAGCTATAATTTGTGGGAATGAAAATATTACATATATGGAGCTCAATATAAAAGCAAACAGGCTTGCTGAGGTTTTAAGAAGCAAAGGTGTAACCAGGGAAACAATTACAGCCCTTATTGTTGATCATTCAATTGAAGCTGTCATAGGTATTTTAGGGATACTCAAGGCAGGAGGAGCATATTTGCCTATAGATCCTTTGTACACCGGACAGAGAAGAATGTATATGCTTGCAAAGGCAAAATGCAGGCTTATCGTTACAGATTGCATAAATAACATAGACTTTGATTTTGACGGAGAAATTATAGATCTGAAAAGTGATGAAGCATTATGTGGTGAAGGTCTGAATCAGGAAAATATCAATGAACCCTCCGACTTGGCTTACGTAATTTATACCTCGGGTTCAACCGGTAATCCTAAGGGAGTCATGATTTCGCACAGGGGATTGGTTAATTATGTTTGGTGGGCCAAAAAGATGTATGTGAAAGATGAAAATGAAGCATTTGCACTCTATTCGTCTTTTTCCTTCGACCTGACGGTGACTTCGGTATTTACGCCGCTTATTTCCGGATGCACAATTCATGTATATAGTGACAATAAGGATGAGTATGTGCTCTATAGAATAATGAGGGAGAATAAGGTCAGCGTTATAAAGCTCACTCCGTCCCATATGTCCCTTATAAAGGATTTAGACAACGGACATTCTTCGGTAAGAAGGCTTATTGTAGGTGGCGAGGATTTGAAGGTGAGTCTGGCAGAAAGCACATATAAGAGCTTTGGAACTAATATGGAAATATTTAACGAATATGGTCCTACTGAGACAGTAGTTGGCTGCATGATACATAAATATGACTTGGTGAAGGACCGTGGGACTTCAGTGCCAATTGGAATTCCTATAGATAATGTTCAGATTTATATACTTGATGAATATTTAAATCTTATGCCTGAGGGAAGCATAGGGGAGATGTACATATCGGGTGATGGGGTTGCCAAAGGATACTTGGCAGAAGAGGAACTGACAGCACAAAAATTTTTAGATAACCCGTTTATCCCGGGAAAAAGGATGTATAAGACCGGTGACGTTGCATGTTTTATAGACGGGAGAGTAATAGAGTACAAGGGAAGAAGCGATCAGCAGTTAAAAATCAACGGTTACAGGATAGAGCCTGGAGAAATTGAAAGTAGGATACTTGACCTCGAAAATGTTTCAGAAGCGGTAGTAATCAACTCTAAAGACGATAAAGGTAGTATATGCCTGTGTGCATATATTGTCGTATCTAAAGGCGGGAACTCGGATGAAATAAAAAAACATCTTTCGAGGTGCTTGCCGGAATATATGGTGCCTCGACATTACTTCATTCTGGATAAAATACCACTTACTAAAAACGGAAAAGTGAATATAAAGCTATTGCCTGTGCCCACGGCAAAGGACCTTAACATAGAGGAGTATATAGCTCCAAAAGGAGATCGGGAAAAAATTCTTATCAAACACGCAGAAGAAATACTAAACGCGAATGAGATTGGAATGAAAAACAATTTTTTTAACCTGGGAGGAGATTCAATTAAGGCAATTCAACTTGCAGGTAAATTGAATGAGAATGGCTTTTTGCTAAGGGTGAAAGATGTTTTATCAAACCCGGTATTTATGGATATGGCATTGTGCATTGAAGAAAGTTCCAGGTGTAAAGAAACTGCTTCACTTGAAAAAACTTTTAAACCTTCGCCTATAATCAAGTGGTTTCTATCACGTGATTTCACTGAACAAAACTATTATAACCAGTCCGTTCTACTGGATTTTAAGGCTGAACTGTCAAAAGAGGACTTTGAAAAAATAATGGATGTTCTTATAAAACACCATGATTCATTAAGACTAAATATAGACTTTAATACGGGCAAGCTGTTTTTCTTGGAGGAACAAAGTGCTCAAATAGAGGCAGGATATTATGACCTGTCAGCTTTAGGGAAGCAAGAACAAGAAGCTCTGATATTAAAGCATTGTACAGATATTAAGACCAGCTTTGATATAGAAAAAGGCACGTTGCTTAAAGGATGCCTGTTTGAATTGGGGGATAAGGGAAGGAAGGTTTTTCTAACAGCACACCATATTGCTGTTGATGGTGTTTCATGGAGAATACTGCTGGAGGATTTTTCAATACTGTTTAAAAAGCTTCAGAGTAAAAGCAGTCTGAGCCTCTCACATAAAACGGATTCAATACAGATATGGAATACTGCTATGGAAAAATACTTTAAAGCACCGGGTGATAAAAGCGAAAAATACTGGAAGGGTGTATCAGGTAAAAAGTTTTCTTTTCCAGTGGACAGGCCTTCTGTAAATAATTCTATGTTATTTTGCGATACATTAAGTTTTTCCATAGATAAGGGTATGACCTCCAAACTTATTTTTGACACAAAAAAAGCATATGGTACAAAGCCTGTAGAACTTATGGCATCTGCTTTAGGACTTTCTATATGCGAGGTTTCTAAAAACCATGAAGTGGTTTTTCTGATGGAAGGCCATGGAAGAGAAGAACTACTTACCAATATTGATATTACAAGAACTACAGGTTGGTTTACGAGTATTTATCCTGTGAAACTTAATATAGAAGGTTGTGATCTGGCTACACAAATAAAGTCGATAAAGGATCAGTTGAGGCAAGTGCCGGACAATGGAATGGGCTTTGGGTTTTACAGGTTTGAAAAGAAACTTGATTTTGAAGATGAAAATTATATAAGGTTCAACTACTTAGGGCAGATGGATGGATTTAAGGATGAACTTTTTAATAGATCAAAGGAGTATACAGGTCTTGATTCAAGCCCAACAAATAATATGACCGCTCTTCTGGATATAAATGCTATGATGGAGGACGAAACATTAGTTGTAAATATAACTTACAGCAAGAATCAATTCGAAGATCATACGGTGTCAAGCTTTGCAGCAAAGTTTAAAGACAACCTGGAGAGAATAATTGAACACTGTGCCCGAAAAGAAATTACAGAGTATACCGTTTCGGATTTTGAACTGGTAGAGTTTTCACAGGATGATCTTGACGGCCTCTTGTCAGATATTGAAACTTAGGTAGGACTAAAATATAAGTTAGGTGATTTGCAAAAAAATAAATTCTTTAGGAGGGTATTGTGGAAAAGATAATATGCAAAAAGTGTATTTTGCACTCAAAGGTGCCGGAGGTAACTATAGGGAGTGATGGAAATTGTGTATTCTGCCAGATAAGCAGTCATGTTACAGAGGAGATGGCGAAACAGAATGCCATTTACCTTCAGAAAAGGATGCTTGACATATTTGAAAATGTGAAAAAGCAGAAAAGGCCATTTGATGTGCTGGTTTATTTCAGCGGAGGAAAAGACAGTACTTATGTACTCAATTTAATGAAGAACAAATATAAAATGAATGTTCTTGCATACAGTATGATCCAGCCTTTTGTGACAGAGGCTGCGAGGAGTAACATAGATCAGATTGTGAAAAAAATGAATGTTCAGGCTGTTAAATTTTATATGGATGAGGAAGTGTTCAAAAAAGGAATGGCATATTCCTTGGTACACGGTCATGAATATGGTATGACTGAGTGGGTTGGCTGCCAGATTTGCGGATATTTTACCAAATGGGTTGGAGTTAAACTTGCAATGAAGCTTGGTATACCTCTGGTCATAGATGGTATGGACAGTGCTCAGGGTGGATATGGGGTAATAAATGAAGGCGAACAGGTAATTCAAAGGCTCAAAAATGGGATTAAGCCGTTTGGAAATGTTCATGACCTGATAAATGATGCCCTGGGGGAAGAGTGGAGGCATAGCCTGTACTATTTTGATAAAGAAGAAGTGCTTAATGAAAAATATCCAACTGCCATGTCACCCTTATGTTTTGTTGAATATGAACCTATGTACATTTTTAAGAATCTTGAGGAAATGGGTATTTCCTTCAAGCAGTTTAAAAGCCTCAACACTAACTGTGAACTTTTGTATCTCCTTGATTATATATCCATGTGCAGATATGATTGCGATTCATATATCAAGCTTTATGCTTCAGGACTAAGAAGCAATTACGATACCATAGAACAGCTTGAGCTTGAAAGAGCGGAGCATAAAAAGCAACTCACTCGGAGTGAAATGATAACCTTGCTGGACGAATACAAGGAAGTACTTTACTATGTTATCGATCATGAGCTTTGTGAAACCAATATAAATGATGAACATAAATCAAATATAATGGGTCGTTTAAAGCTCAGTGTTGAGATGTTTGGTAAGGAAACACTGGAAAAACTCATGTTAAGAGTTTTAAAAATGAGAGGACAGGCTGAATATTTAGGTATTAACCTTAAAGAAATAAACAGATCAGATATTGGCACAATAGCTTCAAAAGGAGAAGTAACACAAATTTATTGACTATATTGAACGCGATAAAGATTTTACATCGCGCTTCAATTTCCTTAATACAATATCACGAAAATCAAATCTTCCAATGTATAATCATTTTCGTGATTTATATATATTGATAAATTGATATTCTAAATTTGGGGGATTATAAAAAATGTATACATTAAAGAATGATGAGAAAATTCCGGGGGATAAAAGTCCAAAAGTCAAAAGTGCCGTAGAAGACATTCTGCCTTTAACGCCTATGCAGGAAAGTATGTTGTTTCAATACCTTAAAAATCCCAACAGCGAAGAGTATTTCCAGCAGTTGACTTTGTACTTGTACGGTGAATTGGAGGTTGAGGGGTTTAAAAAAGCATGGTGCACTGTAGCTCAAAGAAACGAAGCTTTACGTTCGGTAATTAAGTGGGAAAATCTCAACCAGCCTGTCCAGGTGGTTTTTAAAGAGCAGAGGCTTAAAATCAGGGAATATGATTTCTCCTGTATTGATGAAGGTACGTGGCGTGAAAAAGTGGTTAAAATGGCGCAAGAGGACAGGTGGGAAGGCCTTGATATTGAAAAGGAACCCTTTAGAATAAGTCTTCTCAAAATGCCGGAACACAATTATGCTGTAATAATAAGCGGACACCATATCTTATATGACGGATGGAGCAACGGAATACTTCTAACGGAATTCTTTGAAGGATACAACCGCTATATAAAAGGGATTGAGCCTTTAAGCGGAATTAATAAATTAAAAATCAGAGATTATATCAAGTGGACAAAGACTTTGGATAAAGAGCATCTTACGCAATTCTGGAAGAATTATTTATGTGGGTTTGACAGAAAAACGAGACTTCCGGTCTCAACAGGCAAAAAAGAGGTTACATTTGGTGCAGAGGAACTTACATTTGATCTTTCTCTTGAGCTTTCCGAAAAGGTTAAGAGTTTTGCCAGAGAAAAAAATTTCACACCTGCGACTTTATTTTTTGCTGCATGGGGCATTTTGCTGCAAAAAATCGACAATTCAAAAGATGTTGTTTTCGGGATTACAGTTTCGGGAAGAAACATAAAGTTAAGGGGAATTGAAAACACTGTAGGGTTATTTATAAACACCATACCTGTAAGATTTATGGCATCTGGAGACGAAAAATTGAGCAAATGTCTGGAGGATTTAAACCGAGCTTTAATTGGCAGGGAAGAATATGAGTATTGTTCACTTTCAGATATCAAAGACGCAAGCGAAATAGATAACCGAGAAAACCTATTCGATTCAATTATTGCTTTTGAAAATTATCCGTTAGATACAAAGCTCTTGAATTCAGAGAGTACTTTCAGAATAACAGATTATGAGGTTTTTGAAAAATCAAACTTCGACTTGAGTGTTTCAATTATGAATTTTGAGAAAATGAAAATCAAGTTCATTTATAACAAGGGAATTTTTGAAGAAAGATATATAAAAGACCTTTCCAAGCGTTTAACCAAGATCATTGAGGAAATAACAGATAAAAGTGAAAAACCTCTTTGTGAAGTGGAAACTTTGACAACAGAGGAAAGAGATTTTTTATTAAACGGCTTGAACAACAATGTGAGTGAGTATCCGAAAAGAAAATCTCTTCAGCAACTTTTTGAGGAGCAAGTAGAAAAAAGACCTGATGCAGTTGCTCTTAAAATAGAAGGTATGGAAATGACTTATGGGGAGCTTAATGAAAGGGCCAATAGACTTGCTGCACTCCTTATTGGTATGGGCGTAAAGTCTAATGAGACGGTAGGCCTTTTGTTCGGCAGATCCTTTGAAATGATAATAAGCATACTTGCAGTGCTTAAAGCCGGGGGTGCCTATTTACCTTTAGACCCTGACAATCCGGTGCAAAGGTCTTTAGATATGCTTAACAGCACAAATACAGCCATTCTTTTGATGGAGAAGTCTTTGGGTGAAAGAGTATTTACATCAACGGATGTTTTTAATTTTGAGTGGGATATTGAAACTTTAATATATGAAGAAATAACAGATAAAATAAGTAAATATCCGGCTTCAAACCCTGTATGCAATAATATATCCTGTGATACAGCTTATGTAATGTATACATCAGGTTCAACAGGAGTACCTAAGGGAATACAGACCTCCCACTATAATATAAGCAGGGTTGTGAAGAATACCAATTACGTAGAAATATTGCCATCCGATGTTTTACTGCAGTTATCAAATTATGCCTTTGACGGTTCCACATTTGATATTTTCGGAGCACTGTTAAATGGTGCAAAGCTTGTGCTTATAAAGAAAGAAACATTTTTGGATATGGCAAAGTTGACAGCCGTTATAAAAGATGAGGGGGTAACAGTATTTTTTATAACTACTGCACTTTTCAATGCTTTAGTAGATACCGACGCACAGAGTCTTAAAAATATAAGAAAAGTCCTTTTTGGAGGAGAACGTATTTCGAACATCCATGCTGCCAAGGCTCTTGAGGCAGCAGGACAGGGGAAGCTTGTACATGTATATGGGCCTACCGAGACAACAACCTTTGCAACGTATTTTCCTATTGACAATATTGATAATTCTTCTGCAACTATTCCTATAGGCAAGCCCATATCAAATACTGAAATCTATGTGCTTGATCAAAACTTAAAGCCTGTGTTCCCAGACTGTTTGGGGGAACTATACATAGCCGGTGATGGTGTTGCAAAGGGTTACATAAATGATGCCCAACTCACATCTGAGAGATTTATAAGGCACTTGTTCAAATCAAAAGGGTTTATGTACAAAACTGGAGATATTGTACGAATGCTTCCCGGCGGAGATATCGAATTCATAGACAGAGCAGACAAACAGGTTAAAATCAGGGGATTTAGGATAGAACCCGGAGAAATAGAAGCTCGCCTCAATGCACATGAGGATATTGGCGAGGCTGTTGTGAATATATTGAAGGAGGAGGACGGGAATCAGTATATTTGTGCTTATGTGGCAGCAAAGAAGGAACTAACCGGAGATGAAATCAGGAGTTTTCTGTCAAGAGAACTTCCGACATACATGATACCTTCTAAAATTGTACTTATTGATAAAATTCCTGTTACGTCTAATGGAAAGGTAGATTTCAAAAAGCTTTCAGAATACATCAAGGAAGAAGAGTGCGGATCTTTATATGAGGAACCTGCTGAAGGCTTGGAAAGACAGCTGGCTGATATATGGCAGCAGGTACTAAAGGTTCAGAAAGTTGGAGCAAACGATGATTTTTACTCATTGGGAGGACATTCCCTGAAAGCTACAATGCTTGCTTCAAAAATACAAAAAGAATTAGGTATAGAAGTACCTTTGTCTACGGTCCTTAAGAATACAACAGTCAGGCTCCTGGCTAATTGCATTTCAGACTTGAGTAAATCCGATTATCCTCCTATAGCAAAGGCCGAAAGGCAGGAATATTATCCTGTAACATCAGCTCAGAAAAGCATATACGTTCAAAAGCATTCGGACGATGTTGCAACTCTATATAACATGCCTCTTTCCCTCTCAATAACAGGTCACATAGATGAAGCGAAACTTGTCAATTCCATTAAACTTCTGGTTAAGAGGCATGAAGCGCTGAGAACCTCATTTCATATGCATGAAGGAGAGATCGTGCAGAAAATAAATGAGGATATAACGATGGATATTCCGGTTTTAGCTGCGGATAAGGAGAATATTGACAGCTTAATTAGAGGGGCAGTTGAGCCGTTTGACTTATCAGCAGCTCCCCTTATAAGGTCAAAGCTTTTTAAGTTATCAGATGTTGAGCATGTACTTTTTTTGGACATGCATCATATAGTTTCAGATGGAATTACAGTAAAAATTTTTATTGAAGAATTAATTTCAATCTACGAAGGTAAAGAGTTGGAAGAACTGAAGGTACAGTATAAGGATTATACCATATGGCACCTTGAACAGGTAAAAAGTCAAAGATATCAGAAGATGGGTATGTTCTGGAATGAAATGCTTAAGGATGAAATTCCGGTTCTAAACATGCCGCTTGATATGCAAAGACATGAAAAAAGAAGATTTAAAGGCGATAGCTTCAAATTTACCATTTCACAAAGCCAAAAGAATGGATTGGAAAGGCTTGCAAAAAAGAATAGAGTTACCTTGAATAATGTATTTGCGGCCGTTTATTACATACTTTTGAGCAGGTATACCGGCCAGAATGATATTATAATAGGTTCGCTTGTTGCAGGAAGAAGTGAGCAGGATACATGGCGCATGGCGGGTATGTTCAATAATTTCCTTCCTTTGAGAATGAAAATTGATACCGAAGCTGACTTTGAGAGCTTTTTGACAGCAACCGGAGATATGATGATAAATGCATATGCCAATCAGGACTATTCCTTTGACAACATTGTTGAGAACAATCTCAAGGGTGTAACTGCTTCCAGGAATCCTTTCTTTGATACTATGCTTATTTTGCACAACCAGTTTGATTCGATAAATGATATTAAGCTCAAAGAAGCATCACTCTCAAACCGTGAAATTATGCACAATACTTCAAAGCTGGATTTTAAGCTGGATATAGTAGAGGCTTTAGCGGGTGAACTAAAGTGCATACTCGAGTATAGTGTAGATTTATTTTATCAAAGCACAATTGAGCGACTTGCCGGGCATTTTAAAAATATTATCGAGGAGGTTGTATCAAATCCGAAAATAAAGATTAATGAAATAGAAATGCTCTCTGAAAATGAAAAATTACAACTACTAATTGATTTTAACTCAACAGATATTGAATATCCCAAAGAGAAAAATATTTATGAGTTCTTAAAGCAACAGGCGGAAGATACACCAGACAGAACGGCAGTGTTTTTTGGAGAGGAGACGGTGTCATATTCGGAGCTTGACAGGAGATCAAACAGGCTTGCAGAGCTCTTAAGAAGTATGGGTGTAACCAGGGACAGTGTTGTTGCAGTTATGCTGGATCGTTCTGTTTCCATGGCGGTAAGCCTTTTTGGAATTCACAAAGCCGGTGGCGCGTATATGCCCATTAGTCCGGATTATCCTTTGGCTAGAATAAATTACATGCTGGAGGACAGTGGTGCTGTAATATTGATAACGGAAGAGGCTCACAGATCTAAAATTGGTGAATATGTAAATACTGTTTTTGTGGATGATCCCGCTGTCTTTAATGGAGAAGCGAAGGAAATTCAGAAAATAAATAAGCCTGATGATTTAGCCTATGTTATATATACATCAGGTTCGACAGGAAAGCCCAAGGGAGCAATGATCGAGCATTACTCAATGGTAAACAGGCTTAACTGGATGCAAAACAGCTTCCCGATAGGAGAAAATGATGTAATACTTCAAAAAACTCCATTCACATTTGATGTATCGGTGTGGGAGCTTTTCTGGTGGGCAATGGCTGGGGCTAAAGTCTGCTTCCTAAAGCCAGGGGCGGAAAAGGAGCCTTCTTTAATAATAAATGCAATAGAGAAGTATAAGATTACAACAATGCACTTTGTACCTTCTATGCTAGCAGCGTTTTTAAGTTATGTGGAAAACGGTGTAGACATTATGAAACTAAAAAGCTTGAGACAAGTTTTTGCAAGCGGGGAAGCTCTTGGAGCAGGGCTTGTAAATAAATTCAACAGGTTGTTTGCACCAATCGGAACAAAGCTTGTAAATCTCTATGGTCCTACTGAGGCGACAGTGGATGTATCCTGGTTTGACTGCTCTAATAGAGTTGATTTTGATACTATTCCAATAGGAAAACCCATTGATAATATCAGGCTTTATGTTTTGGACTCTAGAGCCAAGCTTCAGCCGATCGGAGTGCCTGGTGAACTGCATATAGGTGGAGATGGTCTGGCAAGGGGGTATTTAGGAAGGCCTGAGCTTACTGTTGAAAAATTTATTGCAGATCCATTCCATGTGGGAGAGCGTATATACAGAACAGGGGATCTGGCGAAGTGGCTGCCCGATGGGAATATTGAATATCTGGGAAGAATGGATAATCAGATTAAAATAAGAGGTTTTAGAATTGAGCTGGGGGAAATCGAATCGGAACTTCTAAAAATTAAAGATATTAGCAATGCTGCTGTCAAAGCCTTGGAAGACAGTTCTGGTGACAAATATCTTTGTGGTTATATTGAAGCTGAAGAAGATATTGATATTCAAGGTATAAGAGAGAGACTAGCCGGTATACTGCCATATTATATGATACCGTCAAATTTTGTAGTACTGGAAAAAATGCCGCTTACGCCAAATGGAAAGGTGGATGCGAAAGCACTGCCCAAACCTTCTAAGGAAAATAAGGATGAGAGCTCTTATGAGGCACCGTCAAACTCAATGGAAGAGAAGCTTGTAGAAATTTGGAAAGAGGTATTGGGAGTAGATAAGAAAATCGGGATTAATGACGATTTCTTCCGCTTGGGGGGGCATTCCCTGAAAGCTGCAGGACTTGCAGTCAAGATTCACAGAGACTTTGGTGTGGGAGTAACCATAGGAGAGATATTTAATGCTCCTACTGTAAAAGAACTGTCTGCTCTGATAAGTAAATCGGAAGAAAAGGATTTTGAAGAAATCAGCAAGATTGAAATACATGAATATTACCCCGTATCTTCTTCTCAGAAGAGGCTGTTTATAATAAACAGGCTGGAAGGGGACAACACAGTTTATAACCTGCCATCAATGTCTATCATTGAAGGTGAGCTGGACATTGAAAGGTTCAAGCTGGCTTTGGAAAAGCTTGTACTAAGACATGAGTCTTTAAGGACTTCCTTTAAGCTGTTGGGAGAAACACCTGTCCAGATTGTTCATGACAAAATGAAGTTAGCTTTTGATTATTGTGAAGATTTAGGAGAAGAGCCTCAAAAAATAGCAGAAAGGTTTATAAGGCCTTTCAATCTGGAGGAGGCACCGCTCTTTAGGGTGGCCCTGGTTAAAATGGATACTTCCAGGTATTTCTTGATGTTTGATATGCACCATATAATTGCCGATGGAGTTTCAGCGGTGATACTTGCAAAGGAATTTATCCGTCTTTATATGGGAGAAAGTGTGCCTGAACTCAAAATCCAGTTTAAGGATTTTGCAACCTGGCAGAATTCCCTTGAGACAGGTAATGAATTAAGCAGACAGGAGGAATATTGGCTTGACCGGTTTAAGGGTGAGATACCCGTACTTAATCTTCCTGCCGATTATCAAAGGCCTGCTGTACAAAGCAGTGAGGGAGATAAATATACCTTCAGTTTCGATAAAAAGACGCTTGATAGGATAAGAGAACTGGCACTTACAAAAGGAGCTACACTTTATATGGTTCTTTTAGCCGCATATAACACACTTTTATATAAATATACCGGACAAGAAGACATTGTGGTAGGATCTCCGACGGCCGGAAGACAGCATGCTGATGTAGAAAATGTTGTTGGGATGTTTGTTAATACTCTGGCATTGAGAAGTTTCCCGAGTGGATATAAAAGCTTCTCCCTTTTCCTCGATGAAATAAGGGAAAATGCGATGAAAGCTTATGAAAACCAGGATTACCAGTTTGAAAGACTTGTAGATACTCTTCAAATTCCGAGGGACATAAGCAGGAATCCATTGTTTGATACAATGTTTGTACTTCAGAATATGGGTATACCTCCTATGGAATTTAAAAACATAAGGTTTTTGCCCTATAAAGTAGAAAGCAAAACTTCAAAATTCGATCTGACCATGGAGGTTGTTGAAAACGAAGAAGACTTGGCTGTTAATATTGAATACTCTACCCGTCTATTTAAACGGGAGACTATGGAACGAATGGCCGAGCACTTTATAAATATAGTTTATGAGGTTATAAACAATGCTGAACTCACTTTAGATGAAATAGATATGCTTTCAAAAGCAGAACATGACCAGATTATTAAAGTGTTTAACAATACGCTAGCTGAGTATGCTAAGGACAAGCCGGTGTATAGGCTTTTTGAAGAACAGGTACTAAAGACACCAGATAATATAGCTGCAATATTTGGGGATGATAAACTGACATACAGGGAGCTCAATTCAAAAGCAGACGAGCTCGCAGCTGTTCTACAGCAAAATGGTGTTGGAAGGGACAATATTGCAGCAATAATGCTTGACAGATCCATTCTGATGGAGATTAGCATTCTGGCAGTACATAAGGCAGGAGGTGCTTACCTTCCTATCAGCCCCGAGTACCCTGATGACAGGATTTTATACATGCTTGAGGACTCAAAGGCGGTTGTACTTCTGACAAACCTGGCATTTGGCAGCAAAGCAGGTGATGGAATAAAGAAAATATTTGTTGAAGATGCCTGCATTTATGAAGATGGTGCTCACAAACAGCAGGTAATAAGTAAACCAAATGACCTTGCATATGTTATATATACGTCGGGATCAACCGGAAAACCGAAGGGTGCGATGATAGAGCACTATTCACTTGTCAACAGGCTGAATTGGATGCAGAAGGTTTACCCTATAGGTGAAGGGGATGTGATCCTGCAAAAGACACCCTTTACATTTGATGTATCGGTATGGGAGCTCTTCTGGTGGGGGATGACTGGTGCAGCAATATGTTTCCTGGAACCTGGGGGAGAAAAGAACCCTGAGGCGATTTTGGAGGCTATAGAAAAGAATAAAGTAACTGTTATCCACTTTGTGCCGTCAATGCTGAATGCTTTCCTGGAGTACTTGGGCAAGGGTGCTGACTTAAGTAAGCTAAAGAGTCTTAAAAGGGTATTTTCCAGTGGGGAGGCACTTCATCCGGTTCAGGTTAAGAAGTTTAACAGCATACTCACAAAAGCTAACGGTACAACTCTTCATAATCTCTATGGTCCAACAGAAGCTACCATAGACGTGTCATATTTCGATTGCCCCGATACAGATGAGATAGATATTGTACCTATAGGCAAACCTATAGACAATACAAGTTTCTATATACTTGGCAACAACAATGCTTTACAGCCGATAGGAGTTCCAGGTGAACTGCATATAGCCGGAGATGGCCTTGCTAGAGGGTATATTAACAGGCTAGAGCTAAACAAAGAGAAATTTGTGAAAAATCCATTCAAAGAAGGTGATAGGCTTTACCGTACTGGAGATATTGCCCGCTGGCTGCCTGATGGAAATGTTGAATACATAGGAAGAAAAGATAATCAGGTTAAGGTAAGGGGTTTCAGAATTGAGCTTGGAGAGATAGAAACAGAGCTTTTAAAACATGAGGACGTAACGGATGTAGCTGTAATTGCCAGGGAAAACAGTGATAAAGACATGAGCCTTTATGCATACTTTGTGGCAGGCAGGGAACTCACTGTTAATGAAATAAGAGAATTTTTGTCTAAGAACCTTCCGGCTTATATGATACCGTCTCACTTTATTAAGTTGGATAAAATACCTTTGACCTCCAGTGGAAAGGTTGACAGGAAGGCACTGCCTGAAGTGGATGCAGGAATTGAAACCGGAACGGAATATGCTGCTCCGACTGATGAGATTGAAGAGAAACTCGTAGCAATCTGGAAGGAAGTTCTGGGGTTGGACAAGATAGGGATTCATGACAGGTTCTTTGAGCTTGGAGGTTATTCAATTCTTCTAATAAAAATGCACAGCAAACTTGATGAGCTGTATCCAGAGAAAATAAAGATTACAGATTTGTTTGCATATCCAACTGTTGCATCGATTGCAGAGTTCATAAGAAATTCGGAGGACACGGAAAAAAGAGATATCAGCCTTGCGTCTGTAACTCTCAAGGAGGAGTATTTTTCAGTTCAGGCAGGAGCAAGCAAGGAAGTCGGGTTTAACCTCAATATTGATGAAAAAACACATATCAGGCTTTCGGAGACAGCAAAAGTTAAGGATACTTCCATTACTGATATTCTTATATCAGCGGCTTCATACCTGCTTGAGCAAATTGGAGGAGAAAGCAGAGTTACTATCCAGGCATCAACCGACGAGAAGGATACATTTTCTTCAATAAGTGTGGATATGGCTTCAATTAACAGGCTGGAGGATTTGTACAAACAGGTATCCACAGGACGGAAAAAGACAGATACCACTGAGGTTTATATGACGAAGGACTTAAGTGCAATAAATGCATCGGTAAAGTCTAAAAATCAGGTTGTACCTCTCTTTTATGAGGTGGGCAAAATAGGTTCTGAATTTGACGTGCTCAATGTTTTTGATATTGCATTTGAATTGTCAGCAAAAGAAGACTTACCGGAGCTTGTCCTGAGATTTAACGGAAAACGCCTTAACAAAGATAAAATGAGGGAGTTTGCGGGACTTTACATGAAGCTTTTGGATGTGTTTTTGCAGTAAAAATAAGATAAAAAAGATTAATGGGGGGAATAAAAAATGAAAAAATATTTGAAAAGGATAGGATTAATTGCACTTTATTACTTACTGCCAATTATTGAAATCTATGGAGTGATTTTTATAATAGGTAAACTTAACTTGACCCAAACAGTTTATAATCTTGCACCTAGTATGTTTTATGGGATTACGGATCCGATACTTATAGGACTTTATTTCCTTTTGTTTGCAAAAATTAAGAAGCAAAGCCTTGGGAAATACTGCAACTTTAAAGTACCTAAAGCCAAAAACATTGTTTCTTTCGCTGTACTTGGTTTTTTGCTTGGTATGTTTACCTATTCACTTGTGAACACCCCTTATATTCAGCAGAATTTCAACTCTCTTTACGGTTCGGTTAAATATTTCATAATAAGCGGCAATATCTTTGCACTTATATATATTGTTATAGTTAACTCCGTATGTAAAGAAATAGGCTTCAGAGGGTTAATCTATAATGAATTAAAAACCTACATGCCTGTGTGGATTGCAATTGTTCTTCAGGCTGTTGCCTACGCTTCACAGGTATTTTTTAGTGCCGGAATAGTTTTAGCTGTATATGGGCTGATCGGGTCGGTGCTTTTTGGGGTCGTATATTATTTTAACAAGTCTCTTTTATCTTCAATAATAACACAGGTTTTTTGTACACTTGGAATGGTTTTTTTGGATAGAACTTTCTTAAATAAATATTTTTATGGGCAAAGCGGCATAGTTTTACTGGTTCTTTCTTTAGCGGCAATTACTGCAATCATTGTTTCGATGGGTTTAAAAAAGAAAAAGGCATCTGAAATTCAAATTGTAAGAAAAAAGGCAGGTTTTGAGCTATGAAAAAATATATAAAAATTATCGGGTTTGTAGCGTTGTTTCTAGCTATTTTTGTGGGTTTTACCTATGCAGGAATAAAGGTTTGGTTTAATCAGGCATTTGTGCCTAAGAAGATCTCATGGAGTGAATATAATATATGCAATACCATAGCATTTGCAGCGATACTTCTTGTATATGCTTTGATTTACAAGCTTCGCGGGAAAAGTCTTATAAAAATAATGGATTTAAAGCTTATGAGTGTGAAAAATTGGGTGCTGGCAGGGTTAACGGGCATATTGATGGGAGTGTTTACCTGTTGTCTTTGCAATATAGGATTTATTAAGAGCCTCAAGGTGTTTGACAACTATGTGAATTCAATTATCAACGGAAACAGTACAGCTTTAATTTTTGTAGTTGTTATTACAGTTACATTTGCTATGGAAGAGATGATATTCAGGGGAGCCATTTTTAATGAGATAAGAAGTGGTGTTCCATTAAAGTGGGCTGTTTTGCTGGGTACTGTTTTGTATGGGGTATTTAATGCGGTATTTGTAGGCTATTTCATAGGAATATATGCTTCTTTTGCGGCCTTATTCTTTACCTTAGGATACATTTTTTTAAGAAGTCTTTGGGCCTCAATAACTATGCAGATTATGAGTATCTATGTTATTTACTTCTTTTATAAAAGCGGCATTTGGCAGTGGCTTGGGAAAAGAGGAGATGCCTTTTTGATATTTTGCACTTTTGCTACGGTAGTTTCCATTCTCATAATATATTATGCCATGTACAAAAGTTATAAAAATTCCGGCAGCAATGAGTTTTCTGAAAATACAATATCGGGGTCTATAAAGGTGGGATTGGAAGATGCTTAATATAAAGCTGGAGGAGCTTGTTAAAAATATAGATGAAGCTAATATTACAGAAGTTGAAGCTTTAGATAATAGGGATATTGCAGTAATAGGCATCTGTGCAAGGCTTCCAATGGCGGATAGTGCAAGAGAATTCATGGAAAATCTTATAAATGGAAAGAACTGTATAACCGAACTGCCCCAAACAAGAAAAACGGAAGCCGATGCTTATCTGAAGATGAAATGGGGAGAAAATAATGAGATTAGGTACAAAAAGGGCTCATACTTAGAAGAGCTTGATAAGTTCGACTGCCAGTTTTTTAATATTTCACCAAGGGAAGCAAGCCTGATGGATCCAAATCAGAGGATGTTTTTGGAGGTTTCTTGTGGAGCAATTGAAGATGCGGGATATGGCGGAGGAAAGATAAGGGGAAGCCGCACAGGGGTGTACTTTGGATTTGTATCCGATTTAGGGTATCAGAGATTTATAGGAGACGTTGAACCAGCTTCATTAGGGGCCTCCATCCCGGGGAATATGGCTTCCATTATTCCGGGAAGGGTTTCTTATACACTGGATTTGACAGGCCCAAGTATGCTCATAGATACTGCATGTTCATCTTCGCTTGTTGCCATACACACTGCATGTGCCGGGATACGCAGCGGAGACTGTGATATGGCATTGGTTGGCAGCGGAAAGTTAAGCTTGCTTCCGCTCGAAGATGACAACATGTTAGGAATTGAATCAAAAAAATATGAGTGTAGGGCGTTTGATGATGATTCGGATGGTACCTGCATGGGTGAGGGGATTATGGCAGTTTTGTTAAAGCCCCTATCAAAAGCGCTTAAGGACATGGACAATATTTATGCAGTTATAAAGGGAAGTGCTATAAACCAAGACGGAACATCTATGGGACTTACTGCACCTAATGCATTGGCACAAGCTGATGTTATTGAACGTGCATGGAAGGCTGCTGAGGTAGATCCTAATACCATAAGCTATATTGAGGCACACGGCACAGGTACCAGACTTGGAGATCCCATTGAAATTGATGGTATCAAAAGAGCATTCTCAAAATATACCCAGAGGAAGCAGTTTTGTGCTATAGGTTCGGTAAAGACAAACCTGGGACACTTGGATAGTGCAGCAGGTATGGTAGGTTTTTTAAAGGCCATATTGTCATTAAAAAACGGAATTTTGCCTCCTTCGTTGCATTTTAATACTCCAAACAGGAATATAGATTTTGAAAACTCGCCTATTTTTGTAAACAGTACACTTACAGAATGGAAAAAGGAAGATCACCCTAGAAGATGTGGAGTCAGTGCATTTGGACTTAGCGGTACCAACTGCCATGTAATATTGGAAGAGGCACCGGCTGTAAACAGCACCGGAACAGAGCAGGGTTTGAATGTTTTAACCTTATCTGCAAGAAGCAAGGAAGGCGTTGAGCACTTGCTGAAAGCTTATTTAAAGTTTTTAAATAAGGAAAGTAATATGGCATTGGGTGATGTCTGCTATACAGCAAATACAGGAAGAGGACATTATAAATTCAGATTGGCTGTTATTGCTCAAAATACTGATGAACTTAAGAAGAAGCTTAGTAAAGCTGCAAATGCTGGAATGAAAACTGATGGGGAAAATGGGATCTGGTTTGGTGAAGTCAGAACTGTAAACAGTGCTGAAGATGCTTATGTGAGTTCAGATGTAGCTGAAACTAAAAGGATTAACCAGCTTGCAGAAAGCAAAATCAAGGAATCCAAGGCCTGCCACCGACAAATTACTTTATTAAAGGATATATGTGAATTGTATGTGATGGGTGCAGCTATTGATTGGGATGACTTTTACAGCATGGAATCCTTCAGGAAAATCAGCTTGCCGACCTATCCCTTTGAGAGAAGAAGATGTTGGATTGAGTTGCCTTCAAAGTCCTTAAATAAGCAGACCGAAGCCAGTATAAACCGGGCATCGCTTAACTGTGGTCAAAGAACTTGCGAGGAGGCATTTATAGATATAAATGAAACGAAAGTGGCTTTAAAAGGCAGGAACAATAATGAGTATACTGCCAATGAAAGGATTGTAGCAAGTATCTGGGGAAAGGCATTGGGTTTTGATGAATTTAATGTATGTGAAAGCTTTTACGAAGTAGGCGGAGATTCAGTCATTGCAATTGAACTATGCAACAATATAAACCGGAAACTTGGTCTTAGTATAAAGGTTTCTGACTTACTCAGGTATGATACGATTGAAAGTATTTCAAAATATTTGGATTCATTAACCGGTAAAGTAAAAGAAAATTCAGTGGCACAAGATAAAGAAGTGTGCTTAAAAACAACTATAATGCCAATTGAAGAGGCGGAATATTACAGCCTGTCATCTGCACAGACCAGAGTAATACTTTCAGAACAGTTGGGCGCAACCGGAATGGCTTATAATACCCCTTCTGCATTGATGATAGAGGGACAACTGGACAAGGAAAAAACAGAGAGAATTTTTAAACTCTTAATTGAAAGGCATGAGGTGCTGCGAACCTCTTTCGGATTCAAAGACGGTGTCCCTTTCCAGAAAGTTCACAAGGATGTTGAATTCAGTATTGAAGAATGGACGGCGGATGAAGGTGAACTTGAAAATATAATGGCAGGATTCATAAGAAAATTCCACTTAGATAGCCCTCCATTACTCAGAGTGGGACTTGTCAGACTTGAAGAGAACAAATACATCCTTCTTTTGGATATGCACCACATCATAACCGACGGAATGTCGCTATCCATACTTTCGGGGGAGTTTATACAAATGTATGGAGGCAGAGAGCTTCCGGAAATGAGAATACAATATAAAGATTTTGCAAAATGGCATAATGATTATTTAAATTGTGACGAGCTTAAGAAGCAGGAAGATTACTGGGTATCAGTGTATCAGGATGGTGTCCCCTCCCTTGATATAAAGGAAGACTTTAAAAGACCTGTATATAAGAGCAGTAAAGGTGATACGGTATTTTTCAAAATTGACGAGAAGCTTTTGAAGGGGCTTGAGAAGAGGGCCGCAAGTAAAGATGCCACACTATATATGTTGCTTTTATCGGCGTATTATATTCTGATCTCAAAGTATTCCGGGCAGGAGGATATTGTGGTAGGTTCTCCGGTCACAGGCAGAACAAATAGCGAGACCGAAAAGTTAATCGGAATGCTGGTAAATACATTGGCAATCAGGAATTTTCCCAGTGGAGAAAAGAAATTTGAGGATTTTTTACAGGAGGTAAAGAAAAGCTGCCTTCTGGCATATGAAAATCAGGATTATCCCTTTGAAGCCCTGGTGGATAAATTGAAAACACATAGGGAAACAGGCAGAAATCCCATATTCGATACTGTTTTTGTTTTTCAGAACACGTATAAGGGTAAAAGCAGTATCCCGGGTCTTACATTCTCTCCTTACGATTTAAACAGTAAAATTGCAAAGTTTGATTTTATGTTGGAAGCATCAGTAAACAGCGGTGTTTTGGAGTTTAAGCTGGAATACTGCACTGAAATTTTCAAAAGAGAGACAATGGAAAGGATGGCAGCACATTACGTTAATATTCTGAAAACGATTGAAGCAAATCATGAGATAAATTTGTTTGAGATTGAAGTGCTTTCTTCAAATGAAAGGAATCGGATCTTGTATGATTTCAATAAAACTGATGCTGAGTATCCGAGAGAAAAAAGCATTCATACAATTTTTGAAGAACAGGCAAAAAGGGTTCCTGATAATATAGCACTTGTCTTTGAAAACAACACAATGACCTACAGAGAGCTTAATGAAAAGTCCAATAGGCTTGCAAGGCTGCTGATGGAAAAAGGCGTTGAAAAAGAAAGTATTGTAGGGATTATGACAGAGCCGTGCTTTGAGATGATTATAGGCATACTTGCTGTATTAAAAGCAGGAGGTGCTTATTTACCGCTTCGAACCGACTATCCCGATGACAGGATAAGGTTTATGCTCGAAGATAGTGGGGCGTCATTGATATTGACACGGGAAGAAAACTTTGAAAGGGTGCAATATGTAAGAGAAAAGGTTGATATTGAAGCTTACTGCAACCGTATGTGTGATGGAACCGATCTTAATTTGCCATATAGTCCGGGCCAGGCAGCGTATGTGATATATACATCAGGAACAACCGGTAAACCTAAAGGAGTATTAATAGAACATAAAAATGTAGTAAGACTTTTTATAAACGACAAGATGCTTTTTGACTTTGACGAAAATGATGTTTGGAGTATGTTCCATTCCTTTTGTTTTGATTTCTCGGTATGGGAGATGTACGGTGCACTGTTGTTTGGCGGAAGGCTTGTATTGGTACCAAGAGATGTCGCTAAGAGTGCCCTCGGATATTTAACGCTTTTGAGAAAAGAGAAAATAACTGTTCTGAACCAGACACCTACTGCTTTTTATAATTTGATACGTGAGGAAATGGAAACACACGACAAAGAGCTTGCCATAAGGTATGTAATATTTGGTGGAGAAGCACTAAAACCGGTAATGTTGAGACCATGGGCAGAAAAGTACCCTGATTGCACTCTTGTGAACATGTATGGAATTACCGAAACTACAGTTCATGTCACATACAAGCTCATTACAGGAAGCGAAATTGAAGGTAACATCAGCAATATAGGAAGGCCCATACCTACAATGACTGCCTATATATTGGACAAGAATATGGTGCCTGTTCCTGTAGGTGTGACTGGAGAGCTTTATGTTGGTGGTCACGGAGTAGGGAGAGGATATTTAAACAGACCGGAGCTTAATAAAAGCAGATTCATCCAAAATCCTTACAAAAAAGGTGAGATAATATACAAATCGGGAGATCTTGCCAGATTTCTGCCTAATGGGGAGATTGAATATGTTGGAAGGATAGATCATCAGGTAAAAATAAGAGGGCACAGAATTGAATTGAGAGAAATCGAATTAAGGCTTTCAGAATATGAAGCTGTAAAAGAAGCTGTAATTATTGACTTGGAAGATATTGACGGAGGTAAGGTGCTTTGTGCATATTATATAGCAGATCAGGATCTTAGTGTCAGGGAGCTGAAGAACCACCTTTCAAAGTCACTTCCGGAATACATGCTGCCTGCATATTTTGAAAGAGTTGATAAGATATATTTGAACGTAAATGGAAAAGTAGATAGAAGCCAGTTGCCAAAGCCTGGCAGGATTGTTAATACAGGCGTGGAATACGTGGCTCCAGATGGTGTGATTGAGGAAGAACTGTCAAATATATTGATGAACATACTGGGAGTTGAAAAGATAGGAGTCCATGACAACTTTTTTGACCTTGGCGGACATTCCTTAAAGGCATCCGTATTTGCTGCAACAGTATCAGCCCGGTTTAATATAAAAATGCCTTTAACTATGATTTTCGAGAAACCTACAATAAAGGAACTTGGAGAATATATTAAAAGTGCAGATGAAACCTCATATACTCAAATAAAGAAGGCCTTTGATGCAAATGGATATTATCCTGTATCTTCTGCTCAGAAAAGGATTTATGTGTTAAGCCTTTTAGAGGGTGCAGATATAAGCTATAACATACCACAGGCGATGATAATTGAAGGAACACCCGATGAGGAAAAGATACTTAATACGCTAAACAAGCTGGTGCAAAGGCATGAGTCGCTGCGTACATCTTTTGAGGTCGTGGAGGGTGAGTTGGTCCAGATTGTTAATGAGGTGACACCTGTATGCCTGGAAGTAATTGAAAGTACGAATGACGATATGTTAAGAACGCTTAAAAGCTTTGTACGGCCATTTGACCTGAAAAAAGCACCACTCCTGCGAGTTGGCATCATAAAGGTTGAAGGCGGAAGGCAAGCTTTGGTCTTTGATATGCACCATATCATATCCGATGGGGTTTCAGCAGATGTTTTTATAAGGGATTTTATGAACCTCTATCAAGGCAAAAAACTGCCTGAACTAGAGCTTGGTTACAAGGATTACGCAGTATGGCAGAAGGAATCGATAAGGGATGGAGAACTAAAGCAGCAGCAGGAGTACTGGAGCAAACGATTATCAGGAAGACTTCCTGTTCTGAATCTTCCAACCGATTATCGGCGTCCGACTTTGCAGAGCTTTGAGGGTGAATGTTTTACAATAGGTAGCGGAAAAGTTCTCAGTGACAAACTTAAGGAACTTGAAGTCCAAAAGGGAGTAACCCTTTATATGATTTTACTTGCGGCATACAATGTAATGCTATACAAATATACGGGACAGAAGGACATCATTGTTGGTACGCCGACTGCAGGCAGATGCAGGAAGGAAATGGAAGATGTAATCGGTATGTTTGTAAATACCCTTCCTATGAGGAACTTTCCTGAGGCAAATAAAACTTTTGACTTGTTTTTGGAGGAAATTAAGGAAAATGCGTTAATGGCGTTTGAAAATCAGGAATATCAACTGGATGAATTGGCGGACAAACTGGATATACAGAGGGATCTAAGCAGGAATCCCATTTATGACACTCTTTTGGCTGTGCAAAACATGGACATTACAGACCTTGAAATTGATGGTCTGAAAATTGAAAAAATGAATTTTGACAGTGGTATTTCAAAACTGGATTTATCAATATATGCCATGGAGAGTAGAGATGAGACGGTATTTTGCTTTGAATACTGTACAAAGCTTTTTACAAGGGAAACAATAAGAAAAATGGCAATGCACTATATGAACATTCTTGAAATTATAGCCAGTGAGCCCCAGATAAAAATCTCTGAAATTGAAATGCTTTCAAGTCAGGAAAAAGTTCAGCAACTTAAAGAATTCAACAATACAAATACTTTCAGTACAGATGAAAAGACTGTACATGAGATGTTTGAAAAGCGGGTAAAGATGATACCTGATTATACAGCTGTAGTTTACAAAGGTGTTTCTCTTACCTACAGGGAGCTTAATTATAGAGCAAATCAGCTTGCAAGATTTCTGGAGTATAAAGGTGTAAGATATGGCAGTATTGTAGGACTAATGGTACAACGCTCAGAGGAAATGCTTGTTGGAATGATGGGAATTTTGAAAGCAGGCGGTGCTTATTTGCCAATTGATCCGTCTTACCCAGAAGAACGTATAAAGTACATGATAGAAAATTCAGGAACAAAACATATTCTGTTTAATGGGGAGAGGCCTGAAAAACTTAAATTTAACGGGCAGTTTTTGGATATTAAAGACCCTGATGTTTTACCTCTGGATGGAGCTAACCTTGAAAAAAATGTTTCCTTAAGGGCTCCGGCATATGTAATATATACTTCCGGCTCGACAGGAAAACCAAAAGGTGTGGTTATAGAACACAGGTCGGTTTACTACTTTATTTGCGGAGTATCCAAGGCTGTCAACTATTCTTCTTTTCAGGCTATACTGGCAATGACTACGCTGAGTTTTGACATACATGTACTTGAAACCTTAATGGCCTTGGCAGAAGGCTTGAAAATTGTTGTTGCAGATGAAAAGATGCAGCTTGACCCTGCTGCTTTAAATGGAGCAATTACTAAAAATAAAGTTGATATTCTTCAGGCAACACCTTCAAGACTACAGCTCCTTTTTAGTGCCCAAGGCATGAAAGCTGCCATGGAATCGGTTAAAGCCATACTGGTTGGAGGCGAGCCTCTTACAGAAAAACTTCTTGAAGAAATCAGACAGATTTCCGAGGCTTCAATATTTAATATGTATGGTCCTACAGAAACAACGGTATGGTCATCTGTAAAGGAATTGACGGGAGAAAAAAGGATAACCATAGGTAAGCCTATAGATGGTACAAGGATGTATATTCTCGATGAAAATTTCAGACTGTTACCGATAGGGGCAATCGGAGAACTATGGATTGCGGGCTTTGGGCTTGCGAGGGGATACCTCGACAATCCGGAACTTACCGGGGAAAGATTTATCAAATGCCCGTTTGAAGAAGGAAATAGGATGTATAGAACGGGGGATCTGGCTAGGTGGCTTCCTGATGGCAATATTGAATATATCGGCAGGATGGATAATCAGGTGAAAATCCGTGGATTCAGGATTGAAACGGGAGAAATAGAAGGGGAGCTTTTAAAGCTTGATGGAATAAATGAGGCGATTGTATCGGCATTGGAGGACGACAATGGGAACAGATATTTATGTGCATATATCGTATCAAAGGTGGTTATGAGTGTAGCACAAATAAGGGAGCACCTTTCAAAAACTCTGCCCGAGTATATGATACCGTCCTATTTCATACAATTGGAAAGCATGCCTATGACGCCCGGGGGAAAAGCAGACAAAAAAGCATTGCCAAAGCCTGATGGAAATATAAACACCGGTGCCACATATGTAGCTCCGGAAAGTGAAACGGAAAGAGAAATGGTTGAGGTATGGAGCTCTGTGCTGGGCCTTGAAAAGGTGGGTATAAAAGATAATTTCTTCTACCTTGGAGGAGACTCGATAAAGGCACTTCAAATGATGGCAGCTTTAAGCAAATACAAGATAAACTTAAGTGACTTATTTAAATATCCTACTATTTTTGAATTGAGCAAGGTTGTAAAACAGGAAGAAGCTGAAGATAGCAAAACAGAAGCAGAGTTTACTACCACATCGCTTACGCCAGAGGAATTGGATATCATTAAGGAGATGATAAAATGATAGAGCAAAAGGAAAAATTGGATTCTGGTATCAAGGATATTTACCCTCTCTCACCCATGCAGCAGGGTATGTTGTTCCACTATTTGAAAGACAATAAAAGCCAGGCCTATGTTGAACAAAACATAATGGAACTTGAGGGTGAGCTTGAGCCCGAAATATTAAGACAAAGCATTAGTAGAATTGTAGAAAGGCATGATGTATTAAGGACTGCTTTTGTCCATGAGGGAATCAGGGAACCTATGCAGGTGGTGCTGAAGGAAAGAGAGGCAGAATTCAGTTATGAGGATCTGGCGGGTGTTGGCAGTGCTGATAAAAAGATTGAAGAATATATTGAAGCTGATAGGGTAAGGGGGTTTGACCTAACAAAGGAAATTTTAATGAGGGTTTGCCTTTTTAGGACAAGTGTAAAAAATTATAAAATGATTTGGAGTTTCCACCACATTATAATGGATGGTTGGTGCTTAGGCATTATAATAAAAGAAACAATAGAAACCTATTATTCCCTTGTGAAAGGTGAAGCAGCAATATTACCTGCTTCGGAACCTTACAGCAGATATATAAAGTGGCTCTCAAAGCAGGATCGAGAAGTGGCTTTGAAATTCTGGGGAAAATACCTTTCCGGCTACTTTGAAAAGGCAGAGCTGCCATTTACTAAAGGTTATTCCGGAATAAGTGAATACAGGCATGAAGAGATTATTACACCTGTCCGATGTGAAACAGTCAGGAAGCTTGAGGCAGCTGCGAGGAATATGAAGGTTACTTTAAACAGCCTAATCCAGACTATATGGGGGATATTGCTCCAAAAATACAACAACACCGAGGATGTTGTTTTTGGAACTGTTGTTTCGGGAAGACCTCCCGAAATCCGAGGAATAGAAAGTATGGTAGGGCTTTTTATAAATACAATACCCGTGAGAATAAAATGCTCAAGTGATACAACGCTTAATGCTTTAACTTTAAATACACAGGAACAGCTGTTTGAATCGGACAGATATGCTTATTTACAACTTACCGAGATAAATGCACTGTCACCTCTTAAAAATGAGCTAATAAACCATATTATGGTGTTTGAAAACTTCCCTATAGAAGAAAGGCTGAAAGGAGAAGCAGGTACAGGCAGCACTATCAGGATATGTGAAATGAGGGGACATGATCAGATTAACTATGATTTTGCGATTGTTGTGATGCCTGGTAGAAAAATGAATATAAGGTATATATATAATGGGAATGTTTATGAAAAAGAGTTTATAGAAACCTTATCCAGGCATTTCCTTGAAGCACTGGACAGAGCAGCAGACAATAGTGAAATTACAGTGTTGGATTTGCAAGAGGTAACTGAGGAGGAAAAAATAAAGCTTTTATATCAGTTTAATGATACAAAAGCAGACTATCCTGAAGATAATACTATTCACAGGCTATTTGAAGAACAGGTGGAAAGGACTCCGGACAACACTGCACTTATTTGTGGGAATGAAGTACTTACATACAGGGAACTAAACAACCGGGCAAACCTTATAGCAGCAAGATTAAAAAAGCTGGGAGTAGAGAGGGAAAGTATTGTTGCCATTATCACTGAACGTTCTTTTGAAATGATTGCCGGTATTTTAGGAATACTCAAAGCAGGTGGTGGGTATTTACCTATCGACCCCAGCTATCCTCTTCAAAGAATACGTTATATGTTGGAGGACAGCGGTGCAGCAACAATATTGACAAAAGCCGGTCTTTTGAATCAGGACTGGACAGCTGATTTTGAATCCGAGCGACAGGTAGTTTATCTCGATGAACCTGGAATGTATGATGGAGTTGCACAAAACCCTTCGGACGAAAATAAACCCTCTGATATGGCATATGTTATTTACACATCCGGTACTACAGGAAACCCCAAGGGAGCAGTAGTAGAACACAAAAATGTTGTGCGGCTTATGTTTAATGACAAAATTCAGTTTGATTTTTGTGACAGAGATGTTTGGACTCTTTTCCATTCCTACTGCTTTGATTTTTCAGTCTGGGAAATGTACGGTGCACTATTATATGGTGGAAAGCTGGTTATTGTACCAAAAACCGTGGCCCAAAGTCCGGGTGAGTTTATAAAACTTCTGGAAAAAGAAAAAGTAACAGTCCTTAATCAGACACCAACGGGCTTTGGAAATTTGGTAAGGGAAGCAGAAACTAATGATGCTGAACTTTTTAATATAAGGTACATAATATTCGGCGGTGAGGCATTAAAGCCGGCTTTGCTTAAGTCGTGGATGGAAAAGTACCCTGATACAAAGTTTATAAATATGTACGGAATTACTGAGACTACGGTACATGTCACTTATAAGGAAATTACCCGGTTTGAGGTGGAAAATAATGTAAGCAATATCGGAAGGCCAATCCCAACCCTTACAGCGTACATTATGGATAAGAACCTGAGGCTCCAGCCTGTAGGTGCGGCCGGTGAGCTCTGTGTCGGAGGCGAGGGTGTATGCCGGGGTTACCTAAACAGGCCTGAGCTTACAGCAGATAAGTTTATTCAAAATCCTTACAACGAGAAGGAAAGGCTGTATCGTTCCGGAGACCTCGCAAGAATGCTGCCTGATGGCGAAATGGAGTATTTAGGGAGGATTGACCATCAGGTAAAGATCAGAGGACACAGAATAGAACTAGGTGAGATAGAAAACTGCCTGCTACAGCTGGAAGGTATAAAAGAAGCTGTTGTTTTGGCCGAGCCGGATGAAAACGGTGACATGGTACTTACAGCATACATTGCATCTGATAGTGAACAAAAATCAGGACAGTTACGGGAACATTTATCCCATTCGTTACCTGGATACATGATTCCTGGTGCTTTTGTAAAGCTTGCACAAATACCGGTAACATCTAATGGAAAGGTGGATAGGAAGGCACTTGCACTTTTGCAAAAGCAAAATGGTTCTAAGAGCAATGTGGATGCTGGAGTCCCATACCGTGCACCGGTTACTGAAGCTGAGGAGAAGCTGACAAAGGTTTGGCAGGATGTGTTGGGTCTTGAAAAGATAGGAACTGACAATAATTTCTTTACTTCCGGGGGGGATTCCATAAAGGCCATCCGAGTTGTAAACAGGATGAATATAGTTATGGGAACGAATTTTAAAATCCAGGATTTGTACAAGTATCAGACCATCAGTGAAATTTCAGAGTATTTAAAAACACCGGAAGTACAGGAAACAGATGCATTGAAAGCCGGGAATAATGCTTTAGAGAGTATCAAAAGCGAAATACTAAAGGATAAGGAATTGTCTTTAAAGCTACCTGGAAGTTTTGAAGATTTTTACCTGTTAAGTCCAATACAACAGGGAATGGTGTTTTTAAACAAACTTATGCCTGATGAGCCTATTTACCATGATCAGTTTCCCTATGTAATAAAGATTAAAAACTTTGATATGGGAACATTTAACAAGGCGGTGGATATTCTCGTTAAGCAACATTCTATATTAAGAACAACATTCATGATGAATTTGTATAAAGAGCCAATTCAAGTAGTATACAAGGCTGGCGGCGGGATAGTACCTCAAATTGAGATGGACGACCTGTCTGACTTTGATGCAAGCGAACAGGAAATCAAAATTGCGGATTATATGCAAAACGATTTAAGAAACAAGTTTAAGCTGGATAATGAACTTTTATGGAGAATGCGGGCTATAAAGCTTGGAAACGATAATTACTGCATACTTCTGTCTTTTCATCATGCAGTGCTTGATGGTTGGAGTGTGGCAAGCCTTATGAGCGAATTGTTTTATATATTTGAAAAGCTTGCAAAAGGAGAGATGGCCAAGGTTCAAAGTCTTAAAAATTCATACAGGGAATACGTGGCATGGACAATTGGAAGAAAAGCCATGGAGGATGTTGTTGAGTTCTGGAAAAGATTTTTTGAAGGGTATTCAAGAAATAAACTACCCTTTAACATATCCAATAATAAAGTAAGCGATAAAACCGGAAGAGGAATTTTAAAGCTGGATCTTGACGGCAACCTTTTAAGTTCACTTGAGGAGAAGGCAAAGACTTATTCATGTACAGTGAAAGATATATGTTTGGCTGCACACATATACCTTTTAGGGATACTTTCCACAGAAAGGGATGTTGTAACCGGAGTTGTAACCCACGACAGGCCTGTTATGGAAGACAGCGAAAAGATTTTAGGATGCTTTTTAAATACAATACCTATTAGAGTTTCGACTGAAAATAGGATTGGAAAACTTGAACTTATAGAAAGAGTAAAGGACAGCTACCGTAAAATAAAATCTAATGAACTTTTCCTGGGGGATATTGCTGGTATTATTGGAGAAAGTGGAGTTAATGGTAATCCTATATTTGATACCCTCTTTAATTTTACCGATTTCCATGTGTTAAATAGTGTGCCGGGAATTGGAATTGTAGAGCAGGCCGACAGCAATGTAAAGACTTTTACAAATGAAATGACAAATACTTTTTTTGATCTGGAGATTTCAAAAACCCTCGATGTATTCTCAATGCAAATAAAGTATTCAAGAAAATACTTCTACCCGGAAGAAATAGAGACGGCTTCCGGTTTATATGTGCGTATACTTGAGGCCTTTGCAAAAGAAGACAGTAATGAGTTGAGTTTGGAGGAAGTCATAAAACCTTTGCAGCTAAAGGAAATAGTATACGATTTTAATAATACTGCGTTGCCTTATGCAAAAGAAAAAACTATGCACGGCCTGTTTGAAAAACAGGCTGAAAAGAATCCCGGTAATGTTGCTCTGATTACGGATGACAGGCAAATGACGTATGGGGAATTGAATGAAAGAGCAAACAGGCTAGCCGGATATCTGATAGATAAAGGTGTTAGAAATGGGGATTTAGTCGGTTTAGTGGTACAGCGTGACTTTGAAATGATTATAGGTATGTTTGCCATATTAAAATGCGGAGGAGCTTATGTTCCCATTGATCCTGCATATCCCGCTGCAAGGCAGGAGTATATTCTGACAAACTCAAAGGTGTCTGCTGTTTTGGTAGATAGTGACTATGAGATAGATAACGGTAATATTATAAGAATTAATAGCGATGAAGTAGATGCTTACCCGTCTGACAATCTTGATATAAAGAAAGCTTCCGGGGATCTTGCCTATGTCATTTATACTTCAGGCTCAACAGGGACACCAAAAGGGGTAATGATAGAACATCACAGTGCTGTTAACCTTATTTCGTGGGTAAACAGAGAATTTAATGTAAGTGCAAAAGATTCTCTATTATTTATTACTTCAATGTGTTTTGATCTATCTGTTTACGATATATTTGGGATGTTGGCGGCTGGAGGCAAGGTGGTAATTGCTAAAAAGAAACACGTTCAGGAGCCTGATGAGCTGAAAATATTGCTTTTAAATCACAAAATAACCTTTTGGGATTCCGTTCCGTCCACAATGAACTATCTTGTAGCTAATCTTGAGGATAAGGACAGCACCTACCTTCAGGAAAATCTGAGGCTTGTGTTTATGAGTGGGGATTGGATACCTGTGCAGCTTCCCGCTAAGCTTGTAAAATTCTTTCCAAATGCCTGCGTGATTTCATTAGGTGGAGCCACTGAAGGTACCGTATGGTCAATATACTATCCTGTTAAGGGAAATGAAGGCTCCATGAAAAGTATTCCTTATGGAAAACCTATTGACAACAATACTTTTTACATATTGGATAATGAACGTAAACCCTTGCCTAAAGGTGTAGCCGGAGAACTATACATAGGTGGTGTGGGTGTAGCGAGGGGATATATAAATAGACCTGACCTGACAAATGAAAGATTTGTACCTGATCAATTTTATAAAGGTAATATGATAGAGTCTCCAATGATGTACAGGACAGGTGATTTAGGCAGATTCTTACCTGATGGGAATATTGAGTTTTTAGGAAGAATGGATTATCAGGTAAAAATAAGAGGATATAGAGTAGAACTTGGAGAGATAGAAAGCAAGCTGCATGGGCACAGTTTGGTTAAGGCTGCTGTTGTTGTGGATAAAACCGATAGCTCCGGGAACAAGTACCTCTGTGCTTATATCGTATGGGAACAAGAATGCACTGTCTCAGAAATGAGAAGTTTCCTGTCGGCTGAACTCCCGGAATATATGATACCTACTTACTTTGTGGGAATAGATAAAATTCCGCTCAACTCAAACGGAAAAATTGACAGAAAAGCTCTGCCCGAACCAGGGGGGAATATTTGTACAGGCAAGGATTACACCCCTGCTGAAACTGAAACAGAGGAAAAACTCTCAGCTATTTGGAAAGAAGTCCTTGAGATTGATGAGATAAGTGTTGAGGATAACTTTTTTGAATTGGGAGGGCATTCTCTGAAAGCTACTGCAGTTACTTCACAAGTTAGTAAGGTTTTTAATGTGGAACTGCCGCTTGTTGAATTATTCAGGACACCTACAGTCAGGGAACTTGCCACATACATAGACAATGCCTCAGAAAGCGGGCATAAAACAATAAAACCTTCTAAAAAGAGGGAGTTCTATCCTGTGTCTTCGGCACAGCGGAGGATTTATATAATAGACAGAATTGACAATTCAAAGGCCGTATATAACATACCTGGTGTACTGGTTATTGAAGGAAACTTTGATAGGAGCCATTTCGAATCTGTAATAAGTAAATTGGCGATACGGCACGAAGCGTTCAGGACACAGTTTGAAATTGTGGATGGGGAGCCGGTGCAGAGGATAGTAGGAAACGTTGAAATACCGATAAGCTATATCGAAGGCCTTGAGTTAGATATTGAAACTGAAGCTCTAAAATTTTTAAGACCGTTTGATTTGAGTAAAGCACCGTTGCTAAGAGTCGGGGTAATGAGAATCAATAGCCAAAAGCATGTATTTATGTTTGATATGCACCATATTATTTCGGATGGAACTTCCATGGCGATTTTGATCAATGAGTTTATAAGTCTTTATAATGGAGAGGCTTTAGAGGATACAGGTTTAAGATACAGAGATTTTTCCGAGTGGCAGAACGGGCTTATTAAGAACGGAGAATTGAAAAAACAGGAAGAATACTGGCTTGAAAAATATTCCGGTGAAATCCCGGTTTTAAACCTTCCATTGGACTATCAAAGACCTGCACTTCAGGATTTTGAGGGTGCTGCAGTGAGTTTTGAAGTCGGACCTGAACTTCTGACAAAACTGAAAAAGGCTGCAGGAAGCGGCAAGACCCTGTTTATGGAGCTGCTGGCTGCCTATAGTATTCTTTTGTCGGAGTATTCGGGGCAAGAGGATATTGTTATAGGCTCAACTATAGCAGGAAGGCATCATGCCGATTTGCAGAACATAATCGGAATGTTTGTAAACACACTTGCAATCAGAAGCAAACCTTTAGGAGATAATACAATTGGCGAATTCATGGATGAGGTAAAGAAAAATGCTCTTGAGGCATATGAAAACCAGGATTATCAATTCGAAGAACTTGTCAGCAAATTAAATCTGGAAAGAGATTTAAGCAGGAATCCGCTTTTTAGTGCTATGCTTACAATGCAAAATGTAGATTTTAAGGGCCGGGAAATAAACGGACTTGCGTTTAAGCCCTATTCAATGGAGCGCAAGACTGCAAAGTTTGACCTTTTACTTGAAGCTATGGAAGTAGAAAACAGGATCGAATTTACCCTTGAATATGCTACAAGCCTCTTTAAACGTGAAACAATAGAGCAAATGACCAAGCATTTTATTAAGATACTTGATGCAGTTGCATCCGATTCCGGTAAAAAGATTAAGGATATAGACCTGCTTTCTTTAAGTGAAAAGGAAGCTATCGTGAGTTGTGTTAACGTGGCTGCAAATGGAAAGGGCTTTAAGACAATTCATGAAATGTTTGAAGAACAGGTTGTTAGAACGCCGAATAAGACAGCTTTGGAATATGATAATAAAAAATATACTTATTTGGAGCTCAATGAAAAAGCAAATCGGTTGGCATGGCTTTTAAGGGAAAAAGGTTTGAATCCGGGTCAGCCTGCAGGAATTATGGCAAAAAGGTCTTTGGAGTTTGTAACAGCGGTTTTGGCTGTATTGAAGGCTGGAGGACACATAGTTCCAATTGATCCGGAATATCCGGAAGAACGTATACAATATATGTTAGAGGACAGCGGAGCCAGAATCCTACTGACACAAGGTGTTTTGAGGGAGGGCGTTGATTTTAAGGGCCAAATCCTAAACCTTGAAAATGCTGATATCTATTCAGGATCTTCGAGTAATCCTGAAAATCTGAACAACCCCATGGATCTGCTTTATATAATTTATACTTCGGGTACTACAGGAAAACCTAAGGGAGTAATGCTAGAACACAGAAATATGATGAACCTTATTGAGTTCCAATGCAATAAAACTAATATAGATTTTAGCAAAAAAGTGCTGCAGTTTGCGACTGTAAGTTTTGATGTATGCTACCAGGAGACATTCGGAACGTTGCTTTCGGGTGGAGAACTCTTAATAGCAGGGGAAGAAGAAAAGAAAGATGCGGAAAAACTGTTTAGGTTTATTGAAGACAGGGATATAAGAGTGATATTTTTACCTACAGCCTTTTTGAAGTTTATACTTAAAGAAAAGAAATATGTTGAGCTGCTTCCTCGCTCAATTGAGCATATCATTACCGCTGGAGAACAATTGATTGTGAATGGTGAGCTTAAAAGCTTCATGAAGTCAAACGGGGTTTATCTCCATAACCACTATGGTCCTTCTGAAACTCATGTTGCTACAACCTACACTATGGGACCTGAAGATGAGGTGCCTGATATACCACCCATTGGCAAACCTATATCAAATGTAGGTATATACATACTCAGTAAAAACGGCAGAATGCAGCCGGCAGGAATACCCGGAGAAATATATATAACAGGTGCTGCGACAGGAAGAGGATACATTAACCTGCCGGCACTTACATCGGAAAAATTTTTGGACGACCCTTATGTAGCTGGCAGTAGGATGTACAAAACAGGGGATCTTGCCAGGAGATTGCCTGACAGAAATATTGAGTTTCTGGGAAGGGCAGATGACCAGGTTAAGGTAAGGGGTTACAGAATTGAACTGGGAGAGATTGAGACCCAGCTATTAAAACACCCCTTGGTAAAAGAGGCAATAGTAATTGTAAAAAATGACCGTAATGGCGAAAAAATTATGTGTGCATACATTGCGACCGAAGAAGAGGTTAATGTGGCTGATATCAGAGGCTATCTCCAAAAGGGACTGCCGGATTTCATGATACCTTCAAGGTTTATCAATCTTCCGAAGATGCCTCTTATGAAAAACGGAAAGGTTGATAGACAGGCACTTTTGGAGTTTAACGATACAATTGACTTAGGAGCTGAATATGTTGCACCAAGAAACAAAAGAGAGGCGGATTTGGCAGAGATTTGGAGTAACCTTCTTGATGTAGATAAGGTGGGAGTCCATGATGAGTTTTTCCTGTTAGGGGGAGATTCCTTGAAAGCTCTTAAAGCTGCTAATGAGGCAAAACTAAAAGGTTTTCAAATATCTATTGCCGACATTTTCAGATACAAAACAATAGCCAAAATTGTTGAAAACATAAGCACAGGTGATTTGGAAGCTGATACTCCCAAAATACCTGAAGAGGAAAAGCAGGAGGTCTATAAAACAGAGAACTGTTGGCATCCTTTCTCGATGTATGTAAAGAATGAAGAGCATGTTAAGGAACTAAAAATTGAGCTTCAAAGGGAAGTGACATTAAATGGTCATCGTGCACTGCCTCTATGTATAATCCTTGCTGATCCAAAGCTACATACATGGTATTTTCAGCGCTATGTAAATATATTTTCCTTTGTTGACGACAATGACTATCTGAAGCTTGAGTACCTTGAAACTTGGGCTCCATATCGGGATGTCATAAATGAGATTTCATTGGGTGCACCTCTTATGGAAAGAGAACCCGATATTATAGGATTTATCACTGACAAAATAAGCCGCGGCTATTATCTCAATGTAGCCATTGATGAGTATTATATTCCGGGAAAGGCACGGTACAAAAAAACTCATTACGTCCATCATACCCTTATTTACGGCTACAACAACATTCAAAGGCAGTTTAATGTAATCGAGTATGACATAGGTGGTGTTCTTAACAAGCATATTTTCAGTTATGATGCTGTGAGCAAGGCCTATGAGAAGGGAAAAGAATATTATAGTGAGCCGGCATCGTCGTGGGCATATGAGTCCGCAGTCCAAATTTTTTATATGAACAGGTTTGAATGTGAACATCCCTTCAGGCTTAAAAGATTTGCACAGGATATAAAAAATTACTTGTATTCAAAGGGCGACGACTCCATAGTGTACTACTGGAAGATGTCAAAAGAGCACATTAATTATGGTTTTGCTGTGCATGATATTGTTCTTCGTGCCCTTCATGGATTTATTGAAGGTAAGTTTTTAACTGACTATAGGGCTGTGCATATGCTAGCAGAGCATAAAAAAGGCATTGCTACAAGGTTGAATTTTATCATGAACCGGTTTGAACTTCAGGATATTCTTCTTGAAAAGTATGAAGAGTATATGGAGGTAGTTGAGGAGTTTAACAACATTCGTCTTAAGTTTTTTAACTTGCAGTACAATATCTCACAGGAGCGAATTGAAGAATCCAAATTAAAGCTTAAGGCAGAAATAGAAAATTTAATCCAAGCAATTACTTTGGCAAAGCAAAGAGAATGGCCCGTACTTAAGGAGATATATAAAATACTTATACGGTTTACAGATGAAAGCTTAGACTAGAAATAAGTAATGTTAAAAGCACTAGTGCTTTTGAACATAATTCAGCACTAGAGACTATATAAATCGTGAAAATGATTTTACAATGACAAATTGAATTTTCACGATGATAAATCAAGGAAATTGAAGTGAGAAGTAAATCTTTATCGAGTTCAATGTAGGAGGATATCTTATAAATGGATACTATTAAAATTGTCTCAGCATCAGATGATAAATATGTTCAGCACCTTGGAATCATGCTGACATCACTCTTAATGAATACAGCGTCACGGGAGAGGCTGGAGTTTTTTGTGATTGATGGAGGTATATCAGATAAAAATAAAGAAATCTTGGAATCCATTGTTGGAAAATACGGATTGAAAATGCACTTTTTTCATCTTAATCCTGAGCGGTATCAATCGTTTAAGGTGATGTCCTATTTTGGACAGGTAACTTTTTTCAGAATTTTTGTAACAGAACTTTTTGATCCTTCAGTAGAAAAAATTCTTTTTCTTGACTGTGACATGATTATAAAAGGTGACATTGCAGAACTGTGGGAAACGGATATTTCAGGGTATTACGCTGCAGCTGTTGAAGATGTGGGCATAGAAAATGACGGACTTTTTGGGACACAACTAAAAAGAAGTCTTGGTATAAAGCGCAGATCAAGGTATTTTAATGCCGGAGTTATGGTAATTAATATGACGCTATGGCGTAATCACAACATACCCGATCAAACCAGTGATTACCTTTTAATCCACCGCAATGATGTAATGTTTCCCGATCAAGACGCCTTAAATGCTGTTTTATGTGATAAGTGGAAGATCTTACATCCTAAATGGAATCAGGTGGCTACTTTGCAGTTGTTTTATAAGAAAAAACGGGTAATAAGGGAGGATTTGCTGGAAGCTGTTCATAACCCGTCAATTATTCACTTTTCAGAACCCTCAAAGCCATGGCATTATATGAATCTCCATCCGATGAAGAAGGAATACTTAAAGTACGCGGCATTAAGTCCTTGGAAGGATTTTATTCCTTCAGACCTTAATTTCAAAAACAGGATTAAGAAATTATTCTTGCGAACACGTTTAGGAGATGCAGTATCTGGCTATTTCAATACCATCAATTTGTACTATCAAAAAGACAGTGAGTACTTAAGCAAAAGACAGGTAAACTCATCATTGTTCAAAGCGATGTATTTTGCGTTTTTCCCAATAGGAAACAATTATACCAAGTATATTTCAAAACTTGCAGGAATTTCTTATTTTATTGAGAACGGAAAAATTAATATAAATAGCAGAGTACTTTCCAGTATAGCATGTACAGGTTTGTCTGTTTTTAGGTTTTTGATACCCGAACCTTTGCGTAATTATTTAAGTGAGGAATCTGTGAGCAGAAAATACACGTGTCCCTGCTGTGGTTACAAAACTTTTGTAAATGACAGGGATGCTGAAGAAATATGCAAAATATGTTATTGGCAGAATGATATTGATCAGGTTATAAATCCTAACTATGACGGAGGTGCCAATGAGGTTTCTTTAAGTCAGGCCCGCAAGAATTATCTTGAATTCGGAGCTTCTGACAAAAGATATATGTTTGTAGTAGAAAGGCCAACCATTTTTGATATAAAAGATAAACCTGAAAGTAAAACCAGAGATTCTCCAAAAAACATGAAAAGTAAAATGCTGTGAAAAATATAAAAAATAAATCATACGGGGGGTAAAGTTATGAATAAATACATAAAAATTGAATTCGAGGGCAACTGCAATTTATCTTGTGCTTATTGTTTTGTAGAATATAGAGTAAAAATAGATACAGATAAAATAATTAGAAATATGGAAGAAATATTCAAAAAGAATGGACCAAAATGTATATATAAAGTTGAATGCATTGGAGAAATTACACTGTATCCTGAAATTCTATCGTATCTTGGCAGTAAAGTTGAAGAGGATGGATACGAGATTCATATATTGTCAAATGGAGTAAAAACAGTAGATGTAAAAATTGCCTCTTTATTTAAGTGGAGCATATCTCTAGATGGGCACACAGTCAAAATGAACAAACATAGAAAACTGGACTTACAGGCGGTAGAAAATATTCTAAATAACATATTTTCAACAAATGCAGATATTCAATGTGTTTTCAATGAACAGTCAATATATGAAATGAATTCATTTATTTTATATCTTGAAGAAAAAGGCTTTAAAGGATTATTACATATTTTTCCTTGCAGATTTGCAAATACTCCCCTAAATAGATATTTAGATTATGATAAGTTAGTAAAGGCTAGTTTTATCCCGTCAAAAGAATACTTCAGAAGATGGAAATATATATTTGATAATAACGAAAGAAACTTTACATGTGATTTTTATAAAAATGGTTATGTTTATAGAATTATGAAAGATGGCATTAATGTGAAAGAAATTAAATGTGATTGTGCGGGAAGTACATTTACATTTATTACAGGAGATGAAAGTGCGAAAAGTTTTTCTGAGGCAAACTGTGGCACATGCATAAATCAATTTGAATATAATGAAAGTTTACAAAAGGAAAGACAGCTTGCAATGAGTAATTCATAAAGGTTTGCTAAATTGCTTTTAAGAAAAGGAGAGGTTCCTTTGAGGTATTGCATAATAACCGGTAACAGTTTAAATGAATTAAATAAGATAAATATGGGGGCAGTGGGTTTTTATCAATGGCTCAATGTTTTTCAAGGGAAACTTTTTTGTGCGGAAGAAATATTGCCGGTACTAAAGGATTCGGATTATGATGTCATTCATGTTCGCTTAACTGCTTCTCATCTTCCTTTGATTCATTCGATACGCAGGAAGATCGGAGAAAAGTCTAAGACAAAGCTTGTTGTGTCAATGGATTATCCGACTATGTATTGGAAGAGATATTTTAGAGATATGACTGGAGTAAAAGAAGCTTTAGATAATGCCGATTTTGTCTTTGCTACGGAGTATTCCATTTGCAGTGAACTTGAGAAGCTTACCGGAAAACTTGTATATGAACTTCCTTATCCTGCAGATATTGAAAGACTTAAAGCATATGAACAAAAAGAAAAGAAGAATATTGTTAATGTATTATACCAAAGTAAATTTAAAAACCTGTCAAATCTTAAACGTATTGTAGAAAAGTCAGGTGCCAGACTCAGAGTTGTTTTTTATCCATCGGCAGAGAAAAAAACAGTTGAAAAATTAATTAGAAGTAAAATAGATTTTGTGCAATGCATTAGTGAAGAGGAGTTTTGCAGAGCCTTGTCTGACGGGGATGTCGTTATTGGACCATATGCTTATAGAAATTATGGTAAATGGCCTATTTATGCAGCGGCAGTCGGGAGTATCTATGTGGGAAACAGCTTGGTAGATGCTTCAAGAAGATGCTTCCCTATGATTTACAGCACATATAAATCTCTTATAGGATACGGACTTATTTATCGATGGCTGGCAAGTGATAGGAAAATCAGCGAATATATAAGGGAAACAGCTTCACATAAAGTTGAGTACTACAGCCTTCAGAATATTAAGGATAGGTTTCTTGGTCTTCTTATGCAGGAAACAAAAGATATGAGTTTTCGAAAGTACATGAATACACTTGAAACAGAGGAAACAGGTATATCTTCAACAGTGCAAACAAAAACAAACGAAACAGTCTTTTGCAGGGACATTAAGCACTTGTATGGAAAAACTGTGTTGCAGCATTTGAAGAACGAGGTTTCGGTGTTTTGTCTGGTGAAAAATGGAATGGAGCACCTCCCTGCTTTTTTAGAGCACTACAATAATCTTGGAGTAAAGCATTTTATATTTGTTGACAATGGCTCTACAGACGGGACTGTTGGATTTCTAAGGGATAAGTACAATGTGACGGTATTTGACACCGAAATTCCTCACAAATATTATGAAAATGAGATCAGAAGGACGGTTATACAAAACCTTATAAGAGATAGCTGGTGTCTGTGTGTGGATATTGATGAATTGTGGGACTATCCCTATTCGGACAGAATTTCTATTAAAAGCTTTTTGGAGTATTTGAACGGTAATGGGTATACTGCCGTCATTTCATATATGCTGGACATGTTTCCTGAAAAGCTGGATTTCAATAATAGTGGAAAGGGCGGCGAATGGAAAAAAAGCTATGTTTATTATGACCTTACTAAAATTAAGAAATCAAAATACTTTTCACAAAATAACAACTTCTGCAACTATAATAAATTAGCCGACAGGTCAATGAAGTATTACTTTGGGGGCATCCGTCTCAAACATTTTGGGAGTAAGTCAAGCAGGTATGTTCTTATAAAGCACCCTTTGATATTTATGGACGGAAAAGTAGAACCCGTAACTGATCCACATTATTGTAACAAATCCTATATTGCAGATGTAAGCTGTGTGATAAAGCATTATAAGTTTACTTCTTCATTTAAGGAACGTCTTAATAGCAGTAAGAATGATTATGATTTTTTTGGAAGGTGCGAGCACGAAGAATACCATAAAACTTTAAATGACAATGAAAATATTAGTTTCTACTCAGCAACAGCAGAAAAGTTGGAAAACGTAAATGATTTGCTTCAGTCAGGTTTTATTAAGGTTTCAAGGCAATATGCAAAGTTTGTAGATGCTAATGCTGATTAACAAAATAAAATTCTGGAATTTAGTTTTGTTAATCAGAAAAAACATAGGATGTGCATTTTGCATAATTCATTTCTAGAAATAAATTATGTTAAAAAGCACTAGGGGGAGATCTTTAAAATGGATACTATTAAAATTGTTTCAGCATCGGATGATCGATATGTTCAGCACCTTGGAATCATGCTGACATCGCTCTTAATGAACGCAGCGTCACGGGAGAGGCTGGAGTTTTTTGTGGTTGATGGAGGCATAGCAGATAAAAATAAAGGAATTTTAGCATCCATTGTTGGGAAATACGGATTGAAAATGCACTTTTTGAAGCTTAGTCCCGAGCGATATCAATCGTTTAAGGTAACGTCCTATTTTGGACTGGCAACTTTTTTCAGAATTTTTGTAACAGATCTTTTTGATCCTTCGGTAGAAAAAATTCTTTTTCTTGACTGTGATATGATTATAAAAGGTGATATTTCAGAACTCTGGAAAACGGATATTTCAGGGTATTACGCGGCAGCCGTTGAGGATGTAGGCATAGAAAATGACGGACTTTTTGGGATACAACTAAAAAGAAGTCTTGGTATAAAGCGCAGATCAAGGTATTTTAATGCCGGAGTTATGGTAATTAATATGACACTATGGCGTAATCAAAACATACCTGATCAAACCAGAAGTTACCTTTTGTCTCATTTCAACGATGTGATTTTTCCCGATCAAGACGCCTTGAATGCTGTTCTGTGTGATAAGTGGAAACCCTTACATCCTAAATGGAACCAGCAGGCTACTTTGCAGTTGTTTAATAAGAAAAAATGGGTAATAAGTGAGGATTTGATAGAGGCTGTGAGTGACCCATCAATTATTCACTTTTCAGAACCCTCAAAGCCATGGCATTATATGAATCTCCATCCAATGAAGAACGAATACTTAAGGTATGCGGCGTTAAGTCCCTGGAAGGATTTTATGCCTTCAGACCTTAATTTCAAGAACAGGATTAAAAAATTATTTCTGAGGACAAGCATAGGAGAGGCTATAGCAGGGTATTGCAATAACATCAATTTGTGCTATCAAAAGGACAGTGAGTACTTGAGTAAAAAACTGTCAAAATCCCCATTGTTCAAAACGGCGTATTTCATGTTTTTCCCTGTAGGCTACAATTATAACAAATTACTTTCAAAACTTGCAGGAATGTCTTATTTTATTGAGAGCGGAAAAATTAATATAAAGAGCAGAGTACTTTCAAATATAGCATGTGTCGGTTTGTATGGTTTTAGGTTTTTAATACCCGAACCAATTCGCAATTATTTAAGGCAGGAAGCTGTAGCTCAAAAATACACGTGTCCCTGCTGCGGGTATAAAACTTTTGTAAATGGCAGAGATGATGAAGAAGTATGTAAAGTATGTTTTTGGCAGAATGATATTGATCAGGTTATAAATCCCAACTACGATGGCGGAGCCAATGAGGTTTCACTCAAGATGGCCCGTAAGAATTATCTTGAATTCGGCGCTTCTGACAAAAGATATATGTTTGTGGTGCAAAAGCCATCCATTTTTGATGTAAAAGATAAACCTGAAAGCAGGTCAGGGGTTCTCCAAAAAACTTGAAAGGTAAAATACTATGAAAAATACAAAAAAGAGTTGGTTTGTTTTAATTTTGCTGTTAGCACTTATTGGGGTAGATACTAGATTGCTCTATGGGCAAAACATTACAGTATCTGGTGAAACTAATAAGACACAAGATGCCAAACTTGAACAGTTTATTGAAGAACATTTGAAAAAAGCAGGAATACCCGGGATGTCTGTGATTGTCGTAAAAGATGATCAGACAGTATATGAGGGGACTTTTGGATTTAATGATTTAAGAGGCAAGCAGCAATTCTCAAAAAATACTTTATTTCCGTTAGGTATGAACGGAGAAGCATATACCGCAACAGGTATATTAAGGCTGGTAGAGCAAAAAAAGCTTAAGCTATCTGATGCTGTTATTAAATATCTGCCATGGCTCAACACTTCTTTTGCAGATGAAAGAATCAGAGATGTTAATGTTGACCAACTTCTTTACCATACCGGGGGATTACCAAAACCACAAAAAGGGTTATATTCAGGTAAAGCAGAGGGCAAAACGGAAGTGAAAAAGCTTTTTGAAGGACTTAGATTGGATAGTACACCGGGAGAGAAATATTCATATTCAACTCTTGACTATATACTTTTGGAACAACTGATTGAAAAGATCTCAAATCAAGCATATGAAAGTTTTATGAAGGAACAGGTATTTGGGGTGTTTGAGTTAAAAAACACATTTTTTCCTGAAGATTTATATGCCGGGTTCGAACTTGCCAAAGGATACAAAACTGAGTACATGCATCCTGTTAGATATGATGCTCCCAAATTAATAAAGGAGTTAAGGACAGAGGGGATGATTACAAGTACGAGTGATGCTGCAAAGTGGCTTAGGGTCAATATCAAGGAAGATGAGCAGATTTTTAAGACTGAACATCATCCCGATATTTACAGCGGAAATTCTCAAGGGAGTTTCAGGGCTATGGGCTGGAGTACTGGACAAGGCAGAAAAAATTGGCTTTTCAATTCGGGGACAATGCCAAATTACACTTCATTTCTGGCATTTAATACTGAAGAAAAGCTGGGAATCGCTGTTTTTGCAAATATCAACAGCAATAATGTTCAAAATATTGGTTGGGGAATAATAGATATTATTATGGGTAAAACTCCGACTGCATTTGCTGGGGATGTACTAAAGCAGCTTGACTTTTTTTCGGTGCTGGTTATTTCCGTTGCGGTTCTTTTTATTGGACTTACCTTGTTATTTCTTTTTTTACTTATAAGGGACATACGAAGAAAGCGTCGTTATTTTATAGGACTCAAACCAGGATTCGTATCCGAACTGGTATTATATCTGTTTTTCGTATTGGGATTTGTAGTCTGCTTTCGTGCGATACCCAATTTAGTTCTTGGATATGGTAACTGGAAGGATATAAGTGTATGGTTGTCCGTCAGTTTTATAGCTGCAGCTTTTATTTCATTTGTTACCGTTACAGTATTTCTTTTCTATATAATATTTAACCGACTATATCCAAACCCTGATAGCAGCGATATTTTCCCTAATATTGTTTTAAGTATTGCCAGCGGTTTTGGTAATGCTCTTATAATATTTGTAATCAATCACTCTTTTGGTGCAGACAGTAATGCAAGGTTCAGTCTTTTCATGATCTTTTTAATGGGCATGGTCATTTATGTATGTGGGCAGCGTTTGGTAAGGATAAGTCTCATAAAGACAACCTCTAATATGATATATAAGAAGCGTATGGAGATAATGAGCAAGCTTCTAAAAACCTACTTTTACAAAATAGAGGCACTGGAACAGGGAAGAGTTCAGGCGGTGTTAAATAATGATACAGAGGTTGTAAGTAATTTTATAAATCTCGCAATAAGTGGAATTACCGGGATTGCAACTTCACTTTGCGTAGTTGTTTACATGGGAACCATTAGCTTATATGGACTTTTTCTGGTTTTAGGTGTGAGCTTGGCAGCTGTAGCCTGCTATTATTTTACGGGACGTTCAGCTGACAGGATTTGGGAAAAAACGAGGGATCTTCAAAATACATTTTTCAAATATATATATAACCTCATAGGAGGATTTAAGGAATTAAGCCTGAATACTGCAAAACAAAAAGCTTTTATTGAGGATGTCGAAAGTAATTCTAAAGTTTATAGAGATTCAAGAGTATTATTCGACCTTAAGTTTGCCAATGTATTTGTTATAGGCGAGCTTATGTTTACATTTGTAATAGGTGTAATAGCATTTGGGTTTCCATTGATATTTAAAGAGATTGATAGTAAAGAGCTGCAAAGTTATGTATTCGCTTTCTTTTATCTGGTGGGACCTGTGCATGTGATTTTAAACATGATTCCGAGCGTGATACAAGTAAGAACAAGTTGGGGACGAATTAAAGATCTGATTAATGAAGTTAATGAATTCGAGCATATTCAGGAAAATACAGAAGGCGGGAAGTTGGCTAAAAAACCATTAATATTAGAATTGAAAAATGTTTCCTACTGCTATAAAAATGAAAATGGTGAGGCATTTAAAGTAGGACCTGTTAACAGCATATTCAGGTCGGGTGAAATTACTTTCATTACCGGAGGAAACGGAAGCGGAAAATCTACTCTGGCCAAACTGATAACCGGCTTGTACTGTCCGGACGAGGGAGAACTTTTAATTAATGGGACAAAAATACTGCCAGGAGATTTGAGTCAGTTTTTTTCAGCGGTTTTCAGCGACTATTATCTTTTTGAAAAGCTGTATGGTATAGATTATAAGGAGAAGGATGAGGATATCTCCAGGTACTTAAAATTGCTCCGGATTGAAGATAAAATCAAGATAACCGATGGAGTTTTAAGCACGGTGAAACTTTCTACAGGGCAGAGAAAAAGGCTGGGGCTTATGGTGTGTTATCTTGAAGACCGTCCCATAATTCTTTTTGATGAGTGGGCAGCAGATCAGGATCCGGAATTCAGAAAGTTTTTTTACATGTCCTTGCTTCCGGCTTTAAAAGAACAGGGCAAAATTGTAATTGCCATAACTCATGATGACAGGTATTTCAATACGGCAGATAAAGTCATTAAGATGGAATTTGGAACAGTTGTAGAACAAAGTGTCAACACGGATGAGGAACATCTCGAAAGGGGATGTATTCAGAATTTTATGAGTATGCTATAATCATATTGAGGGGTTAATTTTTACCAGAAATAATATAAGGGGGATATAAAGATGTTAAAGAAAAGGCGCTCTCTAATACCATTTTTATTGTGTATAACAATATTAATGTCCGTTCTATCTTTGTTTTCTTTATTTACTGAAGTTGCAGTGGCTTCTACTCCTGACTGGGGTAGTATACTTAAGAATTCTGATGCCTGGTTTGGCAGTTCAGATGGAATTAAGCTTGCAGAGGAGATTGTAAAATACCAGCTTTCTGACGGTGGATGGAGAAAGGACATGACCACAAGTACTAGCGGGTCATGGGGAAAATCGACTATTGATAATGACACAACCACATCTCAAATTATTGTATTGGCAAAAGTGTATAAGCAAACAAACAACTCTAAATATTTAACTGCATGCCAGAAAGGTATTGATCTGCTATTAAACGGACAGTATTCAAATGGAGGATGGCCTCAGATATTTAATGATCCGGGAACCTATCATACACATATTACATATAATGATGGTGCTATGATTCATGTTATGCAAATACTGACTGATGTTTCCAATAGGACAGGAAACTTTAGCTTTATTGATTCAAACAGAGCATCAAGAGCTAAGACTGCTGTTCAAAAGGGAATAGATTGCATCTTAAAAACACAGATTGTTATTAATGGTGTGAAGACTGCGTGGTGTCAGCAGCATGATGAGTATACCTTGAAACCCACTAGTGGAAGAGCCTATGAATTACCTTCCATTTCTAGCAGTGAAAGTGTGGGCATAGTTAATTATCTCAAGACAATAAGTAATCCGAGTTCTGAAATTACAAACAGTATAAATTCTGCTATTGAATGGATGAAGAAAGTGCAAATTCTTGGGATTAAAGTGGTTGATACGGGAAATGACAGGGTGGTTGTCAGTGATCCGAATGCACCTCCTATCTGGGCACGTTTTTATGAAATGGGAACTAACAGGCCGATATTTGTTGACCGTGATGGTTCGCTCCATTACAATATGTCCGAAATCAGCCAGGAAAGAAGAACCGGTTACGCATGGTATGGCAATTGGCCCAGCAAACTTGTTTCATCTGGAAATACAACACCACAACCGACACAAAGCCCTACACCTGTACCAACACCTATGAATGGACGGTTAATACAAGCCTTAAGTGTAAATGATGCCACAAACTCCGCTGACTGGTCTATACAATCAAATCTACAGGTGGGAGCTACCGTATTTGGTGACAGGGCATATAAGTTTGTCTCAGTTCCAGGTAGCCTTTCAGGCTCAGAATGGATCAGAACCGCTTGTGATTCAAAAACATTTGCAGCTGCTCTGGCCACTTTCACTACAAAAGCTGATGTATCTGTATACGTTGGTTTAGACTCAAGAGTTTCAAACATACCGTCATGGTTAAGTGGTTGGACAAAAACCGGCGAAGCATTGACTGATGATGGCTCACCATCAGTAGTATTCAATCTTTTTAAGAAAGATTTTAGTTCAAATTCCATAGTTGAACTTGGAACAAATGGAACTTTATCGAGTGTTGTAAATTATGTTGTGATAATAAAGGAGAATAGGCAAAGTAATATTGTATATGGTGATCTGAACGGAGATGGAACTGCAAATTCAATTGATTTTGCAATGTTAAGAATGCATCTTCTAGCAATGGTCTATCTTCCGCAGGATAAGCTGGCGGCAGGGGATTTAAACCGTGATGGCAGTACTAATTCAATTGATTTTGCGATATTCAGAACATATTTATTAGGTATGATAACAGAGTTGCCTCTTAAGTAATATGTTTACAGTACCCTTGGTGTAAAATTTGTTATCGCTGATTTTATGTTTCATATTTTTTAAGTGAAGAAAAATATGAAAATGAACAGAGAGGCACTACTATAATAATGGCTACTCACTCTGATGAGTCAGATGCATATGGTAACAGAACTATTTGTTAAAAGATGGGAAAATAATTGCAGAACAAACTGCATAAATTTTCTGTAAAGATCGGTAAAACAATGTTTTCCAGTCTAATCAAGTAATATCAAAACAGATTGTAGAATTCAAGATTCAGAATAATGTTTGTATCTTCTGAGTCTTGAATTTTGCATTAATTGACTTCAGTATAATATATCATCAAAAAGTTTTGTTAAAAATTAAGTATTTTTTCATTACTTCTGAAGTAAATGATTCTACAAAATTTATGACAGATTATATAGAACTCAATAATGATTTTATATCGTGCTTCAATTTCTTTGATTTATTATCGTGAAAATTCAATTTGTCCTTTTACCATCGTAAAAATCCTGAAAAGTGCAATTTCACCTTTTGAGTGGGAAAGTTGAGTGATATACAAAACTACCATTTTTAGCAAATCTCAAAAATGAAAATAACTGAAATTAGCAGTAAAATGAATAGTTTTGGGTTGTCATATTGTAGTGTTGAAGATAAAACAGGGAAACAGGGGAAAATAGTTTACTTTTGTTGAAATATGTAATATTATATATGTTAAATAGTGAATATATTAAATGTAAGTCAATTATGTTAGCTTATATATAAAAATAATAAAGGCTGGCAGGAAATCGATAATTATATAAGTGTTCCAAAAAATGTAAAAAGATAGAAGATGGTAATTGTGTGCTTAAATAGAAAGAATCAACTAAACCGGGGGATACAGGCAAAGTAATATCTACTATTGCCATGTGATATTAAGTTTTATTTAAGTTTTTATAATATTGGGGAGTATATGGAGATTTCTACAATACACTAATCGTCTAACTATTTATTCGTTATATTAATAAGTTATTTTTATATTTATATAAAAATAATCTTTTATAGTAGATTTCTAAATTATTCCTAAAAAATTAAATAGGAGGATTGTTATGTCTATTAATGTTGTCATTAAAGGGCTTTGTGTTTGTCCTGGTATTGTTCAGGGAAGAGCCCGGGTAGTCAGAAGTCCTGAGGAGTTGGAAGCTGTGGAATATGGCGAAATCGTGATACTGCCAGAAAGCCATCCTATGTATGCCCTAGCAGTTATGAAAGCGTCAGGGCTGATATGTGAAAATGGTGGGAGACTTTCACACATCTGTATTGTTGCAATGGAAATGGGAATTCCATGCATAACACAGGCTCATAATGCTACAGAAAAGATCAAGAGTGGAGAAAATATATTTATGGATGCTAATGAAGGGGAGATAAGTGTAAATGGATGAGGCAATCAGGCTTTCCTACTATAAAAATTCACTTAGAACTGCATGGGGATACAACGATTATAATGATTGGCCTATCAAGCTTAATTCTGTAATGCACCTTTTTCTTAAGGAATTTGCTGTAGAATTTTTAAGTGACTTAAGTGAGTTGAGAGAAAAAAAGGTACATACTAAAGAGATTGCGAAGGCTTTTGGTACTACTGCAAGGTTTTATAGAATGATTGATCCAGTCATTTTTGGAATGAAACGTTTAAAAATGAATTTATCCGAGCAGAGAAAAGTGGTGCTTGGATTACTTGACATAGTGAAAGAAATGAAATATGGATCGGAATTCAATGAAGATGGAGCTAATATGGTACTTTCACCTGAGGATGTAGCTTCTCTTCTTGGAAAGATCAATTTTCATAATGCAGATGATCAACAGGCATTATTGATACAAAGGTTTTGCGGAGTAATGTGGGCATATACCGAATCGATACTTTTCCGAGCCCATGAGGTTACCAAAGAGGTTCATGGACCATATGTTGTAGATGAAAATGGAGATAAACTGCTTGTACGTGAGTATCACCATTTAAGTCCTGTCGAGATATGGGGAGATATTCCTTTTATGGCTTACAAAGATATTGTGATTTATACAATATATAATAAAAATCTTGATGTAAACATCGATTCTTATAATCATCTTTTCTTAAATGGCGGAAATTATGCTAAAGATCTTGTGAGTTTCGCTATTGAAGCAAATGGAGAACCTATACAGCTAGAAAAACTTCTTTCAGTTATGCCTCTTATGCAAAAAACCATGCAGGCAGTACATGCATGGGTAAATCAAGCCGGGTGGCACGATAAGGTAAACCGCTACGCAGATATTTTCTGGTACAGGAAGAGTCCATTAAGAACCCTTTTGGGGAAGGATTGGCGGGTGCCTGAGACAGTCCGTCGGAATATACTGAACGGAAAGGCAGACACGAAAAGACTTGAAAAGTTATCTGATGAGGCCATCGATAGACTGATTCAGATTGTTATCTAATGGGGGTGTTAACTTGGGGGTAAAAGTAGCAGTTGTTAGCTGTGAGAATTATCATAGGGAAAGCATAGAGTTGGCTATCCGCAAAGCTGTAAATCTACTGGGGGGGATTTCTAAGTTTATAAAGCCCGGCAAGAAGGTGCTCGTAAAACCCAACCTGTGTCTTGCTGAGCCCCCTTACAAATGCCTGACGACTCACCCAGAGGTGGTGAGAGCAATCACATTGCTCGGAATCGAAGCAGGATCTAGAGTGGTTGTTGGTGATAACCCAGTTGGAGATGCAGATAGGTCAAGGCTAAACCATATATGGGAAAGCTCTGGTATTGCTTCGGTGCTAGAGGGGATAGATTATGAAAGAAGTTTTTTAGATAAGGAAATAGATGCTTTTGTAAGTCGGATCAATCAAAAGGACTATAACTTTTATATGTCCAGGGATATTTTTTCTATGGATTGTATCATTAACACACCTAAGTTTAAGACACATAGTCTTATGACCTTTACTGGTGCCGTAAAAAATCTCTATGGTCTTCTTCCGGGAAATTCCAAGAGAATTCTTCATAGTGAGTTGCCTGTTCAAGCAGATTTTGCTTCTCTATTGACCGAAATATACAGACTTGTAAGTCCTGGGCTTAATATTATGGATGCTGTTATTGGAATCGAAGGAGATGGACCGGGAGCTCAAGGGATAAGAAGAAAAATTGGACTTATTATGGCCAGTGAAGATGGCATTGCATTGGATAGTGTTGCTGCAAAGCTAATGAATATTGAGCCTTCTCTTATTCATACAAATCGCATTGGTACAGAAAAAGGGATTGGAGAATCCCGTCTGGAACAGATAGAAATCGTAGGTGAATCACTGGAAGGTTATATTATGAAGGATTTTAAATATCCAGTTACTTTTAGGTACAACCCTGATATTACACATAAAATATTTAATCTTTCCAGAGCAGTTGTACAGATAAGTGCAGAAAAATGCAAGACCTGTGGACTGTGTATTCCCAATTGTCCTGTGGATTCGATCTCCATTTCTGAGGGGACAGCAAAAATAGACCAATCCACCTGTATTTCATGTATGACATGTCATGAAATATGTCCAGAAGCTGCTGTTTTTGCAAAAAGATCCTCATTCTACAAGCAATTGGCTCGTATGAGGGATCAAAGAATAAAGCAATCAGAAACTTGTGTAAAGGTAGATGATCAAAAAAATGATTTACAAAAAGATTTTTGAACTTACCGACAAATTGAGCGATAAGGAGATTCTAAAGACCCGCAGTGGTTCATGGACTATCAATGAGATAATACAAGACATCAATGAGGCGGCAAATAGAATAGAAAGCTTTGGGATGCAGCCTAACGAACCTTTAGGGCTCGCTTTTCCTAATTGTCGGGAGTTTATTATATTCTTGCTGGCATGTGAGATGACCGGCCATCCTGCAGTGTTGTTAGGAGCAATGTTAAAGCCTCGGGAAATTATCTACCATGTTAAAAATTCCGGCATTAAGAAAATGCTCGCAAGCCCACGCTTATCAAAGTTTATGGAAGAGGCTGGAGGTGTTAAACAGGACAAAACCTTATTAAGTGAAGATTTTTGGTTATTTGAAAACAAAGAGGTGAAGGGATTAGCTTTTGGTGATGTGGTATGCCAGCTCACAAGCGGAACTAACGGCATGTCAAAGGGTGTAATAAGGACAAGTGTTGCAATTTTATCTGAATTGGAAACAGTAATTAATGAACTAAAGCTAACTGATGAGGATACTGTTTTGGTGATTCCACCAATTCACCATGCATTTGGTCTGATGTTGGGTGCACTTCCTGCATTATGCAGTGGAGCAAGATTGATACTTATGGATGGGTTTATTCCTGCTGATGTCAGGAAAACTATTGAGGAAGAAAAAGTTTCAGCTGTTTTTGCTGTGCCATTTATGTATCATTTATTAAACCAGAGTACACTCTCCAGTTCACCGGATTTTTCTTCTTTAAGGGTTTGTGTGACTGGAGGTGCATCATTGCACCATGATGTAACAAAAGCCTTTTTAGATCGTTTTGGACAAGTGATATACAACAGTTATGGTTCGACAGAGACGGGAGCAATGACTATTTCAAAGGACACTTTCTGTTGTGCAAATGCTGTAGGAAAACCTTTGGCTAATCGTGATATTCGAGCATTTGATGAAAATGGTATATTGTTGCCTCCTGGTGAAACTGGTTTGCTTTTTTCAAAGAGTGAGGCCAACGCAAGGAGATACCTGTATCCAGAAAACCTGAATGAAGATGCTTTCAGAAATGGGTGGTATAATACTGGTGACATGGGAAGTGTTGATGAGGACGGTGTTGTATATGTTGCTGGAAGAAAAAACAATATGATTAACGTGGCAGGCTTAAAAGTAGACCCTTCTGAGGTCGAGGAAGTTATTGCAGGAATTGATGGAATCAAAGAAGTTGTGGTAGTTGGAATAAATAACGGAGCTGGTGGGCATGTGGTCAAAGCAGTAATTGTATCTGACAAAGTGGTTGTTGACAAAAAGCATATATTGGATGTCTGCAAGAAAAATCTGGCTGACTACAAGCTTCCAAGGGTCATTGAGTTTGTTGATCAACTACCCAGGAGCCAAACAGGAAAAATACTGCGAAAGTGTTTAATATAATAGGGGTTTTGTGAGAGGAGCGGTAAAAAGTGATAAACTTAAAAAGAGAAGACTTTATCAACCAGTATCCACCATTAAATCATATGGGTAGGACAGAAATTGAAAACATATGGGAATTACCTTGTTTTCACCTCTATGTCCATATTCCGTTCTGTGTATGGAAATGTGGATTTTGTTACTATAAATCTGTTGCTGCCGGAAAAAAGGGAGTTCCAGAGGAATATGTAGAAGCTATTAAAACACAAATAAAAGCTTATGCGTCCATGCCAGAGCTAAAAAATAGGCGTGTTCGTTCACTCTATATCGGTGGAGGTACACCGACACTTCTTAGCGAGGAGCAGTTAAATTCGTTGCTTTCACTTATCAAGGAAAGCTTCGAGTTCACTCAGGATTTTGAGTTTTGCTGTGAAGCACGTCCCGGAAGTGAAACTACACTATCAAAGCTTGAAATTCTAAAATCTTTCGGACTTCATCGTCTAAATCTTGGATGTCAGAGCCTCGACGAAGAGATATTGAAAATCAATGGCTGTAACCATGGGGTAGAAGAATTTTACACTGTATTCAAGCATGCCAAAAAGGTAGGGATTAGGACCATAAATACCGACCTATTGTCAGGGCTTGTCAATGAGACTATGGAAAGTTTTTTAAGAACTGTTAACGGCATCATCGAATTGAGACCTGAAAACATAGCAATTTACAAAATGGAAGTGTACCTAAATAGTGCACTGTACAAAAAGCTGAGAGACGGGAGCATCAAATTGATGTCCGACAAGGAGGAAGAACAGCATACAAGGATGGCTTTTGCCAGATTTTTGGAGGCTGGGTACTTACAGGCTGATCATTTCAGCTTCTATACAGGTCCTGAGCATGACCATGTTCATCGCCGGGGGCAGTGGTTGGGAGAGGATCTTTTGGGTGTTGGAGCATCTTCTTATTCAAGGATTAACTCACACCTCTTCCAGAATGAATCTAGGGTAGATGTTTATATTAATAAGATTAGTCAGGGAGAACTACCTATTGTCAGAGCACACAAAATCTCCCAGAAAGAAAAAATGATCCAGAGAGTAGTGCTGAGTCTAAAGAACTTGAAAATCAGCCGTGCTGAGTTTTTGGATGAATTTGGAGTGGATTTGTTGGATGTTTTCCCTGATCAGTTTACACAGCTTTCCAATGAAGGTTTTTTGAATATTTACGAAGACAGAATAGAATCGACTTTTGAAGGGACCGTATTTGCGGATGACATTGCAAAAGTGTTTTACCTTCCGGAGCATAGGTCAATGATGCTTGGACATGCTAAAAGGTCAGAAGAATGTGTGGTTTAATGAGCAAATAAAAATACAAACACAAAAATGGGGGGTATATATGAAAAGGCAGTTGGTGGCAGAACGTATTAAAAATGTATTAAAATCAAATCAATTTTTGGCCCTAAAGGAAATGGTGGATGCTATAACAGATGAAACCTCGCTGATAAGCGACTTATCGTTGGATTCAATACAGATATTAGAGCTCTTGGTAGGATTGGAAAAGGAGTTTGGATTTTCTTGTGAATCAGATGAGTTGGATCTGGAGATGTTTGACCGGTTTGCAAACTTGGTAGACTTTGTTTCTGGTAAAGCGAGTGTAGAAGTATAATGATTTACAAGGAATTTGGAAATACCGGCAAAAAGGTCTCGGCTCTTGGGTTTGGGTGTATGCGTCTTCCTGAAATCACTATTGATGGGCAGAAAAGGGTTGATGAAAATAAATCGAAAGCCATTTTAAGGCGGGCAGTTGAGCTTGGAATCAATTATTTCGACACTGGTTATTTTTATGGGAATGGTATGAGCGAAGAGGTACTTGGAGATGCACTTTTAGATATAAGGAAAAAGATTTATATATCCACTAAGTGCCATGCTAGTTATGTAAACAGGTCGGGGGATTTGAGAAGAATTCTTGGGGAGCAGCTTGAAAGGCTAAAAACCGGATATATTGATTTTTATCATCTTCATGGGTTACGGTTTTCTACATATATAGAAACTGAGAAAAAATACGGATGGCATAAGGAGCTACAGGAGGCAAGAGACCAGGGGCTCATAACACATTTGTCCTTTTCTACCCATGATACTCCTGAGAACACGAAAAAAATAATTGATTTAGGAATATTTGAGACTATGCTTTGTCAGTTCAACCTGATTGATAGGAGCAATGAGGATGTTATGGCGTATGCAGCATCCAAGGGTCTTGGGGTGGCAGTTATGGGACCATTAGGAGGAGGGAGAATCCCGGAAATGCCGGGTGAACTTTCCGCAAAGACCAGAAATAATGTTGAAACTGCCTTCAGATTTGTTTTTTCGAATCCTAATGTTGATTGTGTTTTATCAGGAATGTCAGACCCAGTAGAACTTGAGGAAAATGTTAGGATTGCTTTGAAAAGCCAGGCACTTTCTCCTTCGGAATTAAGTGATATAAATGCCCTGATGGAACAACGAAAAAAGCTGGCAGATCTTTACTGCACCGGGTGTTCGTACTGTCTACCTTGTCCGGTAGGTGTTGATATACCTACTATTTTTAGCTGTGTAAATTATGTAAATGTGTACGGCATGAAGCAGTACGCAAAAAAAAAGTATCTCGAAATAGGGCAGGGACCGGACGGAAAGAAAAAACGTGCAGATGCGTGTATTGGATGCGGTAAGTGCGAAAAAAAGTGCCCTCAGAACATAGAAATCAGAAAACAGCTTATTGAGGCAAATAATATGCTGAAGTTTTAATTTGAACAAGATTTACCTGCGAGTTCATTTTTTAAGTGAGGAATTGAAAATGAGTATGGGGACTAGTCATCAACAAAAAAATATGTTGGATATGGAAGAACAGAGATTGAACATGCCCTTGGATTATATAAGACCGAATGTGCAAAGTTTTGAAGGAGACAACGTGAGGTCGCATTTAGACAAGGAATTGACAACAAAACTTAAGAAACTTGGGGAAGACAATGGAGTAACTCTTTATATTGTTTTACTTGGGGCATACAATGTATTGCTGAACAAATATACTGGTCAGGAAGACATTGTAGTGGGTTCGCCTATTTCAGGGAGAGACCATGTCAGCCTACAAGAGGTAAGGGGTATGTTTGTGAATACACTTGCACTCAGAAATTTTCCTGTGGGTGAAAAATCTTTCCGGGAATTCTTGAAGGAAGTGAAAGAGAATGCACAAAAGGCCTATGAAAATCAGGAATATCAGTTTGAGAAGCTTGTAGAAAGACTTGACATAAGAAGAGATATGAGTAGAAATCCGTTTTTTGATACTATGTTTTTATTGCAGAATATTGATATGCCTGAAGTTAACATGAAGAGCCTGAAGTTTTGTGAGTACCGGAACGATTTGAAAGTATCAAAGTTTGATCTTACATTGGTTGCAATAGAAGCAAAAGATACAATAGAATTGGAGCTTGAGTTCTGTACTGCATTATTCAGAAAAGAAACTGCCCAACAGATTCTTAATCACTATGTCAAGGTTCTTGAGGAAATAACAAAGGACTCGGGTGTGAGCATAAAGGATATAGTGGTTAATTCGGATGAAGAGCAGAAAAGACTGGTGTATGACTATAATAATACAGAATCAGATTATCCTATGACAACAATACACAAACTCTTTGAAGAAACTGCTTCTTTGTACCCTGAAAAAGTTGCTCTGGAGTATGATGATGAATGTCTTACTTACAAAGAATTAGATGAGAAGTCGGATCAATTGGCAGCAAAACTTCAAAAGTCTGGTATAGAAAAAGGTGATATTGTTGCAATAATGATTGAGCGATCCTTTGAGCTTATCACCAGTATATTGGCAGTCTTAAAGGTTGGTGCTGCATATTTGCCTATAGATCTTTCATACCCCGAAGACAGAATAAAATACATATTGGAAGACAGCAATGTAAGCAGAATTCTGGTTAAAGGAACTATTGATATTTTAGAGTTTTATGGTGATATTATAGATGTTTCAGACAAAGAGAATTATATAGAGCATGAAATATTCACAAGTGAAGGGGCTCCTGAAGATCTTGCATATATTATATACACATCAGGCTCTACCGGTAATCCAAAGGGTGTAATGATAGAGCACAGAGGACTTGTTAACTATATAGTATGGGCAAGGAATACATATATTCCAGGAAGCCAGGATGAAGCATTTGCTCTTCATTCATCCATTTCCTTTGACCTCACGGTAACATCTGTTTTTACTCCTTTAATAAGCGGTAACAGAATTGTGATTTATAATGATAATGGAAATGAGCCTACTCTTTTCAGAATACTGAAAGAAAGAAAAGCTACAATAGTCAAACTTACGCCAACACATCTTTCGATGATAGCTGATATGGATAACAGCAACCCTTTTGTTAAAAGGTTTATTGTAGGTGGTGAAGATCTCAGAACAAACCTTGCAAGAGCCGTATACGAAAGTTTTAGCGGAAATGTGGAGATTTTCAATGAATACGGTCCGACAGAAACAGTGGTTGGCTGTATGATTTATAAATATGATATTGAAAAAGATCAGAGAATATCTGTACCCATAGGTATTCCGGCTGCTAATACCCAGATTTATCTTCTGGATAAGTATCTAAAGCCCGTACCCACAGGTGTTGCCGGAGAAATATTCATTTCAGGAGCTGGTGTGGCTAGAGGATATATAAATAAAGAAGATATTACAAATGAAAAATTTGTTATGAATCCTTTTATCAATGGAAGCAGGATGTACAGAACAGGTGATCTGGCAAGAATGTTGGAAGATGGAAATATGGAGTTTTTAGGGAGAATAGATCATCAGGTTAAGATAAGAGGCTTTAGAATAGAGCTCGCGGAGATAGAAAGAAGCCTTTTAAATATTCCCAACGTAAAAGAAGCAGTAGTGATAGACAGAGAAGATTATGAAAGTGGTAAATATCTTGTTGCATATATTGTGGTAGAGGAAAAGGTTTCAATAGGTGATATAAGGGATAGTCTTTTAAAAACTCTTCCCGAGTATATGCTTCCTTCCTACATAATTCAATTGGATAGGCTTCCGTCAACCAGAAACGGAAAGGTAGACCTAAAGGCTTTGCCCGAACCAGATGGAAATATAGATACGGGAACATTATATGTTGCACCTTCCAACTCAATTGAGGAAGAATTGGTAAAAATGTGGAGGAAGCTTTTTAGAGTTAAAAATATAGGTGTTACTGATGATTTTTACCATCTTGGAGGAGACTCAATAAAGGCTGTAAAAATTATTACATGGATCAATGCCAAACATGGGGTGCAACTAAAATTATCCCAACTCTTTGAAGCAAAATGTATCCAAAGGTTGGCCATAGTTTTATGTGAAGAAAGTACTTCTCCGAACAAGTCTCTGCCATTGGAAAAGGTTGGAAAAATGGAGCACTATCCGGTTACACCTGTCCAAAAGGCTATGTTTCAAACAAAAATCAATGAATATTCAACAAAATTCAACTTGGGCAGGGTGGATGTTCTGCATGGAAAACTAGATATAAAACGGTTAAACGCTGCGATTCAGGGATTAATCAATCGTCATGAGGTTCTTCGTACATCTTTTCATCTGATTGGAGGTAAGTATGTACAGCGAATTGCTGACGAAGTCTTGTTCAAGGCAGAATTTATGGTATGCAGTGAAGAGGAAGCCCAAAGGATAATGACTGATTTTGTGGTACCATTTGATATAGGTTCTCCTCCGCTTCTTAGGGCGTGCATCCTTCAAGTTGGCATTGAAAAGTATTATTTGTTGTTGGATATGCACCATAGCTTATATGATGCAGTATCCATGGAATTGTTTGATGAGGAATTATGGGAGTTATACGATGGCAGGTCGTTAAAACCAATTCTTTTTCAATATAAAGACTATGCGGTTTGGCAGGATAAGCTTTTGAAAAGTGGTATGGCGGAAACCCTTGAAAAATACTGGAATAAGCAGTTGGATGGGTTTAAGTTTACACAGTTGCCAATAGATATTCCAAAGTCTGAGGCAATAGATTTCAGCCAGGTCAGTCTTTATATTAAGAACGACGATTATCAGGCAATAAGCGAATTATGCAGCAGTTGGGAAATTACTAAGGCCAGCTTTATTCTATCCATTTTTTTGCTGATCATAGGAAGAGAAAGTGGGGAAAGGGACATAACCGTTGGGCTACGAGTATCAAACAGGTTTGATACGTCTCTTAACTGGATGATGGGGTGTTTCTTGGAGAAGGTAGCAATAAGAGCCTTAATTGATCAGGATGAAAGTGCAAAAGAATTTTTGAGTGCGGTAAATAAAACCCTTGTGGGGGCTATAGATCATGCTTCCTACCCTTATGATTTGCTTAATAAAAAGATCAGGGAAAAACAAAATGTTGAGGATAAGGAACTATTCAACATAATTGTAAATTATGTGACAGAAGAGGAACGCAAGCTGTGTTCGTCAAGTCGGCAGTTGATAGTGGAAAGAACTTTCTACATAAAGAAAGTTTTCTCCAAGTATGATATCAACTTTAAAATTTTTGACAGGAGAAAGGAGATAGAGCTGCAATTTAAGTATATGAGCAGTCGGTATAGCAAGGAGATGATAAAGCGAATGACAGACGATTTCAGAGCCCTTATCAGTTTGCTTTTGACTACTGAAGACTTGAATATAAAGGACTTGTTTATGCAAAAGACATGAGTTTTATAAAAACCATAGGTCTAGGAGGTGTCAAATGATGGTTAAGAAGGCAATCAAACCAGCAGCTATTGCAGTTTTGGTACTTGTTCTAATATTTACAACTTTTGGAGTTGTACAGCCAGGACACGTAGGAATTTTTATGACGCTGGGTATGATTTCTAATGATGTAAAAGAGGAAGGGGTATATCTTAAGATTCCATTTGTTCAGAGTGTGAAACATATGGATGTTCGTACAAGGAAAATTGAATGGATAAAAAGTGAAGAGACAATTAATGCAATGAGTAAAGATATGCTGGATGTTTATGTCCAGGCGGTTGTAACCTATCACCCTGTTGCGATAAAGGGTGCTGTAATTTATAGAACTCTGGGAATGGAATTTGGGGAAACCCTTGTGGGACCTCTTACAGTTAATGCAATTAAATCGAATTTTGGGAAATATGGTGTTTCCGATATCATGGAAAACAGAGAAAAAATAATAGAAAGCATCAACACGGACTTAAGAGAACAGTTGGCTCAGCACAATATGATTTTAGAGTTTGTGTCTTTAGTTAATATTGATTTTCGTCCTGAATTAAAAGAGGCTATTGAACAGAGCCAGATAGCACAAAAACAGGTTGAGACGCAGAAATATACACTGGAGAAACAGGCTCTGGAAGCTCAGCAACAGGTTAAGAAAGCAGAGGCAGACAAACAGGCAAAGATTTTGGCTGCCGAAGCAGAAGAGGAATATAACAAAAAAGTGGCAGAAAGCCTTAATGACGAGCTTTTGAAGTATAAATCAATACAGATACAGGAAAAAGCTATAGAGAAGTGGAGTGGCTCATATCCGCAGGTTGTGGCTGGAGGACAATCTATTCCAATGATACAGATACCCCAACAGTCTCAGGATTATGCAAGTCATCAAGAGCCGTAAATTAAACTTTGTGAGGAAGGGGGCGATTCGTTGGGAAAGAGACTAATGAATGGTATCATGCTTATTACGGTTGTCCTTGGACTTAGCCTTTTTATATTGAAAGGTTATCATGCGTTGCAGTCTGATAATAGTGTATTATTTACTTTTTCTGTTACATCAGATTCGCAGGTGGATCTGGATGACCCGCAAATTTTCGAGCAGGAAAAAAAGTGGGGCGTAAGAAGCAGCGTACTAAACCGTATGTTGGGCGAAATTCAGGAACAAAAGCCACAGATGTTGTTTTTTAATGGGGATGCCATTGATGGCAACACAAAAGGAGATGCCTCTAAACTAGATAGCCAATACGCCTATTGGCGGGGAAATATTGCAAGACTTATAGAAAGTGGTATCTATGTATTTCCCATACCTGGGAATCACGAAATGCAGGATACTGATGAGAAGACGAGAAAGCATGTTGTTACGTCTTTGAATGAAGATTCATGGAGGAAAAATATGGGTGACCTTATTCCGGACAAAAAGCTGTGGGAAGAGCTTATGAGCGAGCCATTTAGCACTAGTTCGTGGAGTGATATCAACTATGCTCAGGCTGATGATGACGGAATTCTTTCTGATCAGCGGAAGCTATCGTATTCCTTTGACTTTAAGGATTCACATTTTATAGTTGTTAATTCTTTCGCTATGGGAAATGAATACCAAATGCCTCTCATGCGTTTAAAGGAGGATATATTTGATGCTAAACGGCGGGGCGTAAAGCATATATTTATTTTTGGGCATTTACCTGCATTTTCGTATAAATTTGATGCTTCTTCAGTTGCAAGAGGCTTAGATGTTAACGTAGAGGCAAGGGATGCCTTTTGGAAACTGGTGGAGGAAAGCAAAGCTACTTATTTTTGTGGACATGAGCATGTTTTTTATGCCAGCCAACCAAATGGAAGTAAAGCATACCAAATTATCAGCGGTCCTGCAGGTGGTCCCTTTAAATCAGAAGAACCGGTGAGAAACCCAGACCTTTTAAAGTACTCATGGGTAAACGTTAAAGTATACAAAGATGGTAAGGTACATATAGATGCTTTCGGGTTTGATGATAATGGGGGGAAGACAAGTGTTTTAAAATGCTGGGATTTAGAAAGCGGGTTTTGATACGAAACATCCGTCGAAGGGAATCATAGGGTTCCCTAGCGAACAAGAAAAGTCTTGAGCGAAGCGAGTTTTCTTGGAAGGATAATTATGGAAGGGGAGCTTATGAAATCAATTGGTGCATATATTTATATTGCCAGGATGAAGTTCATGGCATCAATGGTCTACCGGTTTGAGTTTTTTGCTTCGGTTTTTGCTAGTGGAATCATGTTGTTTGCCACAGTTTTTTTGTGGAAGGCAATTTTTCATGCATTTACCAAAGTAGATGGTTTGACTGAAAGTCAAATGGTAACCTATGCCATATTTTCTTCGCTATTAACAACAGTATTTAATGTGAATGTTGAAAAAGCCATGTTTGATAGGATACTGCAAGGAGAAATTGCCATAGATTTCATCAGACCAACTCATGTCATATTGAGTTATTTGGCTGAGGATATAGGCATTGCTGCAAGTTTCTTTGTAAGTAAGTTTGTGCCAATGTTAATCATGATATCTATATTTTATTATAAGCCTATGCCGGAAAGTATTCTTGCACTTATCTTGTCAATTATAAGTGCGATGCTAAGTTTTGGGATATTATGGATAATAGGTGCTATGATGGGGCTTGTGTATATGAAACTATATGATTTGGCTAACATAGGATTTGTGAAGGATGCTGTCATTGCACTTCTTTCAGGAAGTATTATTCCCATATGGTTTTTTCCTGAGAGAATTAGGGTTGTGATGAGTTTTCTTCCTTTTCAATATACTTACCAGACACCACTTGGGATTTATATAGGAAAATATTCACATTATGAGTCTCTAATTTCTATGATTATACAGGCCATCTGGTTGTGCCTTTTAATTATTGCACTAAACCTTATGTGGAGAAAATATAGTAAAAACATACTGATTCAAGGGGGGTAGGCATACTATCATGAATTTTCTTAAGCAGTGGTTTTCAGTCGCTACTTGTCTTGTTTGGCTCTCAATGAGAAGACAACTGGAAATGCTAATATCTTTTATTTGTTTTATGGTAGCACTGCCTGTCCGATGTTTGACTGGACTTGTAATTATCTATGTACTGGTAGATAAGTTTTCACCGCTTTATGGGTGGACATACCATCAATTAATATTTATGTATGGGGTTTCTTATGTCAGCGATGGTTTGGCATCTACTTTTGCTTCACAGGCGAGAAAGATCGAGTCTGCCGTTATACGTGGTGATTTTGATCGATTCCTTGTAAGACCTATGGGTGTTTTATTTCAGTTGTTATTTAGGTTCATTTATCTGGTAGGGTTGATGGAGGTTGTCTCGGGACTAATTGTTATGTTGTATGGATGTTTTAAGACGGGGTTTGTTTTCTCTCCTTCGAATATCATAAAGCTTGTACTTGTAATCATTGGAGCAACATTCATTAGGATAGGTTTCATGGTTATTGTAGGATCTGTAGCATTCTGGACTAAACGGAGTGCGACTTTGATTTGGATTGGTGAAGAGTTAATGCGGAAAACAACACAATATCCTATATCTATTTACCCAGAAATATTTCAGGCACTCTTTACATTCTTAATTCCCTTCGGATTCATCAGTTTTTATCCGAGCAGTGAGTTTTTTGGATTTGGAAATAGCTTTGATTTGCCTTTGAATTTTGCTCTCTGGACCCCGATTATTGGTGTGTTGTTGTTTGCCATATCTTGCAGGGTATTTGAGCAGGGCTTGAAAAAATACGAAAGTGCAGGTGCGTGAGGTGAACATACAATGGCGTTGATTGAAGTGAAGAACTTGGTAAAGGAATATGTCGTAATAAAAAGAAAAAGCGGTTTTAAAAATTTTGTTTTAGGGATGTTCTATCCTCAAAAGATAAAAGTAAGGGCGGTAGATAATATTGATTTTACAATCGAACAGGGTGAGATTGTAGGATATTTGGGCCCAAATGGTGCAGGCAAAAGTACCACTATAAAAATGCTGACTGGTATTTTACACCCAACATCAGGCACCTTGAAAATTGATGGGCTTTCTCCACAGCAAGACAGAAAAGCGGTTGTAAAAAAGTTGGGTGTTGTATTTGGGCAAAGAACCCAGCTCTACTGGGAGTTAAGGCTTGGGGAGTCCTTTGAGCTTCTTAAGCGGATTTATCAAGTTGATGATAAATTATTTAAACAAAACCTGGACAATATGTGTGAAGTTTTAGGAATTAGAGAACTGTTGGATATTCCCGTGCGGCAGCTTTCATTAGGGCAACGAATGAAGGGAGATTTAGCGGCGGCTATGCTACATTCACCCTCAATTTTGTTTCTGGACGAGCCCACTATTGGACTTGATGTAGAAGCTAAGCATGCTATTCGTAAATTCATAGAAGAAATAAACCGCATGTTTAAAGTGACAGTCATACTTACTACCCACGACCTGGATGATGTAGAGCAGCTATGTTCGAGGCTTGTGGTAATAAATCACGGGAAAATTATTGAGGATGGGCCGCTGGATAAGTTGATGGAAAAACTTGCTCTTCACCGGATACTTGTAGTAGACTTTGCATCACCTTATGAAGATATTCATTATCCCGGAGCAGAGGTCATTAAGCAAAATGGACATAAGGCATGGATTCAATTTGAAAAGAGTAGGATGACGGCTGCCGAGCTGATTGCCGATTTATCAAAGACATATCAGATCAAGGATTTGAGTGTTCAAGAGCCCAATATTGAAGATATTATAAGGGAAGTTTATAAAAAACCAATTTAGGATTTTTAGAAGGAGGTGTATCATGGAAAATCGGAACTCTGTTTTTATAGCGATGAATGGAGGATTTGGTCCCTTAGCACAGGTAATGCCTTTAGTTGATGAACTCAAAAAACACGGTATTGATATTATATTTTATAACTATAGGGCAGCTGCAGAATTGGTAAAAGAGATGGGGTTTACTCTTTTTGAACCTCCTGAGGAGGTTATAAAACCAGTAAAAATAAATCCAAATGGCCCAGAGTGGTGGAATGCAGATTATCTATGCAGCAAATATGGTTTTCTTGACTATGAATATACCAAGTATATGGTAAAAGTGTTTGCTGATGCAATGTTATACTACAAGCCCAAAGCTGTGATATCAGTTATGTATCCGGTGGCAACCATTGCTGCAAAGATACTGGGACTGCCACTTTGCAGTGTTACTCAGGCCTGTTTGCATCCAAAGGGCAAAGGTGGTCGTACAACCTGGTGGAAGGAGTTACCTGAAAACCTTGATAGGACAAGTCCGGTGGTAAACCGTATTCTGAGTGAACATGGGCTTCAGACCATTGAAAAAATGGAAGAGTTAAATGTATGTGATTTAACTATTGTCCCAAGTATCCCGGAGTTTGATGTCATTGACAGCTGCGATGTTTTATACACGGGACTTATGTATTGGCAAGGACCCAAGGAGATATTAGGGACTACATTTGAGGTTGAAAGAAAGAATCCATACCTCATCTATGCCTATACCGGTCATATGTCTAATTCTAATGGAAGGGGTACAGGGATCATTCTTCTTGAAATGATATTAAAAGCGTTTAATAATACCGAGTTTGATGTGGTTGTTTCCACTGGTACAGGACAAGGCGGGGAAATACCTGAGGACTTAAAAACTGCTGATAATATTACAATCACACAATGGGTTTCAGTCAATGATTTTATACCAAAGTGCGATATCATTATTCATCATGGTGGACATGGTTCCTGCCTACAGGGACTGGGTCACGGAGTTCCATCCATTGTAATGCCAACTATGGACGAGAGGGAATATAATGCAAGGCAGTTGGTTGAAATGGGCGTAGGTGACTTCATTCACCCAGATGAGATTACTCCACAATCTCTCTTGCAAAAGGCAAGAGAAATTGTAGCAAACAGGGAAATGAAGGATAAAGCAACCCGTTTGGCTCAAGAAATACGAAACAGCAATATTGATGGAGTAAAGGAAGCTGCCCGACGCATATTGGAAATGATTCAAAAAGCTGACTAACTTAATGTAGGGGGGAAAAGACCAATGAAAGATTTAAGGTTAAGAAGATTGATTAATCATAAGACTGGCAAGCTTTTGATTACTCCTTTAGACCATGGGGTTACATTAGGTCCGATATGTGGAATTCAGGACATAAGATCAACAGTGAAGACCATGTCAAAAACCCAGGTCAATGCAGTGGTACTACATAAAGGGAATGTTGTTTACTGTGGCGATATTATATATAAGAGTGAAAGCTTGGCAGTCATTCTTCACTTAAGTGCTTCTGTGGGGTTTAGTCCGAACAATGATAGAAAGGTACTGGTGGCCTCTGTTGAAGAAGGTGCAAAACTTGGAGTTGATGCTGTATCAGTTCATATTAACTTAGGAAATGAATTTGATTATCAAATGATTAACGATTTAGGTAAGGTTTCTGAAGAATGTCAAAAGTGGGGAATGCCTTTGTTGGCTATGATGTACCCCAGAGGAAAGAATATCGATGAAAGAGATTTAAACTGTAATATGGTAGCAGCCAGGGTTGCTATGGAGTTAGGTGCAGATATCGTCAAAGTTAATTATACTGGTGACAAGAAGTCCTTTGAGAAAATTGTAAATGGAGTAAATATACCAGTTGTAATTGCTGGAGGTACATTTGATGAAGACGGACATAAGTTTTTGAAAGATATCAAAGATGCGATGGATGTAGGTGCTGCTGGGGTGGCGATAGGCAGGAATGTTTTTCAGAGGAGTGATATGGTAAGATACATTAATGGGATTGATGCTATTGTAAATCAAGGTGCTGATTTGAAAGGTGCATTGCAGATAATGGAAGAGTATCGCTGGGCGGGGGCAAAGACTGTCGAAGCCACTGAAAAGGTTTCGCAGCTAGTCAAATCTATATAAACTACCTGCTTGAAAAGAAAACTAATATCAACTGAAATATATTATCAGGAGGGAGACTAAATTGTATGAAAAGTAATAAAACACTTTGGTATGAAGTTAATGAAGATTGTAATGTTGAAGTTTTGGATAAGGTGTGTCAGCTTGAGTATGATGTTGTTTTTGTAGCTTCAAAAAATCTCTTAGTACTTGAGAATATTAAGCTTCCCCAAAGGATGAGGTTAGCGTTACTTGCCTCATCGCAGAAGGAAATTGATGAGATAAAGAGTAAAAAGGAGATTTGGAAAAAAATTGATTATGTTATTGCTGACAGTATCTCTCTTTTTGAAGAGATGAGGGGGACAGTGGAGCAAAAAACCGGTCTTCTAATAGATGTAAAGGATAAGTCTACATTGGATAAGGCAGTGGATTTGGTAAAAAGACACCTTGACATAGTCATTATAGAATTTAAAGATCCAACCAATATTCCTTTGGAGTTAATTCTTGCAACAACGCAGAAGTCAGACTGTAGAATTATAAAAAAAGTAAAGAATAGAAGAGATGGAGAAGTTAGTCTTATGACCATGGAGTCAGGGGCAGATGGAATTTTGTTCTCTTCAAACCACATTGGAGAGATTGTTGATATGGTAGAAGTTATAAGGAATTCTAATAAGTACAAGTTTATATTGCAGGAGGCTGTAGTGACAAAGATTAAGCCTTCAGGTATAGGAAGCAGAGTTTGCATTGATACAACCTCGGAATTGACACAAGATGAAGGAATGATTTTAGGATCAACTTCTAGCGGAGGTCTTATGACCTGCAGTGAAACTCATTTTCTTCCTTATATGAACTTAAGAACTTTTAGAGTTAACGCTGGGGGAATACATTTGTATGTATGGGGGCCTAATGAACAGGCAGTTTACCTATCGGACTTAAAGTCAGGAGATAAAATATATGTAGTCAATTCCTCAGGAGATGCCAGAGTTGTCACTGTGGGAAGACTAAAAATTGAATCTAGACCGCTTCTTTTAATTGAGTGTGAAATTGGCGGGGTGAAGATTAATACATTCATACAGGATGACTGGCATGTTAGGATGTTTGGTTCGAAAGGCGAAATAAGACCTTCAAGTGAGATTAAGGTGGGAGACAAACTTCTAGGCTTTTTAGATAAGCCGGGAAGGCATGTGGGACTAAGAATAGAAGAAAGTATCAAGGAAGTATAATCCAAAGGGGGAGGTGTAGAAAACATATGGATAATCCTCTAATTAGTATCATCATGCCAACGTATAACAGAATTCAAACCCTTCCGGCTAGTATAAGTTCAGTTTTGCAGCAGACCTATACTAACTGGGAACTGATTGTGGTAGATGATAGAAGTACGGATGACACGAAAGCACTTATCAGTGATTATGAAAAAAAGGATCCAAGAATAAGATATCTCTATAATATACGAAAAAAGGGACCAGCTGCGGCAAGAAATTTAGGTATCGAGAATAGCCGTGGTGAATATCTTGCCTTTTTGGATTCTGACGATGAATGGTTTTCGCACCATTTGGAAGACAGCATAAATGCACTCAGGGATGAAGGTGTCAATGTTTGCTTTTCTCTATGGATTGAGAGAAATAATAAAACCGGTGAGGAGTATAAAGTTCTTGAAGCTGAGGGTGCTAAAGAAGTATTGGACGATGTGATTCGGGAATTTGGCTTGTCTGAAAGAAATAACCGCATCGTATTTCCTTCTCCTCAGTTTTATGAGGTCAAGTGTTTAAAGACTGTACATGTTTGCCACATCAATACAATGCTCATTAATAAAGAGGTTATTAGAAAAGTTGGATTATTAAATGAAAAGATATTGGCTAGTGAAGACACCGATTTTATGTATCGGATTTTTTACGAATTCCCATTTTGTTTGATAAAGAACTACCATTTTATTTATAATCAGGGGGAAGACAATATCCATAATTTTATTGATAGGCATATGTTGGACCTGGATAAAATAATAAACCATACCGAGTGGGTAAGAAAGCTGACTTTTTGTGGCATATATAAATGTGAGATGTTACGCACTAGACAAGAGTTTATTAAAAAGTCACCGAAAATAAAAAAGAAAGATTTATGTATTCAAAAATGCAACTCTAAGATAGAGGCCAAGTTTTTTACTCTCGGTTTCATCAATAAAAACGTTAGTAGGAGTAAAGCACTATATTATTTAATGAAATCAATGAGATTCAAAATGAACATAAGAAAGTTTAAACTATTAGTCAATATTCTTTTTCCGTTTATATACAAGGATCAAGGGATAATACTTGATGACCTATGGTTAAACTGATTTGCTTTCCTGCTCTAAAAAGGTGGAATGCGTTCAACGAAGCCGAACTGATGCATACTACAAGGAAACAGAGAGATTAATTTACATATGGCACTTTAAATAGTGCCTGTATTGTTTTTTGTTGTAAAAAGTCAGGGTGTTCTTTTATATGAAGGGGATATAAACAAGGAAATCGTTTCTTCGAAATTTGTTTCTAAATATAAGAGGGCATCTCATTGTGGAGAAGCCCCCGTATTCTCTTCATTTTTGACAGTAGCAATAATTATTGGTGAGTACGCAATTTGTTCTGGTATTAATACTTTGCAGATGAATGTATTTATTATTGTTAAATCAGGTTTTCAGGGTTCAGGCATTTGAGCTCATCGGTGACAAAAAGGCCGTCTTTCCGGATAAGAACATCATCAAACCATATTTCTCCTCCGCCATACTCAGGTCTTTGTATCAATACAAGATCCCAGTGGACAGCAGAATTATTGCCGTTATTGCATTCATCGTAACAGCTTCCAGGAGTGAAATGAATGCTTCCTTTTATTTTTTCATCAAAGAGAGTATCTTTCATAGGAGTTTCAATGTAAGGATTTACTCCGATAGCAAACTCACCTACATATCTTGCACCTTCGTCGGTGTCAAATATCTGATTTATTCTTTGGGTGTCATTTGCAGTAGCGTTTACTATTTTTCCATCCTTAAACTCCAGACGGATATTTTCATAAGTAACGCCTTGGTAGACTGCGGGGGTGTTATAGGTTATAAAACCATTTACAGAATTTTTTACCGGAGCTGTAAAGACTTCGCCGTCTGGTATATTGATTTTTCCGTCACATTTTATTGCAGGAAGCCCTTTGATTGAAAAAGTCAGATCAGTGTCCTTTGCTACCAAGCGGACTTTGTCGGTGTTTTCCATAACTTTTACAAGATTGTCCATTGCCTTTGACATTTTCGAATAGTCAAGGTTGCAAACTTTGAAATAAAAGTCTTCAAAGGACTCGGTGGACATATTTGCAAGTTGTGCCATAGAGCTATTTGGATACCTTAAAATACACCATTTTGTGTGCTTTACCCGGATGTCTGAATGAACGGGCTTAGAAAAGTGTTCCATATATAATTTCATTTTATTTTGTGGTACTGACCCAAGTTCACTGACATTCAGAGATGCCCTTATTCCTATATATGCCTTCATTTCCTTCATGCGGGCCATTTCATAGGAGGCCATTCTCTTTATCTGATCTTCGGTACACTCACTTAACAGTACTCTTAAAAGTTCGTTGTTTTTTATTGTAAGAAAAGGAATTCCACCTGCTTCGTAAGAGTGTTTGACCAGCTCTTTTCCAAGATCATAACAATCCCCTATGCACTCTATGAGGATATTTTCGCCGGGTTTTAACTCTAGTGAATAATTAATTAAATTATGAGCCAGTTGTGTTATGCGAGAGTCTTTCATATCAATGCCTCCAATTCGTTCAATATTTTTTCAAAAACATTTAAAGCATCTTGTACAGGTTTTGGAGTATACAGGTCAACTCCGGCTTTCTTAAGAAGGTCCAAAGGATAATCGGAACTACCTCCCTTTAAAAAATCTTTGTAGCGATCAATAGCAGGCTGACCGTTGTTAAGTATCATATCCGATATTGCAACAGCAGATGAGAAGCCGGTTGCATACTTGTAAACATAGAAACTTGTATAGAAATGAGGTATCCGTGCCCATTCCATTTTAATTTCATCATCCACACTGACCTCTGCTTCAAAGTATTTTTTGTTAAGATCAAGGTATACATTGCTCAATATATCAGCAGTAAGCGCCTCGCCTTCCTGAAGCATTGCATGAGTTTTCTTCTCGAATTCTGCAAACATAACCTGCCTGAATATTGTGCCTCTGAATTGTTCAAGGTAATGGTTCAGAAGGTATGCTTTTTCTGCATTGTTGCTTGTATTCTTGAGTAAATATTCCATTACCAATGACTCGTTTACAGTTGATGCTACCTCTGCGACAAATATTTTGTACTCCGAATACACATAGGGTTGAGTTTTGTTGGTATAGTATGAATGTAGTGCATGCCCCATTTCGTGGGCAATTGTGAAGACATCGTTTATTGTACCCTGATAGTTTAGAAGAACATAGGGATGGGATTTATATGCCCCCCACGAGTATGCACCGCTGGTTTTGCCCTGATTTTCATAAACATCAATCCAGCCTGAGTTGAAACCTTCCTTGAGAAAGCTTATATATTCTTCACCCATAGGGGAGAGCCCTTGTTCAACCATATTAAGGGCCTCTTCATAAGGAATATTCTTTTTTTGTTCTTCAACTATAGGAACATACAAGTCATACATATGCAGCTCATCTAATTTTAAGGCTTTCTTACGAAGTTTGAGATACCTGTGCAACAGTGGCAAATTTTTATTTATTGTATCTATAAGGTTGTCATATACCTCTTGACTAATATTATCTGCATCAAGGGAGGCTTCTAAGGATGATTTGTACTTACCTGCGGCAGAATAAAATTTGTTTGCCTTTATATTGCCTGTTAAAGATGAAGCAAGGGTATTTCTGAATTTGCCATAAGTGTCATAAAGGGCAGTGAATGCATCTTTACGTACTCTTCTGTCTTTGCTTTCAAGAAACTTGGTATACCTACCTTTTGTCAGTTCTACATCTTCGCCGTTTTCATCCTTTATAAACGGGAATTTCAAGTCTGCGTTATTGAACATGGTGAATATGTCGCGGGCAGATCCTGCCATTTCCGATGAAAGAGCTAAAAGTTCTTCTTCCTTTTCGGATAGAATATGATCTTTTTGCCGAAGTATTTCGTTAAAAAATTGTCTGTAAATTTTAAGACCATCACATTGACTTATGAAATCTTCTAATTTGTCCTTTGAGATGGAAGTGATTTCTGGAACTATAAAGGAAACAGAAGCATAGACTTCTGTTGAAAGCGTCGAGGCTCTATCTGCAAGTGCTTGATATGTTGGATTTCCGTTGTCTTCATCTCTTTTCATTCTTGCATATACATAGACCAAATCATTTAAGGACATCATTTCATTGCTAATTTTCAGGCATTCTAAAAGTGTTTCGGGGTTCTGGCTTAAGGTTCCCTTGAATTTAACAATTTGTTGAATGAATTGCTTTACCGCCTTTAAATCAGTTTCCCAATTATCTATGGACGGGTACATATCTTCTAAATTCCATTTGTATTTGTCATCGATCTCATCTCTTTTAGGTAAAGCCATTGTTTTGGTTTCTGACATATTTATGCCTCCTTGAATTATATACTATTCTTCTTAAAAAAGTTTGTCTATCGCATTCAATATATATAAATCGTGAAAATGATTTTACAATGACAAATTAAATTTTCACGATAATAAATCAAGGAAATTGAAGTGCGATGTAAAATCTTTTTTGCATTCAATATAGTTCATTATATTTGTTTGATATTCCTTTGCATTTGGCAACAGGATATTTTTCTTCGTTTTTCTTTATTTTATTTAACATTGTTTGGTTAAGTTCAATACCAAGATCATTAGATAAAAGCAGGAGATAGGAAATTGTATCTGCAATTTCTTCCTTGACTTTTTCCAAGTTTTCGTCTGATGCAAGGTAATTTTTTGTTTCTTCTTCATTTTTCCACTGAAAATGTTCCATGAGTTCTGCGGCTTCAATAGCAATGGATACAGCCAGGTTTTTTGGTGTATGGAACTTTGACCAGTCACGCTCAGACCTGAATTTAATTAGTTTTTCTAATGCTTCGGTCAAGTCTATTTTATTCATACAAGTCATCCTCCAAACTTTTTCTCTTTACAATTATAACCTATGGTTCTATAATATCCAAGAATAATAGCTTATTATAACAAAAAAAGCAAAAAAAGAACAACCTGTTTGTATATATGTGTTCAGGTTGTTTTAAAAAGTTTATTAGGGGAGTTAAGTATTACATATAACAGTGTAAGCTTGTTAAAATATATAAAAATTATAAATGCAAAGTTATGTGTGACTACTCCTTAGTACAGAGTATTATAAAGTATAACAGCCGCTTCAGCTCTGGTAGCGTAATCCTTTGGTGCGAGAGTAGTACTGCTCTTGCCGTTGATTATTTTTTCGCCATTTAATATTGCCATGCTTATGAGTGCATAATCTGAAATTCTGTTTTTATCTGAAAACTTGTCAAGTATGCTTATATTATGGTTTGGAAATGGGTTGCCGGATATTTTCATGGCTCTGGTCAGAATTACAGCCATATCCTCTCGTGTTATAGGTTCATTGGGATAGAAAAAATTGTTTCCTATACCTGAGACTATACCCATATTTTTAGCGATCAAAACATTTCTATAAAACCAATCCTCGGGTTTTACATCTTCAAAAGTACCGACTGGGGTTTTGCTGAGTTGCAAACTGGTAACCACAATGCTTATAAATTCTGCCCTGGTTATTCTGTCATCTGGAGAAAAAATATTCTGCTCTATAGACTTACCTTTAATTATATCTCTTCCTGCGAGATTTTCAATAGCTTTTTTTGCCCAGGGAACAGAATTTAAATCACTAAAAGTTTTTGGTGCATTTGTATAGGTTATTCCTATATTGGTGTAATAGGTGTATAATGTGCCGTTGTAGGCTTTTACCTTATAATAATATTCTTTTCCTGCGATAAGATTGGTATCTGTATACTTTGTAACATTTGGTTCGGTTCTTGCAATTTCAACAAAATCACTTCCGGACGATTTTCGTTCTATGATAAATCCCTGCTCTCCAGTTGAATTGTCGGACCATTCGAGGGTTATGACTGATGAAGTTACAGCTTTAGCTATAAGATCGGAGGGTGGTGCCAGGTTTTTAATTGATATCTCGCACTCCTCGCTTATTGAACCAACATAATATGTTTTATTGTATGCTTGTACTCTATATGTATACAAAGTGTCAGATTTAAGGTTTTTAATAGAATAGCTTTTTGAGTTGGGTTTCAGGGTGTCTATTTCGTACCATGAATCATCGGTATCGGATTTCTGTTCAATTATGAAAGCTGTTTCATCACTGGAATTATCATCCCAAGTCAGAGTTATTTCGGATTGTGATATAATAGTTGCTTTTAAATTGGAAGGCGGCATAATTTTGATGCCTTCAACCGTCACTTCCTTGGAATAATCGGAACTGTTTTTTCCGTTAATTGACTTTAATCTGAAGGTATAGTTTGTCTCGGGTTTTACACCAAAATTATACCATATACATCCGTCCTCGTATATTGGAGTATCAACCTTTATAAAAGCACCGTCACCGGTTTTTCGTTCAATAAGAAAATATTCAGCTCCGTATGCTGTATCGAGCCATTCTAACTTGATCGAATTTGCAGAATCCCATTTGACTGTTAGATTTTGCGGTGCTAATAGCTTTGTATGAGCTGATATTCCTGATTCAGTATTGGGATAAGGTTTTGAAAATAAATTATCATCAATGACGCTCTTGACCCTGTAGCAGTATTCATTGTTAGCAGATAGTGCGATATCGGTATAGCTTGTAAAACCGGCAGGTAAAACACTTACTATTTCCCAGCTTCCACTAGACCCCATTTTTCTTTCTATAGCAGTACTATAGCTTGAAGAGTCCGAGTATATCCAGCTAAGCTTTATCTCACTTGTAGAGACTGCGGATGCTGTTAGTGAAGCTGGGGGATCCTTCAGAAGAGAAGTTGAGACCGGTAGCTCATTTGTATAGGATTCGGCATTGCCAAAGGGGTTATAAGGTATAACTCTGTAAGTGTAAGTGTTTTCAATAGTCAATGTACCGTCTGCATAGGTGGTAACATTTGCAGGTACGGTTGCTAATTTGGAAAAAGAGCCGTAATCGGTTTTTCTTTCAATTATAAAACCAAGCTCATTATCTGAATCATCAGTCCAATTTAAGACAACCTTTGTTGCTGAAGTCATATCTGCACTAAGAGAATAAGCAGGAAGGGGTGGTCCGGTGAAGATATAATATTCCGGACTTTGAGCCGAACTGCTTTTTGAGTTGTATGCAGTGATTCTGTAAGTATAATCCGTTTCAAGTTCAATATTATTGGTGTCGGAGTAGGTTGAGATATTTCTGTCCAATATTGCCAGAGTAGAGTAAATTCCCGATTCTTTTTTTCTTTCCACTTTTAAATTGTAATCGTCTCCGGATGGGTTAACCCAGCTTAAGTCTATTCTGCCCAAACCCACAGGTACGCAATTTAATTTTGAAGGAGCAAAAAGTCTTGTGACAGGGTTTGATATGTTGCTATGCCCCTTCATTGATTCTGTATTTATGCTTAAACGGTATCTGAAGGTGCCATCACCGGAGAGTTTATCTGTAGCCTTGGTGCTTCCTGAATTTATTTTGTCGGATATGACCTTCCATGGACCCCAGGAATTTTCCAAATATTCCGAACGTTCTAGTACAAAATACTGTATGTTTGAATTATAATCCCAGGAAACAGTGTTAACCCGGTCAATCAGGCTTGCTGTAATAGTTGGTATTTTTATGGGAGTGATGGTGACAGCTGAGGAATAGCTTGAGGTATGGCCTTTTCCATCACTGGATACAAGTACATATCTGGAACTGGTATTTTCGCCTAAAGACGGGTCTTGAAAAGTAATTGCGGTTCCGTCATTGTTCAAGGTTGCTATTACACCTTCACCAAGTTTTGTAACAATGGTGGACTTGACCGCATTCGAATTGTTTGCCCAGGTTAGCGTTACGGAATTATTGTTTAGGTCAATAAATGACGATGCAATAGAAGGTGCTTTCATTTGTGCTGTTGCAGCACTACCGTTAACAGTTTGAATTGCAGTGCCTTTTGAATTTACAGCAGTAATTTTGTAGGAATAGGTGGTTTGAGGTATCAGATCTGTATCTTGATAGCTGAGGAAGTTTCTTTCCTTATCGACATCTATGCTTGCTATCAGGACATTGTCTCTAGATACTTTGTAATATACGGAGTCTGTAACGGAAGACCAATTCAGGTTGATCTGTGTATCGGAGTGTGCAATGGAATTGGTTATGCTAAGTGTAAATGCAGCTTTTGCTGTAATACATACAGTCATGAGTGCTGCTATACCTATAAATAATAGCATTGAAAATTTTATAAATTTGTATTTATTAACCTTGTTATCCATACCTATCCCTCACAACAAAAGGTAGATTTATTGTACAAAAGTCTATATAACAAAACGAACTCTATAACAATTTTATCGAAATAAACGAGCTAAAAGTTAATGTTATAATGGATGGATTAATATACATAAAAAAACTATGTTTTAGGTTCTTTTTGTTAAAATCTCCCAAGACATAGTTTTTCGTTATCCCTTAGTGTACGTTATCTATATTTGTTTGTGATATACTCATCAATTGCTTTTGCTGCTTTTTTACCTGCACCCATAGCCAGAATGACAGTTGCTGCACCAGTTACGGCATCTCCACCGGCAAAAACACCGATTTTACTCGTTGCACCAGTTTCTTCATGTGCAACTATTCCGCCCCACTTCTGGGTAGCAAGACCAGGGGTTGTAGAAGTTATAAGGGGATTGGGACTTTGGCCAATAGCTATTACTACAGTTTCGACTTCCAGAATGTGCTCAGAACCTTTTTTAGCTACGGGTCTTCTTCTGCCGGAGGCATCAGGTTCACCAAGCTCCATTTCAATACACTCCATACCCTTAACCCATCCATCTTCTGTTCCGATAATTTTTGTAGGGTTGGTGAGAAGTTTGAAAACTATACCCTCTTCCTTTGCATGATGGACTTCTTCAAGTCTCGCAGGCATTTCAGACTCTGAACGTCTGTAGACTATATATACGTTTTCGGCTCCAAGTCTTTTAGCACTTCTTGCAGCATCCATAGCAACATTACCCCCACCTACAACAGCCACCGATTTCCCCACCCTGACAGGTGTATCACAATTAGGGAATTGGTACGCTTTCATAAGGTTTATCCTTGTAAGGAATTCGTTAGCCGAGTATACACCGTTGAGATTTTCGCCTTCTATGTTCATAAAGCTTGGAAGGCCAGCACCTGAGCCGATAAATATAGCTTCATAGCCTTCTTCCATAAGCTTGTCGAGAGTAAACACCTTACCGATAACCATATTTGTTTTTATTTCAACACCAAGCTTTTTAACAGTTTCAATTTCTTTTTGTACTAAAGATTTTGGAAGCCTGAATTCGGGAATCCCGTACATCAATACACCACCAGGTGTGTGAAAGGCTTCGAATATTGTAACGTCATATCCCATTTTTGCAAGGTCGCCTGCACAGCTTACTCCAGCAGGACCAGAACCCACAATGGCAACTTTTTTATTGAGTTTTTGAATTTTTACCTCTTGTGAACCTTTATTTGCCATGTACCAGTCGGCGGTAAACCTTTCAAGTCTTCCAATTCCGACAGGTTCTCCTTTTTTTGCACGTACACATAGCTGCTCGCACTGGCTTTCCTGAGGACAGACCCGGCCGCAAATAGCAGGAAGGCTGTTGGTTTCTTTGATTTTTTCATATGCTTCTGCAAATTTACCTTCTGCCACAAGTTTTATAAACTCAGGTATCTGTACATTTACCGGGCAGCCTTCAACACATGGTTTGTGCTTACATTGAAGACATCTTTGGGCTTCTTCTTTTGCCATATCTTCAGTATATCCCAAGGCTACTTCAAGAAAATTCTTATTTCGTACATCAGGATTCTGCTCGGGCATTGAAACTTTTTTTGGAGACATATTAGGCATTATTAACACCCCGCATTCTACATTCATGTTTATCAAGTGAATCCTTTTCTTCTTTTTTATACATCAGCTGCCTTCTCATAGCTTGGTCAAAATCAACTTCATGGCCGTCAAAGTCAGGCCCGTCAACACAGGCAAATTTTGTTTTGCCTCCTACGGTTACCCGGCATCCTCCACACATTCCTGTCCCGTCAATCATTACAGGATTCATACTTACTATAGTTTTTATACCGTATTGTTTTGTAAGATTGCTAACTACCTTCATCATAATAAGCGGGCCAATAGCAATTACCATATCATATTTATTTCCTTCTTCTATAAGTCTTTTTAATACATCTGTTACAAAACCTTTATTTCCATTTGAACCGTCATCGGTGGTTATAAAAACCCTACTGCTTACCGACTTTAATTCTTCTTCAAGGATTATAAGCTCCTTGTTTCTGAAACCTGCTATAGTGTCAACTTCTGCACCTAAACTGTGAAGCTTTTTTGCCTGAGGAAATGCAATTGCTGTTCCGAGACCGCCTCCAATAACTGCTGCCTTCTTTACGCCATCGAGGTGTGACGCAACTCCTAAAGGACCTACAAAATCAAGTAATGTGTCTCCTGCTTCTAAAGAGCCAAGAAGTCTGGTGGTTTTGCCAACTTCCTGAAATATAATAGTAATGGTGCCTTTTTCCCTATTGTAATCTGCTATGGTTAAAGGAATTCTTTCTCCTTCGTCACATACTCTTAGGATAATAAACTGTCCGGGTTCTGCTTTTTTTGCAACTAAAGGGGCTTCAACTTCCAATAGTTTAACGGAAGGGTTTAATGTTTGTTTCCTGATTATCCTGAACATCTTTGAACCTCCTTCTAAAAGACGCTTTATTTGCTTTATTCATTTTATCACGTTTTTCTATATTGTTTAAGTGATATTTGTAATAATTGTATAGGGAAATTTTAGATCATTAGATTTGTATTGTATCTTTAACTATGGAGAACGTAAAAAATGAAAGTCGTTTTTGCACAACCTTGCATAATTGTTGATGGAAGTAAAATGCAAAAAAACAAAATGTGACGATTAAAGCCTTGTAGCACATGCGATTTGACTTTTGCAGGCTTGAGGGGTTTGGCTTGCATTCGAATTATTTTTGATTAACTCTTGCAATTTTTATATGAATTTGATATAATTCGATTGATTTAATATCTTACATTATTCTTTAATAATCCCCAAACAATAATTTTGGGGTATACAACGTAGTATGCCGTATATGACATACGATGATGTGTGTTGCTTTTGCCTGCATAAAGGCAGGCTTAAATTACATAGATAAGCAAGTTTAAAGTAGCTAGGGTTTTGTTATATTTGCCAGGATTTTTTTGCTATTGCTGTAAATAATATTAAAAGTAATTTGCCTAAAAAGCGATTGCCCATATATGATTATTATTTTTTAGGAGGGTTTTTAAATGAAAATACTTGCTGGTGTTATGGAGAGAGTTGTAAAGAGGAATCCTAACGAGCTGGAATTTCATCAAGCTGTTAGGGAAGTATTGGAATCATTGGAGCCGGTTGCTGAAAAGCACCCTGAATGGGTTAAAGGTGGAGTTTTCGAAAGAATAGTTGAGCCAGAAAGACAAATCATTTTCAGAGTACCATGGGTAGATGATAATGGTGTTGTTCAGGTAAACAGAGGTTTCAGAGTACAGTTTAACAGTGCTATCGGACCTTACAAAGGTGGTTTGAGATTCCATCCATCAGTCTATGTTGGTATAATCAAGTTCTTGGGTTTTGAACAAATCCTGAAAAACTCATTAACAGGATTGCCTATGGGCGGAGGTAAAGGTGGAAGTGATTTTGATCCTAAAGGAAAATCAGACGGAGAAATAATGAGATTCTGCCAGAGTTTTATGTTTGAATTGGCTAAACATATAGGCGAAAACACTGACGTGCCTGCAGGTGATATCGGTGTTGGTGGACGCGAAATCGGATACATGTTCGGTATGTACAAGAAGATTAAGAATGATTTCACAGGAGTATTGACAGGTAAGGGATTAAACTGGGGCGGAAGTCTTGCAAGAACTGAAGCTACAGGTTATGGTCTCTGCTACTTTATGGATGAAGCAATGAAAGATATAAAAGGAAAATCTTTCAGCGGTGCTACAGTTGTTATTTCCGGTTCCGGTAACGTTGCTATATATGCAACTCAAAAGGTTCACGAATTAGGCGGTAAAGTTGTTGCATTAAGTGATTCCAACGGATATATTTATGATCCGGACGGAATTAAACTTGACACTGTTCAACAGATTAAAGAAGTTGAAAGAAAGAGAATCAGCGAATACGTTAAACATCATCCAAATGCAAAATACACAGAAGGATGTTCAGGTATCTGGACTATCAAATGTGATATAGCTCTTCCATGTGCGACACAAAATGAACTTGACGAAGCTGGTGCAAAGGCTCTTGTTGCTAACGGATGTTTTGCAGTAGGAGAAGGTGCTAACATGCCTTCAACTCCAGAAGCTATAGAAGTGTTCTTAAAGAATGGTGTAGTATTTGGTCCTGCTAAAGCTGCAAATGCAGGTGGAGTTGCTACTTCAGGTCTTGAAATGTCACAGAACAGCATGAGATATTCATGGACTTTTGAAGAAGTTGATGCAAAACTTAAAGATATCATGGTTAATATCTATAAGAATGCAAGTAAGGCTGCTAAAGAATATGGACAGGAAAACAACCTGGTTGTAGGTGCAAACGTAGCTGGTTTCTTAAAAGTTGCTGATGCAATGTATGCTCAAGGTGTAGCATACTAATTTAAGCTTTTGTGAAGGCGTGGCTCATTTAAAAGCTGCGCCTTTTATTACTTTTTTTGGGGATTGACAAGTTGAGGTATATGGACTATAATATAATTCCGTTGGTAAATATGTGCCCATAGCTCAGCAGGATAGAGCGTCGGTTTCCTAAACCGCAGGCCGGAGGTTCGAATCCTCTTGGGCACACCAAAAACCCCAGTATTTTTAAGGTGCTGGGGTTTTTATTTGTTCTTGTATGTTGACCAAAGTGGGCAACGCTTGATCAACACAAATATAAAGAAATTTTAATTTCTATGTTTACTTTTTAATTTATTTGTATATAACATAAGTGAGCAATTTTATTGTTCATTTTGTTGCCCCTAAGCCTTATGCTTTTTTGATAACCTGTTTTCGGTAATTTCAGTATCTTTTATATAGATTAGCTCACTCTGAATATTGTTCTTTCTACACTACCTGCTATCAAATCTTTAATTCTATATTTGGAATGACCTATTATAACGGTTGTACCGTTTTTAATTGGTTCAGAAATATATTCTAATTTTGCTTTCATACCATTTGCACCTTTTCTGCTCGCCCCTATACAGCACTTTTTTAACTCATTAATACTATCTAATAATTCATATACGTTTTTGCCTGCTACTTCTTTTATTAACGAATTATTATCTTGTGGCTCTTCAAGCAATCCTACAGATGAAGTCAGAATTACTAAATATTTTGATTTTACAAGTGCGGCTATTTCTGAAGCAGTTTCGTCATTATCGATACATTCAACAACCTTTTCTTGGTGCTGGCGTAAATTATATAATTCCATTTTTCTTGTTTCATCATTACTAACAGAGTCATTATAATTAATAATAGGAATTGCATTTTGTTTTACACTATCAAGCAATAATCTTTTGATGAAGTTACATTTTTCAGGTTCATTAAAATGTTGGTGTTCTACTAATACTTGTCGTACTGAATATGCTGGATTAACAAACCTTCGATAATTTTCCATAACAATACTCTGTCCTTGAGCAGCATAACATGCATTTACTTCTTCAGTATTAGAATTATCAATTTCCTTACCACCATTTCTTCTTAGATAATCAAGACGCCCAATCTCAACTGCACCTGAGCTAATCCATATAAACCCCGGAACCAACTCTGCTCCAACTCTGCTAAAAACATTATAATCTATATCATATTCATCACGCCTAATCAAAGCCATAGAGCCAATCTTACCAACTAATTCACAATCAAACATATGACCCCTCCAAAGTAAAACTCACATATAAATAAATTTAGTGCTACTGCACAATTTCAAACTGTTGTGTCACTATTTAATTATATAGAATCTGAATACGAAGTTCAAACATTTACCACGGTAAAAATAGAACTTATATTTTATTTAAATGATGGAGAAGGGGAAGAAAATGAGGAACTTGAAGAAGGACAAATAGAATCATTTTTAGAATTTGAAAAGAATATAGATGCAACAATATTTGATGCTGAGTACAAGCTATATGATTATTATGTGAAAAATTGTTTAGAATTTAGGGAAAGAGTAGATGAAAAAGATGACTTTTGTCACTCTTTTTCACTATTAAATATGATAAGATAACTAAGGGATGAATGAAATATTAATTCCACTTTTTCGCGTCGCTATTTGGTTTCAAATAAGCGTTAAGTGAAAATAGTAGTGGAAGTTATATTTCATCAGCACTAAGTATTTTATTTGAACAAGGGGGAAAAATTAATGACACTAAAAAACAGCTCAAAAAAGAGAATTAATAGTCCTGTAAGATATTTTATTACTATGATATTAAGCATAAGTATATTATTAAATATATGTGTGTTTTCTTCAAATGTATATGCAGAAGAGCTTTCTAACTATCGATGGATTACCAATAATTCTTATTCCAGCTACAGCTATTCAAGTATTACTTATGGAGCAAACAGATTTGTTGCTGTTGGTTTAAATGGAGCAATAAAAACTTCAGATGATGGTATTTCATGGATTAAACGAGAATCTAATACTCAGCATTGGCTTAGAAGAGTTATTTGGACTGGGAAGAAATTTTTTGCTGTTGGTTACGGTTACTCACCTATAACATCAAGACCGGTGGCAGTTATAATTTCATCCGAAGATGGAATGAAATGGGATTCTGAGGAGATAGATACGGAATCAGACATCAGATTAGGAGGTATAGCTTGGAATGGAAGTAAGTATGTTGCAGTTGGACAGGGTGGAATATGTGTTTCTGATGATGGTGACAATTGGAATTTTCAAACTACTCAGCAAGGTCTTGAGGATATTGTATGGGGAAATGGCAAATTTATAGCTGTAGGATATGAATATATGAGTATAAGTTCCAGTGAGCCTGTAGCCAAAATAATAAGTTCCGATGACGGTATAGAATGGAAGGAGATAAATGCTGGATTTACTTCATACTTAAATAGGATTATATGGGATGGAAGCAAATTTATATCCGTTGGAAAGAATGGAATCATAATCGTATCAACAGATGGTGTGAATTGGAAACAGGTTGAATCTGGTGTATATTTTGAATTGAGTGATATAGAATATAATGAAATGAACTACGTTGCATCAGGATGGGACAGCAAAATTTTAACATCATTAGACGGAGAATCCTGGGAGACTTTTGATTCTCTAGCTCCTAGCAGAGTATATTCAATTGCCTGGGGAAGTGACAGGTATATTGGAACTGGTTTAAAAGATCCTGTGACAAACTGCGAAACATTTATAAGTTCTGAAAATGGAGTAGAGTGGTCCAGGTGCTCTTTAAATTCAGCTGCAACAAAATTTTCTGGTATAGGCTATGACAAGAAAAAAGGTCTATTTATTTTAGAAAATGATGAGGTTGGATTAATGCAGTCATATGATGGTATGAATTGGGAACAATCAAAGGATCAAAGTATGGATAATATGACTACAAAAATGAAAGCCTTCAATGGTTCCATATATGTAAGAATAGAAAAGTATGGAGAACTTCAAACCTCAAAGGACGGAATTGTTTGGGATAGTATTGATGTTAATATTATCAGCGGAATAAATAGTGTTTTATGGACAGGAAAAATGTTTATTGCTGTAGGATATAATGGACAGATATTTACTTCAGAAGACGGATTGCAATGGATAGAACGATTATCGGGAGATATGATGTATAGAGATGTTGTTTTTAATGGGAAAGTTTATATAGCTGTGGGAGATGTTGGGGAAACAGCAGTATCAAAAGATGGAATTACATGGGATTGTAAACGCTTTATAAACATATCAGGTTTTGAAAGAATAATATGGGATGGAGAAAGATTTGTTTCAGTAGGTCGGGATGGAATTGTTTATTCAACAAGTGATGGAAGCAGATGGGATGTATTTATAACATCATCAGGTTCTGATCTTAAGGATATTTTATACGAAAAAGGCAGATATCTGATATTAGGTGAAGGTGATATACTTTTAGGTATTCCCAAAAACAACGCTTTATTAAGATTTAATGGAAAAGCGGTAGAAACAGATGTTTTACCTGTTATAGAGAATGGAAGGACTTTGGTTCCTATTAGAGTTATTTCTGAATTATTAGAAGCTCCTGTTGTCTGGAATGGAGATGACAAGACTGTATTTATTGAAAAGGACAGTGTTGAAATCAAGTTGGCTATAGACAACACAAATGCCATTGTTAATAATGAAGCTTATTCTTTGGAGGTTCCGGCAAAAATTATAAATAACAGGACGATGGTTCCATTGCGTTTTATTATAGATGTTTTGGGATTGAAAGTAGAGTGGAACAATCAGAATAGAACCGTTGATGTTATGAACTAATAATTTTTATATTGGATACATTAATAGTTAAAAACTATTTAAAAGGCATTATTTAGTCAGTATTCTAAATAACGCCTTTTGTTTTTTTCTAATGCTAAGGAAATTATGGTGTTAATCGATACTTATAATGCAGCAGTGTCAGTGTATATAAGAGCCGGATGCCATAATTTCCTGATGGTCTTTCAAGGTAACAAAAGCCGCTTTGCGGTTTTGTTCAGGAGTTCCTTATAAGCTTCAGGTGTACAGTCTCCACCTAAAACTCCCATATTTAGCTTTAGCTAAACGAGTTCACTAAAAAATATTTGGTACGTTGGAACTTTTTTATGCTGGAAAAAAGTGATATAATTATTTGTAAAAAAGTGTTTATTACAAACAAGGTGGTTGCTATGTTTAATTTTTTTAAGTTTATTTCATCCAAATTAAAATCTGGAATTGAAGAAGAAAAGGGTAATGAACCTTTAAGAGATACGGGTAAGGAGATTTTGCACCGGAATCCAGGTACCGAAAAGAAAAAATGGAATTTGGATTTTAAGCCTTTAAGAAGTTTAGTTGTTTGGGGCTTTGATGAAAATAAAAATCCTTCGTTTCTTATTCTGTATGGTCTTCAAGATATTACTCAAGCCCATATGCTGTGTGATGAAGTCAAATACACAAGCTATGCAGTTTTTAAAGGGAAGGGAGGACATTTGCCTTCTACTAAAGCTGTAGAATTTGTTGACAGGGATAATATGAAACAAGGAATGTATTATAAATGCAGGCATAGAAATTATTATGACTGGAGCAAAAAAGACGAATTCAAGGTTAAGGAGTTTTACAATCTTAACTCTGAGAGTTACTTGAGTATTCCTTATTTTTCACCTATATCCTATGAAGAAATTACACAAAAAGTGGGTCGAATAAAACCTGAAGGCTTTATTCCTGCTAAAAGCCCAAATGATATATTGAATTTGACTGGAGAATTAACACGGTATCTTGACGTTGTCATAAAGCTGATAGCTCACCAAAACATATATATGAGAAAAAAGCTTTTAACCGATTTAATAGCAAAGGATCCGCCGAAGGAATTGTATTACAGGCTTTTGAACAGGGGAAGCACTGAACTGATTTCTGGGTTGTTTTTAGAGCTTGCAAAGAGAAATGATCCAATGCTTAAGGAAGAGGCAGAGGAATTGCTGGTATCGGAAATAGATTGGGCGGATGAGAACTATGCGAAGGGAGTTAAAAGGTGTGCAAAAATATATATAAATGCTTTAGACCCTGACCATAGAGCCAAAAGAACTGAATGGCTCCGCAAATCATTAAAGAATATGGATTTACACCTTACCCAAATAAATGGCAAGGAAGTTCCGCTTGGGAAAATTATAGATGGTGCTGCCTATAGAAAATATGCAAATCAGGGAAAACTCATGGATTACACCCATACCTACGATTATGAGAAGCGAAGAACAATAAGGTCTGAGGTTCAAATCCGATACGAGGTTGGGCCGTATTCCGATGGAAGGAAGCTTAAAACTATCGATTTCAAAAGCACTATTCAGGAAGCCGAGATATACCAACTTGCGGATGTAATAGGTAAGATAGCCTACTATTTGGATGCTCCAAGGTTGACCTATTATCTTAGAGGGAGTGGCAAGACAAAAGCATACAAATATTTTCAAAGATATCTTAGAAGAATAATGGATATCTATGCCGAGACTAATGAAGCGAAATTCATGGAAGCGATGAAACACTTGCTGACAGGTTATGAGGAAAATGATTACGTATGCAAATATCCTGGAAACTTCCAGTACAACATGTTTATAAAGTATTATCTGTATCACGATTTTGGGGAAAAAGCTCCAAGTGATTGGAGTACTCGCTATCAATGGGTTATAAATGATCAACTTGTAAAGCTGAAAGGTCGCTACGAATTCAGAAAGGAAATATGGGATAGAAATCTTGGGGTTGTTGCCGATATCGCTGCTAATGCTAATATCGATGTTGTTATTAAGGCATGTTACTATATTTTAAAGGATTCGCCCAATGCACCGAAGTTTATAAGTGAGATTGATTATAGTCAGTTGATTAAATTGGCTCTATCATCATACAAACCGCTATCGGAAATGTTCAAGAAAACACTTAAAGATAGGATGGATAAATTAATTACTTTTGACTCCGACTTGATGCTTGCTTTAATGGATTGCAACGATAAAGATATGAATGAAGCTGCCATGGTGTATTTTAAGAAAACCAATGGTTTGTTTTCGCCTTCAATTATTGCAGATCTCCTTTTACTCAGTAATGTTAATCAATGGTCAGACTTGCTCTGTGAGAACCTGATGGCTTTTGAAACAAGCCAGTACGTCGAATTTATAAGACAGTTGTTAAAGCGTGATTTTTACAACTCAGAGAAGGATAGATTACTTCCAACCAATGTGGCTGACAGTCTTTCTACCTCTGTAAGCAAGATGCAGCAAGCTTCTGAAGGTGACAAAATTTCGATTATGAGTGAAATTATAGCATTGCTGTTTCACAAAAAGTTACCTGATTGGCAGGCGGAGTTTTTAGAAGAGGTGATTTTTTCCTTTACCTATGAAGATATGAAAAACATACTCAAAGATGTGCAAATATCGCCCGCTATAAGGTCAACCTCTGTGAGGAATAAATGTATTATTTCTGTTTTAGAATCAGTTAAGTTTGAAAAATTGCCTAAAGATTCCGATATTATCAATATTTTAGAATCGGGAACTTCTAAAATGATTAAATTCTTGCTTGAGATATTAACCCGTAACAAACTTCAGCTAAGTAGCCGATTGTCGGCACTGTTGATAATGTTTGAAGCTGATGTTTTAGCACTAAACAGGTTGGCAGAAGAGGTGTTTGATAGTATTCAAAAGGATGAACAGAAAAAGCTGCATTCTCTTATTATTGACTCTCCTGTACAAAGGGCTCACTCACTTGCACTAAAAAAACTTGATCTCATTTATGGGGATACAATTCCGGTGCAATTTATAATTCAAATGTTGGAACATGGCTCAAATAGTGTGAAAGCATATATTTCAGATAAAATTGATAAAACCTTAGAACATTCTGGTGTGGGGAATGAGGAATTATTTATGTACTATTTAAAGACACTTTTGCTGCTTCCAAATAAAAACTCCGAGAGCAAAGACAAAGTTTACAGGGTGCTTCCTCAATTTGTTCGCTTCAATAAAGATAGGTTGCCTGAAATTGAAAATATACTGCTAGATATTGGAGGATCGAATAACGTAATAGATTCAGAGAGGGCGTTGGTTACCCTTGCTAAGATCAGGAAGGATGGTGATTTGAATGCAGGTTAATTATAAATATACAAGTCCGTCCCTGTGTCTTCAGCAGGAGGGTCAAACTGTTTTGGGGCTTAGTCCTGATCTTTCAAGAGAGGAGAAAGTGTCCTTTGAGGGTAAACTTAAGCGTCCACTGGTTTTCAGAGATGCCATGCTTATGTTGCGAGAGATTGTGGTATCTGATGCAAGGCAAAAAAAGAAAGAGAGGGTAGAGTATTTTGCTTGGTTAGAACAGGAAATAGAAAGGCGTATGTCATTGCATGAAAAATATATTCCTGGAGTAAGAGAAAACATTGTTAAAGACATGGACGCTCTAAAAGATCAACTTACTCAGAAAGACTCTGAGATAGCAAAACTTGTTGTACTAAGGAATGATTTGAAAAAGGAAATAGATAGCTACGACGTCTGGAAGGATTACTATAAAATCGAACGGGATTTTTGGAAATTCATCAAAGAGAGGGACAAAAGTTTATGGTTTGTACTTGATCCAGTAATAACGGTACATCCCGATAAGGTGACTTTTGAGGCGTTTTCACTGGATGAATCCATATATGGATGCCTATCGGTTAATATGGACGAATTTGAAATAGTTCAGCAACCGCATCTGGGAACAACGAATATAGACTTTTCTGCAAAGCTTGCAAGGGAAATGGAACGATTTCGTACATATACAAATGTAGAATTATCGGTTAATCCCGATGGTTTTACAGTTGATGCTGGTATAATGCCAGAATACGTAGAAAAGAAAATTGAGCTGCCTGAAACATGGATAAAGGGCTTTAATCAGGTTTCGGCTGCTGCGAGCCTCGGAGGTATTGAGTTAGAACTTGAACAGGTAGATTTATATGATATCTGTTCCTTCCTGAGGAGGCACAAAGCCAACAAGAGTCCAAGATATATGAAATGGATAATGGAACCGGGAAAGCATATAAAAGTGCTTTTTCAGCCTTTTGGAAAGGAATTGGAGCTTAAAGCGGTTTATAACGGTAAAAAGAAGCGGGAAGAGAAGATATGGGGAAGCAGAAGATGGTTGGTTATGGAAAAGATAATTCCCCTTGCCAGTTATTTTAAAATCAGGTTACTGGGGTTTGGTATGCCGCAGTTTATAATTGCGGATATGGGTAATATGAAGATGACAATCGGATTTACGTCCTGGTCAGCAAACGATTGGGTTAAGGGAACTGCTTTTAATATAATTGGAGGATTTATTGGTAATGGAAATTACAGCGACATTTACCGATTATTGAAGGAACACAGATGTTTAACGCTAGAGGAAGTTGATTCGAAATTGAAGAATTCCTCAAAAGCACAAAACAAGGCAGGAATAGGCATGCTTATTCGTCGTGGAGAGGGATTTTTTGATCCTGTTAACAATACTGTAAGATTCAGACAGTTGTGCAATGTGCCAATTAACAAGGAATTATATGAAACAACCACGATGGAACTTAAAGTTCAGAGCAATCTCGAGGAAGGGCTTGCAAACTTCAGACTGAAATTGAGTGATGAAAGGGAATTTGTTGCAACCCATTCATTCAAAATACCAAATTTAAAATATAAGAATTGGAAGTACACGAATACAGAAGATTACAACAGAGAACATGACCTCACACAGACAGAATTAGCTATCGATGAAGACGGTCAGATTTCAAAAGTAAAATGTACATGCAGCGAATTTAACAGGGGTTGCAGGAATATTTCAGAGCCTTGTTCCCACATTCTGGCTTTGTACGTATCAGCCTCAAAGTTTGTACATCTTGAACTTAGTGAGAAGTTTGAATATAAAATAGATGATATTTTGGAGATGCTTTTATGATAGAGAATAATGGAGTGCCAAAAGCAAACTATAGGGAAATGGTTAACAAGATGGGCAAAAAGGAATTTACCTTTTTAAAGATGCAGGAATATGGATTCTGGCCGAAAGATTTGCCTACACCCTATGAAATCCAACAAAGCGAAACACCGGAGAAATTTGCAAAGCGCCAAGGACTTTTAAAGGAGTATCAAAAATTAGTAGATCAGATTGTGAAGTTATACGAAGAAAAGGATGACATAAACAAAAAACTTCGGGAACTGCACAAGGAATATAATGAAACCTGGGATCTGGACAAAATCCGTTCGGATATTTCTCAAAAAATAATGAGAGAGTCCATAGAGCGCCGTGCAGAGAGGAAAAGGCAACGGGAGTTTGAAAAACAAAAGCGTTCTTCAGATTGGCAGCAGAAAAAGAGTGAACAGATTGTATACATTGGCCGGGGATATTCTTCGCTTATGAATGACACTCAAATTGATGAAGATAGGCTAAAGCTTCAGGGTTTACCTATAATAAAGACAGACAGGGATTTAGCAGAGCTCTTAGGGATTGATTACCCAAGTTTGAGGTTTTTGACTTATCACCGGAATGTTGTTACGGTTGATCATTACCACCACTTTAAAATACCCAAAAAGAAGGGTGGAGAGCGTGGTATTTCCGCTCCAAAGTCAAAATTGAAAACTGCTCAGAGGTCTATACTGGAAAATATTCTATCAAAGTTGAATACTTCAGATCATGCACACGGGTTCCTGAAAGGTAGATCTGTTGTTTCAGGAGCAGAGGTACATGTTGGTCAACCTGCTCTGCTCATAAATATGGATCTGGAAGACTTTTTTCCGACCATTACATTTGAAAGGGTACTTGGGATGTTCCGTGCTTTTGGGTATTCGGGATATGTTTCCTCACTACTTGCTATGCTGTGTACATACTGTGAGCGGATGGAAATAGAGGTTAAAGGCAAAGCAAGATATGTTGCAACATCGGGAAGGATACTACCCCAGGGGTCACCTGCAAGTCCGATGATAACCAATATTATTTGCAGGGATCTTGACAAAAGGCTTAACGGTTTGGCAAAGAGTTTCGGATTTGTTTACACAAGATACGCAGATGATATGAGTTTTAGCATAAATGAAGTGTCAGATTTAAATGAGGGAAGACTTTGTGGTTTGGTTTCAAAAATAGTTACCGAGGAAGGTTTTAAAATAAACAAAGCCAAAACCCGTTATTTAAGAAAAAATAACTGCCAATCGGTGACCGGAATTGTAGTAAATAATGATCAGTTGACGGTGCGTAAAAAGTGGGTTAAGAAGTTCAGAGCTGCGATTTATAATGCAAAAAAACAAAAGGATGCAGGGAAGCTATCTAGTGCAACCAAAAATGAAATATCGGGTATGGCAGCGTGGTTGAAAAGTGTTAATAAAGAAAAGTATAGAGATATGATTAGTGCTGTTCTGGAGATAATAAAAGAGGCTTAAAGTCATATCGCAGCTTAAAGCTGCAGTCAAAATAGTAAGTATAAAAGTTTGCAAAAACAACAAACTTTTTTTAAGAAAAATAGTATATTGAATAGTTGGGATTACTCTGATATACTATTTTATGTGATAAACTGGTATACTACTTAATATTGTAAATATGTCTTGAAAAACATGATAATAGATTCCTTGGCCTTAATGCCTCGGTGTTGCGCCGCGGTCGAGTTTTGCTATTCAAACTTCACCCGGATGTGCGCAATTCGCGTCGCTACCACTACTGTGGCAACTTAAAATGGATCCTGCGGTTGTTGCACAGTAGTGGTGCTCTGCTGAAGTGTCACATCCAGATATTAGAATTGTTAGCAAGGAATCTATTATTTCTTTTATTTTTTGAGAAAGGTCAGTTACTTTCGGTAGATTTTCTTTATGTATTCCAATCAAAATTGATATGTAAAGGTGCATGAATTTGAATAAAGAAATAAGTCTTATAGAGAAAACTAACATAAAATACGATTATGAAGAATTAATTCTGAGCTTTTTTGCAACAAAACGTAATGCTGTAATACTGGACAGCTCTTTAAAATCAATCGACATAGGACGTTATACTATTATTGCATTTGATCCGTTTATGATGTTTGAATCAAAGGGAAGCACAGTATACATTAATAAGAAGACTGTTATAAACGGAAATCCTCTTGAAATTCTTAGAAAATACATAAATGACTATAAAATTGAAGATAGCCTTGAGATAGTGCCTTTTTGTGGGGGGTGCATAGGATATTTCTCTTATGATATTGTAAGGTTTATTGAAGAGCTTCCGCAAATGGCAATAGACCATTTGAAGGTTAGCGACATTGTATTTGGTTTTTATAATAAAGCAATAATAATTGACCATTTGGAACGATGTGTATATGCTGTAGGTGCATCATTGGGGGTTGCTGGGCAGAAAGAAAAGGCTGCAAGGGCGAATCTTGACAAAGTTAAGATTTTACTCGATCAGATATCTCAGAATGAGTATAGGGCGCAATTAGAAAAAGAAAAGGACAGGTTGCCTTGCAATTTAAAGTCTAACTTCAGCAGAGAAGATTATATAAAGACAGTGGAGAAGGCTAAAGAATACATACGTAACGGAGATATTTTTCAGGTTAACCTTTCACAGCGTTTCGAAGTAGAAATACATAATGAACCCGATGAACTTTATTTTGATCTTCGCAGGAAATCCCCGGCACCATTTTCTGCCTTTTTGAATTTTGAGGATATCCAGATAATCAGTTCATCACCTGAGAGGTTTATAAAACTTGAAGGAGACAGGGTTGAAACCAGACCTATAAAGGGTACAAGGCCCAGGGGTAAGAATAAGGAAGAGGATATAAATTTCAAAAGGGAACTGATGGAGAGTGCAAAGGATAGAGCTGAGCTGACAATGATTATTGATCTTGAAAGAAATGATCTTGGACGGGTTTGTAAAATAGGCAGTGTATCCGTTGATAGAGATATAGAAGTTGAAGAATATGCTAATGTATTTCATACCGTTTCAACAGTATCTGGTAAGCTGAAGGATGGATTAGATATTATAGACTGTATATATGCAGCATTTCCAGGGGGTTCTATAACAGGTGCTCCTAAAATAAGAGCTATGGAAATAATTGAGGAACTTGAGCCCTTTAAAAGAAACATTTATACTGGATCGATTGGCTTTATCGGCTTTGATGGAACTGCGGATTTTAATATAGCTATAAGAACTGTTTTGATTAAAGACAAAAAAGCTTATTTTGGTGTAGGTGGTGGAATTGTCTCGGACTCGGATCCAGTAAAGGAGTATGAAGAAACTCTTCACAAGGGCGAAAAAATGCTTGAAGTTTTTGGTGGTGGAAAATATGAGAGATGATAACAAATTTGTAAGCACATATGATTATGGATTTTTATATGGCTTTAGTATATTTGAGACGTTTTATGTCGATGAAAACGGAAAAGTTTTTTTGTTGGAAAAGCACATTGATCGTATGATGAAGTCATCGGAATTCTTTGGAATTGAGCACAAAATGACAAAGTCTGGATTGATGGATAAAGTATTTTCGTATATAAGACAAAACAAAATCTCAGATGTGATTTTAAGGATGACGCTGACTGCAGGAAACCTTCAAAAGGGCATAATACCTCAATTATTGTTTACTTGCCGGGAAAATACATATACAGTTGAAAAACTAGCTAAAGGGTGTAGGCTTTTGTTGTCGCAGGTCAGGAAAAGTGAGAATTCAATTATTCTTAGACACAAGACCTCAAATTACCTTGAAAACTTGTTTTTAATGAACAAAGCGATAGAAGAAGGGTTTGATGATGCTATTTTTATAAACTCTATATCCAATGTTACAGAAACTGCCAAGAGCAATGTTTTCTTTGTAAAAGACAATATAATTTGCACACCGGATATAAATTGTGGCCTGCTTCCGGGTGTAATCAGAGAATGGGTTATAAGTGAAGCAGACCGCCAAAATATTGAGTGCAGAAGTGGATTCTACAATATAAATGATTTTGTAGGTGCAGATGAAGTTTTTGTAACAAATTCAGCAATGGGAATAATGCATGTTAAATCCATTGACGGAAGGTGTATTAATAATGGAATTTGTGGCCCTGTTACACAAAAACTTGCTTTTATTCTGCGCCCGCACCAATAAATATTCCTGAAACTGAATCCTTCTCTATTGAGAAAATTATACCGCCGTATACAGTGCCTGCAACAATAAGGTCAGAGTCCCCGTTGTTTTCAGCAGGATCAATTTCCGGTTTATAAGCCTCAAGAACTTCGGATCTCTTACTTCCAATACCAATTCCGCGGCTTGTTTTATATGTACATGGCTTGTTTATATCTATTGATCCTACACTGACAGCATTTTCAGTTTTTACAATGTTTAAAATGATTCCTTTTTCGTTGTAAACCCATGTTTGGTGCTCTAAGCCATCGGAACCCCAGACTAAAAAATCAGATTTTTCTTCCGGTTCGCCTAAGTTTTTTACAACATCATCTGAATTCAAAGAAAGGTTTAATGGTCCTATTGAGTCGTTTCTCAAAAGGTCGAAACCAAGTGTTGAATAATCAGTTTCGGTGTTTTCGGGAGTTTTATCGGGAGTATTATCTGGTTCTTGAGTTTTGCTGGCAGTAGCTGTCTGATTATTTTCAGAATTCTGTGTAGTTGCTGTTGCATCAGGAGTACTTGTTACTGTGCTTTCCACTTTATCTGAAGTGATTGGAGTTTCATTGTTTCTGTTGTTGGAACAACCGCATAAAGCCACCGAGATTACCAGTGATGCAAAAATAATGCTGAATAATTTCATTTGTCCTTTGCCCCTTTCCGGACTAAATTTTGTAGTATAACTGGAACCTTCTTATTCTATAACATTTATGGACATTAATAAAGTTTTTTGAACTTATGATGGAAATAATTGTATGGAATTTTACGCGAGCAATTTGCTATGTGATGAAAAGTTGATAAGAGTAGGACGTTAAAAAAAGAAAAAATATTTTTCTCCCAAAATAAAGCGGAATATATGAACTTTAGGCCTCAAAAATCAAAATAAACAAAAAACAACTCCCAAATAACAAAAAAGCGTGAACCCCGCATAACTGTAGTGTATAATTGTAATTGACAAAAAAACAAAACACTTAAGAAAGCAGGGATCACCTATGGCTATTATAGCACAACAAACAATGTTTTTGTGGAGTGATGTTGAAGAATTAGGAGATTTAGAAAGATTAAAATTGGTACTAGAATATATGCCTGATGAAGAATTAATGCAAATGATTGAGAATGATCGAAAAAATGGACGAGATGATTATCCAGTCAGAGCAATGTGGAATGGGATTTTAGCAGGAGTAGTATTTCAACACATATCCGTAGAAAGTCTACGAAGAGAACTTGCGAGGAATGCTCAACTGAGGTTTATGTGTGGATTATATAAAACTGGAAAAAAGGCTGTTCCTCCAGAATGGGTATTTACAAGATTTTTAAAAAAGCTTATGAAATATGAAGAAGAAATAAAACAAATTTTTGAAAAGCTTGTTGATGAGCTGTACAAAATAGTAGTAGATTTTGGAAAGAATTTAGCAATTGATGGCAAAGCCATTCAATCCTTGGCAAATAGTTATAATAAAAATCAAACACCTGATGGAAGAAGAGAAACAGATGCAGATTACGGAAAAAAGGAATACAAAGGGACACATAAAGACGGAAGTACATGGGAAAAGATAGTGAAATGGTTTGGCTATAAAGTACACTTAATAGTAGATGCTGACTATGAGCTTCCAATTGCATATAGTATTACGAAAGCGTCTAAACCAGATATTAATGAGGCACATGAAATGATTGATGAACTTTCACAGGAACGTCCTAAAATTCTTGAAACATGTGAAACAATTGAAGCAGACAGAGGGTATGATGATACAAAACTAATCGAAAAGCTATGGGATAATTATAAAATAAAGCCTGTAATACAAATTAGAAATATGTGGAAAGACATTGATGAAACTCGAACATTAGAAGGTTATGAAAATGTAGTATACAACTATGAAGGAAGAGTATATTGCTATTGCATGGAAACAGGAACAAAACGAGAGATGGTTTCAGGCGGATTTGAGTCAGAACGAGAAGCACTGAAAAAGCTTTGTCCATCAAAACAATATGGTTTCACTTGCAAATATGCAGCAAAATGTCCTGTTAGAGCAGGAATACGAATTAAGTTAAAAGAAGATCGGAGAATATTTACACCTATAGATCGAGCAAGCTATAAGTTTGAAAAACTTTATAAGCTTAGAACTTCTGTAGAAAGAGTAAATAGCCGATTAGACGAGTCATTTGGTTTTGAAAAGCATTATATTAGAGGCAAAAAGAAAATGGAAGTTCGATGTGGTTTGGCTTTGTGTGTAATGCTTGCAATGGCAGTTGGTAGAATAAAAGAAAAGCAGTACGATAAAATAAGAAGTTTAGTTAAGCCTGCATAAATTATCATGCAGTTATGGTGATATTTAGTGTCCCTTACATATAGCTATGGAGTAGGGTTATTTGTTGATGAAATCTATGTGATATTTGTGAATATTCAATTTTAAAATAATATTTTGTACATAAAATTCATAATAGACTCTCATAAATTGTCATCGAATTAAGGCTTAATATAACATTTAGATAAAAAATGTTCACAAAGCAAAAAGCATTACGCACAATGGGTTTGACAATAATGCTAATTTTAGTTATAATTTATTAGCAATAATGCTTTTTAGGAGCGTATTAATTGGAAAATGGTTGCCTTTTTATGAAAGAGGCTTTAAAGGAAGCGAAAAAAGCTTATAAGAAGGATGAGACTCCGGTTGGTGCAGTTATAGTAAGAGATGGCAAAGTGATAGCAAGGGGACACAATGAGAAGGAACTTAAAAACGATCCTACCCTTCATGCTGAGATATCTGCTATAAGGAAAGCATGCAAGAAGCTTGATTCCTGGAGGCTCAATGATTGTGACATGTATGTTACGTTAGAGCCGTGTGCAATGTGTGCGGGGGCCATTATTCAGGCAAGAGTGGGGAGGCTTTTTATAGGCACAACCGATCCCAAAGCGGGTGCAGTCGGTTCGGTGGTTGATTTATTAGGTGTAGACAAGTTCAACCACAGGGTTGAGGTTTACTACGGATTGTTGATGGAAGAGTGTTCAAAGATTTTGAAGGACTTTTTCAAGGAACTAAGGCAAAGAAAAAATAAATAATTATATGGAGGCGTATCGAAGTGGTCATAACGAGCCTGACTCGAAATCAGGTTGTCGCGTAAGCGGCACGTGAGTTCGAATCTCACCGCCTCCGCCAAGAGCCTGTTTGTAGTCAATGTCTACAACAGGCTCTTTATTTTTGTTCTTTTATACCCGCTCTTTTGAGGGCGTTTTTTTGCTTCTGCAGAAAACGGATATACCTATACCTGAACCCTTGTCCGATTCTCCGGTTCTTTAACTGGATTTTGGTTTGAGATGTTGAATTTTGCAGAAATATAGTATTTGTAAGTTGTATCTTTTGAAAATGTGAAACCTAACTTGAAATCAAGCTATATCTGTGATAATATATATCTCGAATATGGCAAAGGAGGGTTTTCATCTATGATTGGTAGAGAGTTATATATGAGCCGTATCCGTCCTTTTATCGGAAATGAGCTTGTTAAGGTTTTAACCGGCATTCGCCGAAGCGGAAAGTCAGTCATGCTGGATTTGATTAAGCGAGAGCTGGTTGCCTCCGGCGTAAATGAAGATCAGTTTATTTTTATCAACTTTGAAAATATGAGCAACGCACACCTTTGTTTTGCGGAAGCACTGCATAAGGAGGTCACTCGACGTGTAAATGGCATCTCCGGGAAGGCATATCTTTTTTTTGACGAGATTCAGGAAGTCGTTGGCTGGGAAAAGTGTATCAATTCCTTTCGGGTTGAATTTAATTGTGATATCTATATCACCGGCTCAAACGCCAAGCTGCTTTCGGGAGAGCTGGCCACATACCTTGCCGGGAGATATGTGGAATTTGTGATTTATCCCTTTTCCTTTGGAGAGTTCTCGGAGCTGTATCATACCGTTTTTCCTGACTCCGATTCGAGAGCGATGTTTATCCGATACCTTACCGACGGGGGGATGCCGTATTTGAGCAACCTCCGCTATGCCGAACAGCCGAGCCGTCAGTATCTGCAAGACCTCTATAATTCTGTTGTCCTTAAAGATATCGTAAAACGCAACAGCATTCGTGATGTTGACCTGCTGGAGCGTATCATCGCATACATTACGGCAAACGTTGGAACGACTTTCTCCGCTACGGCGATTTCAAAATATCTCAAAAGCGAGGGACGCACTGTTGCACCGGAAACAATCTTAAACTACATCAAGGCTTGCGAGGATGCCTTTCTGTTTTACCGTGTCCGCAGGCAGGACTTACAGGGTAAGAAGATTCTAACTGTCAATGAAAAATACTACATTGCTGACCACGGAATCAGAGAGGCTGTTTTTGGCGGGAATATGAAGGATATCAACCTCATTTTCGAGAACATCGTGTATATGGAACTCCTACGGCGAGGGTATAAGGTCACCGTTGGAAAAGCAGGGGAAAAAGAGATTGATTTTATTGCTGAAAAGCAAGCACAGAAGCTCTACGTTCAGGTAGCTTATCTGCTGGCATCCGAGGAAACGGTCCAGCGTGAATTCGGAGCATATGAAACGATCAGGGACAACTTTCCCAAGTATGTTGTGTCGTATGATGAATTCGATATGAGCAGGGACGGACTGAAGCATACGAATATACGTGAGTTCTTGTTGTCTGAACAATGGAATTGAGTTTCTGCTATTTCCTTTTGAAAAGAACTGCCAATAAGAAACTGCCAGTCATGGTTTGCATGCTATGACGGGCAGTTGTTTTTAGCCAAGAGGTGTAAAATCCCGCTAACAATCTAAAGAAAATCCAAAAAAACAAAGTACTTTAAATTTTTTCCGATTCATTTCATACTATAATTAAACCATTAAGATTGAAGTAAGGGCATATCAAAAATATCCTTATTAACAATTTTTTAGGGGGGCATAAAAATGAAAAGAACTTCAAGAATTATTTCTCTAATTTTTACGGCATGTTTTACAGTAGGAACGATTTTAACAGGATGCAGCAGTTCAAGCGACACACCGGAAAAGCGGACTGACGCTGACACTTCTGATAAGACACCAGTCACTTTAAAGTTTACGTACTGGGGAAGTCCTGACGAGAAAAAAGCAATTGAGGGTGCTTGTGAAAAATTTACTGAAAAGTATCCATGGATTACAGTTAAAACTATTCAGATTCCAAATTCCGATTATAATGCAAAGTTAACAGCTATGGCAGCTGGTAATGACATGCCCGATACAGGTTATATGACTGGTGACTTAGGGGAAACATGGGCAAATCAAGGGAAATTTGTAAACCTTTTTGATATGTTTGCTAAGGATACTGAAATAAAAAAAGAAGATTTTCTGGATTACATTTGGTATAAGCTAACACCTGATAATGCTTGGGGAATCAGTACTGCGGGTGAGTGCTTCGGACTCTATTATAACAAAGATCTTTTAAAAGCTGCCGGTATCGATTCACTTCCTACGACAGCCGATAAAGCTATGACTTGGGATGAATTTGTTGAACTTGCCAAGAAATTAACAATTGACAAGAACGGTAAAACAGCTGCAGAGCCTGGTTTTGATCCAAAGAATATAAAGCAATACGGATTTATGTTTGAAACTTGGGATCAACCTATAAATAATTTTATCTTTAGTAATGGTGGAGAATGGGCATCAAAAGACGGCACAAAGTTCACACTTAATTCTCCCGAATCTCAAGAAGCTATTCAAAAATTAGCTGATCTGATAAATGTACATCATGTTTCACCATCACCACTTGCAGCTAAATCACTGCCGGCAATGAATATTGCATTACAATCCAAACTCACAGCAATGGCACTTGGTGGACAATGGATAAACCTTGATCTTGGAAATGCAAAAGTTAATTATGATATTGGTGTGTTACCAAAACTCAAAAACAGTATAACCGTTGGACTTAGTGGTGCTACGGTACTCTTTAAAGAATCTAAACATCCTGATGAGGCTTGGATGTTATTTAAGTGGATGTCAAATCCGGAAGGTGCCATCGAATTATATTCTAGCGGGCTTTGGATGCCGACTATGAAAAAATGGTACACTGATGAGGAACTTGTTAAAAAATGGGTTGATGCTAACCCGGCAGCTCATCCTGCAGGGTTTAAAGATGCTATGATGAATCAGTTAATGCAAAATGGTGTTCCTCAATCTCAGTATTATTTGAAAAATTATGCGAAACTCGTTCCAATAGTAACGGCTGCATGGGATCAAGTATGGATGGGTAAAAAGACAGCTGCTGAAGCTATGAATGAGATGGAGCCAAAGGCTCAAGCAGAATTTAAAGGTCGTTATGATGCAAACTAAATAGAAATTTCGGTTTAAAGCCTGAGAATTCTCAGGCTTTATTTGAAAATCTTGTAAAAGAGGAAAAGCTTATGGAAAACAATTTATGTATTACTCAAGAGACTGTTTTAAGGAATAGAAAAAGAAACATTAATAAATTAAAAATAGGATTGCTTTTTACTGCACCGGTTTTACTCGGCTATACAATATTTGTGTTTATTCCGCTGATTGTAACTGTTGTTTTAAGTTTTACAAATTTCTCATTAGGTGCAAGTAACAATGAGTTTATAGGTTTGGAAAATTATATAAATATGTTTAGCGGACAGGATGTGTATTTCTGGCCTTCAGTAAAAGCAACTTTATTATATGTTTTTGGAAGCGTTCCATTAACTATTATTTTTTCTTTTCTAATTGCAGTTTTATTAAATACAAAAATAAAAGGACGTACCATATTTAGAGCTATATTTTATCTACCGGTTGTAATACCTCTTGCTTCAGCATGTTCTATCTGGCTTTGGATGTTTCAGCCGGATTTCGGAGTAATTAATCAAATTTTAAAACAGATAGGACTTCCGGGTGGAACTTGGCTGTCATTGGATACTACAGTTATTCCATCATTTATCCTGGTAAGTTTATGGATATGCGGTAACACAATCGTTATTTTCCTGGCAGGATTGCAGGGAATTCCAACACAATTATATGAAGCCGTTAATGTTGATGGAGGCAATTCATGGCATAAATTAATTTATGTAACTATCCCTATGACGTCACCAATTATATTTTTTAATACTGTAATAGGCGTAATTAATGCTTTCCAGACGTTTGTACAAACAGCAGTATTGACACCCGGTTATAGCCAGATGATGATGGGACAGCCGAACAATTCAGGCCTTCTATACGTTCCGTATATTTATATAAAAGCTTTTAGGTTTTCACAAATGGGTGCTGCCAGTGCTTCTGCTATCATACTTCTTATTGTAATTGCTCTTTTCACATTAATTTTCTTTAAATTGCAGAACACATTGGTATTCTATGAAGGCGGTGATAAAAAATGAAAGAAACCTCAAAAGTTGAAAAAATTATAGTATATACAGTATTGATAATAGTCTCTCTTATTTGTGTATTCCCTGTTTACTGGATGGTAAGAACAGCAGTAGTCAGCTCCGGAAACATTTTTTCACCGGATCTGAAATTATTTCCCCCGGAAGTTATATTGGATAATTTTAAAAATGCTATGACAGCACTGCCTTTTAGCACTTACTTTTTAAATTCACTATTTGTTACAATAGCTAATGTAATTGGTGTTTTATTAACAAGTTCTATGTGTGCTTATGGTTTTTCAAGGGTTGATTGGCCCGGGAGGGACAAAGTTTTCGGTATAATGATGACAGCTTTGATGCTGCCGCTGGCAGTTCTTATGATTCCTCATTTTATCGGCTGGAGCTTTCTTGGACTAACCGATACTTTTGCACCAATAACAATTCCTGCATTTTTCGGAGGAGGATTATTCAATATTTTTCTATTAAGGCAATTTTTCCTCGGAATACCGAAAGCAATTGATGAGGCAGCATATATTGACGGTGCAAGTCATTTTAGAATATTCTGGTCAATTATTCTTCCATTAAGTAAGCAGCCATTAATTGTTGTAGGTTTGTTAACTTTCCTCAGCAACTGGAATTCATACCTGGAACCGATGATTTATATATCTTCTGAAGAGAAGTTCACATTAATGTTGGGATTAAATCAGTTTATGGGAGGATACAATGCTCAATGGAATTTAATGATGGCAGCGGTTACCATTATTGTTATCCCGTCACTTGTATTATACCTGTTTGCACAAAAACATCTGATTGAAGGTATTGCTACTACAGGTATTAAGGGATAAAGGTTAAAATAAGGTGTTTCTACAATATTTAAGAATTACAAGTTGGAGGGTTAATAATGAAACCGACAAAAAAACATAATTTATTGCCGCTAAATAAAGTCAAAATTAGTGATAACTTTTGGTCAAAATATATAAAACTTATACATGATGAAGTGATTCCTTATCAATGGGAAGCACTAAATGACAGAATTGAAGATGCAGAGCCTAGTCATTCAATAAAGAATTTCAGAATTGCAGCAGGGCTTGAGCAGGGTGAATTCTACGGCTTTGTATTTCAGGATACCGATGTTGCGAAATGGCTGGAAGCTGTAGCTTATAGGCTTGAAACTAATCCTGATAAAGACTTGGAAACTATAGCTGATGAAGTTATAGAACTTATTGAAAAATCACAGCAACCAGATGGGTATCTAAATACGTATTATACAATTAAAGAACCCAAAAACAGATATACAAACCTTCGCGAGTGTCATGAGTTATATACTGCAGGGCATATGATGGAAGCAGCTGTAGCGTATTATAAAGCAACAGGAAAAACAAAGCTTTTGGATGTAATGAGAAAATTTGCCGATCATATTGATTTGGTATTTGGAACTCAGCCGGGAAAAATACCAGGCTATGACGGGCATCAGGAAATTGAACTGGCCTTAGTAAAACTTTATGAAGTAACAGGAGAAGAAAAATACCTAAATCTCAGCAAATACTTCCTTGATGAAAGAGGTCGTGAGCCATATTATTTTGATATAGAATATGAGAAAAGAGGTTCTACGAAACATTTTCCTGATGACGTAATGTATAATAGAAATTATTCGCAATCTCACTTGCCTGTTAGAGAACAGAAAACAACAGAAGGGCATGCAGTTAGAGCTGTATATATGCTGACTGCAATGGCGGATATAGCTGATTTAACAGAAGATGCGGGATTATTGGATGCTTGTCGGAACATGTGGAATAATATGGTTAATAGGAGAATGTATATAACGGGCGGTATCGGTTCTATGTCTTGGGGAGAATCATTTTCATTTGATTATGATCTGCCGAACAACCTCATGTATACAGAAACATGTGCTTCAATCGGATTGGTCTTTTTTGCTCAAAGGATGCTTTTAATTGAGCCTAAGAGCAAATATGCCGATGAAATGGAACGTGCATTATATAATAATATACTTGCCGGAATGGCACAGGATGGAAAGAGCTTCTTCTATGTAAATCCATTAGAGGTACTACCTGAAGCCTGTGAAAAAAATAACAATTATAAACATGTAAAACCGGTTAGACAGAAATGGTTCAGCTGTGCCTGTTGTCCTCCGAATATTGCAAGATTGCTGTCTTCACTCGGACAGTATATATACACTGTAAAGGAAAGTATTGTTTATACACATCTATATATAGGAAGCAAAGCAACAATTAAGGTTGGTGATGAAGAGCTTATTTTAGAACAGAAAACGAATTATCCATGGACAGGTGATGTAACATTAAATGTATTGGCCGATACTACCGCTGAAGTATCAATCGCATTAAGAATTCCTGGATGGTGTAAAAAATATACTTGTTTTATCAATGATTCGCAAATATCACCTTCTGTGATTGATGGATACATTATAATAAATCGTATATGGAAAAACAGCGATTTTATCAGATTGGAATTTGATATGCCTGTAATATTAATTAAAGCAAATCCTATGGTTACTTCAAATGCCGGTAAAATTGCTATACAAAGAGGGCCTTTAATATACTGCCTTGAGGAAGAAGATAACGGTAAAAATTTATCAGCATTGTCATTACCAATAGATAGTGAGTATACTAGTGAGTTTGATAAGGATTTGTTTGGCGGAACTGTTATTATTACAACAAAAGGATTTAGAACAGACAGTAAAAATTGGGACGAGATATTATATAAAGCTTATGAGGCTGACGATTTGCCCGTCTATGTAAAAGCTGTACCCTATTTTATTTGGGGTAATAGGAATGCTGGTGAAATGTCAGTTTGGATAAGAAACAAGAATTAAGCTGCTTTTTCAGAGCTTGGGAATTTAAAAGTAAAAGAAACAACATGGACTGTTCCAATAAATATAGTCTATGTTGTTTCTCATTTCCCTGTATGCCCCAAAGTTCGCTATTGGCAGAAACTAATTAATTATATATAATAGAATTATATTGAACGCGATAAAGATTTTAAATCGTGCTTCAATTTCCTTAATAAAATATCACGAAAATCAAATTTTCCAAGGTATAATTATTTTCGTGATTTATATAGTTAACTTAACTAAATATTTTTGTAAAACTATCCAAGCTTTTATTGAGTCGAAAATAAGAACATCACATAGATTTAATTATCATACTTCCGCTCGGTATAGAATGGTTTTTTGTTTCATGTTGTCTCTAATATACGTTGTAGTTATTGTCTCATAAATATTATCGACTATCTCATATTCAGTCATTACAAAGTCTTTTGCATTTGAATCTTTTATTCTATAATTAGTAACTTCAAACATGGATTTTAGCCATTATTTGGGACTGCAAAAAGTATTTTTTATTTGGAGGTTTCTAATGTACAAGTTGTTGGTGGTTGACGATGAACCAAGGCAAGCAAAATCATTGGCAGCAATAATAAACTTATTAAAGCCTGATTATGACATATCTATAGCAAATAATGGTCAAGAGGCTTTAGAAAAGATATTAAACGGCTCTTATGACATATTGTTTACCGACATCAGAATGCCTGTATTGGATGGACTTCAGCTAATTGATATGATAACAAAAAGAGAGCTTAAAATAAAAATTGTAATTTTAAGCGGCTTCAGCGAGTTTGAATATGCCCAAAAGGCTATACAATACGGAGTGATTGACTACTTGGTTAAACCTATAAGTAAGACAAACCTTAAGAAAACATTGGACGGAATAGATGAGTTTCTTAAAAATGAGCAAAAAATCAAATATCAAGAAGATGAAATTATAAAAAAGTTGAATAATACCATGGAGATTTATTTGGATCACCAGTTAAACAAATGGATCAAAGGTAAAATAAATGAGCATGAACTTAATGATATTGAATCTGTGTTTCCGTGCAGAGGGTATGGACTGGTTTTGGTGACAGTTTTTAGTACTTCATCTGTTTCTTCCGAAGCAATAGACGAGAAGTTTATTAAATATGCAAAGGATTCAATGAAGGACACACTTAGTGATATCGGTAACTCATTATCTTTCTTCTTGGAATCTGAAAGTTGTCAGATGGTTACTATTTTATCAAGCAGCAGCCAATTAAGATTGCAGCTTAGTAAAAATCAAGAGAAAATACTGCTATATATCAAAAATTTAAAAGATAACTATGGAAAAATTGCAACAATTGGAGTAGGAAATGAATCCGAGTGTTTAGACAAAAACATATCAGAGTCTTTTAATAGTGCTAAAGCAGCTGTTACTCAAAGGTTTTTTGTCGGACTCGAAAAGGTTATATTTTGTGAAAACAACAATGTTATTGTGAACTGTGGTACGTATTCGATAGACGATTTTGAAAATGCAATAACAGAGGCGGTAAATAACGGGGATAAGCTTGCTGTTACAAAGATAGTTGTAGAATTTTTTGGAGCTGTAAAAAATATTAAAGATATTAATCCGGATAAATTGAGAGAAGATATAATTCATTTATTATTAATTCAAGCTAAAAACATAAACAATTTAATTGATAAAGACAGCTATATTGCATTGGACAATGAAATAAAACGTGAACCGTATTTTTGCGAAGAATATAAAGAGCTACGGTATTTTACCAATACTGTGCTCGATAAAATTATAGATATTTCAGACCACAGGTTTGTTGATAAGAAAGGAGTACTTATTAACAAATGTAAAAGATATATTGATGAAAAATATATGGAGGATATTTCGCTTGAAGTAGTAGCTAACAAATATTTTTTTAACCCTTCATATTTTAGTTCCTTGTTTAAAAGTTATTTAGGAATAGGTTTTTCCGAGTATCTTCTTAATGTAAGAATTCAAAATGCCAAAAGACTTTTGATTTGTACTTCGGATAGTATGTCAAGTGTAGCAGCCCAAATTGGATTTAAAGATGCTGCATATTTTAACAGGGTATTTAAACGGGAGGTTGGGATATCTCCTTTAAAGTTTAGGCGGATGAACGTGAAATAGGTGAAAATTATGAAATATTTATTAAACATTGCTAACAATTTAACACTCAGGACTAAATTAGTTATTACGTATATTTTTCTGATTACAATACCGATTTTTTTTATCAGTTTGAAGTACTATACTGCCAGCACACAAGTAATATCTGACACTGTAGAAAAAAATGTTTTTGAGATTGTGAAAAAGAATAATGAAATAATTGATGTGAAGTTGTCTTTTATAAAGGATAATATGTTTTCGTTTATAACCGACAAGGATTTTGTTAATGCTTTTTCGGGAGTTAATCCTAATGACGACTATAGTTTGCTGTTGCTAGATGATAAAATTAACATTTACCTGAACAAATATTTTTTACAAAATCAAGACATATACTCTGCCCAGCTTGCTACCAGTTATTTTGTTTTTGGTCCACGTTCTAATTCAAGAACTATTTTTAAAAGTCTTATACCCAAAGAAAAATATGTGAATTCGCAGATTTATGCAAAGGCAAAAGCTGAAAACGGTAAAATGCAATGGATTCCTACATATGATTTCGGTCAAATGTTCAATATACAATATTTACAGAATGTTGATGTTGATTATAAATATATGTTTGCAGCTATAGTAGGGATAAATAACAGTTTTTATGCGAATAGTGATTTTAGTTTTCCTCAAGGCATTGAAAAACCGACCTTGATTCTTAATTTTAAAGAAGATTTCTTTCATGAAATTTATAAAAATAGTATCCCTGTTGAAGGAAGTTACTTTTTTGTTATAGACAATGAGGGATATATCATTTCTCACCAGAACAGAAGCTTATTGACTAAAAAAATAAATTCAAAATGGCTGGAAAAAGTAATATCTTCCGAAAATGGGACTGACATTATAGAGATTGATGGGGAAAAAATGATTATTTGCTATAGTATGTCAAGCGTTACGGGTTGGATATCTGCTGTGGTTTTTCCTCCCGATAAACTGATTGAGCCTATGATTCCTGAGATTAGATCATATACGATATATTTATCTGCTGTATTGGCATTTATATCTACTATTTTTGCTTATATTTTGTCTTTCAAAATAACAAACCCTATAATTAAACTGGCGAAGGCTATTAAAAAAACAGGCAAAGGAAGATTTGATTTAAAAATGAGAGAGGAAGGAAGCTTGGAATCTAGAGAACTGATTCGAAGATTTAATATAATGAATGAAGAAATACAAAAACTTATCATTGAGAATTATGAAATTAAAATAAAAGAAAAAGAAGCTGAAATTAATGCATTGAATCTACAATTGGATCCTCACTTTATGTATAATACATTAAACCTTATAAATTTGATATCAATAGAAAATGGTCAAGATGAAATAAGTGAAATGATTATCAGTCTCTCGCAGATGCTAAAGTATACCGTAAAAAACAGAGAATCTCTTGTGCCATTTAAATTGGATATTCAATATCTTAAAAGTTATATTTTTATTATGACAAAAAGGCTTGAAGGAAAATTTACCGTTTTATACGATATAGATTCGGAACTTGACGAATATTATGTCCCAAAATTTTTCTTACAGCCATTTGTTGAAAACGCTATTATTCATGCATTTGATTTTGATAAAAAAGGGATTTTAAGAATTTCTTGCAGGATTCATAACGGAATAGGAATACATTACATTGAAGATAACGGTAAAGGTATAAGTTCTCAAAGAATAAGAGAAATTTTTGACCCCCAAAAAGGTGCTGTTGGTATAAATAATGTGGACAAGAGAATTAAAGCTATGTTTGGAAATGAATATGGAGTTTTTATTGAATCCGTTCCTGATATGGGGACTAAAATTACCATTACTCATCCGTTAAAGAGCGATAATATATAAGGTGGGGGTCTAACAATCTAAAGAAAATCCAAAAAAACAAAGTACTTTAAATTTTTTTCGACTCATTTCATACTATAATTAAATTGTTATGACTGAAGTTATATTGAACGCGATAAAGATTTTACATCGTGCTTCAATTTCCTTAGGCAGTTTTCTTTCATAAGAATATCATTAATTGTGATTTTTGAAAATATTTCAAATATAGGTCGAATTAATTTAAGGGAGGAATATTTATGAAAAGAATTTTTGTAATGGTTTTATGCATAGCGTTACTGCTTGCATATATGCCGGCATTAGAGGTATCAGCGGCGACCTCGTTTACAGTAAACTGTTCAGATGTGCTCCGAGGTGTAACTCACTGTGCAAGCGGTTCTCTTTACGGAGTTACAGAAACCAAACCGGCAGATGTAAATAATCTTATTGCTCCGCTCCGTCCTGGTGTTTTTACAAATCCAGCGAGAGCAGGAAACGGATACCAACAACCTATAGGTGCAGCTTTGCCTGTTGCAAAAAGAATTTCCGGAACTACAGGTAAAGTCATGATACGTTTGGCAGATATATTTAGAGGTTGGCCATACCAGTATACAAACATAACAGATTTTAAAAACAAGATAAAAGCTGTTATAGATGAGAAAAAAGCATCTGGTCTCAATAATTATTATGGATATGAAATATGGAACGAACCCGATGGAACATGGCAAACTAAAAACGGAAGTTTCGAAGCGATGTGGAAGGAAGTTTATAATTTTATCCGTGCAAATGATCCATCTGCCAAAATTATAGGTCCTGCATATTCCTATTATAATAGTTCCAGAATGAGCAGCTTTATGAGTTACTGTAAAAATAACAACTGTGTGCCTGATATAATATGCTGGCATGAGCTAAGCGGAGGCCCTAAAACCATCCCAAGTAATATTAAGAACTATAGGTCGATCGAAGCTTCTTTAGGTATAAGCCCAAGACCTATTTCCATAAATGAATATTGTGACCCTACACATGAGCTTGAGGGACAACCAGGTTCTTCAGCACGCTTTATAGCAAAATTCGAGCGTGAAAAGGTAGACAGTGCATGTATAACCTGGTGGTTTACAGCTTATCCTGGAAGGCTTGGAAGCCTCCTCGCGACAGACACACAAAAGGGTGCAGGCTGGTACTTTTACAAGTGGTATGGTGATATGTCAGGCAACATGGTAAGGGTTTCATCGCCAAATGACACCAATGATAATGTAGACGGTGCTGCATGTGTTGATTCAAATGCCAAATATATAAGCTTTATCTTTGGTGGACCTAATGATGGTACCATAAATGCTGTATTCAAAAATATCCCATCCTTCATTGGTTCAACTGCTACAGTCAAAGTTGAAAAAGTTGACTGGAAAAGCAAGGACACAGTTTGCAACGGAACGACAACTATATCAAATTCAAATTACAATGTATCCAACGGGCAGATATCAGTTAATGTAACTGGATGTAATGCAAGCTCAGGATACAGAATATACATAACTTCTGCTAATGGTTCCAGCACCCCAACACCTCCTCCAACAAAAAAGAATGCATATTCAAAACTTGAAATTGAGAGCTATGATGAAGTTAATTCATCAACAATTACAGAAATTGGCACCCCTAATGGCGGAAAGGGTATAGGATATATTGAAAACGGAAACTCAGTAGTATTTAAGAGTGTTGATTTCGGAAGTGGAGCTAGTTCCTTTAAAGCACTTGTTGCTACTAACATCAGTACCAGTTTCAGCATACGATTAAACAGTGCATCTGGTACAGAAGTAGGAACACTGCAGGTACCAACAACAGGCGGATGGGATACATATGAAGAAAAATCTTGTACAATTAACACAGTAACAGGTGTAAATGATGTATATCTTGTATTCTCCGGACCTGTAAATATTGACTGGTTTACATTTGGAACTGGAAGTGTTCAAACTCCTTCACCATCAAAACCTGGTGATGTAGATGGAGACGGTCAGGTAAACTCAATTGACTTCGGTACTTTAAGAATGTATTTACTTGGAATAATGGATAAGGTACCTAATCCTGCAGGTGCTGATATTGATAAAGACGGAAATATTAATTCAATAGATTTTGGATTGTTAAGAAAAAATCTTTTAGGAATGAATTAATTAGACTATCTTATAAAAATTTTGCGTTATCTTAACTTTTAATCATTTAAAATCAGACAGACATTTATATTTAGATTGAAAAAAGGCGGCGGCAAACCTCCGCCTTTTTTTTAAGCTTAAAGTGCATAAGGATTAACATATAAAACAAATAAGTATTGGTTTGCAGCTGCAAATGCACAGAATTTGATAAAAAGCATAAAGATGCTGCTAAATGTCTATTCATAAAATTAACATGATTTGATAAAATGAGTTTGCTCATATGGAAAACCAACTCGCGAGGTGTGAGCTATTTTGTGTGTTTTTAGATTTACTATAAAAGATACCGGGAGGGTTAACGATGAGAAAATTCAAAAAGGTTTTAGGCTTGATGTTAGTTTTTGCAATGATATTTTGCTTGTCTGCTCAAATATGGGCTAAAACGATGAAAGGACATCAAAAACATAAATCAAAGCCTGATGTATTAATGGTAATTGCACCAAAGAACGTTGAAGATCTCGAGTTTTTTGTGCCCAAAAGTATTTTAGAAGCTAAAGGAGCAAAAGTCACTGTTGCTAGTACTACGATGGATATGTCCACAGGAACTCATGGTGCACTTATTAAACCTGATATAAAAATAAGTGATGTAAAGCTTAAAAAATTTGATGCGGTTATAGTTGTGGGAGGTACTGGATCAATTGAGTTTCTTTGGGAAGACGCAGCCTTAAGGCAGCTTTTAATTGAGGCTAATGATAAAGGCAAAATAGTAGGTGCAATATGTGGAGCACCTCCGGCATTGTCAAAGGCAGGAATCCTGGAAGGAAAAAAAGCTACAATGTATCCATGGGATGATGGGATTAAAGAGTTGGAAAAGTATGGTGCTATATATGTTGATGAAGAAGTTGTAGTATCAGATAATATTATTACCGGAAAAAATGTTGATGCATCAGCGGCTTTTGGATCAAAATTGTGTGAATTACTTGAGCTTGCAGATTAATGAAGTTTAAAGGTTTTAATTTTATAGATAAAAAATCTCCCTTTGAAAGAAGCACTGAAATTAGTAAGGCTTTTAATCAAAAGGGAGATTTTTTGTTGAGACTATTTATTTAGCTTATTTATCAAGAAATTAGAGCGAGTTTACTGGAAGAATAAAAACTGTGCTTGAGAATCAGACTTTGATTATATAAAATATATTTATCAATTAGCTTAAAGAGGTAAACTTTATGAGGAGTTTGATAACAGTTGGCGAGAATTGTAATAAGGGCTATGAGTTAATGCTTGTTCACACAACAGATGATGTTTTTAATGCTGAGATAGGTTTTAATAAACGGTATAAAATAATTTTTGTTGAAGAGGGGACAGGAGTTTTAACAATTGGAGATAGTAAACAAATTTTTCTAGCACCGGTAGTTTTTTGTTTTAATGAGACTGATCAATATTCAATTGAGTGTTGCAGCGACTTAAAAGCTGATGCAATTTTGTTTCATCCGGTTATTATTAACGATGCTCTTGAGTTTGATAAAATACGGGATGGGGAAGAGAAGCTTACTATAACACAAAGACAGGATAAATTCTGGATAAAAGTATTTTGTGAAAGAACGAAAAGTTTTGATGGTAAGTTGAATTTAAGCCCAGTATTGGCAAAACGTATGAGAGAAATCATAGATTCAATAAAGGAAGAGCTGGAATACCAAAAGGACTGCTATTGGCCATGCAGGAGCCGATCCTTTCTTATTGAGCTTCTGTTTTTCTTAAGAAGAATATCAGATTCAGCAGAACGTGTTATTAATATCAATATAAACAATAATTATAAGGGGATTGAAGACTTAATACTATACCTTAATACCAATTACATGAATAAAATTACAATAGAGGATTTGGGGAAGAAGTTTCATGTTAATCGTACAACCCTGAATAAACTCTTTAATAAGGCAACTGGTATTCCTGTAAAAGCCTATCTTATAAAACTTAGATTGCATCTTGCAGCGCAAATTCTAGAAGATACGACGGTTCCAGTTTCAGAAGTTATTAACAGAGTAGGGTTTAATGACCCGGTTCATTTTTCAAGGATATTTAAGAAAAATTACGGTTATACACCTACTGAATACAGGCAAAAAAATTGCTGGATGTTAAAATGAAGTTATGAAATCAACATTTTACGCCTTTTAAAACCTCGTTTTGATTTTATTTAAAAGTAATTCCGCCGTCTGAACTCATGTAGAGTTTGCCTTCTATTACTGCGTAGATAATATTGGGATTGACAAAGTCAATATAGTTAAAACAACCTTCGGAGAAAAAGATATTTCTAAAATTGTGGCCTCCATCCTGAGAATGTAAAATGCAATACTTACCGTCTTTGTGTCCGGTGAGTACGAAGTTGTCTTTATCAATAAGAAGGATATCTGATAATTTTTTGATACCGTCTAATTTAAAAGGCTTCCAAGTTCGACCAGCATCTGTGGTATTGACCAGGATACCGCCACTTGCAAATCCCCAACCGTAATCATTATACGCAAATGAAGCGTTCCAGACTTCTTCCTCCTGAGGAATGCTTATCCAGGTGTCCCCTCCATCTGTAGTTTTATACATTTCCTTATAGCAATTTCCTACGAAACAGATATCTGAATTTATAGTAGAAAAATTTGCGGACAAACTATTGAGCGCTTTAACTGTGTCCCAGTTGTGTCCACCGTCCCGACTTCTTAAAAGCCTTGTAATGCATTCTGGCTCATATACTGCCAGTGCCCAAATAGTTCCGTCTTCTGCTATTTTAATCTTCTCTATAGTACTGTTTTCAACTTTGAAGAGCTTTGTCCATATTTTCCCTCCATCAGCAGTTGAAGATATATAGGTTTCGTTGTCAGGAAAATAAACCACACCAACACCTTGTAATGCAGATGAAAATGATATTGGGCCAACGCTAATATTTAGAGGATATACCTGCTTCCATGAGTTTCCACCGTCAACAGTCTTATAAAGCTGGTTATAATAGGAATATCCACTTATTGTATATCCTTCTTTCTCATTTAAAAAGTCAGGTAAAGGGTTATAATCTGTTTCAGTAGGGGAGACCAGAGACTCATATGAAAGCCCTCTGTCTTTTGTTTTTACGAGATATCCTCTTGAGGCACCTAAATAGCCTGTTCCATCATGGAAAAAGCGTATACCGTTCGCATAGCCTCCTGCATCTAAGTGAGGAACACCAGTACCATCTTCTTCGTTAAATCCTGAACTTGCCTGTAAAGTCCAATTCTTTCCCCCATCAGCAGTGTAATAGAGTTCCTTTGACTCAAAACCGGCACCACCGCCATAACTATATAATAAGTATCCTTCTTTTTTTGACACCCAACTCATAAATGCCGGCATGAAATGATCTTTCGGAGCTCTTATATTTTCCCAGCTCAATCCACCATCTGTGGAAACGTATATTTCATTGGGCTTAGTCATGGCAAATATAAGTTTTTCATTAACTGCCTGTATTCGATATATGTTATTAATACCTTTAAAGTTTGGCGGTTCCCAATTGCAGCCTCCATCCTCTGTCATTAGTAATCTGCCGTCATTAAATGCGAAGCCCTTTAATTCTGTGATAAACTTAAGTCCGGTCAGCGGAATTCCTGTGTTTATAGTACTCCAATTATTACCACCGTCAAGTGTCTTAAGTAGCTTATATTCAGCGGAGTCATAATTCATACCGTCAATTTGAGCTGTTGACAAGTATCCTGTGTTGGAATCAATAAAGCTTACAGAGAGTAAATCCTGCTTCCGTGGTAAATTAAGAATTGTGCCTGTTACATCTTCACTGACAGCAGCAGATATATTTTCCGCATCCATAAATCTAAGCTCTTTTATATAAAAAGTTTTGGCTTCAAACACCATCTGGAAGAGCTTTCCGTCTTCATTAAACTTAACATCATTGTAATTCAATGGATTGTATTCAATTTTCATGGCTTCTGCCTTTTCTTGTTGAATATCCAACTTAATCAGGAATTGTTCTGCCATATTAACTTTATTGCATACGAAATATAAGCTTCCGCTTTTGTCTTTGCCAAGAGGGTAAAGTGTTGAAGAATCAAAAATATCCATTTTAATTTGCTTGCCGGATATTGTATCTTTTATGTAGCCATTGCCGAAGGTCAATCCAAACGGGTTCTCTTTACTTTTGCCGAGAGTATCAAGGTCATAATAGTAAATGTTATTGTTTGGCTCAACAATAATTACTTTTTTATCACAAAAATACGCCTTAATATATTTTTCGCAATCAAGTCCCGAAAGTTCCGCATCCAGTTTTTGAAACTGCCTGCCATCACAATGGTATATTTGTAATCCGTCTGAGTAACCAAGTATATAATAATCTGAGTTTGTATTAATCCAGACATCCATAATCATAACTGAAGAATCTATGAATGCCTGTTCGCATATCTTACCAGGATAAGCTTGAACAACTCTATACGCTCCTGTATCTGCAATAAAACAAGCATCATCTTTTATCATAAACCCATGGGGTAATAAAGCTTGACCATCACTGCTGCTTTTATTCATATACACAGCACATTTCCATTTATCACTTTCCTTTTCGTTTTTAATACTACCTTCTTTTATAGGTGAACTAAACCTTTCAGAATAATATGCATTCATTCTCGTTAATAACGGCTCCATGATACTTTGAGTGTGCTGTTTGCTGCTTTGTGCACTATTATTGGAAATTACAATATATAAGATCAGAAGAATTATGGACAAACACGCCAGGACTTTATATTTCATGGACCTTTTAAGTTTATTTATTATAGATTTATTAGCTGACATAGTTTTTTTGTCCTCCTAATTTGATTCTAATATTGGTTATCTGTACTAAAAGTTTGTAAATAATATACTCCTTGTATAAATATAATTATATCATCTTTCATCTTTTAGACAATAAAATGGTTTAAACTAATACAATTAGGGTATAAATACATAAATAAGAAAATTAAGTTTTGATTTTAAACAATTCGGAGGTGTTAGTAATGAATAAGAATAATACAAATAATAAGAATAAAAAAGATTCCAATTTAGCATCTAAGCCTTTAAAAAAAGATATTAATAACGATGAGAATTTACAAGATATGCCAACAGAAGGAGCTTGCTCAGCAGAGTTTCAACAAGGTTGTATTTCATTGGATGACTAATTCTTGGGATTATAGCAATTGAGATATTAAAAGTTACTGTGGGTGATAAAAGAATTCTCAAAATATATTTAAATATAAATGGATTTAAAACAAAGCCTTGGAATTATTTCTCCTCGGGCTTTGTTTTTTTATAAAACTTACTCCAGTGAAGTGGTCTTTGTCATATTATAATGCAGTTAAGCATTAGTAATTTGCGTAGCCCGTAGCTTCCACTACCCATTTTCCATCACTTTTTTGAGCATCAAATTCAGCAAATCCTCCATTCATGGCTTTGGTATTAATTACCCAGTAGCATTCCAATACTACTTTTACCACATCTTCTTGAATTTCAAAACAAATTACTTCCAGCTTCAACGCATCTCCAACTTCATAAGTTACCTTTCTCATTTCTTTTGGTGTCATACATACTACATTTAAATCTATAAGAGACTCAATCCAGTCTTTCTTAATATCCCTCACCGAAACAATGTACTTATCATAAAATCTCAACATGACTTCAGTACCTGGAGCTAAATTACCTTTTATGTTTTGCTTTAATACTTCTTGAATTATTTCCATTTTATCCTGTTCCGTTAACCCAGGTAATCTTTTATCCATTGGTATATCACAACTTATATAAATTTCATTATTCTCAACCAATTGTTCCAATACAGTTGTATCCGTTATAGGATTTTGGGTAACATCAAGCCTAGAAAGTTCTTCTAATTTATCAATTCTGCCAATTGAAGAAATATTGTTATATCCAGCTAACAGTATTTTCAGATTTGTCATACCAGATATAAAATCTATATTTGATAAACAGTTTTCTCTTATGTCAAGACTGATCAGATTTTTCATTGCACCAAACCCGCTTGCATCATTTATATTATTACCTTTTATGTCTAGTTCCTTAATATTTTTAAGAGATGAAACACCGCTAATATCCGTAATTTCATTATCAGATAAATTTACATAAGAACAATCGGTAATATTACTTAGTGTACTAACTTCAGTCAGTTTGTTATTGGCAAGATTGAGATTCTTAAGCCCAACAAGGGATTTAAGTGCTTCTATACTTTCAACTTTATTGTTGGCTAAATCTAAAGTCTCAAGATTGACAAGGTACTTAACAGGATCAATATCGGTTATCTCATTGTTCTTCAGAATTAGTTCTTTAAGATTTGGCATGTTCTTCAGTGCACTTATATCGTTGATATCCTGATAACATAAATTAATACTTTTTATTTTTTTTAAATCTTTCAATATACTAAGATTTTTAAGGCTGTTAACTTCCTTGTATGAATCCAAAGATAGTTCTTCAAGATTCTCCAGATACTTTAAGCCATTATAATCATTTATTTCCTCTGCACTAACCATAAGTTTTTTGATTTTGGGTAATTTGCTAAGAACGTCCAAACTTGTTATTTTCCCGGCGTTATAAAAGTATAACTCTTCAAGATTGTGCATACTTTCAAGGATCTTAGAAAAATCTACTTTAGTTCCTTCGGATGCAATTCCGCCCATAATACCATAAGCATCATATGTATTTAAAGTAAGATGTTTTAGGTTACTCAAACTTGTTAAAGTATCAGGATTTTGTATAGTATTACAAATGACCTCTAATTTTTCCAGCTGAGGTAACCCCTTTAAAAAGCTCAAGTTTAAATCCACGGAATTGATTAAGAGCGATTTTAGCCCTGTAAAAGCACTTAAGCTTTCTATATTAGATATATTACTTGCTTTAATACCTAGACTTTCTAAATTCTTTATACCTTTAAACTTATTAATATCATTATAATTATCCAGATAAACAGTTAAATCGGCAAGGTTCTTAAGAAGAGAAAAATCTATTTCATCTTTATTATCAGGTGCAGTGATTCTTAAAATTACAAGATTCTTCAAGCTCAATACTTTCTGGATGTTTTTGATATCACTTTGACTGTTTAGCTCCAACTTGGTAAGGTTAACAAGACTTTCTATACCATTAAGATCACCTAAATAATCAAAATCACATTTAAGACTATAAAGATTTTTAATATCTCCAGATAATATATCCCCGGTTGGTTTTTTTATTGCTTCCCTGACTGCGCTTTCAAGACGTGCATCAGTAAATGATATGACACTGCTATTATTCCCGCTACTTAAATCAATATATACAGTTCTGGTATCACCAAACCAGTCTACCCCAGCACCCAACGCTTCAGCAACAAACCTTAATGGAATAAATGTCCGGGAGTTCTTTATTGATGGGGGTACATTAAGTTCAATTTTTTGTCCATTTTTAATTGCCGTTTTATTACCAATCTGAAGAGTAATACTTACAGTATCTTTATTTATAAGTACACTCTTTGTTTCCGCTTTCCATTCGACTTCTGACCCTAGATTTTCCATTATAAGCCTTAAAGGAACCATTGTCGTCCCATTTTCTATGTATGGTGGAGTTTCTGCTTCAAGCCCTTTCCCATTAAGAACAATCTGTATATTCTGCAAAGCAAATACATTAATTGAAAACAGGCTTGCCAATACAAGCCCAAATATCATTGATAAAACCACATTCTTTTTCATCAAACAACCACCTCAAAATTATATATTTGATATAACAAAACTTTTAAAAAGGCATGACAAAAATCTAGACGTTAATGATAGCGATCTCTTTGAAACAGTAATTAAATGGGCACTTATTGAAATGAAATGAATTATAAAACAATGCTACATTTTCACCCCCATCAAATGCCTTAAAAGGTGCAAGCTTATTAATTAAATTATCTTTCATAATGTTTAATATGTAGAAAACTGGATTCCCTTCATTGTCTTTAATTACCTTGTTTACAGCAGCAACGAGTTCCTTATTGTTATACTTAAAAAACTTTGCATGGTCATCTCCAACACAAATATTCTGCATATCGATTACTAACACTGCTTTAGCCATGATTCTTATCCTCACATACTATATTAATTATTGCAGCTACACAATATTAAACAATCTTCGAAGTACTCAATTTACCACTATAATACAATTTTAACTCACTGATATCTGGTTTGCAATCTCTTTTATTGCATTTTCGCGATTTTTATATACTTCTCTCAAACTCTTTGGTGGCCCTAGCTTATATGGTAAAAGCAATTAAAGAAAAAAATCTTTCAAGATGATGAGATAGTAGCTTATAGAATGTTGTAAAATGAGATTCTCAATCGAGTATTATTTTTAGTTTTTCTTTATATTTATTATATAATAGCATCACTTATTTTTGTTAACGGCGGAGCATCTGCCGCCGGATCCGATTTATTGATCCTTATGATACTAAAAGAATTTTAAAAATTATCAGTTTTACAAATATTGCATTATTAGGAGTACATTTTTATTATGCATAGATTATGGAATATTAATAATTTTTATACTTGATTATTTTATAAGGTTGTATAAATCAGATAAATCAGATAATAAAAAATTGTTTACTTTACAGTATTTGTTTTAATTTTAGGTACATTTGGCATATACTTTGCAGAAAAAGGCAAGACAATAAACTCTTTTCCAGATGCGCTTTGGTGGAGCTTCGTAACAGCTACTACTGTAGGATATGGAGATATTTAACCTTCTACTAATATAGGTAGAATAATCGCTGCTATGCTTATGATTACAGGTATTGGTATTATAAGTATGCTAACAAGCACAATAGCTACATATTTTTTAAAAGTTAAAGAAACCCCCAGTGAAACTAGTGTCACAATAGATCTTTCTAATTTAAACAAAGATGAAGTTGAACAAGTAAAACTGTTTATTGAATTTTTAAAATCCAAAAAGAAATAATGTTTGGTTGGTCCAACAGAAAGCCCATATATCTAGATTGTTTTGGCACCACAATAATAATAGTAGCCCAAAAGGCCTAATTGCAAACATTCTACTAAATTGCTATAAGGTTTTAATGCACTGACATATTGAGTTTTTGGCAGGAACTACACATTACTATAGAGAAATTTATTATTATGCCAAACTAAAACTTAAAAGCTTTGCTATAAGCAAGTTTCATAATTAATTTCCAGTAGAGAACACAGATGCTCCTATTAGGTCATTTTGGATATTTAACCTACAATTATTGATAAATTTAATAATGTAGGTTATAATATATTTAACCTACAAATTGTAAATATACTTTAATTGTAGGTTAAAGGAGTGTTCTATATATGGCAATTTTAAAAGATATGTTAAAAGAGGAATTAGATCGCCTTATAAGAATGGAAAATAGTTATATTCAAAAAATTAATTCGTTACCAAAGGGAAGTATTGTAAGCAAAATCATAAATGGAAAAGAATATTCTTACCTAGTCTATAGAAGCGGATTAAAAGTTATTACTGAATATATTAAACCCGAAGATTTAGAAGATTTAAAGAAAAAAGTAGAACAAAGAAATAAATTTAAAAAAGACCTCCAGGAGATAAGGAAAGATATTAAAGTAGCTAAAAAGGTGGTTGGAATTTGAGCAAACAAAAAGATGTATTTTGGGAGATTATTAAAATATTTGATCAGCACAAATTACTTGATAATTTTATTATAATAGGTAGTTGGGCTGAATTATCCTTTTTAATAAACACTGCTCTAAAATAAAAAACCTCAATGATCTTAGTAATATGACGTAGAATTATCATTATGGTATAATTTCAAAATTCATAAGTGTGGACGGAAGTGGAAATACAAACCTGACTGGCACTTGTGAGGGAACAAGTGTTGGCTCAAATAATAGCTATTATTTTGGAAGATCAAAGATAACAAATTATTTTAAAGGGCAATTCGGTTGCTGACTTTGACAAAAACGGCAATATAAATTCTTTGGATTTTGCTGCTATGCGTCAGGTTTTGTTAGGTATTAAATAGTTGCTGGCTGAAGAAGGCCTCTTTTGCTTAGATGTAAATTATTGTTAAATCTGGCTTTATAGTATTGCAAAATTGCTAAACTAACAAATCTTGTATATAATAAATGCAAAGAATTATTAAAATAGGTATCTGCATGGGAGAGCAATTAATTATGAATAGGAAAAGAATTATTCAAGGCATAGACAACTTCAAAGAGATGATCGAGAATAATGCTTACTATGTTGATAAGACCTTGCTGATTAAAGAACTTATTGACAGAAAAGATAAAATTGTTCTTATAACAAGACCGAGAAGGTTTGGTAAAACATTGAATATGAGCATGTTGAAATATTTTTTTGAGATACCTAAGTGCAGGAAACACGATCTTGAAGATGAGGATGTAAGTTGCCTTTTTTCTGATTTTGATATATTTAAAGCAGGTGAGGAGTATAAAAAGGAATTTGCATGCTATCCTGTGGTATATATGACCTTTAAGGATGCAAAGCAAAGCAGTTGGAAAGCTACGTTGTATAATTTAAAGGAAACAATAGTTAGGGAGTATAGAAGACACGGTTATTTGTTGGAAGTAAACGTTCTGGATGATATTGAAAAAGAGAAGTATACAAGGATATTGAGTGGAGAAGCGGATGTATTGGATTATACTGATGTAATAAGCAATTTAACTGAATATCTTAAAAGATATTTCAAAAAAGATTGCTATGTAATAATTGACGAATATGATACTCCAATTCAAGCAGGTTATTTAGAGAGTTATTTTGAAGAAGTTTTAGAATTTATGAAAAGTATCTTGGTGAAAGGTTTTAAAGATAATAAAGCTTTGAAACAGGGAGTGCTTACAGGGATAATGAAAGTTGCTCAGGAGAGTATATTCAGCGATTTCAACAATCCGATGATATGTACTGTTTTGTCAGAAGAATTAGCAGATAAGTTTGGATTTACAGAAGACGAAGTGGAAGAAATGGCGAAATACTATGGTATGGAGGAATATCTTCAAGACATTAAAAAGTGGTACAATGGCTATATTTTTGGTGGTAATGAGGTTATATACAATCCCTGGAGTATTATAAAGTTTATGTATAATCCGTCTAATGGTCTAAAGCCATACTGGGTAAACTCAAGCGACAATAGAATAATAAAACAAGTAATGCAACTTGACAAATCTGAGGGAAGAAAAGTAGTTGAAAAACTAATAGAGGGAGAAATAGTAGAAAAGGAAATAGAGGAAAATGTTATATATCAAAGTATAGATACCAATCCTGAAGTTGCATGGAGCTTTCTCCTGCATGCAGGATATTTAAAAGCATATGGCAGATATCAGGAAAGGCTAAAGTATAAATATAAATTAGCAATACCGAATCTTGAAGTGCAGACAGTATATGAGGATATGATAATTAGCTATTTCAAGGAAGATGAAGATATTTTAGGAGATATAGACTATATATTAAAGAGTTTGTTTGACAATGATATTGAGCATTTTGAAAGGCTCATAAAAGAACTTTATTTGGGTCAGGTAAGTTATCATGATACAGCGATAGATAATTTAAAAGAACGTGAACAAAGAGAGAAGTTTGAAAGTTTTCATCATGGTTTTATGTTAGGGCTGTTTGTTTTAATGGGGAAAAGATTTATTGTTGAAAGCAATAAAGAATATGGTTTAGGGCGTCCGGATATAGTTATAATACCTAGAGACAAAGCAAAAACAGCATATGTTTTTGAGTTTAAATGGGATAGTACTAAGGGTTCAAAAACATTGGAAGATTTGTCAAATGAAGCATTGGGACAAATAAAGGAGAAGAAATATAAAGAAGGTGTAGAGAAAGTACATGGTCATAAGAATATAGTTTGCATTGGTATGGGGTTTAAGGGAAAAGAACTTAAAATGATAGTTACTTAATGTTCACTCTGACCTAATCTGGAATAACTTGTGGAACTTTATACGTCCATTTAAATTATAGATTTGAGAAAATTAACCGTTATTAATCAGAAATTGGTGCTGTAGAAGTTATTGACTTTCTGGAGGATAAATAATGGAAATAGTTATTGATTTGAAAAATTATGATAGAGCAGATACTTTTTTTAAAAGAACTGCCGCCAGAGCAGTTATTAAAAGGGGAAACCAGTATTTGTTTATATATAGCAAATACGGGGATTATAAATTCCCTGGTGGAGGCTTGAAAAAGGGCGAATCGCTAGAAGAGGCTATGATACGTGAAGTAAAAGAGGAGACAGGATTTCAGGTGATAAGGGAAACTGTCGGTTTTTATGGTAAAGTGTTAGAACTCCGAAAAGGTTGTCCTGAGGATATTCTCGAAATGGAATCACATTATTTTTACTGTGAAGTCAAAGAAAATGCCGGAGATAGAAAACTTGATGAATATGAAAAAGAATATGATTATCAAGTAATATGGTGTACATTAAACGAAGCTATTGAAAAGAATAAACAGATGACAAATATTGGCGTTTGCCCGTGGGTAATCAGAGATACAAAAGTGATGGAAACATTATTAGGTGAAGAAATGCAGGCTTGACACCGAGAGTTTTAGATTTAATGATGGAGAAGGTGGGCTTGGTGGTAAAAATTCTTTTTAAGTTTTTTAGAGTTATAGGGATAATATTTGGTTTTGGAGTTATAATTGTGTATATTTTTGAACTTAAATCGATTGTACTGAATTATGGATTTCAAAAGTTGGATTTTGAATGTACACTTACTAGGATTATGGATTTTGCAACATTATCAGCTGGCATAATTTTTATTGTGCCTTTTGGTAAATTCAAGAATATTAGTCAACCGTATAATAACATTATTTTTTTGTTTCTAGTTGTGTTTGAAGTTTATTTATGTATATACTATATCCGGGATTTTGAGTGGTTTATTCCTTTTAGTAAAGAAAAAGTGTTTGTTTTAATTATAATATTGCTTGAAATTTTAGTTCCGCTATTAAATATTTATATTTTTTTCTGTGAGGTTATAAAGACAAATAAGGAAAGTAATATTGATGATGAAGTGATGAGTGAATTTCTTGATTCGTAACATATAAAACTCCTGCAATTTGAATAAATAAACATAGTGCAAAAACACAATTGTACACAACTGCATAATTTGTATAGTTATCTTTCTTCGTTATATTACAACGAAAAATCCCTTTTGGCATCTTTGTATTGCGTTAAGTATATATTTCTTTAAATCAGGAAAACTTAATAGCAAAATACAAAATGTAGGTGAGTTAATTGAACAGTACAATTTCAGCATTTGTTCATACACGTAACTCCTGGCTTAAGATTCTTATTAAGGGATTCCTTTTATACATTGTTGCTCTTGCAGCCTTTAATTTGACTGATAACTCAAACCTTATTCCAGCCGTGGTTTTTACAGGGAATTTTTTAGTGCCTGTTGCTTTTGTAGCATTTTTTTACGAGAGAAGAGACAGGTTTGCTGTAAGCATGTCTGCAACCTCTATAAGCTTTTTCTATGGAGGGATTCTTGGAACAGCTGCAGCATCAATCCTCGAACCTATTTTTATAGGTACACTTAGCTTTTCAACATCCTTTAGTGTGGGAATTATTGAAGAATTAACCAAGTTGGTTGGAGTTTATGTTATAGCAAAGAATAGAAAATACAACTCGGAAATGGATGGAATTATACTTGGTGCAGCTGCAGGTATGGGATTTGCTGCCTTTGAAAGTACAGGATATGCAATTACCGCATTTTTACATAGTGGTGGAAACATGTCCTATAGCGTGCTTATTACACTTATCCGTGGTTTGGCATCACCAGTTGGACATGGAACCTGGACAGCTATTTTATCAAGTATTTTACTTCGTGAAAGTGTTGCCGGGAAATTCTATTTCAACAGTAAAGTTTCATTGGCATATCTCACAGTAGTTCTGCTTCATGGACTTTGGGACGGGATTCCCTTTGTTATAAGTCTCATTATTCCATCTGCACATGCGATACTTATAGGTCAGCTACTTATTGGAGCAATTGGAATAGCAATCCTCAATAGAAGGTGGCAGGAAGCACGGCGGGAGTCTTTGCTACGAATGGAGACGTGACGGTGTCAGGTAAATTATTTGAAAGAAAGAGTGTTACGCCATGCCCTACAGATAACAACTCAACTTTCCCACTTATAGTATTTTGAGACTCTGATTGCTCACAAGTTAAGGTCAAAAAGTATACTTTTTGACCTTAACTTGTGAGCAATGATGCTTTAGCAGCAAAGAGTCCATAAATACTGTGGGAAAGTTGAGTAATGAATTATAAGACTGATTTATTCCATATTCCACTCCTCTATTTTCACAAGTGTGCATTTGCCAGTATCCTTATCATATTTTGCAGTGTAGCACCATTCGAATTGTTTTGTCTCAAAACTCTCCTGAGGCTTTCTTATGCCGATTTTTTCAGTTACATACAGTTTGTAGACGTCTTCATCATAAGCATATTTTACTGCATATATTTCAAAGCTTTCGAGTTTCTCTTCTATTCCCTGAATAGACAAGTTTGCAATAAGTTTTCTTTGGTCATTGTACAATTCGCTGTCCTTTTCAAGCACAGGCTCAATCTTGCCAAAATCGTTGGTGTTTATTGCTTCTACCAGAGATTGCTGATATGTTTCCATTGTTCTCTCAATGGCATCTATAGTTTTCTTATCAGAAAGGTCAAAGTATTTTACTTTGTGCTGTTTGATCTCTTTATCAAAAGTCGTCCACATTTCACTATCAACGTCTATGATATCCATAAGCTTTCCATAAGGTATATCGAAAGTTACAAATCCAGCTCCGTAAGAATCAATTTCGCCAGGGTAATAGTATATGGACAGACAATCCTTTGAAACTATAAAATTACTATCATTTTTGATATCAAAAGCATAATCAAAACCTGAATTTGAACCATAAAGAATGCCAATATCTTTCTTTCGTTGCTCCCTGACAATTGAAGTGAGGGTTTTTTCAAAAGCTACTTCTTTTTTAAATAGATCTTTAAGCTCAAAAAACTTACCTGTCTCAAGGTCAATGTGGTATACTATATTGTATGCAGACCCATGAGCTGCACCGATCGGATAATATTCACCTTCAAGGGTTACCACAAGCAAATTCTTATTTTTATCTACAGAGAAGTATATGGACGTGCTTGCAAAGTAATTATCTTCCGATTCTTCCGGTTTTTCCTCTTTAGTGTTTTCATATTCACCAGCAAATTCTTCCTTCAGTCTTTTATTAATAGTATCTTCAACATTCTTTAAAGGAAGGTTTTTTATCTGGGGATAAATTATGTTTGTATAGTAATCGCGACGAAACCTTAATGTTTCAATTTTTATTCCATCACCAAGTTCTATGGTATCATCACTTTTCCAAACTATTTTTCCGTCAGGAGAGTAATAAGAAGACACAGTATTATCAATATCCAACCTTATTATATCCTTTTTAATTTCAAATTTACCGACACCTTCTGCCCTGGGCATGTTTTCAACAATATTGCCGTACACATCTATAAAAAATGTTGACTTTCCATCACTGCAGGACGCATATTTTTTGTTGTATTTTTCTACATCGAAGTACTTAAAAGGTGTTAGCTGCGTACCTTGTTTGTCAAAAATTGCTTTTGGAAAAAAGCTGTTATGGTATAGATTATAGGACTCACCTTTGCAAACTGAGAAAAGACCGTTCCCAAGATAATTAATACCAATAAATTCTGGCTTTATAATAAAATTTCCTTTTGTATCAATTACACCATAAAAATTGTCGTATTGACCTGTAGAATACTCCACAACTGCAAAACCGTCTTCAAATTTTCCTGGGCTCTCATACTTAGGAGAAATTACTACCTCCCCGGCTTCATTCTTATATCCCCATTTTCCATCAGTCTCATTAAAAAACGGTTCCATTCCTTCAGAAGTTTCCACTAGTGTTATGTACTTATTGAGATGGGTAAGAACTTCACCCTTCTTGTTTATAATAGCATACTTTCCGTCTTTCAAACTCACGCAAGCTCTATTATCTACAAAATCAGAACAATAGTTAAAACTTGGAGGTATAACTATATTGCCTTTAATATCCATATATCCATACTGTTTGTCGGTTTCAGCTCCCTGAGAGAAACAAAACATATCACTTCCATAGTGCACAATTTCATTTGGGCTTTCGAATACTTTTTCACCGCTCTCATTATACACAACTGATTTCTTGTCACTTGTAGTTATAATCAGATACCCATCATCAAACTGGGGTACATAGTAATTATGATAAAATGGTCCTGCAACTGTTTTGCCTTCTTTGTCAATAAGACTGAATTCGTTCAATTCGTTGCCAGTGTTTGCTACAATTGCTATACCGTTTTTGGTGAATTCATATACTAGATCATATTTTGGCTCTATTTTAAATTTGCCGGAGATATCAACAAATCCCCACTTTTTCACATCCTTTTCCATCTTGTACGCAGGATATAGAGATATAACTTTTGTTTGTTCATCTTTATCAACAATGCTGACTGTATCCTTCGTATTTTTTTCACTGCTGCTTTCATTAAAAGCAGAACATGCAGCCAATAAAAGAAAAATGGTACAAAAAATTATTAGTAATGAAAACCTTTTCATAATTATTCCTTTCCGCTACGCTATGAATATATTATTTTATAAACTTCTTTATCCAAACTCCACATACCCTTTTTATTATTCTTTGCTTTTTTCTGAAGCGATTTAAAATAATCATTGTATTTGATATCCGGAGGGTAATACCCTGTACGTGCATATCCATTCAATATAAGCTTGGCGTTGAACATTTTGGTACTGATTTCCTGCTCTGTTATTTCAGTTGGAACCTGAAGCCATATATATCTTAGCAATCTGCCGTATTTGTCAGTATTACTGACATCGACCTCAAGATACACCGTTTTACCAAGGAGCTGAGTTTCGGTAAACTCAGAAGATTCTTTGCCAAAAGGTTCGATTTCCTTTGTATATTCCGGGCAATTTATGCCTGTCATCCGAACCTTGTAAGACTTACCTTCAATTTCAACATGGATAGTATCTCCGTCAACAGTCTTAGTTACGGTGGCTTTTGTAAAATTTGCAGCACAAGAGGGAAGTTCTTCAACAGGAAGGTCTGTTTCAGTAATAGGAGTATCGGTTGGATGCATTTGTTCTAGCGGAACAGGTGTGTATTCTCCAACAGGAGATTCACTATAAGCACATGCTGTAAGAAAAATAACAGCAATGACTAACAATAAAAACTTAATCTTCATGTGCAGACCTCATCTGATGCCTTTAAATCACGGTAAGTAATTCGCTAAAGCTGTCCCTGAAAGCAGATTCATAACTAAAGTTATTACTATAAATGCTACTATCAAATAGCGCAAAATATAGCACCTCCAAGAAACATATTATAAACAAATCCAACTTATATTGTAATACGTTATTATACAAAATTCAATACTGTAAATATTTGGGGGGCGTATTTTAATAGTGCACCATATTATGGAAAGGACATTGCGTAGAGGCTATAGAGAATGTAAACGAAGCGAAGGAATAGTCGAATCACTGTTTGAGCGAAGCGAGTTTGATTCGACCCGTAGCGAGTTTTACATTCT